>CAZBHZ010000168.1:0-1002 GCA_964492085.1 uncultured Gemmatimonadaceae bacterium | reverse complement strand
CCGATCCACGCGAGGATGAGGAGGATGATGCCCCCAGCAACCACCGCTTGGGCCCACAGCGCACCGTCCATGGCCAGGGCGACCAGAGCCAGGCCGGCTGCGGCCGCTGCCCACGGTAGCGCCCATCGGCACACTTTGTGGCTGAACAGCATCCAGGCGAACCATCCGTGCCTGATCGGATTCATCAGATGGCGCTTGTGCCAGAGCGTCTGCATGCCTCGAGTGATGGTCCGCACCTTCCGGCGGTACTCCTTCCGCAGCGACGTCGTACGGGGCACATAGCACACGGCGTCCGTCACGGACACCGGCCGATACCCGTGCTCCTTGGCGTGAAGCGCGGCAGAGAAGTCCCGGGAATACTGCTCGGGCAGGGGCAGGCGGTGCAGGTGACTCCGGATCGCATAGAAGCAACCGGACGCGCCCACGATTCCGGACACCTTCGTCTCCATGTCGCGGATCTTCATCTCGTAGCCGACGTATCCCGACTCGCCTGCGTTGGCCATATCCTCGTCCGAGCCAACCGAGACGTCGCGACCCGATGCGCACCCGATCGTCGGGTCCGCGAATACAGCGATCAGGGGCTTGAGTGCGTCCGGCGCGATGCGGATGGATGCGTCCGTATTGACGATGATGTCGCTCGAGAGTTCGTGGGCGGCTGCGTTCTCGGCCTTGTTCTTACCTCCACGCTCCGGCATGCGGAGGAGTCGGACTCCCTGATCGGCGTAGCCGCGGACGATCTCATCGGTTCGATCGTCCGACGCATCGGATACGACCAGGATCTCCACCCTGTCCCGCGGATAATCGAGTGCGAGCAGGCTCTTGATGAGCTCGTCGATCTGGGCCTCTTCGTTATAGGCCGGTACGGAAAAGGAGATGTGTGGCCAGTCCTCGGTGTCCGTCGGCGTCGGGATGGACTTAGGCGAGGTCGATCCGACGAGGCGAAGCAGGAGCGGGTATCCGAAGTACGTGTAGGCGACGAGAAGGACGGCGGCTGCCAGGACT
>CAZBHZ010000167.1:0-1016 GCA_964492085.1 uncultured Gemmatimonadaceae bacterium | reverse complement strand
GCCGCGATCGTGGTCGAGCCGATCCAAGGCGAGGGCGGCTTCATCGTGCCGGCCCCGGGATTCATCTCCTCGATCGCCGAATTCGCGTCGGCCAACGGCATCGTGTTCATCGCCGACGAGATCCAGTCCGGCTTTTGCCGGACCGGCGACTGGTTTGCGATGGATCACGAGGGCGTGGTGCCGGACATGATCACCACAGCAAAAGGCATCGCCGGTGGCATGCCACTGGCGGCGGTCACCGGACGAGCCGATCTGATGGATGCCGTTCATGCCGGAGGCCTTGGCGGCACCTACGGAGGCAACCCGGTTGCCTGCGCCGGTGCGCTAGGTGCCATCCGGTGGATGGAAGAGAACAATGCATGCAGCCTCGCACGCGACATCGAGGCCCTCATGGTTCCGCGGCTCCAAGCGATGGCCGAGAACTTCCCGCAGATCGGCGATGTTCGCGGCCGCGGTGCAATGCTGGCGATCGAACTCGTGGAACCCGGCACTCGCAATGCGAACGCCTCACTTGCGGCTGAACTCAACAAGTACTGCCACCAGCACGGCGTCCTCACCCTCACGGCCGGTACATACGGGAATGTCTTCCGATTCCTGCCGTCGTTGGCTACGCCGAAGGCGCTCATCGAGGAGGCTTTGACGATTCTCGAAGCCGGCTTCGAGAAGTTGACCTAGTCGAGACCGCCGATCTGCTGGTCGTAGCCGCTACGGAGTAACTCGACGTAGGGCGCGGCATCGAAGGCTTCCGGCCCGAGAACGCCGCTGCCCTGCCAGGCTCCGATTGCCTGGAGTTCGAGTGCGACCACGGGGTTCATGGCCGTTTGCCAGGTGACCGCCTGAGTGCCGTACTCGCGCATGGACCACTCGTTGTCGGTGACGTGGTAGAGGTAGACGGCTTTGGGTTGCCCGTCCTTGATTCCAGTGACGTGCGTCCCAGCACAAGTCTTGCCCGTCATTTTGTCGCCGAGGGTGAGCGGATCGGGCAGCGCCGCGGCAACAAGGTCTCTCGGGGATAC
>CAZBHZ010000166.1:0-1017 GCA_964492085.1 uncultured Gemmatimonadaceae bacterium | reverse complement strand
CCTCCCTCGTCCCCGGAGATGAGCACCTCGGCGGTGGCCACGCCGGACGGCCACAGCCCGCTGGCCGGAAAGGTCGTCGAGTCAAACGAACGGTAGAGGATCGTGGCGTCGATCACGAGGGCCAGACATGCCCCCAGGAACATCGGCGCGATCAGGTCCGTGCGGCCCATGAGCCACGGAATGCCGATCGGCAGGAGCAGGGCGTTGGCGCCGCCGAAGGTTGCCCCCGAGATGACCGTCTGGAGCAGGTTTTGCCGGTGCAGATCACCCAGGCCGCGAAACAGCGCGATGGGGATCCGCGCGAGGGTCAGGGCCACGATCGCCCCGATCACGGAGCTGTTGGGCGTCACGCCGACACGAGTGATCAACTGGATGCCGATGATCGCGCCGAGGACGGCCATGAGGGCGCCGAGCAGGAAAGTCGTGGGTTCCGCGAGCCGCGGGTGCGCGCGAGTCGTTTCCCCGGCGTCGGAGGCGATCGGGTCGTTCACTAGAGAAGCTGACCGAGGGCGGCACTCACGAGCCGTCGTGCCAGAAGTACCGGCCGCCCGGAGGAGGCCGCGACCCGCTCGCGTTGAGCCGATGTGTAGCCCATGCAGTGCATGACGATGACGTCACACTCGGACAGTGAGCGTCCGACGCCCTCGAAGTCGTCGTCGCGATACGGCGAGGCAACCGCGGCTCGGAGCTCCTGACCCGAGGGGCCCTCGTAATGGTGCTCGGCGACCTGCCGGGCCAGAGGGACGACGAGTCCGACCGAGGTCGCCGAGTGGCACAGGGCGTCGACGCCGTGATCGACGAGATGCTGGGCATCGAGGAAGAGGCCGTCGCCGCGGAGTGCGCCGAAGTCGCCGGTACAGAGAAGGACGTTGGCCTCGTTCGGACCCGCGGGGGCCGCATCGAGGAGTTCCTGCAGGCGCCCCACGAGCCATCGCTTCCCGATCACGGCCTGGCTTCCGTCACGGAGTCGCGTGACCAGGGCGTGGTCGTTCGCGTCCGGGGCGAGCCGGGCGATCT
>CAZBHZ010000165.1:0-1020 GCA_964492085.1 uncultured Gemmatimonadaceae bacterium | reverse complement strand
TATTCCACCGGGGAGTCGTCGCGGAAGGTCTCCTTCAACATGATCTGGAAGGAGCAGGGTGTCCGGGTGCGTCAGCAGTACATCGACCCTGCGGACGGCACCGTGGTCCCGCGCGAAGAGATCGTGAAGGGATACGAGTTCTCGAAGGACCAGTATGTGCTCTTCACCAAGGAGGAGCTCGAGGTCGTCGAGGCGCCCAAGTCCGACGAGATCGAGATCGTCAGCTTCGTTCCCGCGGACACGGTCGATCGGCTTCTGTTCAACAAGGCGTATTACCTGGGTCCGGACAAAGGCGGAGCGCGCGCCTATCGATTGCTCGGTGCCGCGCTACGTGAGACCGAGCGCGTCGCGATCGCCAAGCACGCGACCCGGGGCAAGCAGTACATCGTGATGATCCGGCCCCACGAGGAGGGGCTGCTCATGGAGCAGCTCTGGTACCAGGATGAGATCCGGTCCTTCGGCGAGGTCCCGGTCGAGGAGGGCGAGGTCAGCGAGGCCGAGCTCGGCCTGGCGGTCCAGCTGATCGACCAGGCGGCCTCGGACAGCTTCGATCCCGGCAAGTTCCACGACGAGGTGCGTGAACGAACCCTCGAGCTCATTCAGCAGAAGGTCGATGGTCAGGAGATCACGGCCGCGCCGGTCGAGGAGTCGAAGACGAAGATCATCGACCTCATGGCCGCGCTGAAGGCGTCGATCGAAGAAGACGAGGGCGCGAACGCTACGGAGTCCACGCCGGCCTCGAAGGCAGGCTCGAGGAAGCCGCGACGCAAGAAGGCAGCGTCGGGCTGACCTTCGACCCGACGCTGCCTGCGCGCGACCCTACTCGCGTCCCCCCATCATCTTCTTGACCTGCTGGCTGGCCAGCAGCGCGATGATCCCGACGCCCCCGATGATCATCGCGACGGTCCGGAACAGATCGGCCGGCGGCATGTTCTCGAGCTGTCCGGCAACCAGGCCGGCGAAGAGGTTCCCGAGGGCCGCGCCCACGAACCAGATGCCCATCATCTGACCCACCCTGCG
>CAZBHZ010000164.1:0-1036 GCA_964492085.1 uncultured Gemmatimonadaceae bacterium | reverse complement strand
CTGCCGCGCCCTATGGAACGGCGCCGAGCTCCGCACGCGCAACGGGCAACGGCTCGACGCGCCGGCAGAGCTGCACGGCATCGCCGAGCGCATCGACGGCGAGTATCTGCGCGGCGTCTTCTACGCGTTCGACCTGGTCGACCACCCCGGCACGCTCGACGAGCGCTGGGCCGCTCTGCAGGCGCTCGGCATCCAGACGATCCCGGCCTGGGTGTCATGGCGCGACGTGCAGCGGAACCAGTGGGAGGGCGTGGTGTTCAAGCGCCGCGACTCGGTCTATCCGCGCGCTCGGAAGAAGACCACGCCGAGTTGGGTCAAGTTCCGCGCCTAGTCGCAGGTGTAGAGCGACTGCACGCGCTCGACGCCTTCGGGCGTTACAAGGATCGCGTAACTCGTGAGCGTCGCAACGACCGAGCCGAAGACCAGGCCGACCAGGAACGCGACGAGCACGCGGGCGAGTCTCACCCGCCCGTTAACCACGGGTGAGCACGGAGCGACGCCATCGCCTCGGCACGCTGTGCACCTTTCGGCAGGCGCTGCACCGCCTCGAGCTGTCGCAGGTAGTCTTCGCGCGTGCCAGTCGTCGCAGGTGTCGGTGTCGGGCGTGCGCCCGCATCGCTGGCCGGGAGTCGGCGCGCATCGGTCGCGCTCGGCTGCAGTAGTCGCGAAACGATCGGATCCTGGCTGGCACCGTCGGCAAGCCACGCGGCCAGGCTCGGCGCGTCTTCGCCGAGCTTGCCGTGTCTCGCCAGGATGACCTCTTGGGTATCGGTGTCGGTGATACCGGCGCCGAGAAACGCCCGCTCCTGGGTCCAGCTCGTCGCCTCGGCATCATACCGGCTCCGCAGCTCGGTTAGCGCGGTCTCGTGCTGTGTCGACAGCGCCCGCGCCTCCTCAAGTTGCTGTGCGAGCTCCTTCCGTTCCGCGATCAGCGTGCGGATTCGCTCGTTCGCGCCACTCTCGGCGGCGGGCGCTTCGGGTGCGGGTGCCGGCTCTGCGGCGGGTGTCTCTTCGCTCATATCGTCTCCTGGGTCTA
>CAZBHZ010000163.1:0-1049 GCA_964492085.1 uncultured Gemmatimonadaceae bacterium | reverse complement strand
TCCGCCATCTCCTGTTCGAGGATCTTCACGTATTCCTCGCGGTTGACCTCGTCCTGATATGAGCCCGACGGTTCGGCGACGGTGGCAGCCGGCGCCGCTCGGGCATCCGCCACCCGTGTCGCAAACTCGATCTCCTCGATCGACTTCTGGATCGTCTCGGGCGTGATCCCGTGCTCTTCGTTGTGCGCGATCTGCGCGGCGCGACGACGATTGGTCTCGTCGATGCACTCCTTCATCGACCTCGTCACCCGATCGGCGTACATGATCGCCCTCCCCTCGGCATTCCGAGCCGCCCGCCCCACCGTCTGGATCAGCGACCGAGCGTTCCGCAGGAAGCCTTCCTTGTCCGCGTCCAGGATCGCGACCAGAGACACCTCCGGCAGATCGAGTCCCTCGCGGAGCAGGTTGATCCCCACGAGCACATCGATCTTCCCGAGTCGGAGCGTCCTCAGGATCGCCATCCGCTCGATCGTGTCGACCTCCGAGTGCATGTACCGCACCCGCACCCCCACCGACTGCAGGTATTCCGACAGGTCTTCGGCCATCCGCTTGGTCAGCGTCGTAACGAGGACGCGCTCTCCGCGCCGCTCACGCTCGCGGATCTCGGCAAGCAGATCATCGACCTGTCCCTTCACGGGTCGCACCGAGATCTCCGGATCGACGAGACCGGTGGGACGGATGATCTGCTCGACGACGGCACCACCCGTGCGTTCCAGCTCCCAATCACCGGGGGTGGCCGAGACGAAGACGGCCTGCGGAACGACGCTCCTCCACTCCTCGAACTTGAGGGGGCGATTGTCGAGAGCGGACGGAAGACGGAATCCATGCTCGATCAGGACTTCCTTCCGTGACCGATCCCCCTTGTACATCCCGTTGATCTGCGGGATCGACACGTGTGACTCGTCCATCACGGTCAGGAAGTCGGCCGGGAAGTAGTCGATGAGGCACGCCGGGCGCTCCCCCACCCTGCGGCCGCTCGTGTAGAGCGAGTAGTTCTCGATCCCGGGACAGGTGCCGATTTCCAGCATCATCTCGATGTCGAAATTCGT
>CAZBHZ010000162.1:0-1052 GCA_964492085.1 uncultured Gemmatimonadaceae bacterium | reverse complement strand
GTCCTCTCGTGGTCACTCTGTGGGTCTCGTCCGACTGCCCCGACACGGATTTCACGGCGAAGCTGATCGACGTCTATCCTCCGAACGAGGACTATCCGGACGGGTTCGCCATGAATCTCACCGACGGGATCATCCGGTGCCGCTACCGCGACTCGTGGGAGACACCGAGCATGATGGAGCCGGGCCGGCGGTACGAGGTCACGATCGAGGCGTTCCCCACCAGCAACGTGTTCAAGGCTGGCCACCGAATCCGGCTGGACGTATCGAGCAGCAACTACCCGCACTTCGACCTCAACTTCAACACGGGTGAGCCCGAGGGGCTGGCGACCCACGCCCGTGTCGCGACCAATACCGTCTGGATGGACGCCATGGGGCCGTCCCACGCCATCCTCCCGATCGTCCCCTCCGGGAGCGACTCATGAAGATCGATCCAGTCGTGGACCTCCGCCGCGGGTGGCTGCGTGGTCTGACCTTCGCCGCCCTCGTGTCATTCGCGGGATGCTCTTCCCCGGACTTCGACGTCATCATCGCGGGCGGTACGATCTTCGACGGCTCAGGTGGCGCGCCGTTCGTCGCGGATGTCGGTATCTCCGGGGGCGTCATCGGCGAGATCGGCGACCTCGCCGCGAGGACTGCGCTCGAGACGATCGACGCGACCGACTTCGTCGTGACCCCGGGCTTCATCGACGCACACTCCCACGCCGAGATGGACGAGTCCTGGGGTCGGGACGGTAAGCACTTCCTGACGCAGGGGATCACGACCGTCGTTCTCGGTCTCGACGGCGGCGGCCCGTTCGAAGTCGAGGATCGACTTCAGGGTTGGGGCGCCAACGGGATCGGCGTCAATGCGATGACCTTCGTCGGTCACAATGCCGTCCGTCGCGAAGTCATGGGCCTGGACGCCCGGGCACCGACGCCCGAAGAGCTCGACCGGATGAAAGCCCTGGTGCGACGGGGAATGGAGGAGGGCGCCTTCGGACTGTCCACCGGTCTCTTCTACACGCCCGGCACATTCTCGGAAACCGAAGAGGTGATCGAGCTCGCGAAGGTGG
>CAZBHZ010000161.1:0-1052 GCA_964492085.1 uncultured Gemmatimonadaceae bacterium | reverse complement strand
GTCCTCTCGTGGTCACTCTGTGGGTCTCGTCCGACTGCCCCGACACGGATTTCACCGCGAAGCTGATCGACGTCTATCCCCCCAATGAGGACTATCCCGAAGGTTTCGCGATGAACCTCACGGATGGGATCATTCGCTGCCGGTACCGCGACTCGTGGGAAGCTCCAACCATGATGGCGCCAGGTCGACGGTACGAGGTCACCATCGAAGCGTTTCCGACCAGTAACGTGTTCAAGGCCGGTCACCGCATCCGGCTCGACATCTCGAGCAGCAACTACCCGCACTTCGACCTCAACTTCAACACGGGCGAGCCCGAGGGCCTGGCGACGTACGCTCGTGTCGCGACGAACACCGTCTGGATGGACGCAGAAGGGGCATCGCTGGTCGTCCTGCCGATCGTCCCATCGGGAGGGGACTCATGAAGATCGATACGGTCGAACTCCGACGTCCCTTGTGGCTGCGCCTGCTGGCTCTTCTCCCCGTTCTGTCGTTGCTGGGATGCGACACCCCGGACTTCGACGTCGTCATCGTAGGAGGCACGATCCATGACGGCTCGGGCGGCGACCCATTCGTCGCCGACGTCGGTATCTCCGGGGGTGTCATCGCGGAGATCGGCGACCTCGCCGCCAGTTCCGCAATCGAGACAATCGACGCGACCGGTCTCGCCGTCACCCCGGGCTTCATCGACGCGCACTCCCACGCAGAGATGGACGAGTCCTGGGGAAGAGATGGAACGCACTTTCTGACCCAGGGCATCACGACAGTCGTGCTCGGCCTCGACGGAGGCGGCCCGTTCGAGGTCGACGAGAGACTTCGAAACTGGCGCACCCAGGGCATCGGCGTGAACGCGCTGACGTTCGTCGGTCACAATGCGATTCGGCGCGAAGTCATGGGCCTCGACGCGCGAGCACCGACACCCGAAGAGCTGGAGCGGATGAAGGCACTCGTCCGGAAGGGGATGGAGGAGGGCGCCTTCGGACTCTCCACCGGTCTCTTTTACACGCCCGGCACATTCTCGGAAACCGAAGAGGTGATCGAGCTCGCGAAGGTGG
>CAZBHZ010000160.1:0-1076 GCA_964492085.1 uncultured Gemmatimonadaceae bacterium | reverse complement strand
ATGTAGACGTCGGCATAGTCGCGGATTCGTCCGTCGTACGCGCGCGTCGCCCGCGATGCGCCTTGTATCATGTCGGAGCGGGTCACGGCCTGGACAAACATGGCGCCCAGCAGCCGCAGGTCGCGCCCGCGGCGCCACACGTGCATGGCCAGCACGACCAGAGGGCCTTTGGCATTCCCTGTGCTCACGGCCGCTAGACGCTGGTCGATGTCGGCACGTTTCTTCTCGGGCGTCTTGCCGGTGACGACTTCGTGCGTGATGTTGAGCTCGACCAGGCCGCGGACCGTCTGCTCCAGCTGCTTGGCGCACGTGTGAAACACAATGAGCGACGGGGTGCGGGCGATAGCGTAAGCAATAGACTCGACCACCGTCCGCGCCAGGACGACCGTCGGGATGGCGGGCACCACGCACCCGTACTTGACCGCGAGCTCGTGGCTTACCATGACGTGCACGGTGCGGTTCAGCGTCGCCGACATGTAGATGGCAGGGTGGCCGGCGGCGGCTGTGGCATTCATAATCTCCTGGACGACGGACCAGGCCATCTCGCCCATGTCGGCTTCGTCGAGAACGCTCATCATGAAACAGTCGATCCGACTCTTCCAGTCGGCTAGGTGCAGGCAGCAACTGTTCTTGGTCGTGACAATAACATTGTACGCAGGATCATAGATTCGCGTCTTGGCCAACGGGTCGTTGCCGTGGAGCGCCAGCGGACGGAGGACGTCTTTGCTCGTCTTCATCAGCGCGGTCGCCGCCTCGACCAGCCCGACCGAGTTGGTGATAAAGATCAGCTTGAAATCGGTCACGCCGCGTGCAATTAGCTCGCGTGCACAACGGAGCATGATCATGCAGGCGATCAGCGTCTTGCCGAGGCCGCAGGTCCCGGACACGCCGATGCCGCGGACCCCGGCCTCAATCACGAGCTTTATGCACTCGATGATGAACTCCTGGACGGGACGGAGCGGGGTGACGTCGAGCACGGGCGCCTTGGTGAGCGACGACGGCACGTAACCCTTACGAGACATGATGCGCTCGGCGTCGGCCTCGGTCATATTGAAGAATGGGTGGCTGGGCGCTTG
>CAZBHZ010000159.1:0-1077 GCA_964492085.1 uncultured Gemmatimonadaceae bacterium | reverse complement strand
GGATCATCGCCGGCATCGACGCGTCGATGATGACGTCGCTGGGCACGTGCAGGTTCGTGATGCCGCGGTCGCTGTCGACGTAGGCGAGCGCCGGACCTGCAGCGATCCGGTCCGCGATCGCGCGCTCGATGTCGGCGCGCTCGCCGTCGGGGAGGGTCGCCACGGCGGCGAGCATCGCGCCGAGGCCCTGGTCGGGGTCGGCGCCGGCCCGCGAGAGTGCGTCGGCGTGCGTGTCCATCAAGTCACCGAGCAGCGCACGCACCGCATGGCCGAAGATGATGGGGTCGGAGACCTTCATCATCGTCGCCTTCATGTGCAGCGAGAAGAGGATGCCCTGCGTCTGCGCGTCGGCGAGCTCACGGTCGAGGAACGTCCGCAGCGCGGCACGGCTCATCGTCGATGCGTCCACGACGCTGCCGGCTCGGAGCTCGACCCCGTCGCGCAGCACCTCCGTGGTCCCGTCAGCGCGGACCAGCTCGATGCGTGCGGTGCCGTCGCGCTCGACGGTCACCGAACGTTCGGTCGAGCGGAAGTCGCCCATACCCATCGTCGCGACGTGGGTGCGCGAGTCCGGCGACCATGCGCCCATCGAGTGCGGGTTCGTACGCGCGAAGCGCTTGACCGATCCCGGTGCGCGGCGGTCGGAGTTCCCTTGGCGCAGGACCGGGTTGACGGCGCTGCCCTTCACCCGGTCGTACCTGGCGCGCACCTCGCGCTCCTCTTCGGTCCGCGGGTCGTCGGGCAGGTCGGGAACCGGGAACCCCTTCTCCTGGAGCTCGGCGATGGCTGCCTTGAGCTGTGGGATCGAGGCGCTGATGTTGGGCAGCTTGATGATGTTCGCGTCGGGGGTGAGGGCGAGCGCGCCGAGCTCGGCGAGCGCGTCGGGGACCCGCTGCTCCTCGGGCAGCCGGTCGGAGAACGCGGCGAGGATGCGCCCGGAGAGCGAGATGTCGCGCAGCTCGATGCGGATGTCCGCGGCGGCGAGGAAGTGCTCGAGGATCGGAAGGAAGGAGTGCGTGGCGAGCGCCGGAGCCTCGTCGGTGTAGGTGTAGATGATCCGCTGCATGCCGGTCCCGT
>CAZBHZ010000158.1:0-1084 GCA_964492085.1 uncultured Gemmatimonadaceae bacterium | reverse complement strand
ATTTTCAGGCCTATGTGGACGACGTACTCATCCCCATCGCTATCGAGGACTCCATCCCGCGCCTCCTGCAACGTTGATCGTGCACGCCGTCAGCTGCGTGGCCTGACCGCCGGTCGCGGCATCTCTCGTCGGCGTGCCGAGCGAGCCCGCCCGATCGTTCGATCACCATCCGCTGCGTTGGAATCGGCGCGTTACTGCTGCCCCGGACGCCGGGCCGCCAGAAGAGCCTTCGAATAGGCCGCGACATCCAGCTCCACCGCGATCAGGCCGGGTACACCGGTCGCCGACCCGAGGTGCTCCGTGTCCCCGGCCATCTCGACCAGATCCGCCATACCCTGGGACCGCCATCCTCCGGCAAGCACGAGGATTGTGTCAGCCTCGGACAGCCCGATTGACGGGAACTCCATCGAGACTGTTCGCACTGCGGTGAAGAGGTGATTCGGATATCCGATCTGCTGAGGGAGGACGGTGAAGTCCCGACTCGGAAGCACGACGACGTCCCGGCTTCCCCAGACGAAGTGAAGAAGCACGCCATCACCGGACCGCCGAGCCGATTTGCGCTCCTTTGCATACAGTGGGGTGAGCAGTTGGAACGTCTCGGTGCTCATGAAGATCACACCCGGCGGAGCCTGGGGATCGAGCACCTCTTCCATGGCCTCAAGATGGCCCAGCTGCAGAACACGCTCACTGATCTCCGGAGGGAGCCTGTTCATTCCGAGGTACCCCATCAAGCCCGCCGCGGAGAAGGCGATCGGGGCGAGAAGAGCACCGAAGGCACGAGCCCTGGAAGCCCCCCGGGACATCGTGAGGACCAGCGTCCACGCCAGAACGGGTATGACAAAGACCAGGAGCCACGATGTATGCCGGGTCGCTCCGAAAGGGTACAGCTGAGCAGCAGCAGCACCTCCCGCGATCATCAGCCCCCCCAACCCGAGGGTCACTAGGGATAGGAAATCCAAACGCGCTGCGCGAGAGAGGGGCAAGCTAGGACGGGGGTATTTGGCGAACAAGCGCGCGACGGGAGGGCGGTTGGCAGGGTGAATCGAGCGGGGAGCCGGCTCGGCTGCTCGGGGCGGCGGGTGCG
>CAZBHZ010000157.1:0-1091 GCA_964492085.1 uncultured Gemmatimonadaceae bacterium | reverse complement strand
GCCCTGCCCCATCACGTGCAGGGAGACACCCTGGGCCGCCCCGGAATCGTCGATCAGCAGGTCGAGGGCGAGCGCATCCTCGATGAGTTCGATCCCGGGATCTTGAGCGACGGCCGCCACGAGAGCCCGCGAAACCTCCGCACCCGTAGCGTCTCCCCCGGCGTGCGCGATGCGATCGCGCAGATGGCCACCCTCGCGCGTCAGGCTCAGGGCACCACTCGGGTCACGATCGAATGCCGCACCCCACGCGATCAGTGCGCGCACCGCATCCGGGCCCTCGGTGACGAGGGCACGCACAGCGGCGACGTCGCACAGTCCTGCCCCGGCAACCAGGGTGTCGTGCAAATGCTCGTCCGGTGAGTCGTCATCGGCAAGCGCGGCGGCAATGCCGCCCTGTGCCCAGCGCGTCGAGCCTTCGGCCACCTTGCTCTTCGTCACGAGAACGACGCGACGTCCGGTACGTCGTACGTGGAGCGCCGATGTGAGTCCCGCGACACCGGATCCGACGATGACCGCGTCCGCCTCGACCGACCAACCCGGGGCCGGTGCTCGCAGCGTGCTCATGATGCGCCGCCCAGCGTCACCGGAACGTTGTCGATCAGGCGCGTATCCCCCACCGTCACGGCAATGAGGAGCCGAGCGGGCCCTGCGGTGGGCGCCGCACCAAGACTCGGATCGCGTACGGCGACATAGTCGATGTCGATGCCCTCGACATCGAGGATCCCGGTGGCCGCGGATACCACCGCATCAGCACCACTCCTCGCGGCTTCCGCGCCCGCAGCGGTCGCGGCCGGAATGCGCGCGGCCAGCGCTCGCTGATCGGCGCTCAGGTAGCGATTGCGGCTGCTCAGGGCGAGTCCATCGTCCTCACGCACCGTGGGCGCGCCAACAATGTCGATGGGCAGGTCCAGCGCGCTGGCCATGGCCCGGATGAGGGTGAGCTGCTGGTAGTCCTTCTCCCCGAAGAGCGCCAGGTCTGGCGCGGTCACCATGAGCAACTTGAGCACGACGGTCAGAACGCCCGCGAAGTGACCGGCACGACTTGCCCCTTCGAGTTCGGCACCGAGGGGACCGGGCTCCACGACAATGCC
>CAZBHZ010000156.1:0-1092 GCA_964492085.1 uncultured Gemmatimonadaceae bacterium | reverse complement strand
ACGAGGGCCTGGAGTACGTGCTGGTGGACCTCGGGTCCACCAACGGCATCGAGGTGAACGGGCGCCGCGTCCTCCGGCACAGCCTCCGCGACGGCGACCGGGTAAGCCTGGGCGGCGCCGACGTGGCGGTCGAACGACGATAAGCCGGGGCGCGCCGTGACCGAGACGGGGCTCATCATCGGGCAGGCCGTCTTCCTGCTGCTCCTGTACCTGTTCATCGCGTTCGTGGTGCGGGCGTCCACGCGCGCCCTGCGGTCATCTGAGATCGAGATGACCCCGCCGCGGCAGTCCGATCCCGCGCCGGCGGCCCCGCCGGCGCACCCCGCGCCGCCGACCGAGGTGGTGGGCGCCGCGGCCACCGCGCCGCGCTGGGGCCTGCGGCGCGCGAAGCCCGAGCAGCCGCTGAGCGAGGCCGCGCGGCCCGAGGTGGTGCACGCCGCTGCGGCCGCCGAGCCGCACCTGGTGGTGAGCCGCTCCAACACGCTTCCGGTGGGCACCGCCTACGACGTCGCGGGCGGCGCCAGCATCGGCCGGTCGCGCAGCAGCCGCATCCCCATCACCGACCAGTTCATCTCCACCAGCCATGCCCGGGTGTTCCGCAAGGGTCACTTCTGGTTCGTCGAGGACCTGGGCTCGCTCAACGGCACCTACGTGAACGGCCGGCGCATCTCGGGCGAGCAGCAACTGCACCTGCGGGACGAGATACGCGTCGGCGAGACCGTGCTGAGGTGGGAGGAATGAGTGGGCGCGCCGACCTCGCGCTGATCGAGGTGGCCTCGGCATCACACACCGGCCGGGTGCGCGCGGACAACCAGGACCGCGAACTGCTGTCGCCGCCGCTGATCGCCGTGGCCGACGGCATGGGCGGCCACCAGGGCGGGGGAACGGCGGCGGCCATGGCGGTGGACGCGCTCCGCGACGTGGGGGCAGCCACCGAGCCCACGGCCATGCTGCAGGCACTGGAAGGCGCCAACCGGGCGATCGCGCAGGCCGCAATGGACGACCCGGGGCTCACCGGCATGGGAACCACCGCGACCGCCGCGCTGCTGGAAGGCGGCATCCTGTACCTCGTGCACGTCGGCGACTCACGCG
>CAZBHZ010000155.1:0-1099 GCA_964492085.1 uncultured Gemmatimonadaceae bacterium | reverse complement strand
CGCAGGATACAGTCGGCGACCTGCTCACAGTAGGGTCGCACGCAATGATCGCAGCGATTCACAGCAACTCCCGCACGACCGCGCCGACAACCTCGGCGACCTGGGGCACAACGGCGTTTCCTAGCGCTCGCAGTCGAGCAGCGTCCATCCCAGCGGGAACCCCATAAGCCACTCGACAAACCGCGGGTTGAGTCTCCACCGGCACGGCCCGCCATGCGTGCAGGTCTCCGGGTGCGGGCGGCCAGTGCGGCAGGTCGCATCCGTTAGCGTCGTGCCGCTCTTCGGTCTCGTGCCTACATAAGCGCGCGACCCGCTCCGATCCGCATCGCCGCGGGTCGCTGTCGGCCATAATGCCGCCCACGTGTGCAAGCTCGGCGTTGCGCTTGTCGGTCGCACGTGCCCGTTCTGGCTTGAACCGTAACGATTTGCCGTTGGGGTCGGATACTCGCCACGCGACCACGAAGACCCGATCACGGCGGTGCGGGGCGCCGATGGCTGCTGCCGGTATGCAATCCCAGACCGCATCATACCCGCACGAGGCCAGCGCCCCGAGTACAACGTCGAGCCCCCGAGTAACCAGAGCTGCGACGTTCTCCAAGACCACGACGCGAGGTCGAATCGCGCGAACGATTCGCAAGACATCCCAGAAGAGCCCGGAGCGCGCGCCGTCGAGCCCGGCACCTTTGCCGGCCACGGATAGGTCCTGGCAAGGGAACCCCGCGCAGAGGACGTCACACGGTGCCAGTCGTCCGGTGGTAAACGTGTCTCCTCGACAGGTAGCCCACAGTCTCTCCGCACGTTGTAGGTCATCGACATCTCGACACGCTCCCGGCCAGTGTTTCACCAACACACGGCGGCAGAACGGATCCCGCTCCACCTGCCAAACTACACGCGCACCTGGCACCGCGCGCTCGATCCCAAGCTCGAGCCCGCCGATCCCGCTGCATAGACTACCGATCGTTACTGCCACCCGCGCTCCCTGTAGAGCTTCGCACGGCGACGCCAATAGCCGCGCGCCGGGCCGTATGCGTCGACGAGATCGACCACGACCGGGCGCGGCTTACCTTCGCTCGGACGCAGCACGCGGCCGATCCGCTGC
>CAZBHZ010000154.1:0-1112 GCA_964492085.1 uncultured Gemmatimonadaceae bacterium | reverse complement strand
GCTGCGGCAGCAGAATTCCGAGCCGTTAGGCTGTGCCGTGAACGATGTGGGCGTTCATCTATGGTTCCGTGTGAGGGAATCGTGCTCGAGACGATAGGCGGAACACCGATCGTGCGGCTTCGCCGAATACCGGGCGACAAGTCTGCCGACGTATGGGTCAAGTTGGAGGGCGGCAATCCAACGGGCTCCTACAAGGACCGGATGGCCCTTGCGATGGTGGAAGCGGCCGAGGCCAGTGGCCGATTGGGTTCAGGGGTCTCCTTCCTGGAGTGCACCGGCGGCAGCACCGGATCTTCGGTCGCGTTTGTGTGCGCGGCAAAGGGCCATCCTTTCACAGTGATCTCTTCTGACGCGTATGCTCGGGAGAAGCTGGACTCGATGCGTGCTTTCGGCGCACAGGTGCTTGTAGAGCCCAGCGTTGATGGGCTGGTGACTCCCGACCTTTGGCCGCGGATGATGGCGCGCGCGGACCAACTCGTGGAGACGGGTCGATACCTGTACCTGGATCAATTCCGAAACCCAGCTGCGCCCGTTGGCTATGAGCGAATGGGTGAGGAGATCCTAGGTCAGATATCCGCTCCGATCGATGCCGTGTGTGGGGCGGTCGGCACGGCTGGTATGATCATGGGGGTAGGGTCAACGGTGCGCCGAGCCTGGCCGGATGCGCGGATCGTAGCACTCGAACCTGATACGTCGGCGGTGCTTTCTGGCGGCCCGCCCGGCGCACACGGAATCGATGGGACCGCGGCTGGATTCGTGCCTCCTCTCTTCGATCGGGCGATCGTGACCGACGTCCGAGCTCTACCGGAGACGGAAGCTCGAGCCATGTGTCGGCGGTTGGCCGCGGAAGAGGGGATCTTTGCCGGGACCTCTACCGGACTCAACGTGCTGGCAGCTCTTGAGCTAGCCGAAGAGGTCGGATCCGGGGGCACCGTAGTTACCACTGCTTGCGACACCGGCTTCAAGTATCTCGACGGGCCGTTGTATCAGTAGGCTCGGTGAGGCACAGCCTAACAAGCAATTGCTAGAGACGCGAGTTATCCGCAGGGCAAGTTAGGTAGCGCTTGTGGTTGGTTGGCAGATGGGCCGCGCAGTAGAATTGCAAATCGTTA
>CAZBHZ010000153.1:0-1119 GCA_964492085.1 uncultured Gemmatimonadaceae bacterium | reverse complement strand
CGGGCACGATGTCGGTGCAGGCGGCCCTCACAACGTCGACCATGGGCGCTCAGTGGCTGAATGCCGGCTCGCTCACCTTCGAGGATCGGTGGACGGCGACGGAGCTTGGATCCGTCTTGAACACCGGTACGCTAACGCTGAATGGTGGTTCGGCCGATCTGACGTTCGGCACGTCAGCGAGCGGGTTCGACAGTGATAGCGGCAACGTCACGGTCGGTCCGACCGATACGTTGCGTATCGTGAACGGACCGTTCACGGCTACGACCGGCATCCTGAACGGCGGTGGAACGCTTGATCTGGAGAACCTGACGGTCCCGGGAGTGTCGTTCCTCGTGGGGGATATCGACTTCGGAACCCTCCGCCTCACGGACGTGACTGTCGCGGGAACGCTCGCGGCGGATCACGGACTCATCGCACTGGTCGACGTTGTGGCGGACAGCATGGCGCTGCTCGACGGTGCGA
Source organism: uncultured Gemmatimonadaceae bacterium (assembly GCA_964492085.1). Lineage (GTDB taxonomy): Bacteria > Gemmatimonadota > Gemmatimonadetes > Longimicrobiales > Gaopeijiaceae > UBA2589. The sequence continues at coordinate 657 of CAZBHZ010000153.1, read as the reverse complement.
CGGTTGAGGTCGAGGGTGGTACGACGAACAGCGTCTCCCTGGGTGCCTCGTTGGCGGGTAACGCAACGCTGAAGGTGACCACTGCAGTCGATGCGGCGGGCCCGACAGCGTTCGCCGTCACGGGTGACTTGGACAACTCCGGCGCCATTGAATTGACCAGTCAGGCGGCGGTGTCGTCGGGTCTGTCGGTCAGTGGCGGTAGCCTGATCAACTCGGGTTCGCTCTCGATCGTAGCCGGCGCGGGAGGAGGTCGTCCGATTCAGCTGGACACCCTGGACAACCGCAATGGCGCGTCGGTGAACATCTCTGCGCCGACCACATCCACGGTTGTGGATGCGACCTGGTTCAACGCCGGCACGGTCACGGTGGATGCCGGTGGCTCTCTTACGATGACCGATGTGGGATTGTTCTCGAATGGTCAGGAGAGTGGCGTCGTCGCTCTCACGGGGGGCTCGGCGGACCTGACCTTCAGCGGATTCGGTCAGGGCTTCGTCAACGCCACGGGATCGGTCACGATCGCAGCAGGTCAGGCGCTGACGGTGTCTGTGGGACCGTTCACGGATGGGGGCTCGATCACGGGCGCGGGAACGCTGGCGTTGTCGGACATGACGGTGGGCGACCTGACGGTGACGAGCGCGTTGGCGACGACGCTGACGA
>CAZBHZ010000152.1:0-1133 GCA_964492085.1 uncultured Gemmatimonadaceae bacterium | reverse complement strand
CGAATCCGATCTCGGCGACCTGCCACTCGGCGACGGGCCACGATCGAGCCGTGCCGGCAAAGGTGATCAACGGCTGATCGGCTGGCGTTGCCCAGGTCGTCGCCTTCGCCCACGCGTGATCGGTGAGCGCCTGTATCAAGCTATTCTCGACGTCGAGCGCGGCGCGGCTGTCGGTGCGCGGCCCTTTGGGTCGGAGCCGGTACACGAGCTGCACGACCAGGTCGTCCCGCACCCGCTGATCGGCGTCTCCGTGCGCGTGTGCTAGGTCCGTGGTCGCGGCACAGTACACCGCGATCCCCTTGTGCAGTCGCTGTTGTGGCCGATCCTGCAGTGCCACCGGGCCGGCGACGTCGAGGATCCGCACCCCGGCGACCTGGTCGGAGATCCGCGCCTCGACCTTCTCAATCAACGTCGACAGCGCGATGGCCATTAGTATACGGCCTTCGGTGCTGATAGGTAGACGACGCCCTGCCCCGGTGCCGTCTCGTCGAGCTGGTCGCCGACATAGCCGTCCTCGTCGGCGTCGTACCTGAACGATATTTCGGACCAGGCCGCGCCCGCAAGCTCGGCATATTCGCGGGCGAGCTCCACGTATCGACCGTCGCCGACCGAAGCCGCGGCGTCACGAAAGAACAGCTCGAGGGTGCGATAGGCGTGCAGGTCGCGCAACTGCCAGGAGTCGATCACGAGCTGCGGGCGGCGCCCGTTGCGGATTAGCTTGCGCTGCACCCACTCCCAGGCCGCGGTCCTCGGCTTCTCCAGCGTCGTTTCGTCAGGGTCGAGCAGCGACAAAATATCCGAGTGATATTCGACGAGGTCGGCGTCGATCAGCGTCGGAGTAAGCGTGCGGCGTACTAGATACGCGGGCCGGGTGAGCGTGTGTACCGTGCCGCTGATCGTGAGCGTCCATACCTCGAGCAGCCGTTCGGATAGCCCGCGGTCAGCCGTCGCCGAGCCGGCCAGCGTGTAGGACGCGGGCGGCCCGACCGTCACGGCCTGGTCTTCGACGATCGCCGCCGAGCCATCGTAGATCGACACGGTGCCGCTCGTCGCGGTCTGCGCGCTCGTGCCGTCGTCAGCATAGACCGGCAGGGTGAGCGAGACGGAAGCGCCACGCTCGATCATGCGCGGGA
>CAZBHZ010000151.1:0-1172 GCA_964492085.1 uncultured Gemmatimonadaceae bacterium | reverse complement strand
AAGCGCTACAACCAGCATAGTCAGACAAGAGTCCATCAGCGCAGAGTTCACTGGCCGCTAGGGTTAGCGCATCCTTAGCCGCAGCGTGACCGCGGATGCTGCCCGGAGTGACCTCATCAAAAATAGCGCCCGCATATTCTAAGTCAGCGGGGATGGAACTTCGGACACCTGTGACCATCAATCGGTAATCGGACAGAGCTGACCGGCCATGGTCAAACACAACCTTATAGCCGTCGGCCACCGCGCTCGCCGTACACCCACCGGGGGCCGCCACACCGAGGCTATCGACCAGAGTGTCGCTACCATCATAGATCCAGGCAATAAACCTTGTTGGCGCAGCCGGAGACGGTCGCTCGTTCCAAAAGACACAGAGACTGTCCAGATCCTCTGTGACATTCAGTATGCCGTCGCCGCCGAAAGACTGCGTGTAATAGCCTTCGAGGAAATCATCAATGGCCAGCACCTCCGCAGGCGCCTCAATCCCATCAAAATCCGAGAGATACACTGTGGAGGTGGGCGAAGACCCAGCCTGCCCGTTGTCTCCCGCAGCCGTCAAATAAAGCACGCCGGCCTCTCTTGCGGCTGTGATGGCCTCACTCACCTCGTCGACCTCAAAGGGGTTCTGGCCGGGATAAAACAGGTCATCAATAATGATGTCAGCGGCTGGAATCCCCCTGCCACTGTCACCCGCGGCCAAAGCGTTAACAACGGTCGCCATTTCACCGGGGGTGCTGCCAGCCCCTCCGGGAGACGCCGCTACGACTTGTGCACCTGGCGCCATATCGTAAATCAACTGCAGCAAATACAGCGCATCAAGCGAGCCATCAGTGTTATCAATGGCATCCAACGTGCCACTGCCGTGGGAGACTGCGTCACCACCTGTGCGAACGGTGAGTGCCGTTCCGTCAGGAATGATCCGCGTTGGCTCCGCCTCCAGCAAATCCAAGTCCGCCTGCTTGAACGGCAAGCTGATTAAACCAATCACCACGCCCGAGCCATCGAGCGCGGGGTCGCCCACGTCGGGCTTATCCACGGGATATAAGTCGGCCAATCGATGGGCAGCAGCGGCCTGCGTACTGCCCTGACCCTGCGCCATGGGCCCTATGACCGGCGAGACTTTTAAAACGGCATCGTAAGTGGCTAGCGATCCCACAGCAGACGGTGTCAAAACC
>CAZBHZ010000150.1:0-1188 GCA_964492085.1 uncultured Gemmatimonadaceae bacterium | reverse complement strand
CGTAGAGGCCCTTCACGTCCCGCTTCTCACACTCCTCCAGAGGCGTATCGACGAACACCTCGACGAAGCGGCCTTCGGGGACGAGGCCTCGTGCACGCTCACGATCCGCGCGGAACGGCGAGACGAAGGTGCAGAGGACCACCGAGCCCTGACGGAAGAAGAGCGAGGACAGCTCGCCGATCCGGCGGATGTTCTCGGTCCGGTCCTCCGATGAGAAGCCGAGATCGCCGTTGATCCCGTGGCGGACCTGGTCGCCGTCGAGCAGCATCGTCTGCGTACCGGCGCCCCACAGGCGGCGTTCAAGAGCCCGGGCGATCGAGCTCTTCCCGGATCCCGAGAGGCCGGTGAACCAGATCACCGAAGCCTTGTGACCGTTGCGCTGCTCGCGCTCGGCCAAGTCGATGTTCCACGTCTCCCAGACGACGTCGGGCGAGACCGGGCGGATGTCGGTCTCGGGCTCTTCGGAGGGGAGATCCTCGACCGTTCGAACGGCGCTGCGAATCATCCCCGCGGCGACCGTATTCTGAGTGTGCGGATCGATCAGGATGAACGAACCCGTCTCCCGGTTCATCGCGTATCGATCGAAAAAGATCGGAGCGGCCGTCGTGAGGTGGACCCGGCCAATGTCGTTCAGCTCGAACTGCGATACCTCGTCGCGATGGAGCGTGTCGACATCGATCTTGTACACGATGCGGCTGATGAACGCCTTCGTCTCGCGGGTCGTCTGACGCAGCCAGTATTGCGTATTCGGCTGCATCGGCTCGTCGGAGGTCCAGCAGATCGTCGCGTCGATCTCGGTATCCGCGTTGGGCAGATTCCCCGGCCGGACGATCATGTCGCCGCGGCTGATATCGAGCTCTTCCGTCGTCGTGAGCGAGACCGAATCCCCAGCCGTCGCCTCGTCGAGCGCACCGTCATACGTCTCGATCGACGCGATCGTCGTCGTCTTTCGCGACGGCAGCACGACGATCTCTTCGCCGGGCCGGATCGTACCGGATGCGATGCGCCCGGCGTACCCGCGGTAGTCCTGGTCGGGCCGGATCACGTACTGAACCGGAAAGCGGAAGTCGACGAGGTTGCGATGGGCGCCGACGTTCACATGCTCGAGATGGTGAAGAAGCGTCGAGCCCTTATACCACGGCATGTGCTCCGATGCGTCGACCACGTTGTCGCCGAGCAGCGCGGAGA
>CAZBHZ010000149.1:0-1198 GCA_964492085.1 uncultured Gemmatimonadaceae bacterium | reverse complement strand
CCAGCGTCCACCTGCCCTCTGACGAGTAGCGATCCAGGCCCAGCGATTGCGCGTTGCCGTAGGCGCCCGCAGCGGTCGTCAGGACTAGGCCTCGGTGGGTGAGGCCTCCCAAACCATGCGCCCCGGAGAAGAAGACGAAGGCCCGCTCCGCCAGCTGTAAGCGTGCGCCACCGCGCTCGCGATGCGTGGAACCAGAGACGATGCTCTCGCCGCGCAAGGCGGTCATATGCTGGGAATCCGAGACCCAGACTTTCCGAAAACCCAGGGTATAACCAGCAATATCATCAGGCTCCAGGACGGCGACGCGCGCGTCCCACGAGTGATCGACTCGGGCATACTCCCCGAAGATCTCGAAATGGGCGGATGGTTGGACCCAACGGAAGAAGATGGAGGCGAACTGATCGTCCACTCGGCGGTCCGTCTCGGACAACCCACCCTTGAGCACACCTTCAAAGGGTCTCAGCAGGAGCGCCTCCATCTCCGAGTTCCCCTCAGGCCAGGGGGAGTGGAAGAGCCGCGTGCCTCCGACTTCCAGACCGATCAGCCCTCGAGGCTGTAGTGCGATTACAAAGCCATTCAACAGCCGCTCACGAGCGAGTTCGCCCTCCGTGGACCATTGGGATTGTCTGGTGCGTGCGGCCACATAACGGACGCTTAACCGACCGATCAGCACGGGGATGGGTCGCTGCGTCCCTGCGAAAAAGTGAGGCACTCCTCCCGCCGCATCTCCCAAGACCATGGGATGCAAATCTCCCGGCCCCCACTTCTGCGGAGCCGAGGACAGCCCCAGACTGACGCCCGCCAGGTCGAGACGCAGGGTCGACGAGCCGAGAACAAGCCCCTGATAGGCTCCAAGCCCCAAGCGTTGTGGCACGTCCAGACCTGCCGCACGAAGCGGTGACTGGAGGATATGGTCGCCCTCACCGCTACGAGTCTGAGCTAGCTCAAAGGGCTCGTTCTCAGCCCGAAACCACAGTGGGTTGAAAACGGCGCGCAGCGGACCCCAGCGAACATGCACCCCGGCCTCCACTGCGTGTGTGAAGCCTCGCCCATACCAGACTGGACCCTCACCGCGCTGGTATGGGAATGCCGAGTTGAACGCCGTCATCGCCCGGGCGGGCAGGAGACCCCATCGAGCGGAATCAGATGGCACCGACCGGTACACGCCTGCCCACGGACCGAACCCCGCCGGCTCGCT
>CAZBHZ010000148.1:0-1205 GCA_964492085.1 uncultured Gemmatimonadaceae bacterium | reverse complement strand
TCTCTTGGTCGAGTTCCGATGGGTCGGTTGCGAGTGTGTCGGCGAGTGGACTCGCGACGGCTGTGAACAACGGATCGACGGACATCTCGGCGACGCTGCTTACGCTGAGCAGCAGTGCATCGCTGGACGTACAGCAGAGTGTTTCTCAGTTGAGTCTGACGGCAGACAGCGTGCTGTTCGTATCGCTAGGCGACGCTCAGACGATCGGGGTCGAGATCCTCGATGCGCTGGGCTCTGTGGTGACATCGGAAGCAACACTGGCGTTGGACTCGACGGTGTGGAGTTCGACGGACACGCAGGTGATCACCGTCGACCAGAGCGGATCAGTCACGGCGGTCGGACCGGGACAGGCTGAGGTCATCGCGCAGTGGGGCACGATCCAGAGCACGCTGACGGCAACAGTGAGCCAAGAGGCGACGAGTCTGTCCGTTAGCCCGACGACGTTGAGCTTCTCGGCTACGGGCGATACGGCACGGCTAGTGGTGAGTGCGACGGATGCGGGCGGCTCGGCGATCGATCAGCCCACGGTGACGTGGACATCGAGTGATGACTCGGTGGTCAGCGTGGTCGATGGACTGGTGACGTCGGTCGCGAACGGGACGGCAACGATCACGGCCACGTCGGGCAGTGCGAGTGCTGAGGCGGAAGCCACGGTGTTGCTGCTGGCTGAGTTACCGATCGTGATCGTGGTGGGCGAGAAGGGGATCAGTGCGGAAGCTGCAGCGGATACGGTAGCCGTGGGTGGCACGACACAGATGAGCGCGTCGGTGACGGACGAGGAGGGCAACCCTCTGAGCGTGACGGTGCGGTGGGCGACGTCGAATCCTGCGATTGCAACGGTCGATGAGACGGGATTGGTGACGGGCGTCTATGCGGGCAGTGCAGAGATCGTGGCGACGTATGCCGGGGTCTCGGGCGCGAGAACGATCACAGTGACACAGAACTGAGAGAACGAGCGATGAGACGCAGACTATTTGTTGGCTTCATCGCAGCGGTTGGACTGTGGGCCTGTGACGAAACGAACCCTGCCCAGCCTGAGACTGAGCCACAGATGGCCATGGTCCCTGTCAGTGTGGCCGCAGCCCCCGCGATCAGTACGCTGACGATCACGGTGTCGGCCTCCGACATCACGTCCGATCTCGTGTTCAACGTCACGATGACGAACGGCGAGGCGACGGACACGATCACGATCCCAGCCGGGTCAG
>CAZBHZ010000147.1:0-1240 GCA_964492085.1 uncultured Gemmatimonadaceae bacterium | reverse complement strand
CCCTCAAGGAGGGCACGGGTCACTCGCTCACTCTTCATCGAGACCCCGGCGGAATACGCGTTCTAACGGCTCGGAATTCTGCTGCCGCACCTTCTAGTTCGCCAGCGAGCGAAGCGAGTCGCTCCTCAGCCCATACGCGGACAGCAGCAATTCCTTGTTAGGAAGCCGACCCGAGCACCTCACTCCCCCTCTGGCCGATACGCTGCCGAGTACGGGCCTCCAAACCCCGTCAGGAGACGATCGACCACGTCCAAGTTCGGGACGACTCCGTCGAAGTCGGGTCCGACCGCGATCTCATCGCGCATGGACTCTAGCGTCACGCTGTCCCCTTCCAGGAACGCGATCGTCGCTCGGACATAGGCGTTCCAGCGGATCGGTGAATCCGGCGGCTCACTCTCAAGAAGCGCGCCGCGGAACCGGACCTTGGCGAGTTCGATCGAATCTGCGAACGCGTAGGCTTGTCCCGCGTGGAACGCGAGGTTCACACGCTGCGACGGCTCGAGGCTTTTCGTCGAGAGGTACGCGTCGATCAGCTCTCCCGCGGCCAGGTACGCTCCGCTGTCGGCCAGTGCCCTCCAGCCCGCTCCGGGCGTCTGGTCGAAGGCCTGGTAGTCCAACTCGAGGACGCCGGCGCTCGCGGGGACGGCCTCGCTCCGTGCCGAAGAGTCTGGCTCCTCGCCAGCTGCGCAGCCTGTCCCGATAGCGAGCGCCAGTCCCAGTCCGAAGTTCCACACTACTCTCATCTGGTGGGCCTCAAACCCATTAGTTGGACCGGCTTCCTAACGGCTCGGAATTCTGCTGCCGCAGCCGCCTGCTGACAAATCAGAGGCGCTACCAACCCTACCGCACAGTAACCGCGGACAGCAGCAATTCCTTGTTAGGAAGCCACGCGCGTCGGAGTTGGGGGTCTCCTCTCAAAGAGCAGCCGGGACGTGACCCCTTGGCTCCATCAGCGACCCCTGACCTTAGAACAGTAGAAGTGCGTCGAGGACCCACCAGAAGAAGCCACTCAGGGAGTCCCCTCCAGTCGCGACGTACCCAATGAAGAGGAACACCAAAAAGGCCGCGAATCCCATCAGAGTGAGCATGCCCATCGCCGTCTCGGCTACATCCTTCGCCGTCTCGGCAACATCCTTCGCTGTCTCGTGCTTGTCGGACACACCGCTCCTCGGGACAGGTGGCTTCCTAACTCTTAACTAGACTGCGAATGTAGGGACTCAATGTTGGGATTGGCACGTGA
>CAZBHZ010000146.1:0-1263 GCA_964492085.1 uncultured Gemmatimonadaceae bacterium | reverse complement strand
CCGCGAATTTTGCGGCCTTTTCGAGATCGGCGTCCTCGAGGACGATCATCGGGTCTTTCCCTCCGAGTTCGAGGACCACCCGCTTCAGGGTACCGCTGGCCTCGCGCATGATGTGTTTGCCCACTTCGCGTGACCCCGTGAAGGCGATCATGTCGACATCGGAGTGGACGAGTGCCTTGCCCTGATCGTCGGCTCCGTGCGTGACGACGAGCACATCCCGGGGCAGCACTTCATGCAGGACGTCGGCGTACGCCTGACCGCACAGCGGCGTCTCTTCGGACGGCTTCAGGACGACGGTGTTCCCGGCCATGAGTGACGGCAGGACCATCCAGTTCGGCATCGACATCGGGAAGTTCCAGGGGGTGATCGCGCCGACCACGCCGAGGGGGTCGTGATAGATGGTCGACCGATGTCCTCCGCTCTCGAGTACGTCGGGCTGGAGTGCCTCGACCATTTCGTCGATCTCGTGGGCCAGGCCCGATCCCAGGCCTCGCGCCTCTCCGCGAGCCTCCTTGAGCGGCTTGCCCTGCTCCCGGGTCATGAGCTCGGCGTGCGCATCGACGCGCTCGGCGAAGATGTCGGCGGCGCGCTTGAGGATCTCCGCCCGACCCTCCAGGCCCAGGGCGGCCCAGGCCGGCTGGGCAGCACGAGCCCGGTCGACCGCCGCCTGAATCTGATCCGCGGGAGTGACGGGCACTTCGCCGACGATATCGCCGGTCGCGGGGTTGTAGGAAGCAAGCATGGTCATGGCGGACGGGGCCTCGCGCGCGGTAGAGTCGTTCGGCAGGTTCGGACGACGAAGATGCCGAAACGCCGAACGGGAGGGCAAGTTGGAGCCAGGGGTGCGGAGTCGTCCGAGGCGAGGTCGCCGAATCCGGTTTCTGATCGTCGCGCTTCTGGCCGTTATCCTCTCCCCCCCGGTCCATGCCCAGGGAACGCTCCGGGTGGCCGCCTACAACGTGAAGCACGGACTCGGCCTCGATAGCGTGATTTCTCTCGAGCGCATCGCGAACGTCCTTCGTCCTCTCGACGCCGACGTGATCACCCTTCAGGAGATCGACGTCGGGGCCGAGCGTACCGACCGCGTGGATCAGGCGACCCGGCTCGGTGAACTCCTCGGAATGCAGGCGTTCTTCGGTGACTTCATGCCGTACCAGGGCGGAGAGTATGGGATGGCGGTTCTCTCACGGTTGCCGGTCGCGCGCGTCGTGAATCACCGACTCCCCGACGGAGAGGAGCCGCGTACGGGACTGGAGGTCGAGG
>CAZBHZ010000145.1:0-1263 GCA_964492085.1 uncultured Gemmatimonadaceae bacterium | reverse complement strand
ACGCCGGAATTCGGGGCCGGGGCGAACACGTTCAACGAGGTCTTCGGAAAGACCCGCAATCCGTGGGATACCGACCTGACCTGTGGCGGCTCATCGGGTGGGTCGGCAGTCGCGGTCGCCACCGGCATGTCCTGGCTGGCGACGGGCAACGATCTCGGCGGCTCCCTGCGCACGCCCGCGAGCTTCTGTTCGGTGGTCGGGCTGCGGCCCGCCGTCGGGCGCGTGGCTCATGGCGCAGGGCTGATGTGGCAGGACATCCACCAGTCGCTCGTAGCGGAAGGGCCCATCGGGCGTACGGTCGCGGACGTGGCGCTGATGCTCGACGCCCAGTCGGGACGCCACCCATACGATCCCAAGTCGCTGGAAGCGCCGTCGGTGCCGTTCCTCGATGCAGCGCGTGCGCCGAAGGCTCCGGCCCGGGTCGGCTACACGCCGAACCTGGGCATCGGTCCCGTGGACCGGGAGGTCGCCGCGATCTGCGAGGCGGCCACTCATCGCTTTGCCGACGCAGGCGCAGTCGTGGCGGATGCGTGTCCGGATTTCTCCGGCGCGATGGAGATGTTCCAGACCCTGCGCGCGGCACTGTTCGCGGCCATCGCCGCCCCGTTGCTTGACAACCATCGTGACCAGCTCAAGCCGGAGATGGTCTGGCAGGTCGAGAAGGGGATGGCGCTGACCGCCGGCGAGATTGGCCGTGCCGCCATCGCACGCACGCAACTTTGCCGCCGCGTGGTGGACTGGTTCGCGGATTACGACCTGCTTGCGCTGCCCGCCGCCATCGTGCCGCCCTTCGATGTCGATATCCGCTACATCGAGGAGGTAGAGGGCCACCGCTTCGACAACTATGTGGACTGGATCTACATCACCTATGCGATCACGCTGACCGGTTGCCCGGCGATTTCAGTGCCGTGCGGGTTCACCGAAAGCGGCCTGCCGATCGGCCTGCAACTGGTGGCCTCGCCGTTCCAGGAAGCGCGGCTCCTCAGCTTCGCCGCGAAGCTCGAAGAAATCCTCGACCTGGGGAAACTCACGCCGCTCACGCCCTGAAACCGCGCTAGGATGTGTCCCTGCTTTCAGGATCAGGGGTTTCCGACATGTCCGAACAAGTGCAGGTGATCCGGGGCGGGCGGTTGCTCGATATCGCGAAGCGTACGGCGGAGCCGGCGGACATCCTGATCCGGGGCAACACCATTACGGAGATCGGCGCACCCGGCATGGCCGCGCCGGACGATGCGCAGGTTATTGATGCGCGCGACCGGATGC
>CAZBHZ010000144.1:0-1275 GCA_964492085.1 uncultured Gemmatimonadaceae bacterium | reverse complement strand
AACTACGCGCTGCAGCGCGGAGACCTGACCGTCGACCCGCGCTGCACCTACCTCGTCTCGTGCTTAGCGGGTTATCGGGGTATCGACACGGGCGATGACAAAGCACTATCTCACGGCGTGGCCGCGCTGCGCTATATTGCAAGCAGGATCCTCGCCGAGAGTGCCACCTATAGGGAGCTTCGTTTCAGATGAATAGTCGACTACTTGCCGATCTCCCAGCACCGCCGCCCGACTCGCCCGCCACCGGCGAGCGCTGGCGCGAATCCGCCAAGCGTTACGCGATGCTGTCGGGGTCGTGGTACGCGTACCTTCGAGAGGAGTTCGTCAGGTGGTTCCCGAATAGCCAGACGCAAGCGCAGATCGGCCGGGTCGATACGACTAAGAACATGGCTCGGGGCGTGATCTCGCAGTTGTCGACGCTGTATGACGAGGAGCCGCACGTCTTACACGACGACGTCGAGGCGGCGCAAGCAATGGCGAAGCTCTGCGACGAGGCCGGACTGTGGCAGTTGCAACGCATGCATCAGCAGTATGTGATCGGGCAGCGCGAAGGCGCCGTCAGGGTGTTCTGCGACTATCTCGGGAAGGTGCGCTTCCGACAGGTACCGGCACATCTCCTGCACGCTGTCGCGCGGCCAGACAATCCGGACGAGCCCGTCACGATCTACGAATACCGCCCGCGCCGCGTCGGCAATGACGTCATCTGGACGCGGGAACTATGGGACGTCAGCGACCCGATGCTGCCGCAATGGCGGATCGAGACCGAGGCTGGCGTCGACATTACCGTCGAGGTCGCAGGCTCACCCGGCCTGATCGGCCCGGCCTACCCGTACCGCGACGACGAAGGCGTGCCGGTGCTCCCGTTCGGCTTTTACCATGCGCAGCGAACGGGCCGTCTCTTCGACGCCTTTTACGGCTCGGAGTTGTTCCAGGGTAGCTTGATGGTCGCCGTGCTCTGGACCTTCTGGTCGAGCATTGTACGCGACTCGAGCTGGCCGCAACGGTACGCCGTCGACGTGCATGTGGGCGGCGTGACGGTCGATAACCGCGATCCCGCGGGCGGGCCGTATGTCGCTTTGAACCCCGCGGCCTTGCTGCAGATGCAGAGCCGCGCAGACGGCACGCCGCAGATCGGGCAATGGGCGCCGGGCGGTGATCCGCTGTCGCTCGGCGACGCGATCCGCGCCTATGCTTCCGACTTGGCGGTCGAGTTCGACGTCAGCCCGGCAGACGTGAGCCGGCGGCACTCGGACGCCCGAAGCGGCTATGCCATAG
>CAZBHZ010000143.1:0-1292 GCA_964492085.1 uncultured Gemmatimonadaceae bacterium | reverse complement strand
ACGAACGCCGGCCTCTCGGCGATGCGACGAGAAAGCGACGACCGGAAGAAACGCTGGCACGCCGAAGCCACCCTGAAAGGGATACTCTCCGACCTGCAGAGCTGCCCGAAGGGGCAGCGCAACCCAGCGATATACCGCGCCGGGTGTAGGCTCGGGCGGCTCGTGCGCGCTGGGCACCTGCCGCTCGGCGAGGTCGAGCGGGCGCTCGTCGACTTCGTGCGGGGCATGCCGGGCGCCGACCGGCGCGACATAACCACAGTTACACGGGCTCTTCGCGTGGGCCTCGAGGATGCGACGACGTGAAGATCCTACAATTCCGAACCCGAGACGAGACCGAGCGCCGGCAACAGATCGACGCCGTGCGGCGTGACCTGAAACACCCGCGGCATGCCTGGGATCAGGACGCCGGCGGCTGGGTCAAGGCGCCGAAGCCGTGGCCAGAGAATGTCGAGGCCGTGCTCGTGCGCGATCCGCAGTATCGGTACGCGATACGCTACGACGCCTTCGTCGACCAGGTGCAGATCGACGGGCAGCCGCTCCGAGACGAGGACCTGACACGGATCCGGCTCGAACTTGCGCGGGCCTACGAGCTGCGTGTCAGCCTGCAGATTGTGTCAGAGGTCGTGCGCTACGTGGCACGGGAGCGGATTCCGCACGTGCACCCGGTGCGGCAGTATCTCGAAGGGCTGCGCTGGGATGGCACGCCGCGCCTCGAGCAGTGGCTCGTGACCTATGCCGGCGTGGAGGACGCGCCGATCGTGCGGGCCATCGGTCGTCGCTTCATGATCGGGGCCGTGGCGCGGATCCTGTCGCCTGGGTGCAAGCTCGACACGGTGCTGATCCTGCAGGGTGCCCAGGGCGCGGGCAAGTCGACGTTGTTTCGAGTGCTCGGCGGCGACTACTTCCGCGACGATGCGCTGGACCTGCGGCAGAAAGACGCCGTGATCTCGATTCGTGGCACGTGGATACACGAGCTGGCGGAGCTCGCCAGCACGAGGTCGAGGGATAACGAGACAGTCAAGGCGTTCCTGACGAAGACTGTGGACCGTTACCGCCCGCCATACGCACGCTGCGAGGTGCACCAGCCGCGCTCCGTGGTCTTCGTCGGCACGACGAATGAGGCGAGCTTTCTCGGCGACCCTACCGGGGCGCGGCGCTTCTGGCCGGCGACTGTGGTGCACGAGATCGACCTGGCCGCGCTGGCCGAAGACCGGGATCAGCTCTGGGCCGAGGCGGTCGAGGCATACCGCGACGGTGAGTCATGGTGGCTCACCGCCGAGGAGTCGGAGATG
>CAZBHZ010000142.1:0-1312 GCA_964492085.1 uncultured Gemmatimonadaceae bacterium | reverse complement strand
GGTTCGACAGCAGGTACTGCAGGACGTTCTGAACTTCGTTTTCCATCGTGCTCTCGTCCGGTCGCCCTTGGTCCTCGGGATGCCTGAGTTGGAATCAAGCGATGGGGACGGGATGAAGAAAGAGGCTCTCTGGCCGCGTTCGGTCTGATGCTCAGCGTCCACCTCGAACACCGGGGACGAAATGGGGCCCGATCGCTTCCAGCGATCGGGCCCCATTTCGATTCGCGCTAAGATCGCTCGCCGAGTCTCAGGCGGGCGTCTGAGTCACCTAGTAGACCACCACGAATTCGGAGCAGAGGCCGACATCGTTGCAAACCGTTATGTCGTACGTTGCCCCGCCTTTCTCAGGCGTCGTGTAGAATGTCCCAAGCACGAATGGCTCTGGATTTACGGAGTAAGTTGTCCCAGTCACACGGCTGAACATCGTGAGGCTGCCTGGCGAGCCTGAAGAGATCGACTGGATCTCGATTCCGTGGTAACCACGCCGTTTCCCAGTTATGTACTGGACGGTGAGCACCGCACTCGGATCGACCGTGGTCACCGTTTCCGACGCCGAACCCGTGGCTTGGCCATCATGCACGGTCAGGGTCACAGTGAAGTTGTCGTATGCCAGATACGTATGGGTGGGGTTCAAGGTGGTCGCAGAAGACCCATCTCCGAAATTCCACTCGTACGTCAACGCATCATCGTCTGCGTCGTTGGCGCTGCCTGTGAAGGTGCACGTCAGGTCGTCACACGAGTACGTGAAGCTCGCCGTCGGCGGTGAGTTGGTGGGGTCGCCGCCGCCACCCCCGCCACCACTCGTCATGCCGGGGTCGACGTACAGGAGCAGGTTGGGCGTTCCGCTGGGGAGACCACATTCAGTCCTCGGTGGCCCCCCACCGGTCACCCTGCGGCAGTAGCCAATCGCGTTTGGTGTAGCGGTCTCCACGAGCTTCGTTGCCACGGCGTCGGGGCCGCTCACCGACCCCGTCTCCAACCACAACGCTGCCGCGCCGGCGACGTGGGGCGATGCCATCGACGTACCGCTGATGGTGTTTGTCGCAGCGTTGCCGGTGTGCCACGCTGACGTGATCCCGCTTCCCGGAGCGGAAATGTCGACACACGAACCGTAGTTCGAATAACCCGCCAGATCATCACTGCTCGTAGTCGAACCGACGGTGATAGCCGCAGGGGCCGAAGCAGGGCTGGAGTTGCACGCGTCGGCAGTCGAGTTTCCGGCTGCCACGACTACCGTGACGCCGGCATCGTGCATTTTCGTGACTGCTGCGTTGACAGAGGAGCTGAACCCGCCACCGAGCGACATGTTGGC
>CAZBHZ010000141.1:0-1333 GCA_964492085.1 uncultured Gemmatimonadaceae bacterium | reverse complement strand
TCGCGCTGTCGACGTTGATCGAGAAGGTCGAGGCGCGGATCTCCGACCAGGTCGCCGGCGTGCGGATCCTCGACGTCGCCGGCCCGGTCGCACTGCAGGATCGACCGCAGCAACGGCTGCACAAGGGGATCGCGGTGTACTGTGCCGCGACGACGGATCTGGCACACGCGCACGGCGACGCCGATCAGCGTGTACGCGACGACCTCGTCGTGCAGCTCGTGTACCGGCTGCGACCGAAAGGCCCGCGCACCGACAGCCGCGCCGCGCTCGACGTCGAGAATAGCCTGATACAAGCGCTCACCGATCACGCATGGGCGCGGGCGACGACCTGGGCAACGCCAGCCGATCAGCCGTTGATCACCTTCGCCGGCACGGCTCGATCGTGGCCCGTCGCCGAGTGGCAGGTGTCCGAGATCGGATTCGCGGTACATCGCAACCAGGCGGCGAACTAATGGCACAGAACGCCCCGTATAGGCTAGCAGCGCGGATCAAGGCCCGCGCCGACCAGGCCGAGATCGATCTCCGCGACGCGGTCGCCGCGCAGGCGCAAGACATCGTCGACGCGCTCGAGATGGTGACGCCGATCGACATTGGGCTACTGATCACCCAATGGGGTTACACGATCTTCCCCGATGAAGTTTTAATCTACAATTTCACGCGGTACGCCGGCTTCGGCGGTCGCGATAAGCTCTTTGACCGCACGGCGCGCAACGCGCTCGACTATGAACAACTTGCAAAGGACATGGCATCATGAGCGAAGCCACTACCCCTAAGACTCGCCGGCACGTGGTCTCCGTGACGGTGTCTGATGACGGCAGCCCCGCCGTCTCCTATGCTATTCCCGTACACGGGGAGCTTACCTATACGCCCGGCGGCTATGCGCTCGTCGAGAGTCGCACCTCGAAGGGCGCATTCAGCGGCGTCGGCCCAGTGCTGGGCACGGAAAATGCGACCTCGTTTAGCCTCGAGTGCTACCAGCGTGGCCTCACGGGGAGCGATAGCGCACCGGTGCTGAAAGACTTTCTGGATAAGCTCACGGTCGGCACGGGCTCCGATACGACCGGTTCCGAGCCCGCGGGCGCGGCGTCTAATCACATGAAGATGTTTGACGTGACTGTGGTTTGCACCGACGAGACAGGCACGGAGACCCTGCTCTTCCCGAACTGCACGTTCGTGGGCTCGTCGTTCGCCACCAACCTCGACGACCGCAATACGATCACGCTGTCGGGCGTGAGCCGCGCGGCCTACCCGACCGTGACCTTCGCCTAATCCATCCCTCCCAGGAGCCACCATGCAGCCATCGAGGCTACAGATCGACGAGAAGCCGCCGATC
>CAZBHZ010000140.1:0-1346 GCA_964492085.1 uncultured Gemmatimonadaceae bacterium | reverse complement strand
GGAGTTGACCCGGTTTGGTGGACACCTGATCTCTTTGGAGAAAGGAGTCCACGATGCCAAGAACGAGACCGCCGTATCCGCCGGAGTTCCGACAGCAGATGGTGGAGTTGGTCCGAGCAGGTCGTACGCCTGAGGAGCTGAGCCGGGAGTTCGAGCCGACAGCTCAGACGATCTACAACTGGGTCAAGCAGGCCGACCTCGATGCGGGGATCCGCAAGGACGGTCTGACGACGGAAGAACGTGCGGAGCTGCGCCGCCTAAAGCGTGAGGTGAAGCAGCTGCGCATGGAGCGGGAGATTCTAAAAAAAGCCGCGGCCTGGTTTGCTCGGGAGAGCAACTCGATCCCGGATCGGGGTTCGAGTTCGTGAAGGCTAACCAGGCCGACTTCCCCGTCCGGGCGATGTGCCGCGTACTGGGTCTCTCCCCCAGCGGCTACTACGCCTGGCTTGAGCGCCCTCCCTCAGCCCGTGCACGGCGAGACGCTGAGCTCGCTGCCAAGATCACGCAGATCCACGCCGACAACCGGCAGGTGTACGGTCGCCCGAGGATTTTCGCCGAACTGAAGGAGGAAGGCGAGCGGGTGGGTGAGAAGCGCGTAGGCCGGCTGATGCGTCAGGAAGGCATCTGGGGCGTGAGCCGACGAAGCAAAGGGCCGAAGACGACGAAGCGCAGCGCGGATGCGCGTCCCGCGGCCGATCTGGTCGAACGTGACTTCACGGCCGATGGCCCCGACCAGCTCTGGGTCTCCGACATCACCTACATCCCGACATGGGCCGGCTTTCTGTACCTGGCCGTCGTGCTTGATGCCTGGAGCCGAAGGATCGTCGGCTGGGCCATGGCGACACATCTGCGCACCGAGCTCGTGCTCGACGCCATGAACATGGCCGTCTATCAGCGTAAGCCAGAAGGGGTCGTCTTGCACTCCGACCAGGGCACGCAATACACGTCCATTGCGTTCGGGCTGCGCTGCAAGGAAGTCGGTGTGCGACCCTCGATGGGCTCGGTGGGCGACGCGTACGACAATGCGATGGCCGAGAGCTTCTTCGCCTCGCTTGAGTGCGAGCTGCTCGACCGCCAGCGCTTCACCACGCAGGCCGAAGCCAAGATGGCGGTCTTCGACTACATCGAAGGCTTCTACAACTCTCGTCGCCGCCACTCCTCCATCGGCCAGATATCGCCCATCAACTTCGAGCGCCTCCACCTCGAGACCGATCGGGCTGAGGCCGCGTGAGTCGGCTGACCTCGTCGCACCTCGCCCCCGCTACCGCGGGAGACGTAGCCCTCCCTTGTCGTTGGGAGGCTATACAATCAAATCATTACCCGTCCACTGAACCGGGACAGCTCCA
>CAZBHZ010000139.1:0-1351 GCA_964492085.1 uncultured Gemmatimonadaceae bacterium | reverse complement strand
GTGCTGCAGCACCTGCTCGCACTCGGAGGACCGCCCGAGCGCGCCGCCACGATCGGCGACAGGCCGCCGACGGAGGAAGGGCCGCTGTACACCGACGAGGAGATCGTCGACGCGCAGATCGAGCGGTACCGCCGCCGCAAGGCCGCCGACGCGCGGGCGCGGATGTCTCGCCGGATGTGGTTGCCTAACGACCTGCCGGTTGGCATCTTGCACATCGGTGACCCGCACCTTGACGACGACGGCGCGGACCTCGAGCTGTTACGCTCGCACCTGGCGCTGATACGCGACACGCCCGGCCTCTACGGTGGCTGCGTCGGCGACCTGACCAACAACTGGGTGGGGCGCCTGGTCCGCTTGTACGCCGAGCAGCACGCGACGAAGAGCGACGAGCGGCAGTTGATCGCGTGGTTCTTTCGGCAGACGCCGCTGCTCTACTACATGGCGGGGAATCATGACAAGTGGAACGAGGGGCTTAGCTACCTCAAGGCCGTGCTGCGCGCCTCGACCGCCGAGCTGGGCCGCGAAGCCGTCGTATACCTCGGCTCGTCGGAGCTCGAGCTAACGGTGCTGGCACCGTGCGGTGAGAGCTGGATGCTGCGGATCCGGCACAACTTCAAAGGGCACTCATGGCTGAATCCGACGCACGGCCTCACGAAGGACGCGATGCTTCGGCCCGGCGCGAACATCTTGGTGCAAGGGCACAAGCATAACCTTGCGACCGCCTCGAGGATGATGGAGAGCGGCGACTATGTGACGGCTATCCAGGTCAGCGCCTACAAGCGGTTCGACAGCTACGCCCAGGAGCTGCAGTTCGCCGAGAACGAGGGCGGCGAGGCTGTCATGAGCATCCTCAACCCACTAGGCGACACGCCGCAGGCGAGACAGCTCACGTACACAGACCCGTTTCACGGTGCGCTCGTGCTCGGGCTACTGCGACGCCAGGCCGCCGAGCGGCTGCACGCAGAGGGGAAGATCGACGCGGATACATTCGACACAGTCTGTGCGGAGTCGAGATGAATCTGTACTGTGTTGGATGGCTCGCGATCTTGGCATGGTCGTTGCAACGGATGCACGGATCGTGCCAACCGTACCTGGCACGGCTGTTGCACGTAATGCAGAGATCGTGCCAACCATGCCTGGCACGGTATATGCATACGGTCGCGCGAATATGCAAAAGGCGTGCCAACCCACCTTGGCACGGTGCTTGCAAGGGGACACCTGGCACGGTCTGTGCACTATGCAAGGGGCGTGCCAACTTTTGCGCGTGCGACCCCTCGAAAGTGACGGTTGTAACTACCATATCGTTGGCACGATACTTGCATGAACCGCCTGTGCGGGCGACGTCGCGGGG
>CAZBHZ010000138.1:0-1378 GCA_964492085.1 uncultured Gemmatimonadaceae bacterium | reverse complement strand
CGCGTGTTCGGATCAGAGCAACCCAGCCCAGCCGGATACCGAGCCTCAGATGGCGATGGTTCCGGTGATGGTCTCCGCAGCACCTGCGATCAGTACACTTACGATCACGGTCTCAGCCTCTGACATCACGTCAGACCTCGTGTTCAACGTGACGATGACGAACGGCGAGGCGACGGACACGATCACGATCCCTGCCGGGTCAGACCGTACGATCACGGTGCGGGGCTACGATGCGAGTAACATCGAGACGCACCGTGGCAGCAAGACGGTGAATCTGACGGAAGGGTTGAACCCTCAGCTGACGGTGATGCTGCAGGGTCTGACCGGAGATCAGCCGCTTGTCGTGGTGCTGGGAGAGACGACGGTCACCGTCAGCCCAGAGACGGCGACGGTATCAGTGGGCGGTACGACACAGCTTGCTGCCTTGGTGACGGATGAGGCAGGTGACACGCTGGCCGTGAGCGTTCGCTGGGCGAGTAGTCACCCTGCTGTGGTTACCGTGGATGATGCCGGACTGGTGAGTGGGGTGTCGACAGGCACTGCATCGATCATCACCACCTATGGTGGTGTGGGGGCGAGCGCTGCAGTGACGGTGTCCGACTACGTGGCGTTTGCGGCCTGCGGCGACCCGATGATGGATCAGGACGGCAACATCTATGGGACGGTCGAGATCAATGGTCTTTGCTGGTTCAGTGAAAATCTGACGACGGCTTTGTACACGGATGGCGCACCGATTGAGGAGATTCAGGACTCGGTAGCGTGGAGTTCGGCCACAGGTGGAGCTTGGTCGAAGCTCTTCAACGATCCTCTTAACGAGGTGCTCTACGGCAAGCTGTATAACCACGCTGCTATCACTGATGAACGCGGTATTTGCCCCGGTAACTGGCGAATCCCAGAGCGCGACGAACAGATCGCGATGGTGGGTGCCCTTGGCGCAGAGCCGATCCCGGCGCTAAAGGCTGAATCGGGGTGGACGGACGTTGGCGGTGTGAATGGAACAAACACTAGCGGATACAGCGCCCTCCCCGGTGGATCTAGGAATGGGTCTGATACGAATCAAGGCGCTTTGGGTTTCTTCGCGTGGAGTCCGGAATACGCAGCGTGGTGGAGTGGCACAGCGTACTCAGGGACTTCGAACTACGTGTTCCGATTTCCGAACGGTGTCGGAGGCATCAGCTACGACCAAGCGGGCCTGAACGCCGGGTACCCCATCCGCTGCGTCCTCTGATGTGGCTCGCACGGAACGTCCAGAGTCTCGCCGCGCTGGCGGTGGCAGCGTTCATCGCAGGTTGCGAGGGCGGTGGCGGAGGCGGAGGCGGAGGTGGTGGCCCAACGGAGCCGCCGACGCCTGTGCCGACGACGATCTCGGTGTCGCCGT
>CAZBHZ010000137.1:0-1392 GCA_964492085.1 uncultured Gemmatimonadaceae bacterium | reverse complement strand
TCCGTGATCGTACCGGTACCGACGGCTGTGCCGAGCGTCGCGTTCTGCGCGCCACTCAGCTCGACCGTGAACGTCTCGGCCGTGCCCTCGTCGAGCAGATCACCAACCACGTCGACCGAGATCGTCTGTGTTAATGACCCACCCGGCGTGAACGTCAGCGTGCCGGACGTCGCTGCATAGTCCGACGGCGCCCCCGCCGTCCCGTCCACCGTCGCGTAGCCCACCGTCACCAGGTCACCGCTCTCAAGTGACTTTGTGACGGTAAACGCCGCGGTGGTTGTTCCCCCATCACCTTCCGTGACCGTTGCAGGCGCGATCGATAGCACTGCGGTGTCGTCGTCTACGATGGTGGCGGCACCCGAGCCATCGAGAATGGAAGCGTCAGTCGCGCCCGACAGTGAGAGGCTGAACACCTCGGAGATCCCTTCATCCACCGCGTCACCGAAGACGGGGACCGTTACGTTCTGAGACGTTTCGCCGGGTGCGAACACGAGCAGCCCCGAACGTCCCTCGTAGTCGACACCCTCGGCGGCCGTGGCGGCGACTGTGGCGTAGTTGACGGTGACCTGCTGGTTACTTGGGGCGGAGAGTTCGACGGCGAACGAGGCGTCCGTCGTTTCAGTGGGCCCTCCCTCGACAACCGTCACGTCTCCCACGGACAGCGAGGGCACACCTTCATCGTCGATGATCGTGACGATGCCCGTTCCGTCGAGGATCGTTCCTGCGCCGGGGTTTGTGAGACTGACGCTGAAGGTCTCCGACAGACCCTCGTCGAAGTCATCTCCATTCACGGTGAAGCTGACCGTCTGGGTCAGCGGGGAGCCGGGCGCGAAGGAGAGCACGCCGGAAGCGGACTCATAATCCACACCCGCGGTTGCTGTCCCGTCCGCCGTCGCGTACTCCACCGTGACCGTCAGATTGCTCGCCGTCGACTGCGTGACGGTCAGCGTCGCGACGTCCGACGTGCCGGCAGCCCCCTCCAGTAGGGTCGCATCGTCAACCGCGAGCGTCGGCGGCGCATCGTCATCGACGATGGTGCCTGTTCCGGTGGCGGTGCCGATCAAGGCACCAGTGGGATTCGAGATGGTGAGGGTGAAGGACTCGTCCTCCTCATCGAACGGATCCCCGAGTACCGTGACGGGGATGGTATCGACCACCTGGCCGGGGCTGAGCGTCAGCGATCCACTCCGGGCCGTGTAGTCGAAGCCGTCGACTGCACCAGCATCCGCCGTGGCGAAATCGAAGGACACATCGAGACCCCCGGCCGCGGAGAGCGTCACGATGAACAGCGCCTCCGACGTGCCTGCGTCACCCTCGCTCAAAGAGACGTCGCTGATCGACAGGGACGAAGGGGGGTCATCATCCGTGATCACCGCATCGCCGACCGGGTCG
>CAZBHZ010000136.1:0-1411 GCA_964492085.1 uncultured Gemmatimonadaceae bacterium | reverse complement strand
AAGCCGCCTCCGCCGCCCATATCTGATCAGCCTGAAATCCACGGAAGCCTCGATGCTGTATGCCCTGCTTCTTCTCGCCTTCACGTCAAACTGACGTGCCCCCAGGTGCGGTACCACTTCCTATGTTAGACCTGCAATCATCGGCGGTCCCTGGAGTTGAGGCATATCCACGAACCAGGGCGATGGCTTGATTGGAGTTGACCCCGTCTGGTGGACGGGTGAGCGCTTGGGATTCAAGCGGCATTGAGGTGAAGTTTCTCGAAATTGATGGGTGACCTCTGACCGAGGGCTGAGTGACGGCGGTGGGGGTTGTACCAGCCCTCGATGAAGGCGAAGACGGCCAAGCGCGCCTCGGCCTGGTTCCGGAACCGTTCGCGCTCGATGAGTTCGCACTCGAGCGTGGCGAAGAAGCTCTCGCACATGGCGTTGTCGTACGCGTCGCCGACGGATCCCATGGAAGGCCGCACGTTGGCGTGCTTGCAGCGTAGCCCGAACGCTATAGACGTGTATTGCGACCCCTGGTCCGAGTGATGGATGACGCGCTCGGGCCGCCGCTGCGTGACGGCCATGTCGAGGGCGCGGACGACGAGGTCGGCCTTGAGGCTCCTTCGCATGCACCAGCCGACGACGCGGCGGCTCCAGGCATCGACGACGACGGCGAGGTACAGGAAGCCCGACGCGGTCGGTACGTAGGTGATGTCCGCGACCCAGAGCTCGTCCGCTCGTTGAGCCGTGAAGTCGCGGTTCACGAGATCCGGTGCAGCGCGTGCGCCGGGATCACGCTTCGTCGTCCGCCACTTCTTGCGCCGCGTGACGCCGACGAGGCCATCGAGCCGCATCAGCCGGGCGACCCGCTTGTGGTTCACCAACCGGCCTTCGTCGCGCAGCTCGGCGTGCATGCGCGGCGCTCCGTAGCTCTCGCGGCTGAAGCCGTGGATCTCGCGCATCCGACTCACGAGAGCCTCGTTGGCTCGTGCTCTGGCCGAGGGCGGCCGCTCGAGCCAGGCGTAGTACCCGCTGGTGGAGAGCCCCAGCACGCGGCACATCGTCCGGACGGGATACTCGGCCTGATGTCGCTTCACGAACCCGAACCCCGCTCGGGGATCGAGTCGCTCTCCCGAGCGAACCAGGCCGCGGCTTTTTTTAGGATCTCCCGCTCGAGCTTGAGCTGCTTGTTCTCACGCTTCAGGCGCCGGAGCTCCTCGCGCTCGTCGCTTGTCAGGCCGTCCGTGCGGACGCCCGGGTCCAGGTCCGACTGTTTGACCCAGTTCCTGATCGTCTGAGCGCTCGGCTCGAACTCTCGACTCAGCTCTTCAGGCGATCGGCCTGCTCGGACCAACTCCACCATCTGCTCCCGGAACTCCGGTGCGTAGGGCGGTCTGCTTCTCGGCATCGTGGACTCCTTTCTCCA
>CAZBHZ010000135.1:0-1427 GCA_964492085.1 uncultured Gemmatimonadaceae bacterium | reverse complement strand
AATCGCGGGCTGCCTCCTGGAACATCCTCTCCTGTTCGGTAAGGTCCGACAGGGCAGGGCGCGAGGCGGTCAACAGCGTGCTCATCATGTATGTCCGGCGTGTGATTCAGCGGATGGTTCGGGGCCGGAAATCTACTACGGGCGGGAGGGGGAGTGGAGGGTTGGGGTCAGGGCCTGGGTTCCGACTCCGTGGTCCAACGCCTGACCGGCCGTTCGAGGAAAACCCAAGTCACGAGTGCCACGACTAGGGTGGCGGCTGTCGTGATGGGGAGCCGAGCGACCCACGGTAGGGCGGAGACCAGGCGCTCTGCCTCAAGCCCGTAAAGGTGCCAGGTGAACGCTGAGTAGGAGACGACGCTGACTAGGGCGAGGGGCCTGAAGCTCAAGACATCGGTGACGAACCCGTCAGGTGAAAGTGCCAGCCAGAGTACGAGTTGTGCTGCTGCCAGGAGTTGCAGAGGGACCAGCGCTGGATGCGGAGTGGTCACTGAGACAACGATGAAGACGCTGGAAAGCAGTGCCGTGCGCCCTGAGTAGACAAGGCTCGCGTCCGGTCTTTGCCAACATAGCAAGGCGGCAAGTGCACCCACCGCGATATCGGCAACTCGGCCCTCGGTAGCAAGATAGGCGTAAGCGTCCGGTACCAGGCCTGACGTTCTGTAGAACCATCGAATTCCAGACGACGTCGCGAAGAGCAGGGACAGGCCGTACATCAGGTAATCCAGCCGGTTCGCTCGGTGGGCCCACCGCAGTGCGAACATCCACGGAATCACGAATTGGGCCCCGACCATCAGCGTCCACAGGTGACCCAACGAGTGACGGAGTTCGTCATCGAGGGCCAGAGCGTAATAGTAGTTTCCGAGCAGGCTGAAGAATCCCGGGTAGCGTTCGAATGGGACGGGAATCCCGTTCTTCCACTGCTGCACGGCGGTAGCTGCGAGGACCACCATCACCAGGGTGGGATAGGTACGAACGGCCTTTCGGCTCAACCATCTGCCAGGCCCGATCACCTCGCCGGAGTGCAGACGAGCCAGTAGTCCAGTGGTCACCACGAAGCCCGTGATCACCAGAAGCAGAACCACACCGTACCCAGCAAGTGGGGTCATCTTGGCCAAACCTGGATCCACTTGGTTACGGCCCCAATGGCCGACGATCAGCATCAGAATCGCGATGCCTCTGAGACCGTCGATCTGCGGCAATCTGTCACCGGTGTAGATCCCGGAGATCGCTCTACGCGTCATCGCGCCCTCTGCTCCTGGTCCACGCTCGAAGCCCCGGAGGCAGAGCGATCGCCTGACGCTGCCTCAGCGTCTGCTCGACGTCCATCACACCTGCCTCCGACACTACGGCCGTGACGTTCTCCACGGGCGTAACCTCGAAGTACCGATTCCACACCTCGACACCACCCGGAGCATCCCACACCTCCT
>CAZBHZ010000134.1:0-1445 GCA_964492085.1 uncultured Gemmatimonadaceae bacterium | reverse complement strand
GCAGTGCCGGCGTATGGTGGGCCCCGGCTGCCCACAGGACGCCTCCGCTGCGTGATACCATGTCGAGGTTCACGTTGATGATCGACTCGGGGAATGGCGACGGTGGCCGGCTCACGAGGGCACGGGCCCCCTGCAGCCCTACCTCTTCGGCGTCGAGAAAAGCGACAAGAACGTCGGCTTCGGGTGGTTGCTCGACGAGGAGGCGGGCGAGCTCGAGCACGGCGGCGGTCCCGGAGGCATTATCGTCCGCCCCGTTGTAAATCTCGCCCTCGCGAATCCCCACGTGGTCGAAGTGTGCGGTGAGCACGATGAGGGAGGACCCCTCTGAGCCACGGATCCGACCGAGGACGTTGACGCCCGAGCCCTCTGCCCACGTGAAGGGCACTTCGTACCCTTCGGCCGCGGGCGGGACACCCATCGTTCCCAGGCTATCCATGAGCCATCGAGCCACTGCGGCGTTGGCGTTCGAGCCAGCCTGCCGCCCGGCCATGGAATCGTGCGCCAGCGTGCGAACGGTTGCCATGAGCCTGTCGATGTCCGGGAGCGTATCGCCGAGGGGCTGCACCGCACCCATCCCCACACCGTACTGTGGGCCGGGATCGGACGCATCGCGGCGGCCGAAGAGCGGGGCGGTGACGATGAGGGCCAGGCCGACCGCGGCGACGATCCAGAGTCTGAGGTTCATGGCGGCAGAGGATGGCGAGGTGGGCTCCGGGACGCCAGCTTCCATCCTGCATCGTCTCGAATCGAAGGGTTCGGCATGGAATCAGGCTGCTCATGCTCCCGGCGTGACTTCGTCCGGTCGTCTGCGTCATGCGCGGCGCACATCGCCCTGATGAGCGCGGCGGCCCCGCTCTGGTCACGGCCGCTGTGGGCCGCTCAGGAACGCTTCCCGGTCGAGGTTTCGGAGCCCTGGGGCCGCCTCGAACGCGTCGCCGACGGGATCTGGGCCCTGGTGTCCACGCCGCTCGAGGATCGGACGACACTGTGCAACGGCGGTATCATCGCCGGGCGCAGCGGCGTGGTGATCGTCGAGGCGTTCGGGTCCGACGCGGGAGCGCGCTGGATGGCGGCGCAGGCACGTCGTCTGACCGGGCGGGCGCCGACCCACGCCGTCATCACGCATTATCACGGTGATCACACCGCCGGCCTGCGTGGTACTGTGGAGACGCCAGACATCGAGGTCCTTGGCACGGACGTGACAATCGATCTCTCGATGGAAAACAGGAACGCCGCCGTGGACGTACTCGGCTCGGCGACCGAGGTCGATCGTATTCGCCCGACCGAGATCGATCTGGGCGACCGGTCCGTGATTCTCGTTCCCCGTCGTGGGCACACCGAGTCGGACGTTACGGCCGAGGTGCCTGATGCATCGGTCGTCTTCTGCGGTGATCTGGTCTGGAATGAGATGGTCCCGAATTACATGGACGCGGTACCGTCCCGGC
>CAZBHZ010000133.1:0-1460 GCA_964492085.1 uncultured Gemmatimonadaceae bacterium | reverse complement strand
TGGTCTCCGTCCCCGGATTCCAGTTCCGATTCATCAACTTTCCGTGGGACATGTGATGGAAGCTGAGCGTCGTGCGAGCGACGTCGGACATCCGGACGCCAACCTCGAAGCCGGATCGCAGAACGCCGAAGCTGCCGAGCCCTTTCCCGGAATCACCAGCAAAGTAGAACGCGGGCCCGGAGTTGATATTCGCGATCAGGTGCTCACCCACATGCAGATCGAGCGCTCCCGCAAGCCACGTGTACGTGGCCCCGTCCGAGTTGCGGCTCATGCCAACCAGCGGCTTGATGCGATGCCATGCAAACCCCGGCTGGAATTCGAAGGTCAGGTCCCACGCTTCGTTCTCCCGGTCCACCGCATCGAAACGAGCGAAACCGGCCTTGAACATCGAGCGCCGCGCGTCGAGTTCCGGCCAGTCCAGCAGGACACTGGGAACGACGCTGGCCAGTGCGAAGCCACCGATGTAGAGGACCGCGGGATCCTGGGCCGCGGCGTGCGACCGCGCACCGGCGAACCCGACCACGACCAGTGCGGCAACCCTCAGCAGCTGCCTTCCGAAGCCTGCGGACCTTCCGGGGCGTCCGCCCCTCACCCGCTGCCGCCGCCGAGGAAGGGGATCGACCGGACCGCCGCGTTCCAGCTGGCCTGGAAGTCGGCGCGCGCCGGGTCCCCGTCGCCTGGGCGGCGAAACGCCTCCACGAGGAACGCAAGCACCACACCCATCATCCCACCGAGAATGACGCCAAGCAGGGCCGTGAGCACCCGGCGCCGTGGATCGTTTCGCGGCGGGAGGAACGGGCTCTGCAGAACCGTGATCACCGGCGTATCACGAACCTCGGCGATACGCGCCTGCTCGTACGACTGAACCAGCGTCGTCAGCACGGACTGCCGGAGCGCCACTTCGCGCATCAGGCCATCGTGCTGGAAGGTCAGCATGGGCGAGTTCTCCCACTGCCGGTTCGCCTCCAGGAAGGAGCGCAGCTCCTCCTCGGCCGTCTCCAGCTCCACTTCGGCCGCCACGACGCGCGCCTCGATGAAGCCCCGCTCTGACGCGGCCTGCGACTGCCGCGTGTCCAGATTGAACAGCGCGACTTCCGCCAGCAGCTCATCCGCAATCGCCCGGGAGAGGTCCGGCCACTCCGTCTTCACGGAGATCGTGACCGTGCCGGTCTCCCGTCCCGTGGACACAGAGACGGCCTCCTCCCGGAGCCACCTGAGTACGTCTTCGTCTCGCTGTTCCTCGGTGTCCTGTTCGATCTCCAGGAGATCCTTCAGGGCTACGGAGCCGATGCCCTCGACGGTGAACGGCTCGTCTGAGACCCGACTCAGGATTTCACGAGAGGTGAGGAGCTCCTGATAGAACGCTGGACTCGCCTCGTCGCCGCCCGCGCCGCCTACGTTGACACCGAACTGACTCGCCAACGCCATCAGCTGGGAGTTGGAGACCTCGGAGCCCTGCG
>CAZBHZ010000132.1:0-1468 GCA_964492085.1 uncultured Gemmatimonadaceae bacterium | reverse complement strand
CCGCGCTACAGGCGCTCGACATCCAGACGATCCCGGCCTGGGTATCGTGGCGCGACGTGCAGCGGAACCGCTGGGAGGGCGTGGTATTCAAGCGCCGTGACAGCGTTTACCCGCGCGCCCGCAAGAAGACCACGCCGAGCTGGGTCAAGTTCCGCGCCTAGTCGCACTGATACAGCGACTGTACCCGCTCAACGCCTTCCGGCGTTACGAGCAGCGCGTAACTCGTGAGCGTCGCGACGACCGAGCCGAAGACCAGGCCGACGAGGAACGCGACGATCACGCGGGCGACTCTCACCCGCCCGTTAACCACGGGTGAGCGCGGAGCGAGGCCATCGCCTCGGCGCGCTGTGCACCTTTAGGAAGCCGCTGCACCGCCTCGAGCTGACGCAGGTAGTCCTCGCGCGTGCCAGTCGTCGCCGGTGTCGGTGTCGGGCGTGCGCCCGCGTCGCTGGCTGGTAGCCGCCGGGCGTCGGTCGTGCTGGGCTGCAGTAGTCGCGACACGATCGGATCTTGGCTCGCACCGTCGGCGAGCCACGCGGCCAGGCTCGGCGCGTCTTCGCCGAGCTTCGCGTGCCGAGAAAGGATCACCTCCTGGGTATCGGTGTCGGTGATACCGGCGCCGAGGAACGCCCGCTCCTGGGTCCAGCTCGTCGCCTCGGCATCATAGCGGGAACGCAGCTCGGTTAGCGCGGTCTCGTGCTGCGTCGACAGCGCCCGCGCCTCTTCGAGCTGTTGTGCAAGCGCCTTGCGCTCCGCAATTAGCGTGCGGATTCGCTCGTTTGCGCCCGTCTCGGCGGCGGGTGCTTCGGGCGCGGGTGCCGGCTCTGCGGCGGGTGTCTCTTCGCTCATGTCGTCTCCTGGGTCTAGTCGCGCCGGAACTGTTGATAGCGGTCGCGCACGAAGGCGTTGAAATATGCGCCGACTGATCCGGCGTCGATCATCTCTTCGAAGACGCGCTGCGGCACTCCGAAGTAGCTGTGCTGCCGCCCATCCTGAAACGTGATCCGCATCTCACCGTCATCCCAGGTCGCGGCCTCAATCGCCGAGCTGTCGATAAACAGCGCCTCGATCATTCTTCGCCCCCGTAGCGGGCGCGGTCGGCGGCGATCTCGTCGAGCTTGATCCGTGCTTCGGCTTCGCTGACGCCGTGCACCTGGCTGTATAGCTGCACGACCGATGCCAGGCCGAGCGCGGCCTGCGCGGCGTGCTCTTCGTAGCGCACCCGCCGCTCCTCGAGGGACAGCGGCAGCCCTGGATAGTGCAGGTCGTATCCGCTGGTCGGCAGCGCCTCGGCACCGGCGACGCCGTGTGCCTTCGCGACCGCCGCGGTAACGGCAAGTAGGCTGCGATCCCCTCGACGAAAACCGTGGAGGTACCTCTTCATCGCGTGTCTTTGTCCTGCTCGTGTAATTTCTATGGCATAGCCGCTTCGGGCGTCCGAGTGCCGCCGGCTCACGTCTGCCGGGCT
>CAZBHZ010000131.1:0-1511 GCA_964492085.1 uncultured Gemmatimonadaceae bacterium | reverse complement strand
GGCCGGGCGCGGGTCAATGCCGTGTCTTCGCGGCTGCGGGTGCGCATGTTCGCGCAGAGCGGCGGGACTACCCGATACGGTCTGCAGATCCGTATCACCGGAGGAGCGCTCACCGATACAGTCGCCCTATACGACACCGCCGCGGGGACCATCATCGCGACGACGACGGTAACGGCGGGCTCGACGATCGACTACCTCGCCGAGCTGGACAACTCGGGCAACGGGATCGCGTACTATCGCACGGTCGGCACCGACTCGACCGACCGGCGCTGGACCCTGCTCGGCAGCACGTCGAGCCTCACCAGCGCGGCGGCTAACAACTCGGGCGTAACCTATACGATGGACCATTCGGCGGGCACGGGCTCCTTCGACGTCGACCTGGGATTCCAAGCCGTGCAGCGACACAGCTACGGCGACGAGCTGATCGGCAAGTCATACCCCGACGACCTGACCGGGCGGGCGCTGCTACCGGTCGACGTCTATATCCACGACGGCATCAGCCTGCGGTGCGCGGGCCTGGTCCGCGGCGGCGACTCCTGGGTCGTCGAGCCTCGGCACAGCTACGAGATCGAGCGGGCGCTGCCGACCGAGGAGCCGAGCCCCGCGCGCGGTTGGCGCAGCACGGGCACGGGTAGCACCACGCTCGCCTTTCAGCTCGACAGCCTCGACGACGCCGAGATCGGGCCGCTGATCGGGATCTTCCTCGACGAGACGAACCTCAACGACGTTACGGTGCAGATCGCAAAGAAAGGCGGCGGCGGGACCTATGCCTGGACGACTGTCGCGACGACCGATCTAACGCTCGGTGAGCAGGCGTTCACTCGCGCCGGCGAGACGCTACTGCCGCGCGCTGTCGGCACGGCATCCGAGGACAAAGTTTACCTCCTGCGCGGGGAGCTCGAGGGCGCATACGTGCTCTACCAGGGCACGACGACGACCCGCGAGATCGTGCGGAATGCGGAGGGCAACTGGGCATCGGGCGCCACGGCGCCGCAGTGGCCGCACCTTGTACTGACCGGCGCGGCATCGGGCGACCCGGCGAGCGGTGCGCCGACCGGCTCGGGGATCGAGATACACCCGCGCCGCGCGATGATCCTGGTTCACCTTACCGCGCTGCAGCGTGACATCAGCGGGATCCGGCTCACTTTCGGCGGCACCTATGCCCCGCCGCAAGGCTACTGGGAGATCGGCACGCTCGCGATCGGCGCGGTGCACGTGCTTGGCTGGCGTCCAGACAGCACGAGGAGCCGCGCGCTATCGCTCGGCGAAGTGCTCGAGACCCAGGCCGACGGCTCGGCGTATGCACGCCGTGAGCGGGGCGACGCGACACGGCACGAGATCGCCTGGACACGCAGTAGCCCGAGCTTCCACCAGGTTACGAACGACCTGGATTACGTCAAGGCCCGCACGACCGGCCTGCCCGTGGCGGCGCGGCATCTCGGGCCGCAGAGCTTCGCCGGCATCCTGGCCGAAGTAGGGCGCGGGCCGATCGTATACGTGCCGCGGATCCC
>CAZBHZ010000130.1:0-1531 GCA_964492085.1 uncultured Gemmatimonadaceae bacterium | reverse complement strand
CGAGATCCGCGCAGCGATGGCGGCGGATCACTCCTGGTCGGCCTGGGCGATGGTCTCGCGCTACCTGCGGCAGCTCGAGGAGGCGGAGCTCGCGCTACACGTCGAGCAGAGCACCGACTTCGACCCGCACGACGACGACGCGGTCGTCGCGGCGGTGCTCGCACTACCGAGGCGCATACTGGATGATCCCCGCATCCGTGAGGCCGTATCCGATGATCGAGGCTGAAGCGATCAGGCGCGTGCTCGAGGTGCAGCAACACCCGGCGGTCACCTACACGCCGACGCCGGGATTCGCCGACTTCGTGGAGGACCGCTATCGGTGGATTCTACTGCGTGCCGCGAACCAGGTCGGGAAGACCCTGGCCGCGGCCTGGGTGCTTTCACACGAGCTGATCAGCCGGCCCGGCATACGTGCCCGCGTCTATGCACCTAACCGCGAGATGTCGCGGCAGGTGATCCAACGCTACGTGCACGACTTCGTGAGGCACCATCTTGCCCGTGACAACTACCGAGCGGGGCGCGGGTTTGCATCCAACACGATCACCCTGCGCAACGGGTCTGTGTTGCAATTCAGATCGTACGAGGACCACCCGCAGACGGGCGCGGGCGACCAGCTACATCTCTGCGTGCTCGACGAGGTGCCGAAAGAGTCGCACTATCGTGAGGCCGTCGCGCGTGTGACCCGGCACGGCGGGCGCGTGATCATCTCGTGTACGCCGGTCGATCGGCCCGTGCAGTGGTTCCGCGACATTATCGAGCCGCCGCTCGAGGGCGACCGCCGCGCCGTGTGGATAGCCGGGCAAGGCCGCCCGACCGGCGCGCATTGGAAACAGTATGTCGTGCCATTCACGAGGCAGAACGTCCCGTGGCTGTCAGAGGAGGCGTTTCGACAGCAGATCGACCTCGTGTCGAGCGACCCGACGCAAGCGGCGCAGCGCCTCGAGGGTGCCTGGGAAGGCGTGACCCGCTCGCGCCTCTTCACGAGCTGGGCGACGCGGTGCGCGGTGAGCAGGCCGCACCTCGACGGCTGGCGCTACTGTCTCGGCATCGACCACGGCGAGATGGCCGGTAACCAGGTCGCGCTCCTCTGCGCGTGGCGCGGCTCGTCGCTGCACGTGCTCGCCGAGTATCGCGACGCGGCATCCGTCGACTACGAGCAGGACGCCCGCGGCATCCTCGAGCTTATGACACGGCATAGCGTCAACCCGCACGACGTCGCCGTCGCGGTCGGCGATACCAACCGCACGAAGGGCGGGCGTCGAGTAAACGAGGTCATCCAGACCGCAATCGCGCAGGAGCTCGGCAGCGCTCGCCCGCCGTTCCGTATCGAGGGCGCTAACAAGCGGGCGGGGAGCGTCGACTTCGCGCGGCGCATCATTAACTACGCTCTGCAACGTGGCGACCTGACCGTTGACCCGCGCTGTACCTACCTCGTGTCGTGCTTGGCGGGCTATAGGGGCATAGACACGGGCGACGATAAAGCACTATCTCACGGCGTGGCCGCGCTGCGCTATATTGCGTCTAGGATCCT
>CAZBHZ010000129.1:0-1538 GCA_964492085.1 uncultured Gemmatimonadaceae bacterium | reverse complement strand
TGCAGGAAGCCGCGCGCGAAGCGCTCGTGTTGGCAGGGCGGCTGGTCGTCGCATCGGTGCATGGTACGCCCCGCATGTTGACGGTTTGGGATCCGATCGAGAGGGGGGAAGCATGACCCAGGACAAATGGCAGAGAATCGCCGACCGACTAGCGCGCGCAATACAGCGGCTGTCGTCGCTGGATGGTGCCAACTGGCGCGACGCCGACGAGGCCTGGAACGAAGCGCTGCACGCGCTTGCCGAGTGGGGTCGGGAGCGTGCCGACGAGAAGGGCGAGGAATGAGCGACGCACGAATCGAGGCGCAGCGCTGGCGCGCGGTCGCCGACAGCCTGGCCGATGCGCTGCGGGCGCTGACCGAGGCGACGGGCGACGAGTCGCTGTTTGAGGCCGAGGCCATATGGTCCGGCGCTGACGACGCGCTCGAGGCATACGCCGACGCGGTCGACCAGGAGGACGAATGAGCGGTAAACGAAGCCGCCGTAAGGGCGCAGCCGGCGAGCGAGAAGCTGCCGCAGCGCTCACCGAGGCGACCGGGCACACCTTCGCCCGCGGGCTCGGGCAAGCTCGCCGCGGCGGTGCGGAGGTGCCGGACGTCGTGTGCGAGTCTGTGCCGCGGCTGCACGTGGAGGTCAAGCGGGGCAAGCGCCCGAGTCTCTGGGCCGCACGTGAGCAGGCGCGGAACGACTGCGACACATCGGGCCGCGTGCCGCTCGTGCTGGCGAGACGAGACCGGGATCGCTGGGTCGTGCTGATCGACCTCGACGACCTCGACGTGCTGCGGGAGTTGTTGTGACCTGGCGACTTCGCTGGCTTGTGCGGCTCGTGACGCCGCCTCAAGGTACCGTGATCGACCCGTTCGCCGGCTCGGGCTCGTGCGGCGTAGCCGCCACCCTCGAGGGCGTCGACTACATCGGCGCCGAGCTTGGCGAGCGCTACCAGCCGATCGCCGAGGCGAGGATCGCGCACGCCGTCGCACATCCCGAGCAGTGGCTTGACACGCGACCGGGGCCGAAGGTCACCGACGACGAGCAGGAGCGGGCCGATATTGAGGCGGCCGGGCAGTGCGACCTCTTCGGCGGTGCCCCATGATCCTCGCCGGCGCGATAGGGCTGCGTGGCGCGGCGGTGCGTGGCCACAAGGCCCGCGAGGCGTGCCGCTACGAGCGGCCAGAGTTCCGCGCGTGGCTGCGCCACCAGAAGGGCAAGCCGCCGAAGCAGTGGGGCAACGCCTCGCACGACATGATTGAATGGGTGCTCGTGCCTCGCAACCGATGGGAGCCGGGCTATCTGCCGCAGCTCGAGGACCGGCGCACCCTGCCGGCCTCCTCGCCGCGTGCGATGCGCTGGACCCTGCGCGACTACCAGCGCGAAGCGCTCGACGCTTGGCAAGCAGTCGATGACGGCGTGATCGTGGCGCCGTGCGGCGCGGGTAAGACGCTGATCGGGTGCGGGGCGCTGGCTGCTCGCCCGACGCCGGCGCTGATCCTCGTGCACACGCGCGACCTGGCGCGGCAGTGGCTCGAGCGCATCTCCGAGGC
>CAZBHZ010000128.1:0-1583 GCA_964492085.1 uncultured Gemmatimonadaceae bacterium | reverse complement strand
GTTAGAGAGCCCTTGGTGGACTAGCCTGTGATACCCGAGTTGCTCGAGTCTCGGGCGGAGGCGCCCCGACGAAAGTTCCGCGGCAAACGTCGCTACTTCCGCGGGGTCCTCGCCGAAGCCGAAGCGTTCCAAGTCGTCGCTGATCCTGGTTCCTGGTGGGACCTGTGGCACTACCACGCTGACTGGCCGGGTTGGGGCAATCTCAGGTGGCAGTATCGGAGGAACCACCTAGAGGCCCTGGCTCTGGTCTTCCGGCGAGTCGCCCGACTCGTCCAAGACGAGCTGCCCCAAGCCCAGGCATGGATCCTTCTTTCTGGACGCGACGCCGGTGAAGATGCGGTCTACCTCCACACGCCGAGTCCGTCGGGGAGTCCGTTTCCCGTACACCTGTCCAACATAGTGGATGAGGATGATGGGAGACTGCTTCCGTTGCTCGGCGATGTCCTGCCCGAGTTCGAGTTCCGCGTCGTGCATAGTCGGGGCATGGACGAGTGGGCTAGTCCGCCGAGGCCGACGAGCAACTTCTTCATATACGCGGATGGTGTTGGTACGCCTCTTGGACCGTGATCGCGGGGCTCTCTAACAAGGAATTGCTGCTGTCCGCGTATAGGCTGAGGGGCAGCGAACTAGCGTTCGCTGGCGCACTCAAAGCTGCGGCAGCAGAATTCCGAGCCGTTAGAGAGTGCGATGAGCTTGGGGCACAGTGGATAGGGACAACCGCTGTCCGGCGCGCGGTGAGCGTTTCAGTCGTCCCGGTGCTCTTCCAGCCACTTTCGGCGACTTCGCTTCACTGCATTGTCCTTCTCTAGCCCAGCTCCGAACGGGCGGCTCGACTTCGCCTTCCCCTTGCCGTCGATCTCCCGAGCTACCGCCTTCATCTTCCCATCGTCACTGCGTCGCTTCGCCTTCCCTTTCTTGGCGGCCTTAGGTGAGCCTCCGCGTCTGGACCGCTTCGCCTTGGCCTTCTTGTGCTCTGACTCTGTCCGGCGGCGATAGATCGACTGCACCAACCCGGGCGGTGGGGGCGACTCACCGCTGACCTCGACGGCGATCCGCGTGGCTGTTATCCGATGGTCTTGCCGCTCATGGAACCGGGAGAGCGCTCGAGAGAGATCCCGTAACCGCTTGGCCCGTCGTTCGTCTCCAGGCGGGAAGCTTGCCAGAGCTTTCACGGCCTTCCACGAATCACCGGGGTACCGGACGAGCGGCGAGGCTCCGCATTGCGCGCACTTCTTTCGATGGTGTGGCGACGCAGCGACGAACAGCCATCCGCACGGCCCGCACACGAGCCCCACCATTGGCGCGGCTTCTCGCGCTGCTCTCTCGGCGCCGTCGGATCGGTAGTCCGCACTCATGCGTGGCAAAGTAGTGCGGTGCCCGAAGGGTGCGCACCCTGCCCAGCGACGCGCGGCAGCGGGTCGCCGTTTCAAGAATCGGATGAATGTGGGCGGTGTGCGGCACTCTCTAACAAGGAATTGCTGCTGTCCGCGTGTAAGCTGAAGGGCAGCTCGCTGTCGCTCGCTGGCGCACTAGAAGCTGCGGCAGCAGAATTCCGAGCCGTTAGGTTGCTGCAGGTTAGGCGA
>CAZBHZ010000127.1:0-1614 GCA_964492085.1 uncultured Gemmatimonadaceae bacterium | reverse complement strand
CCGCGGCCTATACGCTCGCCGGCTCGGCGACGGCTGACCGCGGCCTGTCCGAGCGACTGCTCGAGGTGTGGACCCTGACGATCGGCGGCACGGCGTACACGCTCACCCGGCCCGCGTATCTCGTGCGTCGCACGCTCACGCCGACGCTAATTGACGCCGACCTGGTCGAGTATCACTCCGACATCCTGTCGTTGCTCGACCCTGACGAGACGACTTTGGAGAAGCCTAGGACCGCGGCCTGGGAGTGGGTGCAGCGCAAGCTCATTCGCAACGGGCGGCGCCCGCAGCTCGTGATCGACTCCTGGCAACTGCGAGACCTGCACGCATACCGCACGCTCGAGCTGTTTTTCCGCGATGCCGCGGCCAGCGTCGGCGACGGTCGATACGTGGAGCTCGCTCGGGAATACGCCGAGCTGGCCGGCGCGGCATGGTCGGAAATATCATTCCGCTACGATGCCGACGAAGACGGCTACGTCGGCGACCAGCTCGACGAGACGGCACCGGGTCAGGGCGTCGTATACCTCTCGGCTCCGAAAGCGGTGTACTAGTGGCGATCGCGCTGTCGACGCTAATCGAGAAGGTCGAGGCGCGGATCTCCGACCAGGTCGCCGGCGTGCGGATACTCGACGTCGCCGGCCCGGTCACACTGCAGGACCGGCCACAGCAACGGCTCCACAAGGGGATCGCGGTCTACTGTGCCGCGACGACCGACCTGGCACACGCGCACGGCGACGCCGATCAGCGCGTGCGCGATGACCTCGTCGTGCAGCTCGTGTACCGGCTGCGACCGAAAGGGCCGCGCACCGACAGCCGCGCCGCGCTCGACGTCGAGAACAGCCTGATACAAGCGCTCACCGATCACGCCTGGGCGCGGGCGACGACCTGGGCGACGCCAGCCGATCAGCCGTTGATCACCTTTTCGGCCACGGCTCGATCGTGGCCCGTCGCCGAGTGGCAGGTCTCGGAGATCGGCTTCGCGGTACATCGCAACCAGGCGGCGAACTAATGGCACAGAACGCCGCCTTCCGACTCGCTGGACGCATCCAGGCCCGCGCCGACCGGGCCGCCCGCGAGGTGCGCGACGCCGTGGCCGCGCAGGCACAAGACATCGTCGACGCGCTCGAAATGGTCACGCCGATCGACCGCGGCCTCTTGATCACGCAGTGGGGCTATACGGTGTTCCCCGACGAGGTCCTGATTTACAACTTCACGCGATACGCCGGTTTCGGCGGTCGCGCCGAGCTTTTCAACCGCACCGCGCGTAACGCGCTCGACTTCACACGCATCGCCGAAGAGGTGGCCTAATGGCAGAAGCAACAACGCCGAAGACTCGGCGACATATCACGAGCATCACAATCAGCGACGACGGATCACCCGCTGTCAGCTACGCGATCCCGGTACACGGGGAGCTTACCTACACGCCCGGCGGCTATGCGCTGGTCGAGAGTCGCACCTCGAAAGGCGCATTCAGCGGCGTCGGCCCGGTGCTCGGCACGGAGAATGCGACCTCGTTTAGCCTTGAGTGCTATCAACGAGGCCTGACCGGTTCGGACTCGGCGCCGGTGCTGAAAGACTTTCTGGATAAGCTCACGGTCGGCACCGGCTCTGACACGA
>CAZBHZ010000126.1:0-1625 GCA_964492085.1 uncultured Gemmatimonadaceae bacterium | reverse complement strand
AACGCAGGATACAGTCGGCGACCTGCTCACAATAGGGTCGCACGCAGTGATCGCATCGTTTCACAGCACCTCCCGCACGACCGCGCCGACCACCTCGGCGACCTGCGGAACAACGGCGTTTCCTAGCGCTCGCAGTCGAGCAGCGTCCATCCCAGCGGGAACCCCATAAGCCACTCTACAAACCGCGGGTTGAGTCTCCACCGGCACGGCCCGCCATGCGTGCAGGTCGCCAGGTGCGGGCGGCCACTGCGGCAGGTCGCATCCGTTAGCGTCGTGCCGCTCTTCGGTCTCTTGTCCACATAGGCACGCGCTCCGCTCCGAGCCGCATCGCCCCGCGTCGCTGTGGGCCAGAGTCCCGCGCGTGCCGCTGTCGCCGCTACAGCGGGAGATCGCCGCGCCAGTTGTCCCGCAGTGGGCGTGATCCGCTTGTGCTCGCTCGCCAGCGGCGTTGGCCAGGTGCCCGCCCACGTGTGCAAGCTCGGCGTTCCGCTTGTCGGTCGCACGTGCCCGTTCTGGCTTGAACCGTAGCGATTTGCAGTCGGCGTCGGATACTCGCCACGCGACCACGAAGACCCGGTCACGGCGGTGCGGGGCGCCGACGGCTGCCGCCGGTATGCAGTCCCAGACCGCATCATACCCGCACGCGGCCAACGCTCCGAGTACAACCTCGAGCCCCCGAGTAACGAGAGCTGCGACGTTTTCCAGCACCACGATGCGAGGTCGAATCGCGCGAACGACTCGCAAGACATCCCAGAAGAGGCCGGAGCGCGCGCCGTCGAGCCCGGCACCTTTGCCGGCGACGGATAAGTCTTGGCACGGGAACCCCGCGCACAGGACGTCACACGGTGCCAGTCGTCCGGTCGTGAAGGTCTCTCCTCGACAGGTAGCCCACAGTCTCTCCGCACGTTGTAGATCATCGACATCTCGACACGCTCCCGGCCAGTGCTTGGCCAACACACGGCGGCAGAACGGATCCCGCTCCACCTGCCAAATCACACGCGAGCCCGGTACGGCGCGCTCTATTCCGAGCTCCAGACCGCCGATACCGCTGCATAGACTTCCGATCGTCACGTCCATCCACGTTCCCGATACAGCTTGGCACGACGACGCCAGTAGCCCCGCGCCGGCCCGTATGCGTCGACCAGGTCAAGCACGACCGGGCGCGGCTTACCTTCGCTCGGACGCAGCACGCGGCCGATCCGCTGCTCGACCCGTGCCACGTTGCCCGAGGGCGTCGCGAGCACGCAGGCGTCGAGGCTCGGCAGGTCGAGCCCTTCGTCGGCGAGCGACGTAGCGACGACACAGCGCACCGCGCCGCGCTCGACGTCCTGCAGCACCGCCGCCCGCTGCTTCGGCGTCATCTTTCCGACCAGCGCCCGAGTCTCGGCACCCTCGAGCGTGAGCACGCCCTCAAGCGCTTGCGCATGCTCGACAAGGTCGACAAGCACGATCACCCGGCGCCGATCTCGGCACAGTGCCAGCACCTCTTCGCACAGTATCCGGTTGCGCCCTGTGTCCTCGGCGAGCGCGCGACGGCGCTTGTGCGGCTCCGTGTGTTCCGACTTCCAGCCGGTGTCGATCACCCGGATCTCGGGCGTGAGCACGTGCCCGTCTGCCTGCAGTGC
>CAZBHZ010000125.1:0-1632 GCA_964492085.1 uncultured Gemmatimonadaceae bacterium | reverse complement strand
CGGCTTCGTCGATCGACGATACGCGCGTGACACACGCGACCGGCCCGAACGTCTCTACGGTTCCGATGTCCATCTCCTCGGTCACGCCCGTCAGTACCGTAGGCGTCACGAAGTTGTCATGGTGGCCTGCGCCGCCCGTCAGCACGGTGGCACCCGCGCCCACCGCCGCGTCGATCTGAGCGAGCACGTGGTCGCGCTGCTGGACGTTGACCATCGGGCCGACGTCGGCCTCCTCCATTCCGTCGCCTACGCGCAGGGCGGACGCGAGCTCGGCGAGCGCGCTCTCGAAGTCGTCCGCGACCGAATCCATCACGAAGATGCGCTCGGTCGACACACACACCTGGCCGCAATTACGGAACGAGTTGAACGCCGCGAACTTCGCGGCCTTCTCGAGGTCGGCGTCCTCGAGGACGATCATCGGGTCCTTCCCCCCGAGTTCGAGGACGACCCGCTTCAGCGTGCCGCTGGCTTCGCGCATGATGTGCTTGCCCACTTCGCGGGATCCTGTGAACGCGATCATGTCTACGTCGGAGTGGACGAGTGCCTTGCCCTGTTCGTCTGCGCCGTGCGTGACGATGAGGACGTCGTCGGGGAGCACCTCATGCAGAACGTCGGCGTACGCCTGACCGCACAGTGGCGTCTCCTCGGATGGCTTCAGAACCACGGTGTTTCCGGCCATCAGGGACGGCAGAACCATCCAGTGGGGCATCGACATCGGGAAGTTCCACGGTGTGATTGCCCCGACGACACCGAGCGCGTCGTGGTAGATGGTCGAGCGATGTCCACCGCTTTCGAGCACGTCCGGCCGGAGCGCCTGGACCATCTCGTCGACCTCATGGGCCAGGCCCGACCCGAGACCTCGCGCCTCTCCTCGTGCCTCCTTGAGCGGCTTGCCCTGCTCACGAGTCATGAGCTCGGCGTGTGCGTCGACGCGTTCCGAAAAAATGTCCGCGGCACGCTTGAGGATCTCGGCCCGACCGTCGAGGCCGAGCGCGGCCCAGCCCGGCTGCGCCGCACGCGCCCGGTCGACAGCCGCCTGGATCTGATCCGGGGGAGTGACGGGCACTTCGCCGACCACTTCGCCGGTCGCGGGGTTGTAGGAAGCAAGCATGGTCATGACGGACAGGGCCTCGCGCGGCGTAGAGTCGTTCGGCAGGTTCGGACGGCGAAGATGCCGAAACGCCGAACGGGAGGGCAAGTTGGAGGCAGGGGTGCGGAGCGGTCCGTGTCGAGGTCGCCGAATCCAGTTTCTGATCGTCGTGCTTCTGACTGCGACCCTCTCGCCCCCGGTCCATGCCCAGGGGACGCTCCGGGTGGCCGCCTACAACGTGAAGCACGGCCTCGGCCTCGACGGCGTGATCGATCTCGAGCGCATCGCGGACGTTCTGCGTCCACTCGACGCCGACGTGATCACACTTCAGGAGATCGATTCCGGCACCGAACGTACCGACCGCGTGGACCAGGCGACCCGGCTCGGTGAGCTCCTCGGAATGCAGGCCTTCTTCGGTGACTTCATGCCGTACCAGGGCGGAGAGTACGGGATGGCGGTTCTCTCACGCTTGCCGGTCGCGCGGGTTGTGAATCACCGACTCCCCGACGGAGAGGAGCCGCGTACGGGACTGGAGGTCGAGG
>CAZBHZ010000124.1:0-1639 GCA_964492085.1 uncultured Gemmatimonadaceae bacterium | reverse complement strand
TAATCATCGGCACGCTCGCCTCCATCTACCCGGCTCTCCGCGCGACCCGCTTCGATGTCGCGGAAGCCATGAAATTCGACCGATGACGAACCACGACGGTATCGAGCTTGCGGTCCGGACCGAGGACCTCTGGAAGATCTATGAGCAGGAGCCCAAGGATGTGGTCGCCGTCGGAGGCCTCTCCCTCGAGATCGAGCGGGGAGACTTCGTCGCGATGGCCGGGCCCTCGGGATCGGGCAAGACCACGGTGCTCAATCTCCTGGGTGGCCTCACGCAGGCGAGTCGTGGGCGCATCTGGGTCGGGAACGAGGAGCTGAGCGCTCTGGACGGAAAACAGCTGGCCCGGCTACGGCTCGAGCAAATCGGCTTCGTCTTTCAGGCGTACAACCTTCTTCCCGTCCTCACGGCGCTCGAAAACGCCGAGTTCACCCTCCTGCTCCGAGGCGTACCGGCCCGCGAGCGGCATGAGCGCGTGATGGCGCTCTTCGACGAGATCGGTCTGGGCGACCTGGCCGACCGGCGTCCGGGCAAGCTCTCGGGCGGTCAGCAGCAGCGAGTCGCCGTGGCCCGGGCCGTCGTCGGAAATCCGGCTCTGGTCCTCGCGGATGAACCGACGGCGAACCTCGACTCGGCCACCAGTACCGCGCTCCTCGACATCATGGAGCGACTGAATCGTGAGCTGGAGACGACGTTCATCTTCTCGACGCACGACCCTCGGGTGATGGAGCGTGCGCGCCGGTTGATCACGCTCGTCGATGGTCGGGTCGAGCAGGACGAACGGCGCGCGCCTGCGCGCCTCGGGGCCTGAGCGCCCTGTTCGCCACACCACCCCGGCTCGTGTGCGGCCGTCGAGCCGGGCAGGTCCTCCTCGTCACAGCGCTGTCCACAGTCGGGGCGACGGATGCTCTGAACGCGCAGCTCGACGTGTCGGGGTATGCACTCGGCGTGGGCTCGTATGCGGCCGAGTCGGACCTGCTGCCCGCGGGTGCCTCGTGGCTGGGTCGGGGGCGGCTCATGGCCGAAGTCGCGAGCGGGGCGTTCTCGATCGAGGCGGCCTATGAGCACGTGCTGCAGCGTGAACCGGCGGGAGGGGGCTTCAGCTTTACGAACCCGGGAGGATCCGGTCAGTCGACGGACTGGATGCCCCTCCAGTGGACCCTCCACGAGGGGACCCGGGGCGCGTGGCACCACCGATTCGACCGTCTTGCGATCGGGTTGGACGGCGAATCGTACGAGATCAGCGTGGGGCGCCAGGCCATCTCCTGGGCCACGACGCTGTTTTTGACACCAGCCGACCCCTTCTCTCCGTTCAACCCGTCAGATCCGTTCCGCGAATACCGCGGGGGTGTCGACGCGGCCAGGGTCCGGTACTTCACGGGGCCGTTTACCGAGCTGGAGGCGGTGGTTCGACCGACCGACACCGTCACCGGTACCCGCATGACCGCACTGGGACGCGTGGCGACCTCGAAGGGCGGCTGGGCGCTGGGTGCCTGGGGTGGGCTGCTTCATGACGAAGCCGCCGGTGCGGTCTTCGCCAGCGGGGGGATCGGTTCCACATCGCTCCGAGCGGAGCTGGCCGTGCGGGAAGACGCCTCCGGGGGCGCAGCGCTTCGGTTGGCTGCCGGGTTCGACCGATATT
>CAZBHZ010000123.1:0-1639 GCA_964492085.1 uncultured Gemmatimonadaceae bacterium | reverse complement strand
TAATCATCGGCACGCTCGCCTCCATCTACCCGGCTCTCCGCGCGACCCGCTTCGACGTCGCGGAGGCCATGAAATTCGACCGATGACGAACCACGACGGTATCGAGCTGGCGGTCCGAACCGAGGACCTCTGGAAGATCTACGAGCAGGAGCCTACGGATGTGGTCGCCGTCGGGGGCCTCTCGCTGGAGATCGAGCGGGGAGACTTCGTCGCGATGGCCGGCCCCTCGGGATCGGGCAAGACGACGGTGCTCAATCTCCTCGGTGGCCTCACGAAGGCGAGCCGCGGGCGCATCTGGGTCGGGAACGAGGAGCTGAGCGCTCTGGACGGAAAGCAGCTGGCCCGGCTGCGGCTCGAGCAAATCGGCTTCGTCTTTCAGGCGTACAACCTTCTTCCCGTCCTCACGGCGCTCGAAAACGCCGAGTTCACCCTCCTGCTCCGAGGCGTACCGGCCCGCGAGCGGCATGAGCGCGTGATGGCGCTCTTCGACGAGATCGGTCTCGGGGACCTGGCCGACCGGCGTCCGGGCAAGCTCTCAGGCGGTCAGCAACAGCGGGTCGCCGTCGCCCGGGCCGTCGTCGGAAATCCGGCTCTCGTCCTCGCGGATGAACCCACAGCGAACCTCGACTCGGCCACCAGCACCGCCCTCCTCGACATCATGGAACGGCTCAACCGTGAGCTGGAGACAACGTTCATCTTCTCGACGCATGACCCTCGGGTGATGGAGCGTGCACGCCGGTTGATCACACTCGTGGATGGCCGGGTCGAGCAGGACGAGCGGCGCGCGCCTGCGCGCCTCGGGGGCTGAGCACCCTGTTCGCCCCACGGGCCCGGCTCGAACACCCCCGTCGCGCGGGGCAGGCCCTCCTCGTCACAGCGCTCTCCACGCTCGGGTCGGCGGACGCTTTGAACGCGCAGCTCGACGTGTCGGGCTATGCGCTCGGGGTTGGCTCGTACGCGGCCGAGTCAGAACTCCTGCCCGCCGGCGCGTCGTGGCTGGGGCGGGGGCGACTCATGGCCGAAGTCACGACCGGGGCGTTTTCGATCGAGGCGGCATACGAGCACGTACTCCAGCGTGAACCGGTGGGAGGGGGCTTCAGCTTCACGAACCCGGGCGGATCCGGTCAGTCGACGGATTGGATGCCCCTCCAGTGGGCCCTCCACGAGGGGACCCGGGGCGCGTGGCGCCACCGATTCGACCGCCTCGCGATCGGCCTGGATGGCGAGTCGTACGAGATCAGCGTCGGGCGCCAGGCGATCTCCTGGGCCACGACGCTCTTTCTTACGCCAGCCGACCCGTTCTCGCCGTTTAACCCCTCAGATCCGTTCCGCGAATACCGCGGAGGTATCGACGCGGCCAGGATCCGTTACTTCACGGGACCGTTTACCGAGCTCGAGGCCGTGGTTCGACCTACCGACACCGCCGCCGGTACCCGCATGACCGCCCTTGGGCGCGTGGCCACCTCGAGAGGGGCATGGGCGCTGGGTGCTTGGGGAGGGCTTCTTCATGACGAAGCCGCCGGCGCCGTCTTTGCCAGCGGGGGGATCGGCTCGACCTCACTCCGAGCGGAGCTGGCCGTGCGAGAAGACGCCTCCGGGGGCGCAGCGCTTCGGTTGGCTGCCGGGTTCGACCGATATT
>CAZBHZ010000122.1:0-1662 GCA_964492085.1 uncultured Gemmatimonadaceae bacterium | reverse complement strand
GAGGAGACCCCCAACTCCGACGCGCGTGGCTTCCTAACAAGGAATTGCTGCTGTCAGGGTAGACTGCCGGAGTACGTCGGGTAACGCCTGTGGTTTGTCAGGAGGCCGGTCCTGCAGCAGAATTCCGGGACGTTAGAACGCGTCTGGTACATCGGGGGAACATTCATGATCGGTCAACGGCTAGTGACCATCCTGACAGGAGCCCTGCTCATCTGTCCCGTGTCGCTGTTGGCCCAGGAGCTTGAGCCCGGCCAGCGAATCCGCGTTACGGCCCCCGAGGTGCTCACGGAGCGGGAGGTTGGCCAACTCCTCTGGCTCGATGCCGACTCCCTCGTCCTAGAAGACGCTGGTGCTCCAGCACCTCGGCGTTGGGTGATTCCGCCGGAAGCCCTTGCTCGAATCGAGGTTTCTCAGGGCCGACGTGGTAACGGTCGGCGGGGGCTTATGATCGGTGCGGGTGTCGGATTTTTCGCAGGATTCCTCGGTCTCGGGGACAGAGGTGCGTGCGCCGACGACTACTCGTCGTTCTGTGCCGCGATTGTCACCGGCTCGACTCTGTCTGGGGGGCTTCTGGGTTTAGTGATCGGCGCAGCTCTACGCACTGAGCACTGGGCGGCCATCCCCCTGAGTTGATTCAGCATGGCGAGTGTGGGTCGCGAACTGTGAGCCCGGGCAACGGACGCGTTCCAACAAGGAATTGCTGCTGTCCGCGTAAGCTGCGAGGTCGCGTCTGGTAACTCAGCGATTTGTCAGCAGGCGGGTGCGGCAGCAGAATTCCGAGCCGTTGGGCGGCGGGAAGACCAACAGGGGGCAGCCGAGGCACTAACGACGACGCCCGAGGCCGGGAGCGCTGCCTTGGACGAAAATTGGACCACGTCCGCCACGCCCCTTTTGTCGCGTGGGCCGACGGCGCCTACGTCGTCGCGCGGGTGGATCAACGTGGCTGCGCTGGACGTGCCTCTCCAGGTTGCGCCCACGGACCTCACATGAGCATACCGGGCACGGCACCATTCCTGAGGGGTCGGTCCCTGGAGGGAAGAGCCGAGCTCGGATGCGCTGCTTCGTCTCCACTGGGACGCGGACGCGATGCTTCAGTTCAGCCACGATCATTGCCAGTGTCTGTCCGTTCGTCTCAGGCGCGCTTCCCAGGCCCACCAGTCTTCGCGCCGTCCATTTCGCGAGTGGCCGGCTCCCTTTCTTGCCGCGGCTCATCGTCCGTCCTCCGTCTGAGCGTCCCGTTTCGGGAGCGGAAGAAGGTCAGACAGAAGTGCATCGAGCTTCTCGGCCTGTGAAGGCGACCGTTGGCGAAGTTGCTCCAACGCCTCACGGATCGCCTTCATGACGATCTTCTCACTCTCTCCGTGGCTCATGGTCCAGCTCCTTGTTGTGCGTTTGCCCCCCGTCGTGGGAGGCTCTAGCTCAACAAATCGCGGGCGCGCGCGTGTATCGCCCACGCACGTGTGCGCGCACCTTGGAGGCCCCTTGACACGTGGTTCAGCCAAAAGGGGCCGCCGCCCAACAAGGAATTGCTGCTGTCGGCATGGAGCTGGCCGGCAGCTCGCTGCGCTCGCTGGCGGACTTGGCGGGGCCGCAGCAGAATTCCGAGACGTTAGAACGCGGATTCCGCCGGGGTCTCGATGAAGAGTGAGCGAGTGACCCGTG
>CAZBHZ010000121.1:0-1666 GCA_964492085.1 uncultured Gemmatimonadaceae bacterium | reverse complement strand
TCGTCACCACACCGTCGGCCTCGATGGAGGCGACGAGCGGGTTGCGCTGGATTGCCGCGAGGGAGGCTCCGGGCAGCGTCGCCGCGAAGCCCTTGAAGACGTTCTCGTACGTGAAGTGAACGTCACCGCGAACGCCGCGCATCATGGCCTCAGAGGCCGCAGCCGCACTCGGCACATCGTCGCTCAGCCGGATGATGTAACGATCCGGGATCGCGTCACTCGAAGAGGTGACGACCGCAAAGTCGGGAGTGTCCGAAACCGCAGTGGGGGTTTCGGTATCGCACGCGGCCAAAGCGAAGAGTGCAATCAGCGCCGGTGCTTTTCGGTTCCAGCCCATGAAACTTGTCCTTTGATACAGCCTGATCAGATCCATACGACGCTGTTAGGGGCAAGTTGAGTGCCTTCGCAATATCCGGTCATAAGGCAAGTGTTTATAACGAGTTACGGTATTTCAAGCTGCGAGAAGCGTCGTGCCGTTTTGACCTGTTGCTGCATGCGCGCAACAGACGGTTGTCACTTCGACCGATCCTCGGGCGGGCCGCGCCTCGCTCACGGACACTCGGGCACCTGACTCCAGTCGATCCCTTCCGGGATTGCATCGTACGGTGCCCTTCGGGGCGGTGCGCTTGCGATCCGGGACGCGGACGCCGAGATAGGGGGTCGTGCGGAAGGCCGTCGAGGTGTCGTCTTCAACCCGGGAGTACACGAGCGTGAGTAGTTCAATGCATCAGGGGGGTGTCGCAGCCGCGGGCTCGAGAACCTTCTTCGGACAC
Source organism: uncultured Gemmatimonadaceae bacterium (assembly GCA_964492085.1). GTDB lineage: Bacteria > Gemmatimonadota > Gemmatimonadetes > Longimicrobiales > Gaopeijiaceae > UBA2589. The sequence continues at coordinate 893 of CAZBHZ010000121.1, read as the reverse complement.
CCGTGGGGGCTGTCGACGCTCTTCTTCACGGAGATGTGGGAACGCTTCTCGTACTACGGGATGCGGGCACTCCTGACGCTCTTCATGACCACGGCGACGATCGAGTCGAACCCGGGTTTGGGCTTCGATGTCGCCACGGCCGGCGCCATCTACGGCATGTACACGGCCCTCGTGTACATCATGGCTCTGCCCGGTGGGTGGATCGCCGACAACCTCTGGGGTCAGCGGAAGGCCATCTGGGTGGGCGGATGGATCATCGCCCTGGGTCACTTCACGATGGCCATTCCGACGAACTTCACGTTCTTCCTCGGCCTCGTCTTCATCATTTGTGGCACGGGGCTCCTGAAGCCGAACGTCTCCACGATCGTCGGTGACCTCTACCCGGACGGTGGCGCACGACGCGACGCGGGATTCTCCGTGTTCTACATGGGCATCAACCTCGGAGCCTTCTTCGGGCCGCTGATCACCGGTTGGCTCGGTGAGGGGTACCACTGGCACTGGGGCTTCGGCGCTGCGGGCGTCGGGATGGTGCTGGGTCTCATTCAGTACCGGATGGGCCAGGACCACCTCGGCGACATCGGTCACCTTCGCACCGACAAGACGCCTGAGGAGGTTGCAGCCCTCTCGCGGAAATTCTTCGGCATCTTCGGGGCCGTGGTCGCGGCGGTCGCAGCCTTCGTCTTCCTCGTCTCGAACGGCACGATCCCGGTCACGATTACTCAGATCGCGACGTGGCTCGGGTACAGCGTTCTGGTGCTGGTCGCGCTCTACTTCATCTACCTCTGGACCGCCGGCGGGCACTCGGCCGAAGAGAACAAGCGAATGGCCGTGATTTTCTGGCTGTTCCTGATGATCGCCGTATTCTGGTCCGGCTTCGAGCAGGCCGGCACGTC
>CAZBHZ010000120.1:0-1734 GCA_964492085.1 uncultured Gemmatimonadaceae bacterium | reverse complement strand
TGAGGCCACGCTGGTAGCACTCGATCGAGAAAGACGTAGCGTTCTCGGTCCCGAGCACCGGGCCGACTCCCGAGAAGGCCCCCTTGCTCGTGCGCGACTCGACCAGCGCATAGCCGCCCGGCGTGTATGTGAGCTCCCCGTGTACCGGGATTGGGTAGCTGACAGCGGGTGAGCCGTCGTCGCTAATTGTGATCGATGTGATATGTCGCCGAGTCTTCGGCGTTGTTGCTTCTGCCATTAGGCCACCTCTTCGGCGATGCGTTGGAAGTCGAGCGCGTTGCGCGCGGTGCGGTTGAAAAGCTCGGCGCGACCGCCGAAACCGGCGTAACGCGTGAAGTTGTAGATCAGGACCTCGTCAGGGAAGACCGTGAAGCCCCACTGCGTGATCAGTAGGCCGCGGTCGATCGGCGTCACCATCTCGAGCGCGTCGACGATGTCCTGTGCCTGCGCGGCCACGGCATCGCGCACCTCTCGGGCGGCCTGGTCGGCGCGGGCCTGTATGCGTCCGGCAAGCCTGAAAGCGGCGTTTTGTGCCATTAGTTTGCCGCCTGGTTGCGATGCACCGCGAAGCCGATCTCGGAGACCTGCCACTCGGCGACGGGCCACGATCGAGCCGTGCCCGAGAAGGTGATCAACGGCTGATCCGCTGGCGTCGCCCAGGTCGTCGCCTTCGCCCACGCGTGATCGGTGAGCGCTTGTATCAGGCTATTCTCCACGTCGAGCGCGGCGCGGCTGTCGGTGCGCGGCCCCTTGGGTCGCAGCCGGTACACGAGCTGCACGACGAGGTCGTCGCGTACCCGCTGATCGGCGTCTCCGTGCGCGTGTGCCAAGTCAGTGGTCGCGGCACAGTAGACAGCGATCCCTTTGTGGAGCCGCTGTTGCGGCCGATCCTGCAGTGCGACCGGGCCGGCGACGTCAAGGATCCGCACGCCGGCGACCTGGTCGGAGATCCGCGCCTCGACCTTCTGGATCAGCGTCGACAGCGCGATGGCCATCAGTAAACGGCCTTCGGTGCTGACAGGTACACGACGCCTTGACCCGGTGCCGTCTCGTCGAGCTGGTCGCCGACGTATCCGTCCTCGTCGGCGTCGTACCTAAACGAGATCTCGGACCATGCCGCGCCCGCAAGCTCGGCATATTCGCGAGCGAGCTCCACGTAACGACCATCGCCAACCGAGGCCGCGGCGTCACGGAAGAAAAGCTCGAGGGTGCGGTATGCGTGCAGGTCGCGTAACTGCCACGAGTCGATGACGAGCTGCGGGCGGCGCCCGTTGCGGATCAGTTTCCTTTGCACCCACTCCCAGGCCGCGGTGCGGGGCTTTTCGAGGGTGGTCTCGTCGGGGTCGAGGAGTGAGAGGATGTCGCTGTGATACTCGACGAGGTCGGCGTCGATTAGCGTCGGCGTGAGCGTGCGACGCACGAGATACGCGGGCCGGGTGAGCGTGTACGCCGTGCCGCCGATCGTCAGGGTCCACACCTCGAGCAGGCGCTCGGAGAGGCCACGGTCAGCCGTCGCCGAGCCCGCGAGCGTATACGATGCCGGCGGCCCGACCGTCACGGCCTGGTCCTCGACGATCGCCGCGGAGCCGTCATAGATCGACACCGTGCCGCTTGTGGCGGTCTGCGCGCTCGTGCCGTCGTCGCCGTAGACCGGCAGGGTGAGCGTCACGGACGCGCCGCGCTCGATCATGCGCGGGATACGATAGTGGGCGATCACTTGTTGCGCTTCCGGTA
>CAZBHZ010000119.1:0-1737 GCA_964492085.1 uncultured Gemmatimonadaceae bacterium | reverse complement strand
GGACGCTCGGTCACCGACACCGAGGTGTGGAGCGTCTGTTCCGCGTGGAGGGTGTCGGGGGGCAGCCCCGAGGTCAGGACACCGAGGATGGGCAGCCCGATGACGGCGGCGACCGTCTGCCCCGTGTTCGGCCGTCCCCCGAGCATCCGGGCCGACGCGAGGGCCATCAGCATCAACGCGCCCGCGGTCAGCCCCAGGAGCGTCGGCAGGGGCATCAACGGGAGCAGCACGAAGCCCGTCACGAATGACCCGGTAATCGAGCCAGCGGTGGCCGCGGCGCTGATGTCACCGGCGCGTCGGCCGACCGAAGCCAGATCCTCGGTGTCGGCCTGAACCAGGTACGGGACCACGGCCCCGAGGCAGAGGACGGGGGGAGCGAAGAGCACGAGCGCACTCACCACAGCTCCCGGGATGAACCCGAAGATCTCACGCGCCATCCACGGAAAACCAGCCCCGAGAACCGGTAGTGCACCGGTCAGTGACGCGACGATCAGGACCCGCCACAACGGTATCCGGCCGGCGTCGGCCAGCCGGCCGCCGAGGTGACTCCCAAGTGCCAGAGCCGCCAGGATGACACCGATCACGGCCGTCCACGGGACGACGGACAGGCCGAAGACGGGCGCGATCAGTCGAGCACCCGCGATCTCGATCGCGAGCACCGCGAAGCCCGACCCGAAGGCGAGCGCGAAGAAGCCGAGGCGCCGTGACATGACGCCTAAGATAGTCAGGCCGCGGCCCCTACGATGCCGAGGATCTCCGAAAGCGTGGTCCGGCCGCGATCCCTGACGTACCAGGAGCGAATGACCTTGTACCGCTCGGGCGAGGACATGGAGAGGCCCTCGTCCATGACCCAGGCCTGGATTTCGCCGGGCCGAGGCCCCCACCAACCGATCTCGTTGAAGTCGGCGTCGTACACGATCACGATCGGAATCGAACGGCTCCGCCCATTCGTCAGATGACCGTCCATCAGGTCCGGGTTGTCGTCCCGGCCGAGGACGCGCAGGTCCCAACCCGCCTCCTCGGCCAGGCGCGCGATGACCGGTAAGGTATTCACCGCGTCTCCGCACCAGTCCTCGGACAGGGCCACGAGGTGCCATGCACCCGGGATCCGTGATGCCTCGGCAACGACGTCAGCCGGCAGTCGCACGCGCTCATACACGCCGTTCCACAGGTCGCGATTCCTGTCGACGGTTCCCAGATACTCCGGGAAGGTCGGCGCTCGGTCGAAGCGTTCTCTGTTCACGTGATTCACCAGGCAGATCAGGCCGGCTGGTTCGCCTTCTTCGCCGCCTTCTTTCGCTGATTCGGGTCGAGAATCCGCTTCCGGAGGCGGATCGCATCCGGCGTGACTTCGATGAGTTCGTCGTCCTGAATGAACTCCAGCGCGAGTTCCAGGGTGATCTTGCGCGGCGGCTCGAGCTTGATGTTCTCGTCTGATGCGGTGGTGCGCATGTTCGTGAGCTTTTTCTCCTTGCTCACGTTCACGTCCATGTCGTCGGTCCGAACGTTCTCCCCGACGATCATGCCACCGTACGCCTCTTCGCCCGGCTTCACGAAGAGGGTCGAGCGCTCCTGCAGGCCAAACAGGGCGAAACCGACGGCCTTGCCCGGCCGATCCGCCACCAGCACGCCGCGTGACCGCCCCTTGAGCGGGCCGGCCCACCTGTCCCACTCGTGGAACGTGTGATGGAGAATGCCCTCACCGCGCGTGTCCGTGAGGAATTCGGAGCGATATCC
>CAZBHZ010000118.1:0-1800 GCA_964492085.1 uncultured Gemmatimonadaceae bacterium | reverse complement strand
ACTGCCGGGGGTGAAAGTGAGGGTGCTTGACGTCTCGACATAATCCACGTCGGCTGTCGCTGTGCCTGCTGACGTCGCGTAAGCCACGGAGACGTCTCGACCACTGACAGGATCGAGGCTCACGGTGAATTGCATCGCTCCGGCGCCTTCACTTGCGCTGGCGGGCGCGATCGACACGACGGGGAAGGGATCGTCGTCGACAATGGTTCCGGTCCCGGACCCGGTGGAGATCGATGCGTTGGATTCGCCAGAGAGGATTACCGTGAGCGTCTCGTCGTCCTCATCCAGCAGGTCCTCCACAACATCGATCCTGACCGTCTTGCTGGTCTCCCCTGGGGTGAACGTCAGGGTGCCGGATGCCGGCACGTAGTCGTCGGTCGCCGAGGCTGTTCCTGCGACGGTCGTGAAGTCCACGTCGACGGTCAGCCCACTGGGCGCATCCAGGCTAACCACGAGGTCGAGTGTGGATGTGCCGGCTAGGCTTTCATCGAGGGATCCGTCACCGATAGACAGGCTCGGCCGATCGTCATCATCCTGGATCGTAGCAAGCCCCGTCCCGTTAGTCAGACTCGCATTGGTGACCCCAGACAACAGGAGTTGGAACGTCTCGTCGTCCTCGTCCAGGAGATCGCCCTGAGTCGGCACGACGATGCTTTGCGTCAGGCTTTCACCGGGAACAAAGAGAAGCGTACCACCCGTGCCGCTGTAATCGACTCCTTCGGTGGCCGTCAGGTCAGCGGTCGTATAGCTCACGGCGACGAGCTGACTGCTTTCGAGTGACTTGGTCACGGTGAACGTAAGGTCGGATCCTTCGACGATCGACGAACTGTCGATTGTGATTTCAGCCACATCGTCGTCCGTAATCGTCCCCGTTTCACTGGCGTCAGCGATATCCGCATTGACTGCGGCGCTCAGGTTGAGCGTGAACGATTCCGACGACCCCTCGTCGATTAGGTCACCGAAGATGGTCACGTCGACGGTCTGAGTGAGCGAGCCGCCCGCAGGGAAGGTCAATACGCCCGAAACCGAGCCGTAGTCGGCTCCGGCAGTCGCGGTCCCGTCTGCCGTCGTGTAGTCGACCGTGACGTCACTCGCGCTTCCGAACGAGAGTGTCACCGTGAACGTAGCTACGGTCGAACCCGAGTCGCCTTCCGAGATCGTCACATCGTCGAGGGAGAGAGCAGGGAGGCCTTCGTCATCCACGATGGTGCCCACTCCGGTCGCGGTGCCCAACGCCGCGTTGACCTCGTTCTCAAGCGTGATGGAGAAGTCCTCTGCAGCGCCCTCATCGATGTTGTCACCGTTGACGACGACCGAAATCGTCTTCGATGTCTCGCCCGCAGCGAAGATGAGTCTGCCGGAGGTCGCCTGATAATCGTCACCCTCGGTGGCTGAACGGTCCGAGCTGCTGTAGTCCACAGAGACCTGTCGCCCGCTTGGAGCATCGAGCGACACCGTGAAGTCCATGGTCACGGTCCCGGCATCTCCTTCCGTCACCGAGGCATTGCCAATGGATACCTGGGGTGGGGCATCATCATCCGTGATGGTGCCGACCCCCTGCGGATCGGCCAGTGATGCATTTGTGGGTGACGTCAGATTGATGACAAAGGATTCGTCGGGCTCATCGAGCAGATCACCGATCCCGGTGATGGAGATTGTTTGCGTCAGGGCTTCGCCCGGAGCGAAGTCCAGTGACCCTGAGGCGGATTGATAGTCCAAGCCGTCCAGTGCTGTCCCGTCCGCCGTGGCGTAAAGGACGCTGACGATCCGACCGCTAGCAGCTGAGAGGGTCACCGTGAA
>CAZBHZ010000117.1:0-1814 GCA_964492085.1 uncultured Gemmatimonadaceae bacterium | reverse complement strand
ACGCCCGAGTCGCCCACGACTCGAGATCCGTGGCATGCTCGCCACCGAGAGAGACCAGAAGAAGACGGTTCTCGTCGATCCCGCCCCGGTCGACGCCACGGCGGGACGGATACGTCTCAGGCTCAATGAGGCCTTCGCCCGGCTTGAGCTCGAGAGAAATCGTCTCCTCCCGCTCGTCTGCATCCGGGAGTGCCTTGCTCAGCGTGACCTGATACAGACCGTCGTTCCGCTTGCCCAGGAGCAATCGGCCCGTGGTCGCGTGGATCAGCCAGTCCGCCGAGGACGGAAGAGACGTCGCGCCTCCATCCACGGAGAACGTCGTCAGCACCGTCGCATCCTGCGTGCGCGCCCACGAGAGGTACGTCGAGCCCAGAAGTGTCTTGGCTCCCCCCGTGAGGAACATCGCGCCGGGATCCACCGCGATCCGAGACAGGTTCGAGCCCTTGATGCCGTCGAGTTCCTCCACGACTTCCTCGGGCGCGATCGACCGGATGGCGCGCAGTTCGAAGTCGTCCTTGAACCCCACGAGTTGCAGGGCGCCGGTCTCCCAGGCCTCCCACATGTCGAAGCCCCACGCGGCGGCGACGCCGAGCAGACCGTCGATGTCCGCATTCGTGACGAAGAGGCACCGCTCTCCCGCCTGAATGCCGGCGTGCACGAACTGCAGGGCGGCGACCATCTTCTCCGGCCCCGGCGCACCTACCACGAGATAATTCCCGCCGGGTTCAAGTCCGCCGACGCGCTCGTCGAAAGGTGCGATGCCCGTGTTGATTAGTGACCCATCATGCCTCATGACACGGCCTCAACGTCGACCGACATCAGAGCGACGTCCGGCCATAACCGTAGATGAGGGACTAAGCGATGGGGGGTCGTGAAACATCACTGCGCTCGATCCTTTCGTGGGACTCGTTAAACTATACTAATCCCACAGGCAGAGCACAAAACATATGTTTGCAACGAAGACCTCACCTTCGCTCGATGGACCGCCCGCAATCTTAGCTAGACATCCTGAGCGGCCCGTGAAGGCCAGAGCGTGTCGTCCGCACTGATTGTGAACCTTGTACACAATCCACGATCACGATCGGGTGATGGTGTCAATGCAGGTCCAGAGCGTCTCGAATAAAAGAGAGAAACTGCTCTCGAACCCACAACTCATCCACATCAGTGTCCCGCACCGAACCGAGCTGATCCATCCCACCAAGTCCATCCGCAGTCCATCGCCTGGCGTAAAGACGGTCCGGTTCTGGATCACCCCAGACAAGCTCCATCGTCCAGCGCTTCGAGTCTTGCAGGTCGAGAGGCCCGGCTTTGGGGTACAGGTGAAGTCTCACATTCGGCGGATACGCGTCGAGAAACTCTTGGTACACCACTCGGTGACCGGCTCCCTCGAGCCGCTCGGCGACCTCACGCGAGTGCGGAAGCGCGAACCGTCGCAAATGCTGAGCCCCTTTCTTTCGGGCATTCTCCAGGTCGAACGCTCGCTGAACCAGACGACGAGTCTGATTCTGCTTACGACGCTCGTAGTCCGACAGCATGGACCCGAGTTCGTCATCATTCGCGAGTTGGATCCTCAGCAGAGACTCGAGTTGGTCATTGCTCACAGTGGTCATCCTCTAAAACGGAGTCCGACTCAGGCGATCTTGGCGAGGGGCGTAAGGTAAAGTTACGAGTTGGGCCAAGATCGGCCACCGTCAGCCTGATGAAGCACGGGGGCCGGGAAGACAGCGATCTAGAAGATCGTGTAGATGAACGGCGCCAGTGCCGAACCCTGAGCAAAGACCAGAAGGGCACCCACAGCGAGCATGATCAGAATG
>CAZBHZ010000116.1:0-1886 GCA_964492085.1 uncultured Gemmatimonadaceae bacterium | reverse complement strand
GAGACCGGTCCCGGCCCCGTGTATCTGAACGTCACGGACACGAATGGTGGGGATGACCAGCTGCGAGTCGAGGTGAATCTCGATGGTGGTGGTTCACCGAGCTTCGATCCTGGTCCTGGTTTCACCCTTTCGTTTGGTGATCCAGTGATCGCTTGGTTACCCAATCCGGGACAGTAGTAACGAGCTAAGGGGCGAGGCCTCGGCTTCCAGCGACTGGACGAAGGAGCGGGCCCGCGTGGAAGTGCGAAGACCCCGGCCGCGCTCAACCGGAGCCGAAGCCCCTCAACGGCACCGTTCGTTGGCACCCCGCAGCCATCGGTTTCCATTTACATAGAGCTCGTCGCGCTGGACGTTGAACTCGAGGGCCCACTCGCTTCGCTGGCCGTTCGACCAATCCAGGATCAATGTGCCGCGTGCTCCGGCCACGGTGCTCACCACCTGGCGAGCCAGACAAGACAGGTCAGGCGTGTTCATCGGGAGCCAGGAGGACGGAGGCCGAGCACCGTAGATCTGGATCGACAGCGCGTCACTTGGCGTGCCGAGACGGACAAGTCAGGACGCCGGCAGGAGACACCCTTGACACCCGACGCGCTTCGAGCCCTCGAACTCGCCCGCAAGCACGGTCCAGGCATCGGGGACGCTCCCATACTTCCAGTGCCCAAGTCTTCGAAGGAGTGCATGTCTCGGTATCATGCACGCGCTCTTTGGCTCAAGGGCGAGCGGGCCAGGGGGCTGGAGCGAATCAAGGGTAGAGGATGGCGCAGTCTTCGCCGGAAGTTTGCCCCGGAGCGCTCTCGGATCCCGGTCGCGGGGCGGCCAGTCGATTGGCAACTGCGGGAACGAACTACGGGAATGGGCCGCCAGCCGATGAGCGAAAGCCCCGCCCAGTCAGTAGACCAAGCGGGGCCAGCACTTACATGAAGTGCGCCCGGCAGGATTCGAACCTGCGACCTCATGCTCCGGAGGCATGCGCTCTATCCAACTGAGCTACGGGCGCGAGACACGCGAAAAGCGTCGCGAAACATAGTGACAGCCCTGCCCTGTCGGTAGCGACTCATGCTGCGTACACCGCAAGCGAAGCGCCCCACATCGAGCGTGTGGAGTCAGGACTACGAGTCTACCCGCAGGTCAGCTGCGCAAACGGTATGACAGCCCCGTGCTCAGCCAGAGCGGAACGATCTGAGACGTAGAACTGAAGACGACCGCAGCGCGTGCCCGAAGCGGAATGGCGAGCCTATCTCCGATCTCGACGAGCGTCCCGAAGCCGCCCGTGATCGATGGATCCGTTCGATCTGCGAAGCGGAATGCCCCGAAACCTGCCTCCCCGAACCATGCTCCCTGCTGAAACCAGAAACGCGTGGTCAGGCCGGCCCGGTACACGTTGGCCGTGAACGGCTTGGGGACCCCATCGACAACGAAATTGAAGTCGACGAGGTGCTGGTATCCAAAATCCAGAGCCAGCTGAAGCCCCCGTCCGTACCGACGTCCGAACACCACGGCCACGTCACTGCCGTACAGCAACCGCTCGCCTCCGAAGGCTCCCTGTCCTCTCCAATCCACGAGATCGACAACGGTGTACCCGATGTTCCCGTTCCCCTCTACATGGATTTGGGCGTCCACCCGGTCCGACGTCATGACGAAGGCCGCGAGGGCGGAGAGGCAGAGGATGCGTTTGCGCACGACGTACTCGTCCAGGATCAGAGGTTGTCCGCGTCAGCGACGCAAAGATACACACGTTCGGCCCACAGGTTACGACTCGCCAGAGCGCGCTCGGACAGGAAGCGTGAAAAGGTCGGCGCCCGCCGCGGATCGCGACGGGCGCCGTCTGAGAGAGCGCGCGGAATAAGCCGAGTTCTGTCCCTCGTTCGAGGGGAGGATCATTCATC
>CAZBHZ010000115.1:0-1908 GCA_964492085.1 uncultured Gemmatimonadaceae bacterium | reverse complement strand
GATCAAGCCATCGCCCTGGTTCGTGGATATGCCTCAACTCCAGGGACCGCCGATGATTGCAGGTCTAACATAGGAAGTGGTACCGCACCTGGGGGCACGTCAGGGTGCTTCCGGCCTCTGCCGTTTACGGCGCCTACTCACTCGGTGGACCACGGGTGACGTGCTCACATTCCGTTATGATCGGTGCTTGGAGGGGTGGCCAACTCGACGGCTCGGTCTGTAGTCTTATGGCTGATTCCCAGCATGATCCTGTCCCCGACTCGAACGTCAACGATGCAGACAAAGTTATCGGTTACGCGGTTCGGAGGGTCACTGTACGTTCAGATATGATATGGATCTGCGCAGACCCAAAGATCCACGAGAGAGAACCGTCCGACGTTCCGGCCGAGGCCCAAGGATCCGGGTGCGGAAATCGCGGCGTCGAGTTGACGCTCTGTCCGGCCGGATGATGCGCTCTGCCGTCCGCCCCGTTGGCGTGCTGTTCGCCGCGCTGCTCTTTGCAGCCTGTGGTGAATCGACCGCGACGTTCTGCTGCTCGGACCCAGTCGCGGACCCGATTCGGTTCGCGTGGCCCATGCCCGGCGTTGCTCTGGAGGATTGGGTGATCAACAACTACGTCGATCTCGATCCGACGCCCGGGCTGCTCGACTATCGCGGAGGTGAAAAGGTCTACGACGGCCATAAGGGCACAGACATCGATGTACCCAACTTCCGGTGGATGGATGCCGATTTCCCCATCCTGGCCGCAGCGGCGGGCACCGTGACGAGGATCCGGGATGGGGAGTACGATCGAAATACCTCGTGCATAGGCCAGGGGAATCTTGTTGAGGTCACGCACTCGGATGAAACGCGTGCGTGGTACGGTCATCTCAAGAACGGTTCAGTCGCCGTGGCGGAAGGTGACCTCGTCGTTTCGGGCCAGCAGCTTGGCGTCGTTGGCAGCTCGGGGTGTTCCACGACGCCTCACCTCCATTTCGAGCTTCGAAGTGCGGCGGGCCTCGTGATTGACCCGTTCGAGCAGGAACTCTGGCTCGATCCCCCGGCGTACGACCCTCCCCTCACGTTCATGGATCTTCTCCTGAAGGACGGTGCGATTACCGGGGTCGAGGAGGTGAAGGATCCCCCAGCCAACATGACGGCCGGGGCGCTCGGCTCGACCCTCGGTATCGGTCTGTCCATGGCCGGTGGTGGGCCCGGTGACGTCACCCGCGTGACGCTTCAGGATGCGGATGATGTGGTCCAGCGCGAGGTTTTGCTGACCTACGATCGGGTCAGACGCCATGCCTACTGGTACTTCAACCGCTCATCGGTGACGGGGGCCCCAGGCCTGTGGAAGGCGAGGGTCTTTGTGAACGCCACTATGGTGGCCGAGTACCCGTTCACGCTCGAATAGCGGCGCGCGAACCCCCGTCCGCAAAACGGTCGAAAATAATTGACGTGCCCCCAGGTTCGGCACCACTTCCTATGTTAGACCTGCAACCATCTGACGTGACCTCCTGAAACGAGACCAGCACGAATGTCAGGATCGTGAGCTGGTCGCACCATTCAGGAGGAGGTCAGCGATGAGCAGGAGACGACACACGGCAGAGCAGATCATCACGGCACTGCGCGGGGCCGAGGTGGCCTTAGCTAACGGCAAGACGGTGCGCGAGGTGATCCGAGAGCTCAGGCTCAGCGAGCAGATGTAGTACCGGTGGCACAAAGAGTTCGGCGGGATGGGTGCTGGGTCAGGCGCGCACGACGCAGCGACGGATCCGGAGGGTGCGCTTCGACGAGACAGCGCTGCGTGGTGATGTACTCGAGGTCCTGGCTGATCTGTTCATCCGCCACGGTCCCGCTGAGCACCTGCGCTCGGAGACGGCTGTACAATACCGTCAGACCCCACAGCGCCCGGGGCGGATTACCTCC
>CAZBHZ010000114.1:0-1967 GCA_964492085.1 uncultured Gemmatimonadaceae bacterium | reverse complement strand
TTGTCCTTGATGGCCTCCAGCGGTTCACCCTCGCGCCGTAGATCGTTCTCCTCGGCGGCACCCCGGTCCATGGCGGCGAGGAACGCCTGCTCGATTCGGGCGAGGCTCTCGGGACTTTCCGACCTCATGTCGACTTCCATCCACGTCTCGAAGGGAACGGAGTTCACCGACGTACCGCCGCCGACTCGACCTACGTTGTAGCTCGTGCGCGGGCCGGAGCGCGTCAGCGTATCGGCCACGTCCTGGAAGTAGCGCACGGCCCGACTCATCGCATGCGCGGGATTCGCAGTCCCGAATGCGCCCCACGAGTGGCCCCCGGGTCCCGCGAAGGTGACCCGGTACCGCACGGACCCCAGACCCATCGAGACGATGCGGGACAGGCCGCCCCCGTCCACGTCGATCCACACGTCCGGTTGCAGGCCGCCCTCGCGGTAGAGGTACTTCATGCCGCGCAGGTCTCCGAGGCCTTCCTCTCCGACCACGCCGACGAAGAGGACATCGTCGTCGGTCTCGACGGCGCTTTCCTCGAGAGCGCGCAGCACGGAGAGCACGACCACGAGGCCCCGAGTGTCGTCTCCGACCCCGGGAGCGAAGAGGGTGTCACCCACCTGTCGCACGGAGACGTCGGTGCCCTCGGGGAAGACCGTATCGAGGTGTCCGCCGAAGCCGATCGTGCGGTCGCCCGTCCGTCCGCGCCGAAGCCCGATCACGTTGCCCTCGGCGTCGGTCCAGACCGAATCCGCCCCGAGCTCGAGCAGGAGCTCTCCAAAGCGGAGGCCGCGCTCCTCCTCCATGAACGGCGGTGCGGGGATCTCCGTGAGCTCGATCAGACGCTCCAGCGCCCAGTCGTCGTGCGCTTCCGCCAGATCGAGGGCGGAGACGATGGCTGGATTCGCCATCAGGCCCCGGATTTCTTCTGCGTACTGCGGCTCAGGATCCTGGCCGAGCACCGGTGCCGCGAAGAAGGCGGACACGAGCGCGACACGGATCGAAGGCAGCGAGAGTCGGGGAGAGGTCAGGAACGTCACGGGTCGTCTCCGATGGAGGGCGTGGTGTCCGGGGGGGACATTCGTGGCTGAAGAGGAGCGTACCGAAGGTGAGCCGGTTCCGATCCATGTCGCCAGACCGGATGGCGTCGCTTGCTGTGTGGAACCGTGGCTACGATACTCCGCCCGTATCGTCCCCCGGAGCCTGACGCTACGACAACGTCTCGCCCGGTCCCAGCCCGTCGTCGATGTCCGACTCAGCACCTCCACCACCCGCGCGCACCGTTGCCGACGACGAGATCTCTCTCTGGGAGGTCCTCGCGGTCCTCGTGCGCAGGCGTGGCACGATCGTGTTGACGACGTTGCTGCTCGGGGCGGCGGCCGCCGCGTACGCCCAGACCAGACCGCTGACGTACACGACGAGCGCGGCGTTCCGCCCGCAGGGCTCGGAGGTCTCCAATTCCCAGCTTACGGCGTTGGCGAGTCAGTTCGGCGTCAACGTCGGGGGCGCCGGCGGCGACGAGGCGAGTCCGGCGTTCTATCAGGAACTCCTCACCTCTCGTGAAATCCTGAGTCGGGTCTCGGACGAGCCCTACGCCGTCGAGGGCGTCGGCTCTGTGGCCCTCAAGGACCTCCTGGAGATGGAGGAGGACACAGAGGCCGAGCGCGACGAGGAGGTCCTGGAGTGGCTTCGTGAGGAGGCGGTATCCGTCTCGACGGGGCGGGAGACCGGCACGGTCACGATCTCCGTGAAGACGGAGTGGCCGGACCTCTCCCGGGCGATTGCGGACGAACTGCTGGCGGAGGTCGCGCTGTTCAATCTGGATACGCGCCAGTCTCAGGCCGCGTCGGAGCGAGGCTTCATCGAGGCGCGCGTCGAGGCGGCGGAGGTGGAGCTGGAGACGGCCGAGGAGGAGCTGCGCTCTTTCCTGGAGGCGAATCGGCAGTGGGAGAACTCTCCGATGCTGACGTTCCAGCACG
>CAZBHZ010000113.1:0-1980 GCA_964492085.1 uncultured Gemmatimonadaceae bacterium | reverse complement strand
TCCGCGCCGCCATGGCGGCGGACCACTCCTGGTCGGCGTGGGCGATGGTCAGCCGCTACTTGCGGCAGCTCGAGGAGGCGGAGCTCGCGCTACACGTCGAGCAGTCTACCGACTTCGACCCGCACGACGACGACGCGGTCGTCGCGGCGGTGCTGGCGCTACCGCGGCGCATACTTGACGATCCCCGTATCCGAGAGGCGCTGGCCGATGATTGAGGCGGAAGCGATACGCCGTGTGCTCGAGGTGCAGCAGCACCCGGCGGTCACGTACACGCCGACGCCGGGATTCGCCGACTTCTGCGAGGACCGGTACCGCTGGATACTACTCCGCGCCGCCAACCAGGTAGGAAAGACCCTAGCCGCGGCCTGGGTGCTCTCGCACGAGCTTATCAGCCGGCCCGGCATCCGTGCCCGCGTCTATGCCCCTAACCGGGAGATGAGCCGGCAGGTGATACAGCGCTATGTACACGACTTCGTGCGGCACCATCTCGCCCGCGACAATTACCGAGCCGGGCGCGGGTTTGCATCCAACACAATCACCTTGCGTAACGGTAGCGTCCTGCAGTTTAGATCCTACGAGGACCACCCACAGACGGGCGCGGGCGACCAGCTACATCTCTGCGTGCTTGACGAGGTGCCGAAGGAGTCGCACTATCGCGAAGCCGTCGCCCGTGTCACGCGACACGGCGGGCGCGTCATCATCTCGTGCACGCCCGTCGACCGCCCCGTTCAGTGGTTCCGCGACATCATCGAGCCGCCGCTTGAGGGCGACCGCCGCGCCGTGTGGATAGCCGGGCGAGGGCGGCCCGAAGGTGCACACTGGAAACAGTATGTCGTGCCGTTCACGCGCGATAACGTGCCGTGGCTTTCAGAAGAGGCCTTCCGGCAACAGATCGACCTCGTGTCGAGCGACCCGACGCAAGCGGCGCAGCGCCTCGAGGGTGCCTGGGAAGGCGTCACCCGCTCGCGCCTCTTCACGAGCTGGGCGACCAGGTGCGCGGTGAGCAGGCCGCACCTCGACGGCTGGCGCTACTGCCTGGGAATTGACCACGGCGAGATGGCCGGTAACCAGGTCGCCTTGCTCTGCGCGTGGCGCGGCTCGTCGCTGCACGTGCTCGCCGAGTACAGAGACGCGGCATCGGTCGACTACGAGCAGGACGCCCGTGGCATCCTCGAGCTTATGACGCGGCACAGCGTCAACCCGCACGACGTCGCCGTCGCGTGCGGCGATACCAACCGCACGAAGGGCGGGCGAAGGGTTAACGAGGTCATTCAGACCGCTATCGCGACGGAGCTCGGCAGCTCGAGGCCGCCGTTCCGAATCGAAGGCGCAAACAAGCGGGCGGGGAGCGTCGACTTTGCGCGACGCATCATCAACTACGCGCTGCAACGTGGCGACCTGACCGTCGACCCGCGCTGTACCTACCTCGTGTCGTGCCTGGCGGGCTATAGGGGCATAGACACGGGCGACGATAAAGCACTATCTCACGGCGTGGCCGCGCTGCGCTATATTGCGTCTAGGATCCTGGCCGAGAGCGCCACTTACCGCGAGTTGAGGTTTCGATGAATAGCAGACTCCTGGCCGACCTCCCAGCACCGCCGCCCGAGTCGCCCGCCACCGGCGAGCGCTGGCGCGAATCCGCCAAGCGATACGCGATGCTCTCGGGCTCGTGGTACGCGTACCTCCGCGAAGAGTTCGTGCGGTGGTTTCCCAACTCGCAGACCCAGGCCCAGATCGGCAGGGTCGATACCACGAAGAACATGGCTCGGGGCGTGATCTCGCAGCTCTCGACGCTGTATGACGAAGAGCCGCACGTCTTACACGACGACGTCGAGGCGGCCCAGGCGATGGCGCGGCTCTGCGACGAGGCCGGGCTATGGCAACTGCAGAGGATGCACCAGCAGTATGTGATCGGGCAACGTGAAGGCGCGGTCAGGGTGTTCTGCGACTACCTCGGGCAGGTGCGCTTCCGACAAGTGC
>CAZBHZ010000112.1:0-1990 GCA_964492085.1 uncultured Gemmatimonadaceae bacterium | reverse complement strand
GTCGTCGAGCGAATCCGGCAGCGACTGGTCGAAGTCGAAGTCAGGTCCGGACTGGAAAGTCCTCGCCCCGCTGGACCATCCGATCGCCCTACATCATCTGGTGGTGCTGAAAAAGGTTTGAGCTCCACCACCCAATGCATTGCGTGGCTACCCCGGCCTTGTCCCCTACGGGGACGGCTCCGAAACGGAGTCCGGGCTCCTCCGGGCCGTCCCGACAGGGACAAGCCGCCTGTCGCCTCGGAATTTATTCCGTGGCGAATCTCCGCAGCCCACCACGCACATTTGCCGGCTCCACCACGCACATTTGCCGGCTCCACCACGCAATGAGCTGCGTCCATGCACTCGGTCAGCGAAGTCGACTCTACTGACGAGCAAGGCGCAAGCCACATACAGCATCAGAAGGACACCTGCCCTCCATCGGGGTCGGCTCCGCAATGGGCACAAAAAGCGAGGAACCCATGACGCACGAGACATCGCAATGGCCGAAAAAATCCGATCGTATTTGTGTCGTCGGCGCCGGGGCCGGGGGCTTGCATCTGTCCTATCTATTAAGCGCTATGGGCTACGAAAACATTGTCGTGCTGGAAAAAAGCGCTCGCATCGGCGGTAAAAGTTATACATACACCGATGACGACGGCGTCGATCATGAGCACGGCACCTGTTATTCGTCCAACGACTACGTCGAAGTCAAAGAGTGGTTGGCCCGTTACCAGCTCGACGACTACGTCCCCGCCCTTCAGGAGGGACACCAAGGGCAGCAGGTGTGGGAGCATATCAACCAGAATCCCACCACCTTCCGCGAATATGCGATACAAACCGCCCGCAAAGCCGGTGCCGGTGGATTCTTAGGTTTCCTCGATTTCGTCGTCGGTCTGAGCGTGATTCGTGGGCTCAAGAAATATATCCGCTTGCACAAGGAAATCCTGGGGACTTACGAAGGACAGCTGCCGCCCCAACCTTCAAAGGAGGTCCTGCGGGAGCTGCGCCGCCCCTTCTCCGAGTGGCTGAAAAAACACGATCTGGAACACCTGATTCCCGTCTTCTTTCTGACCCACACCACCCAAGGTTACGGTCCTCTTGAAGATATTCCCGTCTTCTATGCCTTCGTGTGGAACACCCCACGCATGATCGAAGGTTATATCAATACCTTAAGAGGAAGAGACGATTCGGGATTTGAAATCGTGCTGAGCGGTTGGCAACGCCTGTGGGAGCGCATGGCCGATGAAGGCCGATTCGAGCTGCGTTTGAACGCCGACGTCACGGCCGTGAAGCGCACCGAGTCGGCGGTGGAGGTCACCATCGACGGCGCCGACACCCCGGAAATATTCGACTACATCGTGCTCGCCTGCCCGTTGAAGAATTTCCTCGCTGCCCTCGACGCTTCGGACAAAGAACGCGAGATCCTCGGGGCCCTGAGCTGCTACCACTTCAGCACCACCGTCTTCCGCTCCGTCCAGGGACACGTGTCGCAATTTCTATTCGATCGATGGTTCGACAACGTCGACGCGGCCAAACCCTTTGCGGTGGTGGCCCAGCGGCTGACGGCGCAAGCCGACCATCCCGAAATCGGGAACAATGATCCCGACGCCGTCGAGGCTCGGGTGGCCTACCAATTCTCCACCCGTCATATTCCGATCGAAGAGCAGGACCGCAAATTCGAAGAGCACTACGAGCAATTCGATGCTCGGGATGTCGAGATCCTGAACCGTTACCGGACCGAATATTTCTGGCGCTTCGACGCCGACGGCTTGGAAGCCGGTTATCCCTGGCAGCTGCAAGCTCTGCAAGGCCACAATCGAACCCTCTACACCGGTGGCTCTTGCTGTTTCGAATCCGTCAACGACATCGTGTCCTACAATCGGTGGTTGCTCCGGCAGATGGGACTCGATGCCCCGCAGGTCAAAGACTTGCCGCCCTGGCAACCCAAGGCCGACAAGGGATAGGAAATCCAAACGCGCTGCGCGAGAGAGGGGCAAGCTAGGACGGGGGT
>CAZBHZ010000111.1:0-2046 GCA_964492085.1 uncultured Gemmatimonadaceae bacterium | reverse complement strand
TGTCGGCGCCCACCAGTTCCGACCGACGCACTCCGCCACGGAATCAAGCGATTCCGGCGCTCACCTTTGCCCACCAACACCGCCGAAGTCATTCACAAAGCAGGTGTACTACTGGGCTGCGCCACGCCCCGAAGTTGTTTTACATCAGTGTGTTAAGGGATTCTACCGTCTGGTCTCCCGCCGTCCGAGTTCCTCGGGCCGCGCCGTCCATCTCCGCGGCGAGTTGCTCGAAAGGCACGCCCTCGTGGTCGCCGGTGCGCCCCTCCCACTATCGCCTACCGCGAGCGGTGCGATAACCAGATGGCGTGTACTCGATCGAACTCGGGAAATCCAGCGCTTCGATTCTCGAGCGTCCCACGTAGACCGCATCATCTACCGATCTGCTCGCCGCATAGCGCCGCATGAACTCGCTCTCCGACTCACGAGTCGGAACCTGACCGGTAAGCGCCATGCGCACGATCTTGGCGACTTCTTCGGGCCTATCGCGCTGAGGGTAATGATCCGCCGTCGGCAAGATCCAGAAACTGCTCTCGACATCGCGGTCATTCAGGTACGTGTTCCACACATAATGGGGAATGCGCACCGGATTGACGGTGTCGGTGAGTCCCCAGAGATAGGCCACGGGGACCGGGCTGCGCGGCAGGTTCTCCAGCCAACGCGTCTCATTGGCCTGCCGCTCCAGCAGGTAACGGCCCACGTAGAGCAGGGCACGCCGACCGTCGTTGAACGCGAAGATGTCGGAGAAGGCGAGTGCCTCGGGATCACCTTCGGTCTGCCGCGGTTGGGCTGCCCGGGCCTCGATCATGCGCGGACCCGCTTCGGCATCCAGCAGGGCCATCTGAAACGGAACCAGATTGGCGAGCGGCAGGAACATGCCGCTGTTGGACAGGAAGTGATAATTGATCGTGTAGCCCGGGCTCGGATCGTCGAGATAGTTGCCGAGGAAGGCGAGGCCGATGCTCACGCCACGATCATGGGTGAACAGCGCGAAATCCTCGAAGCGCACGACCTCGCGCACGAAGTGGTCCACGATCTCCGCGTTCTCTGCCAGCATGTAGTTGTAGCCATTCAGCGGCTTGTCAGAAAAGCCTGAACCGGGAAAGTCCAGCGCCGCGATGTGATACTCGTCCTCGAGGTAGGGAATCATCTTGTAGAAATCGAAACTGGAATTGGGAAAGCCGTGAATCAGCACCAGTTTCGGATTCGTCGGGTCACCCCAGGTTCGGTAGAAAACGTTGACCACGGCGGCGTCGTTGTCTTCTGTCGTCGAAGTCCATTCGAAATAGTCGCCTCCCTGATACCAGTCCCGCGCGAGGTCTGAGTAGAACACGAAGTCATCGTCCTGAGCGAGCAACGTCGAAGGGCCGCAGAGCATGACGAAGAAGACAGAGAACTCGAGCACTGATTTCATGATTGATACCTGATGCTCCATCGATGAGTCGTCGGGCGGCCCCGCTCGGTCACGGCGTGTACCAGATCGGTGACGAGAGGGCCCGCTCCTGGATGACCGAAGGACGCGGGGTAGCTTCGGCCGAGTCCTGACCGAGCGCTACCGCGTCGTACGTCGAGTGTCGCAGAGTCGGGATCTCCAGCACTCGGACGTAGTAGAACGCGCGCTCGTCCGGATTGAAGTCGGGGTCCACCCACACGGTGGAGAGCTCCGCGCTTCCCATGGCGTTGTCGTAGGTCAACGCCTCCACGTCGACCGTGCTTCCAATGGCGGGCACCCTACCATTCACGTCACGTCTGCGGTCTCCGGCCCACGCGACGTCGTACACTCGTTCGTGGGTCTCGCCCGCGTCCACGTACAGTGACCATGCGGCCGTCCGGAACTCACGTGTGCGCCGGTCCCCTTCGACAGGAGCCCCTCGTCCGACCGGAGAGTGGTCCGCCACTACGAGGAAATCGAGTGGCCGATCGAGACGCAGCCGGCTCCCCAGACCCGGATGGACCACAGGAAGGCCCTTCGCGAACCGATACGCTGTCTCGGGATCCGCTTTGACGTTCCCCGCGCTATAGGCGTCCGACGTACCCCTTTGAGGGACG
>CAZBHZ010000110.1:0-2084 GCA_964492085.1 uncultured Gemmatimonadaceae bacterium | reverse complement strand
CGCTCGATCATGCGCGGGATACGATAGTGGGCGATCACTTGTTGCGCTTCCGGTATTCGGACTCGGCCCAGCGCTCGACATGCTTGGCGGCCTTCTCGCGACTCTCACCCGTCGCCGACTGCCGACGAGAGATCAGGTTGTCGCGCTTCTGCCGGTATGCGCGCTCCCATTGTGCGTTCGTCTTCGGTGCGTCGCTCATGCCGCCTCCTTCTTCGTCGTGCGACGGCGCGGCTTCGGCGGCTCGGGCGGCGTCTCGGTCCAGCGCCCGTCAGGTGCCTTCGCTGCAGCGCGTGCGGCGGCGAGTGTACGCTGGTCCTGCTCGAGCTTGCCGACCAGGTGCGGGTTGTTGCCGGCGCGGCGCGTGGCGCGGGCCACCTGCTTTCGCATGATGTCGATCGCGCTGTCGAGGTGCACAGGGTCGGGCAGCTCGACGGTGCCCGACGAGACGAGCCATCGGCGGAACTCGAGCGCCGCCGCGGCGTCGCGCTTGCGCGTTACAGAGCGGCCCGAGACGAGCGGGGTATCCCAGGCCAGCCAATAGGAGCGGGCGCCCATAGGGCCAGGCTGCGCCCGCAACACCTTGCGGTAGCGTGCGACGAGGCGCGGGTCGTCGAGGATCTGGAAGCCCGCGTTCTGATCGTTCACTTTGGCGAGGTTGCCCGAGCGCGCGGTGTGCCCGTTGACTCCTGGCCTTTGATGGAATCGACGCAGCCGCGGAAGCCACTCCCATTCGCCAGGCGCAACCTCGACGCACTCCCAGCCCTGGGTCTTGTGAACTTTCAAGAGCCACGGGTAACCGCCCTTCCTCGGGAGGGTAGGTAGATGGCTCTGGTCCTCTACTTCAAACGACATGTCGACTCCTGGGAAGATAGTAAAGCGCGGCCCCTGCGGCCCCTGCCAACTCCCCAGGATTCGAGCCCAGGGGCCGGCAGGAGCCGAGCTATAAGCTATCAGGGGGCGTCGGAAAGAATCTCGACTCCGCGGGCGTCTTCGAGCACTGCAACGCCCCAGTAACCGTGCGCCACTACCTCGCTCGTCGCGGCGCTGGCGTCGCGATCAAACTCGATCGCAAGCCAGTCGTTCACGTTAGCGAACGCAGCGTTGGCGCGCGGCGGCGGAACCCGACCGGTAGCCCAGCCGATCGCACCGGTGCCCCACATTCCGCTCTTCACGTCGGCGGCGGTAGCGTCGATGTATGCAGAGGTGAACACGTCCACCCCGGCAAACGAGCCGGCGTAGCCCTGGCCCTTGATCTGGAGCATATCCTGCGTTGCAGCGATGTATTGCGTCGGGCCGGTCTCGGAGCGGATCGACTCCTGCAGATCAGCCAGCGCCCGCGGTGCCAGAAGCGCGCAAAATGGGCCTGGAACGCTGCTAATTTCAAGCTGATAGATGGCCGACATGAACGTATCCACGGAGAGATCGACACCGGTCGTCCCGACAGCAGAGCTGAAAGAGTCGATTGCAGCTGCAATATCATCCATGACGCCAAGTCGCGCGGCGGTCACCAGGCTATTCGCCAGCGTGTTAACCGAGATGTCCGAGCCGCCGCGGCTGGTCAGCTCGGCGAGGTCAGAAATATCGCGGCGCAGCGCGTGGCGAACTACGGCGATTGAAACGCTTGTATCGGTGAGTGGCGACGCACCCACATCGGTATTCTCCGCTGCAGTGGCGGCGAGGTGATCGTTCGCCAGTCCAGCGAAGCCGACCTGCATCGTGTCGGAACCAAAGCCCGAGACCGAGCCAAGATTCACGATGTACGGCGTGTCGATGATATCGGAGGTGTCTTGCAGGATGGTCAGGACGTCTAGCGCAAGGCGCGCAGCCATGCGCAGGTCGCCGCCGACGTCGAGGGTCGAGTGAAGGATCGTGCTCACGGCAGATCTCCTATACGTGGAAGGGTGATCAGGCCGCGGCGGTTACGTCGCCAGTCGAGGGAGCGGGGCAGATACGATGCCAGCGGGTGAGTACAGCCTAACACGTGCCGAGGAGCCGTGCTGTCGGCTATAGTCACGAGACCCAGGAGGAACCATGCCCACAGAGAGAGACGCCGACTACTGGCATATGCCCGGCACCGATGACCT
>CAZBHZ010000109.1:0-2133 GCA_964492085.1 uncultured Gemmatimonadaceae bacterium | reverse complement strand
AGGCCCGTTGCCTGACACTGGATAATGGAGCAGTTCTGCTGGTACTGGGTAACAGGCACCACTTGTACTTTCACACTCATAGCGAGGCCCCTGTTCCTGCAAGCTGTTGCCGGTCACCCTCATGATCAGCGTTGGGGTCGAGGTAGACACTTTGATCCAGCTGGCCCTCCTTGTGCGCCACGATGGTGGCTACCGTGGCGTCTCCGGTCACGTTCACCATAGTGCGCACCATGTCGAGGAAGCGATCGACACCGATAATCAGTGCAACACCCTCTACCGGCAAGCCTGCCTGTTGCAACACCAGCGCAAGGGTAATCAAACCCACACCCGGCACCGCGGCGGTCCCGATCGACGCCAGTGTGGCCGTGAGCACCACCATCAAAATCTGACCGCTGGTGAGATCGATGCCATAGACCTGAGCAATAAACACCGTTGCCACACCCTGCATGATGGCCGTGCCATCCATATTTATGGTCGCCCCCAGCGGGATAGAAAATCCCGCTACGCTCTTGCTCACACCAAGCCGCTTTTCGACCGTGCGCAGCGTAATGGGCAGGGTGGCGCCCGAGGAGGCGGTGGAAAAGGCAAAGGCCCAAACCCGGCGCATCTTCTGAAGCAAAATCGCCGGGCTGAGAGAGGTCATCACCTTTAACAGACTGGTGTACACCACGAGGCCGTGAAACAGCAGCACGCCGAGCAGGGTGAAAAAATACGCCGCGAGGTCGACGATCGTGCCAAAGCCCATGGTGGCGAAGAGCTTGGTGAGTAGCGCAAACACACCATAGGGGGCCAGCTCGATCAGGAGCCCCACCATCTTCATCACGATCACTTCCATGTCGCGAAACCAGTTGGCAATGCGCTCCCCCGCCTCGCCCGAGCGCGTAAGCGCAAAGCCCACCAGCAGGGCAAACACAATCACCTGCAGCATCTGCCCGTCTGCCATCGCCTTGAAGGGATTACTGGGGAAGATGTTGACCAGGGTATCGGTGAGGGCTGGCGCCGGCTTCGGTTCGAAGGACGCGGCGGCCATGGCCTCGACCCCCTTACCCGGGCCAATGAGTAAGGCCGCCGTCAGCCCAAGGGAGACCGCAACTCCAGTGGTAAACAGATAGAGCCCGATGGTTCTACCGGCGATGGACCCCATGCGGCTGCTCGTACCGAGTGAGCTCATGCCGCAAATCAGCGACACCATCACCAAGGGCACCACCAGCAACTTCAAAGAAGCGATAAATACGCGACCCACGACATCAAAGACACCGAGAATGAGCACGTCCTGTAAAAATCCGGAGAGCTCAGAGGCGGGGTCGAGCACGCCGACCCACCACTCAATGAGTGAACCCAGTGCGATACCAGCGACCATCGCCAGCAGAATGCGGTTAGTCAGCGACATGCTATTCCTCGCAGGGCTCCGGGTGCCAAGCGGTCACAGTGACATCGGCGCAGGCGTTACAGGGAGAGGCGTAGACATCAAGTGCCCCGTTTGTCTGACGCCCACACACGGGGTCATAGATCATCGTGCACACCATGGGTCGCTCACCCTCGCAGGCTTGCCAGCCCGGGTCGGATGGCGCCGTGGTGGTTTTCTGCGCGGGTGCCAGACCACTGCAGCCACCCAGCAACAAAAGAACGGGCAACACACGCAGCAAAACACGGTAGGGAGAGAACATAGGGCTATTGTAGGGCATCGCGGCGCGCAATGAGCGCATTAATCCGCGCCGTCAGCGCGGCAGAATCGGTGACGATGCCACACCGCTGGGTGGCTACGGCTAGCCGCCGCGCCGTCTCGGGGGTCATGGCGGGCACCTGCTCGGCAATGCCCTGCATGTCATCAAGCCGCCCCCAACAGTTGAGCGCAATGTCGCAACCCGCCGTTAACACGGCCACCGCCCGGCTAGGGATATCGCCGGCCAGCGCTTTCATGTCGAGATCGTCGCTAATCAGTAAACCCTCAAAACCGATGTGCTGGCGGATCTGTTGCCCAATCACGCGAGCCGACACGCTGGCGCAGTGCTCTGAGTCCCACGCTTCATACACTACGTGCGCGGTCATCGCCATGGCCGCATCTGCCAATGCGGCAAAGGGCTGGCAATCCCACTGCAAAGCGTCGTTGCTGGCGGTAACCCGCGGCAAGCT
>CAZBHZ010000108.1:0-2185 GCA_964492085.1 uncultured Gemmatimonadaceae bacterium | reverse complement strand
CGAGAGAATTCGATCATACTTCGGGCCAGCACGGCGATGATGGGACACCAGGGCCCCAGTTGCCGCGAGCTTTCCTTCAAAACTTCTGCTCGAGCCAGACGTGCACGGACCACTCCAGTCGACTTCGCCCAACATGTCACCTAGGGCGGGGCAATGAGTCGCGACAGAGTCGATGTGATCGTAGTGCACCACGGCCACAAGGATCTCACCCGTCGATGTCTCCAGGCGCTGGCGGCCGACACCGCCCTTCTTCGTTCGGTGACGATCGTTGACTCAGGGTCACAGCCACCTTTGTCGGCAGCGGAGGTATGCACGTGGTGCGATGACAAATCCGGCGCAGGGGAGTTTGATGCTGGCTCGGATGTGCACCTGATCAGCTGCAGCGACAATGTGGGCTTCTCGGCCGGAAACAACCTCGGATTGGCAGCTCGGCTGGGCGAGGGCGCGGACTATTACCTGATCTTGAACAATGACGCCTATGTGGCCCCAGGAAGCCTGGCCGGCATGGTGGAGGCGGCAGAGACCTTTGAAGCGGGTATGGTGGCACCTGCCGTCTACTCAGCAAACGACACGGATGCAGTCGATCGTTTTGGACTAACGTTGACGAGAACCGGAGCCGCCTATGACCGGAAGTTCGAGGCTGACGGTCCTCTCCTTTGTCCCTCGGGATGTGCCGCGCTCTATCGACGGGATGTCGTGCTGGCACTCATGGAGGACGCGGAGGGCTTTTTCGATCAGGGCTTCGTGGCCTATGCAGAGGATCTGGACGTGGGTCTGAGGGCTCGTGCTCGTGGTTTCGGCGTCGCGTTCGCGCCGAGTGCCGTCATCCTTCATGAAGGGGGCGGTAGCTTCGGCAAGGGCTCGGACGTGAGTTATTCGTTGCGCCATCGGAACACGGTCTGGGCGATCGCGAAGAACTATTCCCGAGGTCTTCTGCTCAGAGAAGCTCCGTGTCTGCTTCTGGGCCAACTGCTCGCGCTGTTCAACGCTGCCCAGTCAGGGCGGCTCCGCCTGTTCCTGAGGAGTAAGCGAGATGCAGCCAGACTCGCCGTCAGCCTTCGCAAGCAGGCGTCTGGTCGACCTCGCTTCTCCAATCGAGGTGCGCTTGACCGGAGGCTCTGGCTATCGCGCTGAGTCGTTGCGGTTTTTAGCGGATGACCGCCACGACGATTCCGGCCACGCCCAGTACGGACGTCACGACGAAGTTCTGATTCCGTTCCCACCAACCCCGGCGATCAACGAAGATCTGATCACCCGATCGGACTCCGGTGGACAGCAAGTCGGTCGTAGGTTCGATCCCGGACAGGATCGGCGTTCCATCGCGCACGAGTGAGAGTTTGCGCAGATCACCTTCTCGGTTCGCCCCTCCCGCGAGGGCAACGGCGCTTGCGAGCGATGCGGTCGGGTCGAGCCCATAGAGCCCGGGTCGGTTGACCTCTCCGAGCACGTAAACACGTCGGACCGGCGTGATGGTGATCGACGGGTTCCGGAGTTCGAGTCCGTACATCTCAAGCAACTGGCCACGAAGCTCCCGTACGGAAACGTCTCCGGTGAGGATACGGCCCAGCATCGGGAGGGTCACCACACCCTCTTCATCGACGACAAAGTCCCCGCTGAGGTCGGGTTCACGCCAGATCCGGATCTGGAGGGCATCGCCGGGGGACAGGTAGGATGTCACGCTCGCACCGGGCGAAGACAGGCCGTGAGCCGACGTCTCCTGCGCCAGGACTTCGACCGGGCCTGGCAGAATCAGCGCTCCAATCGTCAGAATCGACGCGAAAATGACGCGGCCGTGGAGGCGGTGGGAGCTGGTCGTCTGTCGCATGGACGGCAAGCTACCCGACCCACCGATACACAACAACCCGAGAAACTCACCGCACAGAGGTGAGGTGTCTCAGCTCTCGAGCACCTATAAGTTTCAGAAGTCCGTGTTTCCCGCAGGCAGGGCGGAGAATTGACCCGAACGAAGATCAGCCGCTTCCTCCTTGTCACTCTTGTCACGGCGGGCATCGGTTGTAGCGAAGTCTTCACCGAGCCGTTCGTGTATGGCACCGTCGAGGTCGAGATCGCACTCCCCGACGGAAAGGGCGTGCCAGGTCTCGATTTGACCCTCTATTCGGGAACTCGCCACCTCGGTTATGCGACGACGGATTCGTCCGGGTCTACCCAGTTCGACTTTGTCCCT
>CAZBHZ010000107.1:0-2331 GCA_964492085.1 uncultured Gemmatimonadaceae bacterium | reverse complement strand
AACCTGGTCGGTGGAAACGGCGTCGTGATCAAGACGCCCGGGCTGGACTTCGAGACGATGGTTCGGCGAGAGCCGAGCAGCATGGTCATGTCGCTCACGTCCGCGGCCCGCCGACAATGGTCCGAAGACGCCCGGAATCCGATGACGCTCCAGGAGGCCTCGTCGACGATCCGCGCGACGCTCGACGACGCGATGCGATACCGGGACGCGGGACCCGATCGCGAATACGATCCACGCCTGGAAGCACTCCAGCCCGTGCTCGAACGCCGTGTCCCCGCGGTCATCCACGCCGATCGCGAGTCGGAGATCCGCGAGGCCATGAGCATCGCGGAGGCGTACGGGCTCCGGCTGGTCGTGACCGGGGGTGTCGAGGCACACCGGGCGGCCGAGGCGCTCGCCGCTGCCGACGTTCAGGTGATTCTCGGGAACTCCGGCTCGTTCGCGTCCGATATCCGGGGTGGCGGAGAGGGGTGGAGCGTAGAGGGTCCTGCCATCCTGAGCCGCGCCGGCGTGAAGGTGTCGTTCTACGGACCGGGGGCGTCGCGCCGAGCCTCTCCGACCGGCCGGCTCGCCGGCGAGCCCATCCTCAACTCGGCCTGGGCGTTCCGAAACGGCGTTCCCGAGATGGAGGCGCTCCGCATGGCGACGCTGAACGCAGCGGAGGCGGCGGGCGTGTCCGACCGCATCGGCAGCATCGAAGTCGGGAAGGACGCCGATTTCGTGGTGCTCGAGGGGCACCCGTTCGACTATCGGGCGACGCCGCTCCTGGTCTTCGTGGACGGGACGCTCGAGACCGACCGTCGGTAGGAGCGAAGCGCCCGCACCGTCGACGAGACGGCGACGCACCCTCTGATCGATTCGAAACGCACCATGGTCGGGACCGCGAGGCCCGGAGATCATCCGATCGGACCGGAAAGACTGTTGTGGCTTCGTGACACGCCCCGCCTCAAACACTACGATGCCCGCGGAACCGATCCCCCCTCCAACGCAGTCGTCATGGTCCGCATCGCTCCCCTCATGCTCCTCGTATTGCTCCCCGCATGTCAGCCCTCGACTCCGGACTTCGCGGCGGTCTTCGACGGATCGGGCGGCACCTGGGTGGATCTGACTCACAGCTTCTCGGAATCCACCATCTATTGGCCCACGGACACGCTCGGATTCCAGCTGAGTGAGGAGGCGTTCGGGCAGACCGAGGGGGGCTGGTTCTATGCGTCCTACTCCTTCGGCTCAGCCGAGCACGGGGGCACGCACCTCGACGCGCCCATCCATTTCGCAGAGGGCCGACGCACGACGGACGAGATCCCGCTGACCGGGCTCATTGGAGCCGCGGCCGTCATCGACGTATCCGACCGTGCTACCCCCGATTACCTGGTCAGCGTCGAAGACCTCATGGAATGGGAGGGCAGCCACGGGACCTTGGCGGACGGCAGCATGGTGCTGATCCGTACGGGATGGTCCGACCGATGGACGGATCGCCCCGCGTACCTGGGGACGGATCTCACCGGCGCCGAGGCCGTCCCCGAGCTTCACTTTCCCGGTCTCGCACCCGAAGCGGCGCAGTGGCTGACCGACAATCGGAGTATCGCGGCCATCGGTATCGACACACCTAGCATCGATTACGGGCAGTCGGCCGACTTTCGATCCCACGTCATCCTGTATTCGGAGAACATCGCCGGGTTCGAAAACGTCACGAATCTCGACCGCCTTCCCCCGACTGGATCGTATGTGGTCGCCCTCCCGATGAAGATCGAGGGCGGGAGTGGAGGCCCGCTCCGGATCGTGGCGTTCGTGCCGAGCGGGGGGTGAGTTCGAGCCGGACACGGCTACGTCGCGCAGTCGTCTCCGAGAGGGCTCGCTAAAGGCGCCGCTCGTCCTGCTGAGGAATCCGTCAAGGCGCTCCTTACGGAGCCGCACGCGTACGTACGCGAGAAACACGCGGGCGCGCCCTATTTCGAGGCAAGCGGAAGCGACTGGCGGCCGTATCCTCTATTTCGAGGCTCTCATGCCCCAACCCTCGGTTACCCACTCGATCGAGTCTTTGTCCACCACCGAGCTCACCCGTGCCATCCATATCGACTTCGAAGGGCACCAGGAGCAGGCCCCTGTCTTGCTCGGCGTGCTCATCGAACAGCGATACAAGAGTGTCGTCCTCGATCCGACGCTTCGATCAGCCGCCGCTGCAAAGGGCCTGCGCCTTGCCGACGGAGGCGCCGTACTCGCTGAATTACTGGAGAGTGACGTGCCCCACAGTGCGGTACCACACCCTATGTTAGGCCTTGAGCCATTCTTGGACCAAAGAGTTCGGGCATTCTAAGGAACCAATCGGCTGGT
>CAZBHZ010000106.1:0-2376 GCA_964492085.1 uncultured Gemmatimonadaceae bacterium | reverse complement strand
AGGCTCCCAACGCGTCAGACGAAAGAACTCCCCATGCGATCCCACCGATCGCCGCGAAGGGGGTCGCGAGCATCGTTCTGCAGCGTCGACGCGCGCGATACGCCTCGCTCTCCGTCCAGAGGTGACGTGGCAGGAGTTCACCGAGGCGAGCCAGCTGCTTCTTCAACGATGACCCTCGGCTTCTGGTGAGCGTCAGACAACAAGCCGACCGCGATCGACCGTGACACAGACAATGCGACGATCCGGAACCGCTCATGCGATCAGCAGCCAACGTAGGGAAGGGGGCGGTCACGGCAAGAAGAGGGTGTCCGGAGACGATGTCGAACGTCGAGCGCGCGTCCGAGGACCTTCCCCGTCCGGGCGCACATTCACAACCCGGTGCCGTCGCTCTCTTGCTGCCAGCCGGTCAGTCCAGACTCGCCTGGACCTGGACCTCGACCCCTCGTCGGTAAGCCCGAATGCCGTGCTCCACGGTATGCAGAAGGAGGAGCGCATCCCTGTGACCATGGCACCGCATCAGGTCGTGCATCAACGCCTCTTCGCCCGACCATGGGTATCCGTAGACGATATCGAAGTCGTCGAGCGAGCATTTGAGGTCGAGGTACCCGGAGGGCCCGTCGCCGATGGTGGCAAGGCGCCCGTCTCCATCCGGTGGCTTCCATGTCCAACCCAGCGGTATGAAGCTGCCGGTGGCGTAGCGCGCGTCCGAGCCAAAGCGCTCGGCCAGCCTTCTGGCGAAGCTTGCAAGATCGGGGTCGAGCTCAATTCCGCATGCGTCGAATCCCATCAGATCGGCCATGATCGTGATCACTCCTGTCGCGGAGCCCCACTCGAGGAATCGAAGCCCGGGTCGGCGAAGGGAGAGCAGAACCGACCGAGCCTGGTCATAATCCGACGGGACAAAGGGGTGCCAGTGCTCCTGTCGATGGCTGGAGTCGAATTCGAACCAGAATCGTCGACCATCTTCACACAGTGCGTCGATACGCGAATTCAGGACCGAGTCCATCGTCGATTAGCCGTCAGACGGTATTGACGAGTTGATGCAGCGCCCGAAACAGAAGGGCTGCCTCCTGCGCGTGCTGAAAGGGGCTGGGTGGCACGTGGTCTTTGCTGTGGTTGAACATGCCGGTAACCGTGACTCCCTTCCGGGTGGCCGGCGGCAGCTGCTCGACGAGTCGAATGCCCTCGGTGAAGGGCACCAGACGATCGCCGCGTCCGTGGATGACCTGCGTCGGAACCCGGACGCTCGACAGGCGGTTCAGCGGATCCAGCTGTGGCTCGGCCGCACGACACGTATCTGCCAGGGACTGTGCGAAGGCAGCGCATTCCGTTGGGTCAGGGCGTGGATCGGAGCTGGGCGTCGCCAGAATGTCGAACAACGCACGGCGCTCAGGTGCGATCGTAGCTCGCAGGGTCCTGATCATCGAGTCGTGATAGGGCTCCCACGCCGATATCCTCCGCGAGCTCGCCTCGGTCGCGAGCCGGGTTACCGCCTGGGCGACATCCGTGGCATCCTCGTAGCCGGGAATTCGCGTGAGATAATTGCTCGCGACGACCCATCGGCCGTAGGGATCGGGCTGCAGGCGGTGCAGCTCATTGTTCCATTCGTGCTCACCGGTGAGCATACAGCCCAATGTGCGGGACAGGCAGCAGTATCCACCGAAGACGACGGCACCCTGGATCTGCTCGACGACCTCGTCGTTCGAAGCGGCGAGCACTGCACCGGCAGCGCCGAACGAGAAGCCGATCACTCCAAAGTTCCCCGGCAGTACGTCCACACGACGGTTCAGGTAGTCAACCGAGGCTCGGATCGTCGGGAGGATGATGGCAGGGCTAACCGAGAGGCGTCGCCACTCGGGGAGTTCTGGCACGAGCACGCCGACGCCTGTTGAGGCGAGCGCCTCCGAAAAACGGACGAGCTGGGGGTGGAAGCGCCCCTTCAGCGAGACCCCCCCAACGGCAATCCAGCACGGGAGCCGACCACGCGCCTGTGCGGGGCGAACGAAGGTTGCCGGAAGCGCCTGCCCTTCACGCTGGATGACCACGTCGCTACTCGTCAGCCCGCGTGGGCCGCGCTTCCAACCTCTGGAATAGCGAATAGTCCGTAGTACGTGTTGCGGCTTCATCTCGCTTCTCTGCAGCAGTGCCCGACGCCGCCCGTGGTGTCAGAGCGGCTGCACGCTGGGTCGGGGATCCGGCTTAGCCACTCAAGGCGGGGAGACTCGAGAGACGAGGGCCCAACCTGAAATCTCGGCCGGTCGCGTGGCGATGCAGCTACTACGAGGTCACGGGTGAGGCGACAAATGTCAAATAAGGTTGTCCAGCTCAGGCACGATGCGCCCGAACGCCTCTCACTGCAACACGCTCTCCCGCCGT
>CAZBHZ010000105.1:0-2417 GCA_964492085.1 uncultured Gemmatimonadaceae bacterium | reverse complement strand
GCTCCTTCCAGATCATGTTGAAGGAGACCTTCCGCGACGACTCCCCGGTGGAATAGATCTTGACCGGAAGGGAGACGAAGCCGAAAGCGATCGTCGAGGTTCCAATGGCTCGGGCGGGCATGGCGGAAACGCATGTTCCCGACCCGCGGGCCCGCGACGCTCGTTCCCGTGATCCGACAGGGAAATGAGAGGGCCAGTCCGGGTTGTACGGGGGTTGCCCTCAGAACTATGTCCGGACAGCTTCGCGCGATGACGATCGTCCTCCTTGCCGGCGGAACTCTTTTTGGGACCGGGCTCCTCTGGCTAGCCTGCTCTCGGCTCGAAGAGTCCACGCACAGACTCGCCGTCTACTACGGTATCCCCGATGCGGTGAAGGGCTCGGTCCTACTCGCCGTGTCGTCGAGCATGCCGGAACTCGTGACCGCGCTGCTGGCCTTCCCGGTGCACCAGGATTTCGAGCTCGGGCTCTCGGCCATCATCGGTTCGGCGATCTACAATATTCTCGTGATTCCGGCTTTCTCGGTGTATGCACGCGGCCGCCCGCTGAAGGCCAACCGCGAACTCGTGTACCGCGAGGCGCAGTTCTATCTGGTTTCCGTCGCGGTCCTCATGCTGATCATCAGCCTCTCGGTCATCTACGGAGGACTGCAGCAGGATATTCTTCCTGACGGGCGCGAGATCTTCAAGGGTGAGTTCACCCGCTCTCTGGCCGCATTCCCGCTGCTCCTCTATGCCCTGTACCTCTTCATCCAGTTCGAAGAGGTGAAGCGAAATCGGGACGAGAATCCGAACAGGGAGGGGATCAGTGCCCTGAAGGAGTGGGGCATCCTGATCGGGTGCATCGCGATGATTCTGGTGGGTGTGGAGGCACTGCTTCGGGTCGCGATCACCCTCGGTGACCTGCTTCAGACGCCGACGTTCCTGTGGGGCATGACGATCGTAGCTGCGGCGACATCCCTGCCGGATACGTTCGTCAGTGTGCGCGCATCGGTGCTGGGCCGAACCGAGTCCAGCTTGTCGAACGTGCTCGGCAGCAACGTGTTCGATCTTCTCGTCGCGGTGCCGCTGGGCGTGATGATCACGGGGGCGATCACCGTGAATTTCACGCAGATCGTGCCGATGATGACGTTCCTGGTGCTGGCCACCATCGTCATGCTCGTCTTCATGCTGCGTGACATGGAACTGTCGATTCAGGAGTCCCACGTCATGATGCTGCTCTATGGTGGCTTCGGGATCTGGATGACTCTCGAGGCGTTCGGCGTGACGTCGCTGGTCGGAGTTCGCGGGCCCTAGCGTGACACGGGTGCAGCGTCACCCTCGATGATTCACGCGTGGTGACGAATCGAGACTCCGCAAAAGCGGCAGTACCTGGAGTCCGGATCGACCTCGATGTGCTCACACGAAGGGCAGGTGATCGCATGATATGCACCACCACCCGGCAGTGATGCGATCTCCGCTGTGACGATTCCCGTCGGCACCGCAATGATGCCGTAGCCGAGGATCATCACGAACGCCGCGAGCGCCTGGCCGAGCGACGTTGTCGGAGCGATGTCGCCGTACCCGACGGTCGTGAGCGTGACGATCGCCCAGTAGACGCCTTTCGGGATGCTGGTGAATCCGCCCCCCGGGCCTTCGATCAGATACATGACCGAGCCGACCACGATGACGATGCACAGGACCGTGACGAGGAAGACCCCGATCTTGTATCGCGCGTTGCGGAGCGCGACGGAGAGGAGGCTGGCCTCGCCCAGGAAGCGCACGAGCTTGAAGACACGAAAGACCCGCACCACGCGCAGCACCCGGATCACGGCGAGGTACTGCCCTCCCGGCAGCAGCACGCTCAGGTACGTCGGGATCACCGACAGCAGATCGATGATCCCGAAGAAGGAGAAGACGTAGGCGCGGATGTCCTTCACGCACCAGATCCGCACGGCGTATTCAATCGTGAAGAGGAGCGTGAACGTCCACTCGACGGCCAGGAGTTCGGGGCCGTAACGGCTGCTCAAACCCGAAACCGAGTCCAGCATCACGGCTGAGACGCTGGCGAGGATCAGCACGATCAGGATCGCGTCGAATCGACGACCCCACCCCGGCTCGTGGCCGAAGATGATCTCGAAGGTCTGCCCTCTGATCGTGTCGGGGGCGGCAGCCGGGCCCAGAGCGGCCATCGAAAGTCCTTTCGGCTTGGTTGGAGCGGCGCCCGAGGTGGGCACGTGCAAGCTAATGCGACCCCGTCATCGCGAGCGACAGACTCTTGCGATGCTCCGTGGGATCCGCACTGATTCGAGGTCGCTCCGTTCTTCCGGTCAACCATGAATCCCAGCCGCGACGATCGTCTCGCGATCTACCGCGAGAAGCGCACAGTCCCTCCTCTACGTGGTGAACATGGGGACGATCCCGATTCACATCTGGTCGAG
>CAZBHZ010000104.1:0-2469 GCA_964492085.1 uncultured Gemmatimonadaceae bacterium | reverse complement strand
AGAATCAACCCTGGTTCGTTGTAACCGGCCGGGGTGCGGTCTAGATTTCGATGACTTAATACCTACCTGCATAGGCATCAGGCGAATCACCGCCGCTTTCTCCCTTCTCCTTGGGACGTCTCGTGCCAACGCTCTCCGGACCGCCGACGAAATGACCCGACGGATCGCTCTTAGCCTCATGGCGCTCGCCACCCTCGCGCCAGTTCCATCCCTGTCCGGCCAGCTTCCGGTGTCCCCTGCGCAGGCCCAGCAGCTTCTACGAGACAACCCGGAACTCGTCCGTCAACGCCTTCGGGAGTCAGGTCTCACCGATTCGGAGATTCGGGCCCGTCTCTCCGCGATGGGTTACCCTGCAAGCGCACTCGACGCGTTCCTTTCAGGCGAACCGATCGGGTCGAATTCAGCCCTCGATCCCGGCGCAATCGCCGCGCTCGAATCCCTCGGCGTGGTCGTGGAGGGGGCGGACGGCCTGGAGGTTGTGCGGACCGTCACCGGTCTGGACGAGAGGGTGAATTCGTTGGAAGCGTCACCTGTCTTCGGGCACGATGTCTTTCGGCGTGCGTCGTCTCGCTTTCAGCCGCTCCTGTCCGGTCCAGTCTCGGACCAGTATCGGTTGGGTCCGGGCGACCGGGTTCTCCTCCTGTTGACCGGCGAAGCCGAGTTGGCCCACGACCTCGAGGTCACGAGGGAGGGCTTCGTCGTGGTGCCCGAGGTCGGGCGGGTTTCCGTGGCGAATCTCACGATGGCGGAAGTCCGGACGCTCTTCCGAGAGCGGCTAGCCGGCTTCTACTCCGGAATTCGAAGAGGCACCACCTCAGTCAGCCTCACGATCACAGAGCTTCGCACGATTCAGATCTACGTCGTCGGAGAGGTCGAACAGCCCGGCGCATACCAGCTTTCCTCGGTGGCGACGGTGACGAACGCGCTGTACGCAGCGAACGGGCCCACCCTGCTCGGCAATCTGCGAGACATCCGGGTGCGCCGTCGAGATGGAGACGACGCGGGCCTGGATCTCTACCCGTACCTCTTGGAGGGAGACATCTCCGGTGATGTCACCCTGGAGCAGGGCGATGTCGTGTTTGTCCCGGTCAAGGACCGGCGCGTCAAGCTGACTGGAGCTGTCGTTCGCCCGAAACACTACGAATTGGCCGCCGATGAAGACCTGATCGACGTTCTCACGGCGGGAGGCGGGTTTGCGCCCCAAGCGGACCGTCAGCGCATGACGGTATTCCGCGTCGTGCAGCCCGCAGATCGTGAGTCAGTCCTGACCGACCGGATCGCTATCGATCTGGCGCTCAGCGCGTCGCAGGATCAGAGCGACATGAACCACCTGGGCGGAGTCATCGTGCCACCGGTGGGGCTGCAGGATGGGGACTCCATTGTCGTCAGTGCGGTACCTGAACTGACCGACGGCCTTCACGTGACGATCGCAGGTCTCGTGCAGGAGCCCGGTGTGTTTCCGTGGCAGGACGGTATGACCCTGCGTGACCTTGTCGAACTCGCTCGCGGTACCAGCATCGGGGCGGACCTGCGGGAGGCGGAAGTTGCACGGGTTCCCTCCGACCGCGCCGACGGACGGGTCGCCGATCTCCTGCGCGTACCGATGGATTCCAGTTATCTGAGTCTGGCAGCCGCGGACGGGAGCTACGTAGGAGCCGCCGGCATCTCTTTTCCACCCTCCGGTTCATCTCCGGAGTTTGTGCTCCAGCCACTCGACCGAGTCCAGATCCTCCGACAGCCAGAGTTCCAGAGTTTTGGGACGATCAAGGTGACCGGCGAAATCGCGGTCCCGGGTCAGTACACGCTTCAAACGAAGACCGACAGGGTGGCGGAGTTGGTATCGAGGGCGGGCGGCATTCTGGCCTCCGGACATGTGGAGGCAGCGCGCCTCATCCGGTCGCAGGACGGTTTGGGGCGAATCGATGTGGATCTGGCGACGGCGCTCGCCAGTCCAAACGGCGTGAACAACGTCCTGCTGCAGCCCGGGGACTCGCTCCACATTCCGGAGTACTCACCCACTGTCGTGGTGCAGGGGGCGGTAAATTCTCCCGTCACGGTCCTCTGGCGAGAGGGTCAGGACTTCAGCTACTACATCGACGCGGCGGGAGGCTTTCGAAATGATGCGGATGAGGGGCGATCGTCCGTGCGACTCGCCAGTGGCCTCGCGCAGACTCGATCGAAGTTCCTGTTCTGGTCGAGCTACCCCACCCCGGACGCCGGCAGCACGATCTCCGTGCCGGCAAAAGATCCGAACAGTGGCTTCGACAAGGTGCAGTTCACGAGCAATCTGGTTGCGATCCTGGGGTCGCTCGCGACGCTGGCCATCGTGATTGATCGGAACTGACGTGTGCTGTCCTCGTAGGGCCTTGTTGTCTTAAGCCGCCCAGGTGATGTGACTCGATCTGCCCCCAGGCTCAGCCCTTCACGATCCAGCCATGGCCCGACTCCGGTGTTCGCGGCGCCACGTGC
>CAZBHZ010000103.1:0-2477 GCA_964492085.1 uncultured Gemmatimonadaceae bacterium | reverse complement strand
CCCGGGGTTTCCCGACCGATCCGGGTGGGCAGGTCAATCGTCTACCGGGCTCGCTTGAAGCGACCACTGTTCCGCAGGGCGATCACGGAACCACCTGCTCCGAGTACGTTGACTCGATTCCAGGCCAGTCGTAGCGTCGGCGTGAATACTGTGCCGCCCGATTCCACGAGGAAGCCGTGCAGGCAGTCGACCTGAGTGTGGTCGTGCCCGTCTACAACGAGGTGGACTCTCTCGAACGTTTGAAGGGCTGGATCTCCGACGTCCTCGACGGAGCCGGGTACACCTTCGAGATCATTTTCGCCGACGATGGGAGCACGGACGGGAGCCGTGCGCTGCTGGAAGATCTCCTCAGGACCGATGACCGAGTTCGTCTGGTCAAACTGACCCGGAACTATGGGAAGGCGGCTGCGTTGTCCGAGGGGTTCAAGATTGCGAGTGGCCCGGTCATCGTCACGATGGACGCGGACCTGCAGGACGATCCGAAGGGCATTCCGAGCCTTCTGGCGAAGCTCGACGAGGGGTATGACGTCGTCTCGGGATGGAAACGCGGCCGCAAAGATCCGTGGCACAAGACGATTCCGTCGAAATGGTTCAATGTCGTCACGAGCCGCATCAGCGGCCTCCACCTGAAGGATCACAACTCGGGGCTGAAAGCCTACCGGGCGGAGGTGCTCGAGGAAGTAGAACTGGTCGGTGAGATGCACCGATTCATCACGGTCATGGCGCACTGGCATGGACGACGGGTGACCGAAATCCCGGTCGAGCACCATCCCAGAGCGTTCGGGCAATCCAAATACGGTTCCGCTCGCCTCCTCAAGGGGGCACTCGATCTCCTGACGGTGCTCCTGACGACACGCTACAACCTGCGCCCCCTTCACCTGTTCGGCTTGGTCGGAATGGCTTTTGGCGGGCTTGGTGTCCTCCTACTTCTTTACCTCTCGGTACTCTGGTTTGCCGGGTATGGACCGATCGGAACCCGTCCACTGCTCTTCCTCGGCCTTCTGCTCACCGTGGTCGGGGTGCAGCTGGTGTCGACCGGTCTCCTCGCGGAATTGATCATCCGAAGACTGGGAACGGATCGGCCACGCACGATTTCGGACGCTCGTCATGACCGCCGCTGAGTCATCGAACTTTCAGAAGTACCAGACCGGCAATCCGCTCATGCAGCGGATCATCCAACGCTTCTTGAACGAAGTCGTTGAAACGGCATGCCAGCTCGACCCGGACTCGATCGTCGACCTCGGCTGTGGTGAGGGGATTGTCGCCGGTATGCTTCGGGCAGAGATGCCGAACGCCGGCTATCTCGGTCTCGATCTGAGCGAGACTGCGATACATACGGCGACCGTGCTGCAGCCCGGGCTGGAATTCCGCGTCGGCAATGTTCTGGACCCCGTCGCTGATCCCGGATGTGCTGAGCTGGTGTTGTGTCTGGAAGTGGTCGAACATCTCGACGAGCCGGACGAGGCGGTCGCCAGAGTCATGGAGTGGACCTCGCGGTACGCGCTGATTTCTGTGCCCTGGGAGCCGTGGTTCCGCATGGGCAACTTCCTCAGAGGGCGACACATCCGGCGATTGGGCAATCACCCTGAGCATATCCAGCAGTTCACGCCTCGGCTGTTCTCGGCACTCCTCGGTCGACACGCAGAATCGCATCGAGTCTGGACGTGCTTCCCATGGATCTTGGGTCTGGTGGAGATCCGTTGAGTGGAGGTCGACGTGTATCCGTGACTCGCGCGAGGGTCACGATCCTCCTTTGGCTCATTCTGGGGATTGTCGCGGTCGCGAGGGCCACCCCTCATGTACAGCATATGGTCCGCGCGTTTACCGCAGACGGTGCCAATACGGTTGGGGAGGCGGGCAAGGTCTACTTCGCGCATCGAGCACAGGAAGGACTGCCGATGTTCGCGTCGGGGGTCGAGCCACCGTACTACCCATCTGTCCACGGTGCGCTGCTCCACGCGACCGTCGGATGGATCGGCGCAGCACTCGATTCGTCGGTTCCCTCCCTGTACACGATCGGTCGCTCGTTGTCGGTGCTCATGACCGCTCTTGCGTGGATCTTTCTTGGAGCCGTGGGCGTCCGGTTGGGTCTTCCTGTGCCGATGATCGCCGTAGGCGGCCTGCTCTGGGTGGGCACCTACACGCTCGTCGAACACACGATCTCGTTCCGGCCGGATCACTGGGTGTTGGCGTTCAGCGCGTTGCTTTGCTGGTTGACGACGCTGGAGACGGATAGGGCCGGGCTGCTGGAACGGCGGGCAATCACCGCGGCAATCACCGTCGTTCCGTTGTTGGCCTTTCACATCAAGGCGACCGGCCTCCTGCTCATCGGGGCGGTGGGGCTCGTCCACCTCGTCCGTCGTCAATGGCGGCGTGCGCTGATCATCGGGGGAGCTCAGGCCGGACTCATTCTGGCGTCGGTCTCGCTCATGAACGTGATGTCTGACGGTGCATACCTCGCCGGACTTCGAGGGGCC
>CAZBHZ010000102.1:0-2487 GCA_964492085.1 uncultured Gemmatimonadaceae bacterium | reverse complement strand
AACGCCAGCCGGCTCCTGGGACTTCGTCTGTCAGGACATCGGCTGGCGTGAGTTCAGAGATCGAAACGCACTCTACAATGGCACCGTCGACGATGGCCTGCGCGACTGGCTGATCGCGCGTTACGAACACCTAGCCAAGCACGGGATCCTCTGACATGGCAGACGAAGTAGTAAGGATCAAACTCGTAAGCGAGGCCGGGCAGTATATCGGCGAGATGCGTCTGGCCGCGAAGGCGACCGAGAAGCTTGGCGACGCCGTCGACACGGTCGAGGACAAACAGGGCAAGCTCGACAAGACGACGAAGAAAACCACGGCAGCGATCGACCGCGCCAAGAGTGCCGCCCAGGCGCTCGGCGGTCGTTACGGGGAGCTCGCCGGCAGAGCCGAGGCCGCGGCGAAGGCGGGCGGTGCCCTGGGTGTCGCTGTCGGTGCCGCCGCGGTAGCGCTCACCGCGGGCGCTGCTACTGCGACGAAGATGATTACCGAGGCGGTCGCACTGACACGGCACCTCGGCGAGATCACAGACCGCGCCGACGAGCTGGCCCTGGTCGGCGCGGGACTCGACGAGGCAGACGTCGCACTAGTCGACGACGCTAACGAAGCGCTGGACAGGCTACAGGGCACCTTCGATCGACTGCTTGTCACGGTCGGCGGCACGTCGGGCTTCGTGGCGGCGATGGAGGACGCGGTCGACGCGGTGAACGGCGTGTTCCTCGCCATCGAGCAGAACCAGGGCACGATCGACACGTTGCGCGGGATCGCTGACGAGGCGTTACTCGGGATGACGCTGGGCTTTGCTAACGTCGAGTCGGTTACGCGCCTCGCCGGCGACGCGATCGGCTATGTCAACCAGGAGACCCAGGAGCTAGTCGAGGCACAGAAAGCCGCCGCCGAGGAGGCGCAGAACCTCGCCGAGATACAGGCGCTCGAGGCAGAGCGGCAGGCGATGGAGGCGAAGGTCGCCGAGGCACGCGCGAACGACGAGCGCAAGCG
The DNA here is from genome assembly GCA_964492085.1 of uncultured Gemmatimonadaceae bacterium. Classification (GTDB taxonomy): domain Bacteria; phylum Gemmatimonadota; class Gemmatimonadetes; order Longimicrobiales; family Gaopeijiaceae; genus UBA2589. Next base: position 1,493 of record CAZBHZ010000102.1, on the reverse strand, counting down.
GATCGCGGCGCGGGCGAAGGCCTCCGAGGAGGCGATCAAGCTCGCCGAGCAGGAGTTCGAAGCGCGGCGCGCGTTCTTCGAGGCGGAAGACGAGCTGTTCTTCGCGCAACAAGCGGCGAAGGAGGAGGCGCAACGCAAGGCGTTAGAAGACACGATCACGCGACTCGACGAAGAGGTCGCCGCCGAGGTCGCCGCGCAGGAGGCTATCGCCGAGGCACGCCGCGCCGCGAACGAAGAGGCCGTCGACCTGACGATGCGATACGCCGACGCCGTGATCTCGCTCGGCGACGACATCCTCGCCGCGGAGCTCGACCGCCTTGAGGCGAGCGGGGCACAGAATGTCGCCGCGACGAAGCGGGTATTCGCACTGCAGAAAGCCGCGGACATGGCGAGCACGATCATCTCGACGGCTCGGGCCGTCATGTCGGCCTATGCCATGCCGCCCGGCCCGCCGATCACGACGCCGATCGCGCTGGCTGTCGGTGCCGCGGGCGCGGTGCAGATCGCGAAGATCTCGAGCCAGTCGTTCCATATGGGATCCCGTGCCGGCGACCTCGCACCCGACGAGGTGCAGGCGCGGCTAACACGTGGCGAGGCCGTGCTCACCAGGCAGGCACAGACGACGCTCGGCCTGGACGCTACAGGCGTCGCCGACGCGAACGCCGGGATCGGCACGGAGCGCCCGATCGTCATGGTCTATCAACACGATAGAGTGAGCGCGCGGTATCATCGCGACGCCGCCAAGTTAGCGCAGCTCGGCGCGGCACCGGGCCGGCGTGTAGGCCGGCGGGAGAAGTTCTAGATGGCTTCGGATCTCACAGACGGCGACAGCCTACAGGGCGTGCTGATACCTGACCAGCGCCTCACCTACTGGTCCGCGGAGTCGTCGGGCGTGACCGAGGCGAGCCCGTATCCGGGGATCGTGACGCCATATCGCACGACCCGCGCCACGATCACGGCAAGCGGCACGCCGGTCGACGAGGACACGCTATACCTGCTCGCTCTGCAGGGCGGGATCACGGGGTACAGCGGCGCGCGCTTCGCCTGGCGCACGACGACCTCGGAGAGCTATCGCGGCTGGGATCCGCCGACCTGCATCGCCGATCACGAGGTGCCCACCTTCTCGAGCAGCGCGACCCAGGGCTACTATCGCCCGAGCGTGGTCGCGCTGTCGGATGGCACGCTGATCGTCGCCTGCGACAATCCGAGCGCCACGAAACACCGCGTGCGCGTGCTCACTCGCACGCCGGCGGGCGTGTACTCCGGTTGGAGTACGGTACACGAGCAGCTACCACATAGCAGCACGACGGCCGATTACCTACACCCGCGCCTGGTCGTCAGGAGCGACGACATCGTCGAGCTGTACCACGTGCGAACCTTCGAGGGCACGGCGCAAATCTGGCGCTGGACCTCGAGCGACAAGGGCTCCACGTGGGACCTCGACGCGGTCGACATGCTCGACTCGGCGGTCTCGATCAGCGCCCGAGAGGTGC
>CAZBHZ010000101.1:0-2581 GCA_964492085.1 uncultured Gemmatimonadaceae bacterium | reverse complement strand
AAAAAAACGGCCGTTTTTGGGGAAAACCCAGTGATTACAGGACTTTTACCGTTTGACTTCGAGCCAGTGACCTAGCGAGCTCCAGCCTGCTTGGCCGCTTTGACCTACCGGCTATGGCATGCTTGACGCATGCTTGACGACATCTTGACGGTCATTTCTCAGATTTTCCGCGCTTTGGAATACCTGCCCCGCCGATCCTCAGATGACTCAATTCCACATCGACGTTCTCGGGCCATTCCGCGTACTGGCCGCTGACGGGAGCGAGATCCGCATTCCATCCGGGAAGCTGTCCGCCCTTCTGCAATGCCTCGTCTATGAGGAGCAAGGAGTCGACCGGGATCGGTTGCAGACGATGCTGTGGCCCGATTCGGATCAAGAGTCGGGGCGGCACTCCCTACGTCAGGCTCTGTCCGCCATCCGAGTCAAACTCGGCGCAGATCCGTTTTCCGGAACGACCTGGATCAGCCTGAACCGGGCCGTCTGCAATTCGGATTCGTGGGTGCTTCACGAACGGTATGCGAACCGGGACTATCTGGGATGCCTCGAATTGGTCCGTGGCCCTTTGTCCATGAACGAACCCAAGGGCGCTTCTGGGCCTCTTTACGCCTCATGGGAGCCGTGGGCGGACACGGTGAAGCGCCTCGTGCACCTCTCGTGCACACGCGCTGCCCTGGCGGCTGACCAAATTGGTGACGACTCCGCGGTGGACTACGCGATCAATCAGGGAGCGCTCGTGGGCCTCTCCGAGGTCGGTCTTCGCAACGAGATCGCGGGGGGTAAGCGTCTAGGTCCCGGCTGGTCGGACCGCCAGATCGGCCTCAACGCGTTGACATCGCTCGTCTTTCGATCCCGCAGAGGTATGCGCTCCGCGCTGGCGCTCGTCATCGAACGCGAACCGGGCTGGACAAGCCGGTCAGTTCGAGCGGCCATGAGTCAACTCCCTTCGCACACCTGTCCGGCTCTCATCGAAGTGCCAGCCCAGAGACCGCTCGCTCACGTCAGCTCGGCGCTGTCGCAGCTACCCGGTGGAGCCGGCATTTCTCGCGACGCAGAGCAAACCTTTGCCCGGCTGGCACAGCCTGAGCCCTACCCGTTTGATGATGTAACCGCCCAGCTATCGGCAGTGAACGCCCTCGCAGACGCGCTTGACGCGAGCTGCCAAGAGCAGGCGTTGGTCTTCATCGTAAACGTCAAGGACCTGAAGCAGTCAACCGCCACCACGTTCGCTCAGGCGATCACGCGCTACGGTGGAGAGGGCTTGACCGTCTTTCTCTGTGGCGAACACCCAGAGGACATGGAGCGCACCGAGGCTCTTACGCTGACGGGAGCCGTCGATACACGCCGCCATATCGTGCAGTTCGAGCCAGCACGTCCTGAAAACCATCACGGATCGACCGACTTGTCAGAGCAGGCGCCCCCGCCGCCCACCGATTGGAGACAGCACGCTGGATGGGCCTTGATTACGGTCACAGTCGCCTTGCTTACGAGCTTCACCACTCTGCAAGTGTCAGCACCAAATGCGACCCCTGAGGTCACTGAGGTCACTGAGGTCACTGAGGATATCATCTTCTGCTCCGACCGAGGCGGTGCGCCTCAATACTACCGATGGGGTCAGGGCTGGGGTGTAGAACGCATTTCGCCAGACACGGCCTTATGCCGCAGATCAGGTATTACGGTCGCAAACGCTGACTCCGTCTACCTGCCAACGCTGGCCGGCGGAGAGGTGAAATGGCGCTCTTACCCGAATGAGCGATTCCGAGGCAACCTATCAGGGACTCCCCTTCCGTTCGACTACGCCACTCCTGCGACCATCTCGGGTGACTTGACCACGTTCATCGTACTGTCCGACGGGCAAGACCTGTGGACGCTGTTCGATGTCAGCCGACAGGACACCGTGACCGTCCCATTGCCCAGAGGCGGACATATTGTCGACATGTCCGAACGATTCGCTCTGGTCCGTAGCGAAAATGCCCGGGGACGCATGAGCCACTACGTCGTCGATCGTGAGTCAGGGGAGATTACGTTCGAAACTGGCGGAGAACTCGATGAGGTCAACGCCCACTGGACAGCATCGGGCGAAATCGTGTTGGCGCGAGGTCGCCAGGGAACCGAAGAAGATGGATCGCTCGATCTCGTTGTGGCCGACCCGGCCAGTGGCTCGGAAGTCATTCTGACCCAAAACGACTGGAACGATTATGGCTTGGTGATCTCTTCGGACAGGACACAAATCTGCTGGCAGTCTGAGGAGTTCGGACATTATGAGCAGAACATTCAAGTGATGGACCTGCGAACTCGAATGAAGCGGCCGATCGTTCAGATCTCTGGGCGCCAGGAAGGCTGTGGCTTTGTAGCAGACGGGTCGCTCCTCGTGTATCACTCCCGTGACCGAGGAGAGATCGACCTCATGATGCAGTCGGTCGATGGCAGCCCCCCAATCCGTATCCTAGGGACGGGTACGAGCAGGTTCGTGATGTCGGTGCCGATCCGCTGAATTACGCGCAGGCTTGGAGCCGAGGCCGAAATTAGCCTCAGACCACATGTATACGCCCCCATAAGGTCCTCTGTCAGCAAGGCGGCTGGA
>CAZBHZ010000100.1:0-2670 GCA_964492085.1 uncultured Gemmatimonadaceae bacterium | reverse complement strand
ATGTCGGGTTTCGGGAACCGGTAGACCAGGCGGCTCTCGGGAGAGGCGAGGGAGGACGGCGTGGCGACCGCGACCGTCAACACGCTCGACGAGGGCTAGGGTCCGGGAAGCGCCCCGGTCAGGCGGTGGGATTTCCCTGGACGCCGTGACGGCTCGCTCGTCACTGGGCAGACGCGTCTCACCCTGATGATGTCACCGGCAAGGGTGGGGCTCACTCCCTGTTTTCGATCGAGATCGTAACCTGTGACCAGTCGGGTGCGGCCTCCCACGCCCTCGGTGCGGGTGGCTGGCTCAGCATGAAGGCGGGGGCCGGAAGTGAGTACGATTCTGCTGTGGAGTAGCTGACGCTCCAAGCGAGATCCTGAAGGCCGGCAATCGTCATCCTGCTGATCGGATTGGTGCTCCCGGAATTCAGGAAGCCCGTCATGATCTCGTTGTCGAAGGTGCTGTCATCCCAGTGAGAGTACGCTGTGCCGTCACCACCATCAGCTTCGATCGGAATGGCACCACTCCCTCCGAGTGACACGTATTCGGCATTCGCGGCGGACCCGAGATACGTTGGAGTCGTCGTGCCATCCCCGGCGATGAGTCCATTGCCGGTCCATTGGGTGCCGATGCCCATGATGTGTCCGATCTCGTGCCACACGACCGCCTGCAGATCCGATGCAGAGAGCGGAAGAATGTCGGTTTCATCGAGACGAAGGATCCCCACCAGTGTGTTTGGAGCGGAGCCTGTGTTCAGGCAAGGCCCCGCCGATCCCAACGTTCCACCCGTGCCGTCGATCGCGGTGATGTCGATGAAGATCAGGACGTCGTCGATACTCTGACCGCTGATGCGATCACCGTTGTCGCTGCACACCGTCGAGGCGAGGGGTGGAAGGTTCACGGGGCCTCGGTCGCCCGTCACGATCGCTTCCCACCGGGCGACAGCCGCGTCGAGTGCGGTGCGCACCTCGGTGACGGGCAGGGTGTCGGCGACATTGATCAATGAGAGGTTGAATGCTGTGTCGGGCTGGCCCGAAATGGTCAGGCTGAAGAGTTCGGAGGCACTCGACCAGGCGTTGGATGCCGTAATCTCGAAGAAAGAGGCCTCCGCCGTGGTCATTGTCCCGGCGATGAGTCCGGTCGAGCTGTCCAGGGTCGCTCCTGCAGGCAGACTACCGTCGGTCACCGCGTAGGAGACCGTCCCTCCGGCCGAGGTCGCGGGCGTGATGGAGGTCGAGTAGAACGCACCGACATTGCCGCTCCCGAGGTAGCTCGTTCCTAGGGTGATGGGACACGAACCCCACAACGGTCGTGAGTCAGCCAGCGCCCATGATGTCGCATTCGTATCGAATGCCGTGGGGGTGGTAGAGAGCAGCCCCACGCACCAACCGCTCAGGTCCTGGTTGAACTGACTGGCCGACTCGAACATTCCCGCCATGTTCGTGACCTGCTGGACGTCCCAGAGTCCGAGCGGTCGATCGAACGCAGCCGCGCCGTAGAACATGTAGGCCATATTCGTGGCCCGCCCTACATCCCACGATCCAATGGGCTGATCGAACTGGGCGGCGTTGATGAACATGGCGTACATGTCGGATACCTGCTGCACATCCCACGCACCGATATCCTGATTGAACGCACTGGCGAAACCGAACATGTAGTTCATGTCGGTCACCGATCCGACGGTCCAGTTCCCGATGGGCTGATCGAAGGCCGAGGCCTCCGTGAACATCCAGCGCATGTTCTCGACGTTGCTCACGTCCCAGTCTGCCAGTGCCTGGTTGAACGACGTCGCTCCCCGGAACATGTGACTCATGTCCGTCGCGCTTCCGACGTTCCATGACCCGATCGGCTGGTTGAATGCCGCCGCGAACTCGAACATGGCGTGTACGCTGGTGACGGCGCTCACGTCCCATGCGCTCAGCTCCTGATTGAATGACGTGGCTGCGCTGAACATGGCCGACATGTCACTGACGGAACTCACGTCCCAGGAGTTGATGGGCTCATTGAAGGAGGCAGCGGAGGCGAACAGTGAGTCCATCGCGCTCACACCCGAGGTGCATGCCGATCCGAGCGCCGAGTAGTTCGCTGATACGATCCCGGCGCTCACCAGTGAGTCCAGCGAGGCCCGGTCGTGTCGAGTGTACGTCGTGCCCGCGACGTCCCCGGTCTCCCCGACTGCCGCCTCCGAGCAGACGATCGTGATCCCGTTGTCGGCGAGCACGAAGGTCGGTTTCAGGATGATCTCGGCCGAGTTACTCAGCGCCGTACCGTTCAGGGATGCGGTCAGCGTGACGGGGCCGACCTGCGGCCCTGCCGTATAGATGGCTGAGTACGTGCCGTCAGCGTTGTCGACTGGAGTGCTGACGGAGCCCACCGAAGGTGCTTCGAACTCGACCGTTCCCGCGCTCTGGGTCAGAGGAGTGCCGAGTGCGTCCACGAGTTGGACGGTCACATCTGACGTGGCGGACCGAGTCGCAAACAGTGTATCGGCTGCCACACTGACCACGCTGTTGCTGCCGCTCGCGGATTGAAGAACGGATACGACGGCCGATGCGCTCGCGGCCCCGCTTGATGCGGTGATGGTTGCAGTACCGTTGCCGACTGCCGTGACCAGGCCCCCGTCCACCGTGGCGACGCCGACGTCCGACGAGGCCCAGGTGACGGAGGCACCTGAGACAGGAGTTC
>CAZBHZ010000099.1:0-2795 GCA_964492085.1 uncultured Gemmatimonadaceae bacterium | reverse complement strand
CCATGCCCACAGAGAGAGACGCCGACTACTGGCATATGCCCGGCACCGATGACCTCGCCCACATTCGCGCGCAGAGCGGGCGCGTTATCGTGCGCGTGCTCACGCCACGCGGGCGCGAATATCGCTGGCGATCAAAAGACTCGTTCTCGATATACGACTGTGATGCGGACGACTGGTTGAGGACAAAGGGCAACCATCGCCGCACCTGGCCGACCGTCGAGCGTGCCGAGCGCTGGCTCGCCGAGCAGTAGCCCGATCGTCTCGCGGGTATCCGTTGCATTCAACGGGGGGTCGCGTTATGCTTCCTGCATCCCAGGAGGACACCGTGGCACTACTTCTTCGCCTTGACGACCGCGCACCCGCATCCACCGCCCGCACCATCGAGGACCCGGCCCAGGCCGCGGCGCTTCGCATGATCGCCGCGCGGCAGGCGCTCGAGGAAGCGCAAGCCGAGTATGCGCTCGCACACGAGGAGATGATTCACGCCGTCGCCGAGCGACGCAAGGCCGCGATGGCTGCAGGCAACAAAGACCACATCGCGATCGTCGTCGCCGGTCGCAAGGTGCGGATCTCTTGGCCGGCCCGATTCAAGTCGATCCCGCGGCATAACGAGCCCGCGCTTCGTGCTGCGTTCGGCGTCGACTATGAGCGCATCGTCGACGACAAGCGGCGCGCCTCGATCAAGGCGACGCCGGCGCAACTACGCAACGCGCTGGGCGAGGACTTCGCGAAGATCGAGCGCTTCGTGAAGATCGACGACACGCTGCGCCCTAGCAAAAACGTGTATGCAGAACTCGCACGGCTCCGCTCCGAGGGCTACACGGAGCGCGCGCGCGACGTGCAGACCCTGCTTGACGCCACGGCCTGGGCGCCGAACGTGACAGTCGAGCGATGATCAAGCCGATCAGCGGAGGGCGCCCGCATAACGCCCTATACCAGCGCCTCGCCGCCGACCCTGCCTGGATGTGTCAGGCGAAGGTCGACGGCTGCCGCGCGCTCTGGGATGGTCACGAGCTCCGCACGCGCAACGGGCAACGGCTCGACGCGCCGGCAGAACTGCACGGCATCTCGGAGCGCATCGACGGCGAGTATCTGCGCGGCGTGTTCTATGCCTTCGACCTGGTCGACCATCCCGGCACGCTCGACGAGCGCTGGACCGCGCTGCAGGCGCTCGGCATCCAGACGATCCCGGCCTGGGTGTCATGGCGCGACGTGACGCGGAACCAATGGGAGGGCGTGGTATTCAAGCGGCGCGACTCGGTCTATCCGCGCGCCAGGAAGAAAACCACGCCGAGCTGGGTCAAGTTCCGGGCCTAGTCGCACTGATACAGCGACTGCACGCGCTCGACGCCTTCGGGCGTTACGAGCAGCGCGTAGCTCGTAAGCGTCGCGACGATCGAGCCGAAGACCAGGCCGACGAGGAACGCGACGATCACGCGGGCGACTCTCACCCGCCCGTTAACCACGGGTGAGCGCGGAGCGAGGCCATCGCCTCGGCGCGCTGTGCACCCTTGGGAAGCCGCTGCACCGCCTCGAGCTGCCGCAGGTAGTCTTCGCGCGTGCCAGTCGTCGCTGGTGTCGGTGTCGGGCGTGCGCCCGCGTCGCTGGCCGGGAGTCGGCGCGTGTCGGTCGCGCTCGGCTGCAGTAGTCGCGATACAATCGGATCCTGGCTGGCACCATCGGCGAGCCACGCGGCGAGGCTTGGCGCGTCTTCGCCGAGCTTCGCGTGCCGAGACAGGATGACCTCCTGGGTATCGGTGTCGGTGATACCCGCGCCGAGGAATGCCCGCTCCTGGGTCCAGCTCGTCGCCTCGGCATCGTACCGGCTCCGCAGCTCGGTCAGCGCCGTCTCGTGCTGTGTCGACAGCGCGCGCGCCTCTTCGAGCTGTTGCGCAAGTTCCTTTCTCTCGGCGATCAGCGTGCGGATTCGCTCGTTTGCACCTGACTCGGCGGCAGGTGCTTCGGGCGCGGGTGCCGGCTCTGCGGCGGGTGTCTCTTCGGACATGGTCTCTCCTGGGTCTAGTCGCGACGGCTCTGCGGATACCGGTCGCGAATGTAAGCGTTAAAATGCGCGCCGACGCTGCTCGCGTCGATCAGCGCCTCAAAGGCGCGCTGCGACACGCCGAAGTAACTATGCTCCCGCCCGTCCTGAAAGGTGATACGCAGCTCGCCGTCATCCCACACGGCGGCCTCGATCGCCGACGAGTCCAGCCCTAGTGCCTCGATCATGCTTCGTCCTCGTAGCGCTCACGGTCGGCGGCGACCTCGGCGACCTTCGCCCGTGCCTCGGCCTCGGAGACTCCGTAGATCTTCGCGTACAACTGCACCGCAGAGATCACGCCCTGGTCCTGTAGCGCCTTGTTCTCTTCGGAGGCGAGACGGCGAGACGCGATCAGATTGTACTCTGCGGAGAACTCGAACAAGTCGCGCTTAATCTGGCGCAACTTAATGCGCGCCTCCTCTTCGGACACCCCGTAGATCTTCGCGTACAACTGCACCGGCGATGCTAAGCCCTGCGACTGTAGCGCCGCGTTCTCTTCGGCCTGCACCCGGCGTTCCTCGAGGGACAGCGGCAGCCCCGGATAGTGCAGGTCGTATCCGCTGGTCGGCAAGGCCTCCGCACCGGCGACGCCGTGCGCCTTCGCGACCGCGGCGGTAACGCCGAGCAGCGCGCGATCAGCTCGACGGAAGCCGGGCAGGTACCGGCGCTGCGCGTGCCGTTGCCCGTCGCGGGTGATCTCGATGGCATAGCCCGATCGGGCGTCGGAGTGCCGCCGGCTCACGTCGGCGGGGCT
>CAZBHZ010000098.1:0-2811 GCA_964492085.1 uncultured Gemmatimonadaceae bacterium | reverse complement strand
GCGTTCCGGTTGCCGGCGGTATCCTCAACCCCGCGACGGACCAGCTCATCCTCGGCTCTCTGGAGCAGGGGGTGACGCTAAACGGGAAGGCTACCCGCGTCACCGAACCCTCCGTCGATGGGGGCCACCGGGTCTCGGTCCTTGCGAGCCGGTCGGAGATCCGGCGGGGGGAATGGGATCGCTTTCAGGAGGACCGCTTCGAGGTGAAGCCGTGTGGTTCGGTGGCGTACAAGCTCGGGCTCGTGGCCGCAGGGCTGGCCGACGCCACGTGGACTTTGGTCGGGAAAAGCGAGTGGGACGTCGTCGGTGGCACGGCGCTGGTTCGGGCCGCCGGCGGGATGGTCTGCCTTCGGGATGGGTCGGAGCCGGCATTCAATCAGGAACGGCCTGTATACCCGAACTACGTCGCTGCAGGGCAGGCGGTGGGACGGGCGGCGGTTGGAGGGTGGCTCGGTTGATGGTCTTCCCGCTGGTGGCAGTCCCGTCGGTGGAAGATCGCCAGGTGGCAGGTCACGCCGCACGACCGGCGGCGTCGCGCGGATCGTTCGGGGTGTCGACGAGGTGAAGGGCGTGGTGTTGGCCGGTGGCCTCGGAACGAGGCTGCTTCCGATGACGAGGGTCACGAACAAGCACCTGCTCCCGGTCTACGATCGTCCGATGATCTTCTATCCGCTCCAGCAGCTGGCTGCAGCGGGCATCGAAGACATTCTCGTCGTGACGGGCGGGGATCACGCCGGTGACTTTCTCAAGCTCCTCAGGAATGGCCAGGACTTCGGGCTCGAGCACCTCCGGTACGCCTACCAGGAGGGTGAGGGCGGAATCGCCGCAGCTCTCGGACTCGCCGAGCACTTCGCTGCCGGTGAGCCGATCGTAGTGATCCTGGGGGACAACATTTTCCAGGACTCGCTCGGTCATGCGGTCGCCCACTTCCGGGCAAATCCGCGCGGAGCGACGGTGCTTCTCAAGTCGGTGCCGGACCCGGAGCGTTTCGGTGTCGCGAGCGTCGAGGGTGACCGGGTCGTACGGATCGTGGAGAAACCCGATCAGCCCGCCACCGACCTGGCCGTGACAGGATGCTACATGTACGACGCGCGCGTCTTCGATGTGATTCGAGGCCTGACCCCGTCCGGTCGAGATGAACTGGAGATCACGGACGTGAACAACCAGTACATCGAGTGGGGGGAGTTGCGGCACGTGGAACTGCAGGGATGGTGGACCGACGCCGGCACGGTGGCTTCGCTTCACCGGGCGGCAGAACTCGTCGCAGCGGATCTCGGGAACCCGGTTCTGGCGGGCGGAGCCGACCTCGCTCGAGCCGGGGGCGACTGAGCCGATGCGCATACTCGTGACAGGGGGCGCCGGGTTCATCGGGTCCTCACTGGTGCGGCACCTGCTGGTCGCGTATCCGGATGCGGAGGTCGTCACGCTCGATGCGCTCACCTATGCCGGTCACCTGGAGAACCTACAGGGGGTCCTGGACGATCCTCGCCACCACTTCGTTCAGGGTGACATCTGTGATGGCGCGGTGGTTCGGGGTGCCGTGGTGGACGTCGATCTCGTCTTCCACCTCGCGGCCGAATCTCATGTGGATCGGTCGATCGAAGCGGACCAGCCCTTCGTGAGGACCAACGTCGTGGGCACGGCCACGCTCCTCGCCGCCGCGCTCGATGCGAGTGTCGGTCGCTTCGTGCATGTCTCGACTGACGAGGTGTATGGCGAGCTCCCCTGGTGGGATCCGGAACGAGAGCCCGACGTCGAAGGGGTGGACGCTGCGGCGCCGGACGGGGCCCGTCCCGACGCTGCGGCCGAGATGGCAGGCGCGGGACATCATGCGGCTGCCGGTATGAAGTTCACCGAGGAGACCCCGCTGGCGCCGCGCTCGCCGTACGCCGCGACCAAAGCCGCGGCGGACCACCTGGTGCAGGCGTACCACGTCACGCATGGACTGGACGCCGTCGTGACCCGCAGCTCGAATAACTACGGGCCGCGTCAGTATCCGGAAAAGCTCATCCCGCTGATGATCCGTATGGCGCTTGGCGGAGCGTCACTCCCGGTTTACGGGGATGGCCTGCACATTCGCGACTGGATCCACGTCGATGACCACTGTCGGGGGCTGATCGCCGCTGCGAATCATGGCGAGGCGGGCCGCGTCTACAACTTCGGCGGGGGATCGGAACGTACGAATCTGCACGTCGTCCGTGAGATTCTTCAGGCGCTGGACGCTCCGGAGACGCTCATCGGATTCGTCGAGGATCGGCCCGGGCACGACCGCCGGTACGCCATCGATTTCTCCCGCGCCTCCACCGAGCTGAGGTGGACCCCCGAGGTCGTGTTCGAGGACGGGTTGGCCGAGACCGTGCAGTGGTACCGGGAGAACCAGGACTGGGTCGACGCGGTCATGAAACCATGACGAGGGGTTCGGCCCTGCGGAGCCCCGCTCCCGTGAGCATTTCATTAATGTTCGGCGCTTCCAGGACATTGAGGATCAGGTAGATATGACCGACCAGCCAACTTCGACGACGCTCGGCGTCATCGGTCTCGGGTATGTGGGTCTTCCGCTTGCCGTCGAGGCAGGACAGGCCGGCATCAACGTAGTCGGCTTCGACGTGAACGAGACCGTGGTCGGTCTCGTGAACGCTGGAGATTCGCACATTCAGGATGTTCCCGCCGAGCATGTAGCGAAGCTGCGTGAGGCCGGCCTGCTCGAGGCCACCGCCGACATGACGCGTCTCTCGGAGTGCGATGTCATTTCGATCTGCGTGCCGACGCCGCTGTCCAAGACGCGGGATCCGGATGTGTCGTACATCCTCG
>CAZBHZ010000097.1:0-2887 GCA_964492085.1 uncultured Gemmatimonadaceae bacterium | reverse complement strand
GAACGGACCAATCATGATCAACGTGACCGAATTCTCACTGTCCAGTTTCGATGATCCACCCACTTCGGGTGAGGGGAAGAACTGCACCGAAGCGGGATAACTAGAGCCGAGATGGCTCTTTTGACTTCCGGTCAGAATCGACCGCGCTCCCCGATTATGGCCAGCCGGGGACTTCCCATCGGATGGTGTCCTCGAGGATCGTGACTGTCACGTTATAGCTGCCGGTACTGTCGGTGAGGTCGCATTCGAACGTGGAGTCGACTTCGTCTGGGATGTTCTCGTCGCCGCAGTCAACAGAGACCGGTTCATCGACGATGTCTTCTGCCCAACTCTCGACCTGAGACTCGGTTTTCGCCGAGTCGATACTCGCACCACAGCCCGTCAACGCCACTGCGAAAACCAGACCTGCCACTACTCGTTTCATCGCCACGGCCGCACGACCTAGCTCTGCACGGCTCGGACTGCCAGGAACGAAGCATCAGGGAAGGGTGACGACCCCGGTCTGCGATGCGGAATCGCCCGAGTAGTCGTAGACGACCAATTCCACGAAGAGTTCCGTTCCCGACTCGAGCGGCACCAGGTCGTACTGGAGGAACGGGAGGTCCGCGTAGAGGCCCACCTCGCTGAGAGTGAGCCATTCACGTGAGCCATCGGCGTACTGATTCAGCACCACGGGGTAGATCAGGCCGTCCGGATCAGCCGTCAACTCCCCGATCATCCCCTCGGCATTGATCTCGTAGTACACCTCGCTCAGCAGGTCGCCGTCGGGGTTCAACGTGAGCCCGAGGATGACGTCGTGAGGCGGGTCGTCGGTGTCGAACTCCTCCGGCGGCACGTACCAAAGGGGCACGTCGAGGAACCAGAGCCCGCTCTCGTAATCGATTTCCATATCGAGATACGCGAAGTCGGTATCGATGCCATCGGACAGGGTCAGTGCGGTCAGGTCGTAGAAGGCAGCGACCTCACCTGATCCGTCGTCGAGGGCCTCAAACGAGGCCGGCTCCTCGCCGATGAAGATGACGGAGCCATCGCTGTCGTCGACGACGCCATACACGATCTCGGCAGCGACGACCGAATTGCTTGAGCCGACGTCGACCGTGCCGTAAACGGTCAAACCCTCGTCGTCAAAGAAGAACTCAAGCGCGTCGTCCTCGGTGAACGAGGCCTTACTCGCCTCACTCAGGTTGTCGCCTGCGAAGAAAAACGCCTCGAGAACTCCGAACCAGCCCGGCACCTCGCCAAGGTTGACGTACTCATCATCGACGTAGTCGGCGCTCGGCGGGAAGTAGACGCTCACACCGGTGGCGCGGCGCGTCGCAGGCCCGCTGATCTCGTGGATCACGGCCGCCTGGAGCGCTGTGAGCACCGCCTCGATCTCGGGCCTCACGGGGGTGCCCATCATCAGAAACTCCTCCATCAGCGAGCCGAGATCCAGGAGGTTGGTGGCGAGGGACGGATCCGGGTTCGCGCCGAACGCAAGAGCCGCCTGGCGTGCCGCAGCGAACGCGGCGATCACGGAGGGATCCCCCTCAGCGAGGACTTCTGCCAGATCGTCGAGCGCCTCCTCCAGTTCGACGATCGCGGTGAGATCAAGCGCCGACAGCGTGATGTTGATGCCGGTCCCCGCCTCGTCGGCCTGCGCGGCGTAGGTGTCGATGAGCTCCACGGCAAGACCTGCGGCACTGACATCGCGGCGGTCACGGAGAATCTCGAGGGAGGCAAAATCCCAACCGTGTCCGGGCTCGAGTTCCTCGGAGGCGACCATGACATCAGCAAGATCCTGCACCTGGGCCGCGACCTCGAACGTCGCCATGAGGCAGGCGTCGAAACCAAGGAGGTCGATCGAGTCCAGACCGACCTCGGCGAGACCATCGGCCACCCCCGAGCGAATCTCGGGGAGGGTGAGGATGTCCTCGCCATCGGTGTCATCGGGGCCCATACCGGTCCATCCGCCGCCGTGATCCCACAGGATCAGGGCGTAGCGGTCCGCAGGGAACTCCGTGACACCGGTGACCAGGAAGTCCTTGAGGGTCTCCGGATCACCGAGGTTCAGCTCGCCGGTATCGGAAGCCGTGATGACCTCTTCTCGGCCCACATGGACCAGCGAGGTGCCCTCGAAGTTGCCGAGCGGACCGATCTCGTCGTCCGAGTAGCCAGGATGACGGTCGACGAGGGTCACGATGTTCACGTTCTCGTTCGAGCCGGCTTCGGCCATTTCGAACACGTCGCCGACGGCATACTGCTCGAGATCGTTGTCCCCCATGAGGTAGACGAGAACCGTCCAGGAGCCGTCCTCCGCAACAAGGTCACCCTCGGCCGGGCGGCTCGCATCATCGTCCTCGCCAGCGGCATCGGAGGGGTCCTCCTCCGACTCGGCCTCCTGCCCCTGATCCACAGCGGACTCGTCCGCCGACCGGTCAAAGGGCTGGGCATCCTCCGTCGCTCCCCCACAGGCAACCAACCCCAGCGAGGTGATCAGAGCGATGATGGACCGGGTCACGGGGCGAAAGCGCATCACGACGGTCTACACGACTGCTGCCCGCGTGACCTTTATCGAGGCGAGCGGAGGCAGAGAGGCGCTGAGTTGGCTGACTCACCTGCCCTCAATCCAACGAGCAGTAGCGTCAGAGGGTGATGAGCCCCACGCCCCCACCCTCTGATCTTTCCGCCTACGCAGTCGGAGCGTTCTTTACCGGCGCCGGCGTAATGCACTTCGCGCGACCGGACTTCTTCGAGGCAATCGTGCCTCGCTGGTTCCCGAGCCCGAGGTTTGCAAACCAGGCGTCCGGAGCTGCAGAGATCGTCTTCGGCCTCGGCATGGTCCCGCGTCGGACGCG
Source organism: uncultured Gemmatimonadaceae bacterium (assembly GCA_964492085.1). Classification (GTDB taxonomy): domain Bacteria; phylum Gemmatimonadota; class Gemmatimonadetes; order Longimicrobiales; family Gaopeijiaceae; genus UBA2589. The sequence goes on along the minus strand of CAZBHZ010000097.1, from coordinate 50 downwards.
CCCGTTGGCAGCCCGCGGACTCCTCCTGCTGACGGCTGCGGTCTACCCGG
>CAZBHZ010000096.1:0-2888 GCA_964492085.1 uncultured Gemmatimonadaceae bacterium | reverse complement strand
TCGTAGGCGGGAAACACCTCCACCGTGTCCCCCCGGACCCGAAAGGTGCCACGCTCGAAGAGGTAGTCGTTCCGCTTGTACTGGATGTCGACGAGTCCTCGAAGGATCTCCTTCCTAGGCCGCTCCTCGCCCATCGACAGGTGGAGCATCAGGCTCCGATAGTCGAGCGGATTCCCGAGGCCGAAGATGCACGATACCGACGCCACCACGATCACGTCCTCGCGCTCCATCAGCGACGACGTGGCACGAAGCCTCAGCCGCTCGATGTCCTCGTTGATCGAGGCGTCCTTCTCGATGTACGTGTCCGTCGCCGCGACGTACGCCTCGGGCTGGTAGTAGTCGTAGTACGAGATGAAGTACTCGACCGCGTTGTGCGGGAAGAGCGACTTCAGCTCGCCATAGAGCTGCGCTGCGAGTGTCTTGTTGTGCGACATGACGAGCGTCGGTCGGCCGTAGTTCGCGATGACATGCGCCATCGTGAACGTCTTGCCGGTCCCGGTCGCACCGAGAAGAACCTGATGCTCATCGCCCCGACGCAGGCCGGCCGTGAGCTCTTCGATGGCTTTCGGCTGGTCGCCCGCAGGCTGATGAGGAGAGACGAGATCGAAGGCGGTCACGAGGTCCGGCCCCTCGTCGAGCACAGACTCATCGATGCATGGTGTTCCGCCACCACTGCGGGGTCACGCGTCAGGCCCAGCCAAGGTCTTCTTCGTCGAAGTGCTCTCTGCGTTCCACATCTAGGACTCCCTTTACCCGACCGATCGAACGCCGGACCTTCTCGAGGTGGGCCAGGTCACGCACCTCGACCACGAACTCTCCGGTCATACCGCCCTGCGTGGTCCTCATGTCGGCATGCGAAATGTCCGTCCCAGTGTCCGTGATCGCCTTGGCGACGTCGGATAGTAACCCGCGACGATCCGTGCCGCGCATGAAGAGCTTCACGAAGAAGCGATCGCCTTTCTCGGCAGCCCACTCGATCTCGATACGCCGTTCCGGATCGCGCGAAAGAGCGAGGACGTTTGGACAGTCCTGTCGGTGGATCGATACACCGCGGCCGCGCGTCACATAACCGATCACTGGATCACCGGGGACCGGCTGGCAGCACCGGGAGTATCGGACCATGAGGTTGTCCATCCCCTGGATCCGAACACCACGGCCGGAAATCCGGAGGCGGGCGGCAAGCTTGGAGAGGGCCGACGGCTCACGCGTTGCCACCTCAGATGGATCATGCTCGGAATGGAACTGCTTGATGACGGCCGTAGGCCCAATGTCGCCGCGGCCCAGGCCTGCGTACACGTGGTCCACATCCGGGTACCCAAGGGCGATCGCGCCCTCGAGTCGCGTGTGCGGATCCGAAGGCAACGTCAGCCGGGCCTTCTTGAGCTCTCGATCCAGCAGGTCTTTTCCGAGCTTGTGAGCAGAGTCGAACTCCTCCTTTCGGATCCATTGCCGGATGCTCTGACGAGCGCGCGACGTTTTCACAAAGGCTAGCCAGTCCCGGCTTGGTCGCTGCTTGGGATTGGTGAGGATCTCGATCGCATCTCCGTTCTTCAGTTCCCGGGACAGTGGAGCGATGCGCCCATTCACCTTTGCGCCCGCGCAGCGCTGCCCGATTTCCGTGTGAACCGCGTATGCGAAGTCGATCGGGGTCGCCCCCGTTGGGAGCGCCTTCACGTCTCCTTCGGGAGTGAACACGAAGATCTCCCCTCGAAAGAGATCCATCCGGAGGAATTCCATGAACTCCTCGGGCTCCGCGGTATCCTGTTGCCACTCGAGGACTTGACGGAACCACGTTAGCGCTTCATCCGCCTCGTCGTCGTCGCGGGTCTGACCGTCTTCCTTGTAGCGCCAGTGCGCGGCGATACCGTACTCCGACGTCCGATGCATGTCCTCGGTGCGAATCTGGATCTCGTAGCGCCGCCCGCCCGGTCCGAACACGGTCGTGTGCAGCGACCGGTACATGTTCGACTTTGGCGTTGCCACGTAGTCGTGGAACCGCTCCGGGATCGGCGTCCAACGGCTGTGGATGACCCCGAGGGCCGCGTAGCAGTCCTGCAGCGTCTGCGTCAGGACCCGCATCGCCATAAGGTCGTAGATGTCGTCGAAGGGCCTGTTCTGCGTGACGATCTTGCGGTGGATCGACCAGAGGTGCTTCGGCCGACCGCTCACCATGGCCTTGATGCCGGCATCGTTGAGCGCCTCCTCGAGTGGAAGCTTCATCTCCAGGATCTCTCGTTCCCGGGCCTTGCGCCGTTGGCGCAGCAGCTTGCCCAGCGCTTCGTACTCGTCGGGCTCGAGGAACTTGAACGCCAGGTCCTCCAACTCCCAACGTATGGCGGCCATGCCGAGTCGGTGGGCAAGTGGGCCGTAGATCTCGCGGGTTTCCAGGGCGATGCGGCGTCGCTTGTGATCCGGCAGGTGCCCGAGGGTGCGCATGTTGTGCAGCCGGTCGGCGAGCTTCACCAGGATGACACGTGCGTCACTGGCCATCGAGAGCAGCATCTTGCGGTAGTTCTCGACCTGCTGCTCGGTGGCCGAGCGAAACTCGACCCGGCCCAGCTTGGTGACGCCGTCCACGATCGCGGCCACCTGCGGTCCGAATTGCTGCTCCAAGTCGGTGAGGGTCGTTTCGGTGTCCTCGATCGTGTCGTGGATCAGCCCTGCGACGATGGTATCCGTATCGAGTCGCAGCTGGGCGAGGATCGTCGCCACCTCGACCGTGTGCGAGACGTATTCCTCACCCGAGGCCCGCGACTGCCCTGAGTGCGCCTCCACGGCCAAAGCGTGGGCGCGCTGAATGGCGTCCACGTCGAGCCGGTCGGCGTAGCTCTCGAGCGCCCGGGCGAGCGGGCGGGGAAGGCCGTGGATGGTGGTGGTCACGGGGAGGA
>CAZBHZ010000095.1:0-2914 GCA_964492085.1 uncultured Gemmatimonadaceae bacterium | reverse complement strand
CGCCGATGGTTGCAGGTCTAACATAGGAAGTGGTACCGCATCTGGGGGCACGTCACTTCCACATAAATCGACAGATAGTCCATTGGTCCCGTGATGTCGATGATGTAATCCGGGGTCGCTGTCGCGTACCCAACGCAACCGCTCGCCAGATTTTGCGAGGGTACATGGATGTCCCCTCCGGAAACCACGGAAACCGCAAATGGATCCGGCGTGAAGCCCGGAGCTAGCGAGGTGCGCCCGAAGTGCGAGCTGCTCCCACCTATGTTCAAAGATTGGGCTGCGATGGGACCTGCCGCGGACACCATGGCGGCAGTGACGAACAACACCAGCCTGACGAATTTCCTCATCTTGTCACCTTTCCCACAGGGGCAGGGTCTGCGCAGTTTTGCGCCACGGAATTGCCCTAAAGCTTTAAGCTGGAAACATTATGCCCCTCAGAAGTTTCGAGTGCGACCCTGCGCGCAAGAGGGACCACAGGGGTGCTCACCGTCGATGCTCCAAAGCGCCCGGCCCACTTCTGTAGAGACAGCGTCGGTCCCCACACCCCTCTCCTCCCAGGAAGCGCGCCGGTCATGACCAAGCCATGGGCTCCTCTTTTCGAGATCCCCTGGGTCTATCGCGCCTGGCAGGCGCCGTTCCACGAGCGGAAGCTGGCCCCGGTCCTGCGCCAGAACGATATGCCCAGTGTGCGACGAGTGCTCGACGTCGGGTGTGGCCCGGGCACCAACGCCCCTCACTTCCGCGGGACGGACTACCTCGGCGTTGACATCAACCCCAGGTACGTGGCCCGGGCGCGCAAGCGGCATGGCCTGCGCTTCGAGGTCGCCGACGTGACCCGGCACCAGGTGCAGGACGAGCCCTTCGACTTCATTTTGGTGAACAGCCTCCTGCACCACGTGGGCGACGCAGAATGCGACCGCATCCTGGCCCACCTGGCTACCCTTCTCACCCCCGACGGACACATCCACGTGCTCGACCTCGTTCTCCCGACGCGACCCTCCGTTTCCCGGCTGCTAGCCCGCTTGGACCGGGGCGAGCACCCGAGGCTTCTCGAGGCATGGCAGACGCTGTTGGGGCGCCACTTCGAAACCGACGTGTTCGAACCGTACGATCTGGGGCTGGCAGGCATCCCGCTCTGGAAGATGGTGTACTTCCGTGGCAGGCCTCGGCACGAGCGAGGGGCGTCGTGAGCGAGCCCCGCGTTTCCGTGGCCATCCCCCTCTACAACGAGGCACCGAACGTCCCCGAGTTGCTGCGTCGGGTGGGAGCCGTTCTGAGCGAGCTGCCCGGCGGCCCACATGAGCTCGTCCTGGTGGACGACGGTAGCTCCGACAGCACCCGGACCCTCATCGAAGAAGCGGCGGCCAGCGCCCCGGGAGTGGTCGCGGTCTCTCTGTCGCGCAACTTCGGGCATCAGGCCGCCCTCTCCGCCGGGCTGGACTACGTCACGGGCGACGTGGTCATCCTGGCCGACGGGGACCTTCAGGATCCCCCCGAGGAGATTCCACGATTCCTGAAGGCGCACGCACAGGGCTTCGACGTGGTGTACGCTCAGCGCGAGCGGCGTAAGGAGCCGATGTGGCTACGCTTCTGCTACTGGTCCTACTACCGCCTGCTCGCGCGCATGGCCCGCCCCACCCTTCCCCTCGACGCCGGCGACTTCTCGCTTCTCTCGCGCCGGGTCGTCGAGGAGATCCGGCGGGCGCCGGAGCGGCAGCGCTACCTGAGGGGACTGCGCGCCTGGGCGGGCTTTCGACAGTTGGCGCTTCCCGTCGAGCGGGGGGGACGTCACGCTGGTGCCTCGAAGTACTCGTTCGGCCGCCTCGTGGAGCTCGGGCTGGACGGAATCTTTTCCTTTTCCATCGTACCAATCCGAGCCGCCGCGTTCCTGGGCGCGGGCGCGATCCTCCTCACCGTCCTCTTCGCCCTCTACGCCGTGTACGCCCGAATCTTCCTCGGGCAGTCGCCCCAGGGCTTCACCGCGCTGCTCGTGGTGGGGGTGTTCATCGGCGGCGTGCTCCTCTTCTTCCTCGGGGTCATCGGGGAATACGTGGGGCGGATCTACCAGGAGGTTAAGGCCCGCCCGGTCTATATAGTGGACCGCGTGACCCGGGTAGCACCGGGTAACGACTGATGGACCCGGCGTACGGAGACGTCTACCGCACGCTCTACGAACGCCACTGGTGGTGGCGTGCCCGCGAAGCCGTCGTATGCGACACGTTGGACCGCCGGCGGCCGAGAGCCGGTTGGCGCCGCGTGCTGGACGTGGGCTGCGGTGACGGCCTCCTCTTTCGACGTCTGCGAGCCTACGCCGCGCAGGTGGAGGGGGTGGAGCCGGACGCCGGCCTGGTCGCGGGCACCCAACGAGACGGAGGCTTCATCCACATCCGCCCCTTCGACCCTTCGTTCCGCCCTGCCCACCGTTACGACCTCATCCTCTTCCTCGACGTCCTGGAACACATGACCGACCCGCGCAGCGCGGTGGCCCACGCCGCCTCTCTGATGGACGAGGGGGGTGTCGTGCTCGTTACGGTACCCGCGTACCGGCACCTGTGGACCTCGCACGACGACCTGAACCAGCACGTGACGCGCTATACCGGTGCGGAGCTGGTCCGACTCCTGTCCGACGATTTCGTAGTGGAGCAGGCCCGCCACTTCTTCCGCTGGGTTCACGCGGCCAAGCTGGTGCAGCGGGGGTTGGAAAAGCTTCGACGCCCGGTCCCGACGCCGCCCAGGATCCCGCCCTCGCCCCTCAACACCCTCATGTACGGGCTGTCCCGGACCGAAGAAGCGGTCCTGGGCTGGTCCGGGCTGCCCGTGGGATCGTCGCTACTGGCGGTGGCGCGGAAGCGCTAACCGGGTAGCGGGCGGCGGGCGACCCCAGCGTTCGCGCCGCAGCCACTGGATCCGTGGC
>CAZBHZ010000094.1:0-2921 GCA_964492085.1 uncultured Gemmatimonadaceae bacterium | reverse complement strand
GCGTTCCTGCCGGAACATTGAGTAGCAGGAAGCGGCCAACGTTGTTGACCAGGCCGCCGACACCCGTGCCCTCGACCGAGACCTGTGCACCCGCCAGGGGAGCCAGTGTCGCCGCGTCGCGGACCATGCCGGTAACCGTTCCGGTGTTCTGCGCAGTCACACCGACCGCGCCGAACGCCGCAAAAGCCAGCGCAATCGCAAGATTGCGTGCGGCTTTCACGGAGCCCTTTACGAACGTCCGTAGAGCCATGAGACCTCCTCAATTGACCCTAGGTACATGAACCCATTCCGCCCAACATCATCCCAAAGGATAGGTTTTATGGGGTTCCGGACCCTAAGTCAAGATGTTTACGCAAGGTCCTGTAAGGGTTTTCCCCTCACGAATGCGCCGTCCGTTTCCTCTCGGAGGCGCGCAGCGTAAACGGATGTCTCAGCCGCCGGGGAACGCGGGCACGACGCAGGGGGCCGCAGTCGGGCGTTCCGAGGCCCCGGAGGCGAGTCCTTTCTTGAGCGTGACCTTGATCACGCCGCTCGCGCCGGCCGACCCGTACTCCCACCCGGCCGCCGCCCCCGGCTGCACCTCGATCGACTCGACCTCGTTGGGACGCATCTGCGAGAGGGTGCCCTCGGCCCCGGGCGTCCGAACCCCGTCGATGAGGAGAACCGGGGGGTCCGCGACCGCGGTCGAGCGGCCACGTGCAGATCGGAACGTGGACGTCGCGCCCACGTCGCCCGGCATCGGGCTGACCATGTTCGGGGCCAACCGGCGAATCAGCTCCATGACGTTCCGGGCGTTCATGCCCTCGATCTCATGGGCTTCCAGTCGGCGGCCGGTGGAGCGCTGGCGCTCCTCGACCTCACGCTGATCCTCCTGCGCCTTCGCACCGAACGCGGGCGGCAGGCGAAAGCGTACCTCACGCGGGAAGCGCTGCACGACCGTGACCTGTCCCCACGTGATCCGGCAATCCGCGGTCATCATCGCCACGAGGCGCTTCCCTTCGGGGAGATCTTCGAACTCGAAGCGGCCGAGGCGGTCGGTGAAGACCTCGTGCCCGCTGTCCATCCGGATCAGCACACCCGGAATCGGATCACCGGAGACACTGTCGACGACCGTGCCCTCAAGATACGCCAGCGGAGGCGGGGCCTCGGCCGACATTTCGACCTGTGCGTGCAGCGCCGGCGCCATGACGGACGCGGCCGTCAGAAGCGCAGTGAAGAGCCAGCGAATGTCGGTGATCGAACGTGCCATGGGTGCTGCATACGGGGCTCGGCGCGCTCCGTGAGGGCTGCGCGCTCGTACATATATATAGACATACGTCGAGCCCGCGGCTTCGTTGCTTCGTTCCTCGCTACGAGTCGATACGCTCCAGCACGTAGTGCGCCGACCCGCCGGTAAAGCGAAGCTCGCCGATCGCGTCGCCGACGCGACGGAAGATCAGACGCGTCCCACCGGTCGCCCACGTGAGGTCGCCAATGTGCGTGGGGACCATCGGGGCATCAGCGCCCTCCGGCGTGAATTCGAGCTGGCCGCCGTTCGCGCGAACGTCGATCTGCATCATTTGACCACGCGCGATTCCACGGTACGTGCCCTCGAGCTCCGCGAGCGATCCGTCGAACGGCTGCTCCACGTGATCCGGCACCGGGCCGAGCACGAGATTCGCGAACGCCGAAGCGAGCGCCCCGGCCCCAGGAGGGGCCGTCGAGTTCTGAAGCACGACGATGCTCAGCTCCTGCTCCGGGTACCACTCGAGCATCGAGACGAAGCCGTTGATGCCGCCGCCGTGGCTGTTGATCGGGATCTCGCCTCGCATCCCGTCGGTGATGCCCATCGCGTACCCGATCGGCATTCCGTTCTCGAGCGGTCTTGCCGTCGTCATCTCGTGGTACGAGGCGTCGCTCAGAATCCGACCACCGTGCAGCGCCCGGTTCCACTTCACGAGATCGGCCACGGTCGAGCAGAGCGAACCCGCAGCGTACGGCCACGCGTGGTTGAGGTACTGCGCCCGGATCAGCTCCTCGGGGCCGGCCATGTCGTACCCATGGGCGCGCCGGTCGCGCATCGCCACTTCGTCGCAGTAGTACGACTCGGTCATGCCCGCCGGATCGAAGAGCCGCTCCTGGACGAAATCCTCGTACGTCTGGCCACTCAGTGATTCGACGATGAGCCCCAGAAAGAAGAACGCCGAGTTGTTGTAGATCTGCGCCGTGCCCGGCTCGAAGTCGAACGGCTCGGCTTCGACGAGACGGACGAGCGTGTCCTGCGGCAGGTCGAGCGTCGCGAGCGTCCCGAAGACCGGCATCTCCGTGTAGCTGCGGATCCCGGACGTGTGGTCCATGAGGCGACGGACCGTGACGGTGCGCCCCTGCGTGTCGAAGTCGAGGTACTCCGTTAAGTCCGCGTCCAGATCGACCTTGCCTTCTTCGACCAGAAGGAGGATCGCAGCAGCCGTGAACTGCTTGGTCACCGAGCCGATCTCGTACGAGGCGTCGCCGGCGGCGGGGGTATGCACGCCCCACTCCAGGTCGACGAAGCCGTATCCGCCCTGCAGGAGGACTTCCCCACCCCGCACGACCGCGACCGAGACGCCGGGCACGATCGGGCTGTCGATATGAGCACGAGCCGCCGAGTCGAGTGCGTGCGTGAGGGCCTGGCCCGTGACCTGGGCGTGCAGAGGCTGGGCGAGCGCGAACGCGGTCAGCGGGGCCGCGACCGCGGCGACCGCGGCGACCGCGAGTGTACGTCCGAGCGCCACCATGAGGCGGCGCGCCGCAGACTCCTCGTGGCTCATCGCCACTCCTCCTGGATTTCGTCGAGCGCCGCTGAACCCGGGCACAGCGATCGGTACGGGATCTGGACCAGGGGAGTGTCGACCGTGTTCTCGAAGGAATGCATGTCGTCGTTCGTGTCCTCGAGGTACAGC
>CAZBHZ010000093.1:0-2958 GCA_964492085.1 uncultured Gemmatimonadaceae bacterium | reverse complement strand
TGGTAAGTGTGACGCCCGGGCCGAACGAGCACAAGATTCTGGCCCTGCGGACGGCGGTCGCCCGGGATCGAAACAACCACTTTTTTTATCCACAGTACGAAACCGCAATCGGCCTATCTCGAGAAGCGCACCCAGTCGATCTCAAGCCGGAATCCGCCCTCTTGCTTGTCCGTCAGCATGAGTCCGAACTGACCCACATCGGCTGGATCCACTGGAGACGTGGAACGGGGTCGGTAACCGCGGAACGTCGGCTCGAACGACGTGAGGGGTAGCTCCACAGTCGTCCACTGACCCTCTACGGTGTCGAACGAACTCCCGAACGCCACACCGTCCATACGGCGACCGGGACGGAGCCGGACCTGGTAGCGCTTGCGGTCCCCTCGCACCCTCAAGATGATCTGGTTGGCACCCGCCAGGACGTTCTAGGGATAGGAAATCCAAACGCCCTGCGCGAGAGAGGGGCAAGCTAGGACGGGGGTATTTGGCATGGGGCCTCGGGATCAGATGGTATTGACGAGCCGATGAAGGGCGCCGAGCAGGACGGCCGTTTCGCGGGCGTGTCGGATCGGGCTGGGCGGCACATGGTCCGGGGCGACTGACGGGCACCTCGGCCGTGTCGAGATCGATGTGGCGAGGACTCCGGCGACCCCATGCCCCTCCTCGCAATACTCCCCAGCGGTCCACATTATTGCCGCCGACCGGAACCGTGGGTCGTCTGCCCTGTGTCCCCGAGCCCGCCTGCCCTATGTCTCTGCGTTACTGGATCGACCTTCGCACTGCCGTGAAGGGAGGCGTGACCTTCGGGCGTGACCGTTCGACGGACGGTGGACGGACGTGCCCGTTCGCCGGTGCGACGATGTACCTGCGGCACCGCGACGTACATGACATGCTCGAGGCGAGCGTCCGGGAGGAGGGATATTCGCGGACGACCAACGAGCTCGGCATCCATCAGCTCAACGACGAGCTCTTTCCCCCGACGGGCCTGATCGCGCTTTCGTCTCCCCGGCACGACGAGATTCGCCCCTGGCTCGATGCGCTCTGCGACGGCGCACTGCGCCCTTGGTCGGAGGATGAGTTGGCCGCCGACGCCGCGGACCTCGTTTCGGAACGACAGGAGATGGCAGTGCGCTCGGTCGCGACGCGGTGGGTCGCCAAGTGGCTCTTCCGGATACTGGCGGCGCTGGACCCTTCGGAGACCGAGCTCGACGATTTCGTCCGCTGGCAGGGCACGGCCTTGAAGGTCGGGGTGCTGCCCCGCATCACCCACTTCCTGCAGCGTTCCTCGATCCGCTGGGCGCACGGATGGAGGACGGATGTCGTCACGAGGATGACGGAGGCGCTCCGTCCACTGGACGGACCCGGCGACCGCGAGGATCGGGAGGAGCTGGCTCGCGCCGTGGTCGACACACTGACCTTCGCCGGGGGACTGTCGGTGCCGTACTGGATCAACCAGACGACGGCGGTCCTGTGGAGCCCCGACGACTACGACATCCCGAGCCCGATGGACGATGAATCGCTGACGGGACTGCTGTTCGAGGTGTTGAGGTAGTACCCCCTCGTTCCAGCCGTGCCCTTTCAGAAGGGAGGCGACCGAAGCCTTCTCTACCTGGCCGGTGCGCTCAACGATCCGGAGGAGTGGGAGGAGCCGGAGCGCTTCCACGTCCGCGATCCCGACGCGTACGCCCGTTCCTTCGTCGGCTTCGCCGAACCCGCTGGCGGTGCAGGCGACCGCTCGCGCTCATGCCCCGGACGCGACCTGGCTTTCGCGCTGGCCAGAGCCTGGTTTCGAGCCGTCCGGCCCGAAGGATGGCGACGTACTGAAGCCGTGACCCGGAAGGCCCTCATTTTCGCGGACGTGCGACTGGCCAGGCAGGGCTGATTTCCGCTCCTCGCTGCGGGTCCGAAGCTGCCCCGTCCTCCTCAACTGAATAAGGTCTCCCCTCGATGAACCATGCGGAACAGCTCGACCGCGGTACGCCGAATTACGCGGTCTCCCTGACGTTCAACCCGGAGATCCTCCGGGTCATCGCGTACATCTCACTCATCGCGATGTTCATCGTCGGTTGGCTCCTGACACAGAACTACGTGCCGATCGATCCGCACGATACCGCGATCTACCAGCTCTTCGGCTTCAATCACTCGTGCAATCTCCTCGACCACGAACCGAGTCGCACGGTCGCGGCGATGATGCTCCCGTTCTGGGAGATCCCCTTCGTGCTCTACATCATCTTCAACTTCCTCCGTATCCACGACGCATGGAGGGAGGGAAAGGCTCCGCGCTACTCGTTCCTCGTGGCGGCGTGCTTCATGCCGGTGCAGCTGCTTCTAGCGGTGTGGTTCCGAATCGTGTTCGTCTGGAGTCCCGAAATAAGCTTTCTCGCCCATTATCTACCGTATGTGGGCTTCCAACTCCTGCTCTTTCTCATCGCCTTCGAGAACGCTCTGTACTTCCGTGCCGTGAACGCGCTGCCGTTCAACAACAGCTCGAAGCTCGCGATGGCATACTTGACGCTCCTGACCGTGGTGACGGCGCTGTGCATCACGTTCGGCATGTCCGTCGCGCTCGGGACCCCGATCCTGGACACGATCAATAATCCGGGTGAGCGATTGTTTTTCCGATCACTCTCCAATCTGTACTTCGTCCTTGCCGTTCCCGTGCCGCTGATGGTGTCGTGGCTCGAGATGAAGCGGTCGCCCGACCACACGCTCACGTTCGCATGAAGGGATAGGAACTCCAAACGGCCTTACTTGGCAATGGGCGAGGTAGGACGGGGCAGGGGGTGAGGTGGGTGGGCAGCGGAGACGAGCGGCGCGGGGACGATGCAGGCGCCACGATGCGGCGAGCGAGGCGCGGGAGCTCAGTAAGCCGGAACGGGCCTCGGGGATGCGCGGATGGGCGGGGAAGGCGCTGGGAGGAGAGGGATAGGAAATCCAAACGCGCTGCGCGAGAGAGGGGCA
>CAZBHZ010000092.1:0-2989 GCA_964492085.1 uncultured Gemmatimonadaceae bacterium | reverse complement strand
CCAGCGTCCACCTGCCCTCTGACGAGTAGCGATCCAGGCCCAGCGATTGCGCGTTCGCATAGGGACCAGCCGTGGTCGTAAGCAGAAGGCCGCGGTGTGTAAGACCACCAATCCGGCGCGCATCCCAATAGACGGGTCTGGACCGATACGCCGCGTCTACGCGCGCGCCACCGCGCTCACGGTGCGTGCTTCCGGAGATGATAGTCTCGCCACGAAGTGTCGTCAGATGGTCCGACTGCCGACCCCACACCCTGCGAAAACCAACCATATACGCAGACTGATCATCAGGCTCAAGTACGGCCAACCGTCCATCCCACGAGTGATCGACGCGTAAGTACTCACCGAAGACCTCCAAGCCCGAAGACGCCACCAGCCAGCGAAAAAAGAGGGAGGCGTACTGCTCGTCGATCCTCTGGTCCACCCCGGAAAGCTTCCCCTTCAGGAAGCCTTCGAACGGCCTCAGTAAAAGGGTCTTCAGATCCGCTCTTCCCTCAGGCCATTCAGAGTGGAACAACCTCGTTGCTCCGACTTCCAACCCGGCGAGTCCACGGGGCTGCAGCGATATGACGAACCCATTCAAGAGGCGTTCCTGAGCCGCCGCCTCCTGCTCGAACCAGTCCGATTGGGTCGTACGCCCAGCCACGTATCGAGCACTCAAGAGCCCGATGAAGACGGGCACAGGGCGCTGCGTTCCCACCATGGCGTGCGGTATCCCTCCCGCGGCATCGCCCAGAACCATGGGATGCAGGTCCCCGGGCCCCCATTTCTGAGGCGCGGAAGACAGCCCAAGACTGAGCCCCGCCGCGTCGATCCGTAGTGCGGTCGCACCGAGACGGGGACCCTGATACGGGCCAGATCCAAAGCGCTGCGGAGCATCCAAACGCGTGGGGGCGAGCGGAGAGCGCAGCGAGAGATCTCCTTCGCTGCCACCGGTTGGGGCCAGCTCGAACGGCGCGTTCCCAGCACGAAAGACCAGAGGATTAATCACCGCTCGAAGCGGCCCCATGCGGACATGGAGACCCGCTTCGAGCACATGCGTGAAACCTCGCCCGTACCATACGGGCCCGCCGCCACGCTGGTAGGGGAAAGCCGCGTTGTAGGCGGATGACATGCGGGCTGGCAACACACCCCACCGAGATGCGTTCGACGGCACGGTTCGGTACACGTGTGCCCAGGGACCCGCTTCTGCAGACTCACCGGCTGCCCCTTCGACCCATTGCTCGAGGCCGTCACGAACAGCAATGCTGCGGGCGTGGGTCAGACCAGCGACCTCCAGCGACCTCACGTATCCTTCGGCCCTGGACCCGGGTGCGGGAATCAACCAGGGCAGGATCGTGTCCGCTGTTGCCGCCTGGCCCTCGGCCGACTCTGTCGAAAGACCGACGATGAGGGTGAGCGTGACGCACAGCCTCATTGCGCATCGGACTCCTGAGTACCCAGAGAGCCGTCGCGCGCGTGCGTAGGGCCCTGTGGACCCGGAGCGATTCATGTCTGCCTGAGCCATGCACGTACGGTACCACGCGCACGCCCCGTCTCCAATCTCGTAGATGAGATTGCGCCAGCGTTGCCTCGCTTCGGGCCCCTGCCGAATTTGAGAGCATGACAATTTCCTGGCTTGCTCTCGTCACCGCCCTCGTGAGCGCCAGTCCGACCCCGCCGCAATTGGCGTCGGCTTCCGACACGCTGGTTAAAGTCGGTCTTCCGCGTAACGTGACAGTGGACCGAACTCGTCTCGGTGTCCTCGCGGGGAGTCGGGCTCCCGTCACTGTGTTGATCCGGTCCGCCTCGGACGATGCATGGAGAGGCGCCGGCAGCCATACGGTCAAGGACCGATCTCGGGCCATCGGGCTGCGGTGGCTTGCACCCGAGTACGGCGTCGCGCACAACTCCGACCTTCCCTTCTCAATGAATGAAGGCGTGGTGTGGGCGGGCCGAGGTCTATCCATGCGGGCACAAATCGGTGCCGAGGTACGCTGGGGACCGCTCACCGCAATCGTGGCCCCCCAGATATGGGGCACGCAGAACCGGGACTTTCAGACTTTTTCCTTTCCCGAGAACACGTCGGTTCGGCAGAGAGCATCCCTTGCATCGCCCTTTCATTATCCGCCGCACTCGATGGATCTGCCGCAGAGGCCCCGAGCGTATGCCTTCACCGACGTGCGGCCTGGTGAAAGCAGCCTCACCATGCGCACGAGAACGGCAGTGTTCGGTGTCGCGACGGAACGACTGCGATGGGGGCCAGCAATACGAAACCCGCTCCTCATGAGCGGGAACGGCGAGGGCTTCGGACATCTGTACGCTCAAACGCTGAACCCTCTCCCCACGCCCCTCGGGCCTGTCCATGCGAAATGGATTCTTGGACGCCTTGAGGAATCGGATCAATTCGATTCAGACCCAACCAATGACATTCGGTCCCTCAGCGGGGCGGTAGTGGCGTTGAATCCTGGCTTCGATCCCGGCCTCAGCGTCGGCGTGGCCAGAGTGGTCTTTTCTCCCACCGAAAACACGGCTGATCTGCTCGGCGCCGCGGTCGATGTTCTCCTGCCTGTCGGCCGCGTCGCCTCGGTGCCAGGCGACACAATGCTGACACCGGGACCCGATCAGCTCTTCTCAGTCTTTGCCCACTGGGTATTCCCCGACGCGGGCTTCGAAACATGGGGGGAGTGGGGGCGCGCCGAGGAGCCGGTATCGCTCCGAGATTTTCTCGAGACGCCGCGTCACAGCCGAGGGTATTCGATCGGGGTCCGCCACACCCGACACGCAGGGAGCGCCGCCCAACTTTCGATCGAGGCGGAGCACACGAGCCTGGAGCCCAGCCAAGCGTTCCGAACGAAGCAGCACGGTGAGTGGTATGCCAGCCGTAGAGTGCCGCAGGGGTACACACACCGAGGCCGGGTACTGGGAGCGGGAATCGGGCCCAGTGGCTCCAGTCAATGGCTGGCGGTCGACTGGTTGGCTCCCGAATGGACGGTCGGGCTCTTCGGCACCC
>CAZBHZ010000091.1:0-3011 GCA_964492085.1 uncultured Gemmatimonadaceae bacterium | reverse complement strand
GTGGAAATGAGATCGGGACAAACTAGGGTCGGGGCGCAGTTTCGCTAATCTGCGCGGGGCGTGTCAGCGTCCGAACCCCGCCAACCCACGCGCCGCGAACGCTCACGATCTAGCTTTCGAGGAGCCGAAGTATTCCGACAAGTTTCGCCCAGATGGAGACGCGCATGGACGAGGGTCGTCCCCTCAGCGGACAGGTTGCGGTCGTGACCGGAGGAAGCCGCGGCATCGGAGCCGCAATCGCACGTAAGCTGGCCGGCGCGGGGGCACGTCTCGTCCTCACGCACAGGGACAGCGCAGAAGGCGCACGTGAGGTGCGGGCGAGTCTGTCCGGTGAAGGCCATCGCATCGTGCAGGCTTCGGCCGACGACACGACCGCACTTGGAGCGCTCGCAGAGTCGGTCTCCGACCTCGAAGGCCGACTGGACATTCTCGTGAATAACGCCGCGACCACCCGTGTCATTCCGCACGACGACCTCGAAGCACTCGATGACGAGCTGTTCGACGCGATCATGCGGACCAACGTCCGGGGGCCCTTCGCGACCGTTCGCGCCTGTCGGACTCTGCTCGAGGCCGATGGAGGAGGGACGATCGTCAACATTTCCTCGCTGGCGGGTCGGATGGCCAACGGGAGCAACGTGGCGTACTGCGCATCGAAAGCGGCGTTGGACAACATGACGGCCTCGCTGGCCCGCGCGCTGGCACCGAGGGTTCGTGTCTACTCGGTCGCGCCCGGCCTTGTCGACACGGAACTGACCCGCGACTGGGCCCCCGAGCGGCGTGAGATGATGATCGCCCGAACGCCTCTCGGTCGCCTGGCCACCCCGGATGACTGCGCCGATGCGGTTCTCGCCGCCGTCACGTCACTCCCGTCCACGACGGGCCTGGTCATCCCCGTGGACGGGGGCTTTCCACTCGGCTGAGCGCCGCCGGCCTCAGCCCCCCTCGGGAGCGACTGCGATACAGTCGAGTTCGACGAGTGCACCAAGGGCGAGTCCGCTGCCGGCCAACGCGGCCCGCGCCGGCGGATCGGAAGGAAAGTACTCTGCGTACACCGCGTTCATCGCTTCGTAGTCCGCGATGTCCGCCAGGAAGACGGTGCACTTGAGCAGGTCTTCAAGTGTAGCTCCGGCCGCGTCCAGGACAGCGATGACGTTCTCCATCGTCTGTCGCGTCTCGGCTTCGATCCCACCCTCGATGACCCGGGGCGGAGTCTCGCCCGGAACGGCGCCGAGCTGACCGGACAGGAAGATGAGGTCACCCGAGCGCACGGCGAGCGAGAACACGGGCAGACTCGCGACACCCTCGGGTTGAATGATCTGACGCCGGCTGGAGTCCTCGGTCTGTACCGGCTCCCGGTCCGTTCGCTCTTCGATCGTGCAACCGGACACGAGAAGTCCGAGCGCCAGCAGCGTCGTGAGGCCTGAACGGAACCGCATGTCGTGTCTCCAGGGGTCTGCGTGAGGGGATGCGCCAAGGTCGTGGCGAGAACCGGGCCACGCTATAGTCCCCAGCATGATGAATCGACGACACTTCGGCCGACTGGCCTCCATGGGCATGGCCGGCGCCTGGCTCGGCGGCTTCCCCTCGCGGAACGTGGCGGCGACCGAGCGCGGTGCCCGTTCCCTTCAGAGCCTCGCCGCGGACGCTCGACGACTCGATGAGCGGATGACAACGCTCGCGACCTTCGGTGCCAACGACGCCGGGGGTATCGATCGCGTTGCCTTCAGTGACGCCAACATCGAAGCACTCGACTGGTGCGCCGGGCATCTGCGTGACGCGGGCTTCTCGACCGAACGTGATCTGGTCGGGAATCTCATCGCCCGGAAGGCCGGGTCGGACGCTTCGCTCGAACCCATCATGTTCGGATCGCACGTCGACTCGGTACCCGGGGGCGGGAACTACGACGGCCAGGTGGGCTCGATGGGCGCGATGGAGGTCGCGGCCGTCCTGGCTGACGCCGGCTATGTCACACGACACCCCCTCGAGATTGCCTACTTCACGAACGAGGAGGGGGGCAAGACGGGCAGCCGCGCCCTCGTTGGCGAGGTCGAGCCGTTCGAACTCGAGATCGAAACCGCCTCGGGGTACACGATCGGAGAGGGGCTTCGCCGCCTGGGCGGAGATCCCGACCGCCTTTCTGAAGCCCGGCGTGCCCCGGGAACGCTGGAGGCGTTCCTCGAGCTGCATGTCGAGCAGGGTGCGGTACTCGACCAGGACAACCTCGACATCGGAGTCGTCGAAGGGATTGTCGGCATCATGCGCTGGAACGTGGTCGTCGACGGCATGACCAACCACGCCGGCACGACACCCATGGACCGCCGGCAGGACGCGATGGTGGGTGCGGCCCGCTTCGTGACCGCGGCGCACCGCGTCGCGCGCGACACCCCGGGCCGCCAGGTCGCGACCGTCGGTCGACTTCAGGCGGAGCCCGGGGCACCGAACGTGATCCCCGGTCGAGTCCGGATGACGCTCGAGATTCGTGACCTCACGATGGACGGCATCGAACGCACCTTCGAGGCGATTCGGGCTCGCGCAGACGACATCGCCGAAGCCACCGGAGTGCGCTTCTCCTTCGACCGCTTCTACACCAGCCGTGCGGCCCCCACCGACGGAGCGATCCGCGACATGGTGGAGCGGAGTGCCGACCTGCGCGGACTGTCGTCGATGAGGATGCCCTCGGGCGCGGGCCACGATGCCCAGAGCATCGCCCTCCTCTGCCCCGTCGGAATGATCTTCGTGCCCTCGATCCGGGGGATCAGCCACGCGCCCGAGGAGCGCACGGAGTCCGCCGACATCGTGAACGGGACGAACGTCCTGCTCGATACGCTGCTGGCGATCGACGAGGGCGGGCTGGCCTAGCTTCCCGTCCGACGCGTGAGGTGGGACCCCGACCCTGGCCTGGAGACCATCCGTCCAGCACCGGATCGGAGCATCACATCACACCGCCGCTGGTGCCGCCTTCGGGTCGTTCACACGCTGAAGGAGAAGTGCTCCGACGACGAAGAGGACAC
>CAZBHZ010000090.1:0-3022 GCA_964492085.1 uncultured Gemmatimonadaceae bacterium | reverse complement strand
ACCCCCCCCTACAGACCCTCCTCGTTCACCACCGACACCGCCTCGACCCTGAGCACGATGACCGACCCCGCAGGCACGAGGATGCCTCCGAACGAGTCGTAGTGCGGTAACCCGCCAAACGCACGCTCGGGGGGAATGACGGCGAGACGCTCACCGCCTTCCCGCATGAGGAAGACGGCATCCTCGAGACCGAGAATGACGGAGGTATTCCCGAGAAGCAGGCTCTCGGTCGAGTTGATCCACTCCGTGCCGTTGGGGAGCCAGCCGGTGAGGTTGATGGTGAGCACGCTCCCGAACACCACCTGAGGACCCGTACCCTCTACGACATCCTGCAGGTACACGCCGGATTCCGTGCGCGTCATCGCGGCGAGATCCACCCCCAGGCTGGGAGCGAAGTCCAGCTCTTCGATGACCTGGAACACGACATCGGGCTGGGTGGTGCCCTCGGCACAGCCGCCGAGGACCACTGCCGCGACGAGGGCCGCGCACGCTCGCTGCATCAGTTGGCGCAATCCGGATTCGGTCCGACACCGTCGAGGGTGCACAACTCAACGTCGAAGACGAGAACGGAGCCCGCGGGGATGGTCGGCTGTTCCGAATCGGCGTACCCGAGTGACGGCGGGATGATGATCCGGCGCTGCCCCCCGGTGCGCATCCCGAAGACGCCGAGCTCGAAGCCGGCGATGGTGTTCCCGCTACCGATGACGAACGGGAAATCCCCGTTCCCGAACGATGTCCCGTTCGCGAGGTAGCCCGTGTACTCGACCACCGCGGTCTGGCCTTCCGACGTGACCGCGCCCGAGCCCACGAGCACGTCCTTGATGTAGACACCGCTGTCGAGTCGCGTGAACTCGCTGAGCACGATGCCCAGGCTCTCGGCGAAGGTGAGTTCTTCGATGACCTGGAAAGGATCGTCGCAGGCGGACATCGCCAGCACGGAGAGCAGCACGACGCTGCGGCGAATCAAACGACTGTTGATCATGATCTGATGCTTGATGTGGATCAGAGGTCTCAAACGACCCGAGGCCCTTCCGAGGGTTCGGAAGGACCTCGCGCTTATACCATACGACGAACCATCCGGTTCATCTCACACAGCCCGTCCTCGGTCCCAGGCCGGCGAGCTGGCCCCCGGGGAGCTCAGCTGCACACACCTGACCACCACCGGGCCATGCGTCGAACTAGTCTCCTGCGACCCCGGCCGGGCCCTGCATTTCGGCCGGAAGCTCTGCCTCGAGCGACTCGGGATCCTGCATGGGCTGCCAGACCTGAATGACCGGGAAGGTCGACAGGAACCAGCGGACGGAGCCCAGATACAGGCCGAGGAACATGAGGCCGATGAGCGGCTGCCAGATCGTGAAGACCGGGTCGCCCTCGTGGTGCAGCGACGGCGCGACCATGCCGTACCGCTCCAGCCAGAGGCCGAGCATGATGATCGACGCGAAGAAGCCGTACACCTTCGGAAGCATCTTCGGCTTGCGCCCGATCAGCCCGATGAACGGGATGAAGAAGCACATGCAGACGACCATGGTGGAGTAGCTGCCCCACACCTCGCCGGAGCGGCGTACGATCCACGCCTGCTCCCAGGGAAGCTTCCCGTACCAGATCACGATGTACTGGGAGAAGAACAGGTAGCCCCAGAAGACGGTGAAGGCGAAGGTCAGCTTGCCGAGGTCGTGACGCTGCTGCAGACCGATGAGGTTCTGCATGTCCTTGTGCTTCGTCCGCAGGTAGATGCTCCACAGGCCGGTGACGGTCACACCGCCCCAGAAAGCACCCATGAAGTACCACGGACCGAACATGGTGCTGAACCAGTGCGGCTCGAGCGACATTGCCCAGTCATAGGAGAAGATCGTCATCACGAACGCGTACACGAGCACGATGGCCGGTCCGAGGACGGTCATGCGCTGGTAGCTGGAGACTTCCTCCTGCTCCTGACCCATCCAGCCCTGCGTGAGCTTGCCCCGCCACGACGCGCGACCCTCGTCATCCTCCTCCGCGCCTTCGGTGAGCCCCATGTCGGGCCGCACCGCGAGGTACACGAAGTACGTACCGAGGCCGAAGAGGATCATCGCACCGATGACGTTCCGCGTGATGAGGAACGGCAGATTCAGGTACGCGGCCTTCTTCTGGACGATGTAGTCGTACCCCATCATCTCGATCCACGGGAAGTAATCCGCCCCGAGGGTGAGCATGGGAAGCAGGAGCACGAAGGCGACCGGCAGGAATGCCCCACCCGCCTGGCTGACCCGTCGCACGGACCAGTTCCACTTCGCTTTCACGATCCATGTCGCGATCGCGAACATCACCGAACCCATGGCGATGCTCGAGAAGAACATCCAGTTCGTGACGTAGCTGATCCACGCACCGTGCGCGTTCTGGCTCAGCTGGAAGACGAAGGCGAGCAGCCCGACGACGAACATCGCGCCGGCCACCGTGTTCATCGTCTTGTCCCGCGGCAGGTACCGGACCGGGATGTCGGAGGGAATGTGGTGATGCATTACTGAGCCCCTCCATCGGCATCGGGGGCAGGCGCCGGGGCCGGAGCCTCGGCGCTGCGCGTACCGGCCTGAACCTGAAGCTGACGGACGTAGTTCACGATGTGCCAGCGATCGAAGTGAGTGATCCGGCCGCCATACTCGGGCATGAGTCCACGTCCGACCCTGATCATCGCGTAGATGTAGGGATCGGAGTACGAGGCCACCTGCGCGCCGGAGAGGTTGTACGCGGGCAGCAGCGGGTGCTTGTCGGCGATGTAGGCGTTGGCGCCCACCCCGTCCGGCCCGTGGCAGACCACACAGAAGCGGGAGTAGAGCTCCTCACCCCGCTCGAGGGACGCCGCGCTGGTCGGGTCCGTCGGATTCACGAGGCCCTGGATCACTTCACCACCGACGCCCGGCGTGCCGAGGTCGAACTGGGTGAAGTACGGGATCGCGACCCCTTCGGGCTGACCGAGGTTTACCTCGCCGTCCGCAGACGGCCAGTTGCCCGCGGCGAACGCCACCGAGCCTTCGGCCGGCGGCAT
>CAZBHZ010000089.1:0-3059 GCA_964492085.1 uncultured Gemmatimonadaceae bacterium | reverse complement strand
TGCACGGGGACCGGGCTGCCGAGGCCTGTGCTGTCGGTGGGGAGCCTCGGTCCACTGAACCGTGCACTAGGGCGAGTCCCTGCTGACCAGGCACCCTCCTTCCATCCGACCACTGGCCTGAACGGGTACCGAGTCCCCATGCTAATGCCCGCATTCACCGGAGATAGGAATCACATGAAGCCCCATGGCGCGGCGTGCCGGCTCGATATCTTGTTCGACGATGTGTTCGCCGTCCCTCGGGGCATCGACGACGTGAACGCGACCGTCACGGTGCGTGACAGACAGATGAGCGTGAACGGATCCCTGATTATGATGACCTCACCGCTGTACAAGCCCCTGGTTCAGGCCATGTCTGGCGCACGCTTTGCGGGTATCGTTTCAGCGTGGAGCGAGGGGCTGTAGTGCGCGCCCGGCGGATGAATTGCTCCCCCCCCTGCAGGTCGTCGGCACGCTGCCCGGGCCTCCCCCTGGAGAAGAGAAGGGGACGGTGCGCCCGACGTCGTGTCCGGGTTCGCCGCACGCTCGTGTCTTCGCTGGTCCTGATCGCGACCGTGATGACGGGTTGCTCGGACCAGTCGGACCAGTCGGGCGAGACGACGCCCCTCACGCCAAGTGTACCCGGGTTCTGGACGGTCACCGTCGTTGGGCCGAACGGGGATGAGGGTGGTGCCATCGTTTCCATCTACGACGCCGGAAACTCGAACGAATCGGTTAGACCGAGTGACATTCGGCCGGTCGGCGTCGTCGAAGTGTACCCGTGGGGCTTCGGGGGACAGGGCCTTTACGGAACCTCTGTTGCGCTTATTCACCCCGAGGGAGGGGAACTCTCGTTTCAGGTTGTCGCAGTGGGTGGATCGCCGCCTCCGACCGTCGGACTGGACATGGTTGCGGACCCGGACAACCTGCCTCGGGCTTCGCTCGAGGGCTACAGCCTGAGCATCCGATGATGAGAGTGCCACTTCAGAGAGTCGGGTATCAGGGCCTCGCAGCGTTGCCTGCCCTGGTTCTGCTTCTGGGGATCGCCATCCCACTCCATGCTCAGAGTCGCGACGTAGAAATGGCGGGCAGCCTGTATGGTGTCCCGGTCCCGGCAACGTACTGGCAACAGGTCGCGCTGGAGCCATCGGCTTTCGAGTTCGAGCATGCACTCCTCAGTCGAACTCCGGCCCGCGGGGACGTTCGTCTCCCGGTCGTTCTTGCCCTGTTCGCCGACTCGCCCGAGCCCGTGACCATCACGCGTGACGCCGTGCAACGGGTGTTGTTCACCGGACCGGCGGAACGGGGGACTCTCACCGAAGCGTACGACGAGATGTCTCGAGGGGCGCTACGCGTGGAAGGAGACGTATTCGGTTGGGTCCGAAGCAGCCTTCCCACCGGTGAGGCGGTGCCACCTGGTGGCCTCCCGAGCGCCGGGCATACGGGCCTCGGAGCCTACTTTGCGGAAGCACTCGACAGCCTAGATGGCACGATCGACTTCTCGCAGTACGACAATGACGGTCCGGACGGGATCGCGAACAGCGGCGACGACGATGGGTTCGTGGACGTCATGACCTTCGAGTACCTCGAGGTCGGAGCGCACTGTGGCGGACCGGGGGTCTGGCCGCATCGCTCGACCATGACGGCGCGGACGGGCGCACCGTACACGACGGACGACGTAGGCATCGACGGCTCGCCGATCAGGGTCGAGGACTATCTCACGCAGAGCGCGGCCGGATGTGACGAGGAGATCCAGGACGCGTCGATCATGGTTCATGAGTTCGGACATGCCCTCGGCCTTCCGGACTGGTATCACTGGATCGACCCCTCAGCCGGTCCCTACGGCCGACGCTGGATCCTCGGGTGCTGGGCCCTCATGGCTGCGGGCGCGTGGGGCTGTGGCGAGGTCACTGACAATCCTCCGGCGTTCGGCCCGACCCACTTGATCGGCTACTCGAAGGCGCGCCTCGGCTGGGTCGACCCGATCGATCCCGGGGAACTGTGGGAGGAGGAAGTCGCGATCGGCCCGATCCAGACCACGGGTGATCTGCTCAAGATCCCGCTGGATGACGAGGGAGATGCCTTTCTGTTCATCGAGTTTCGCGACACCCTCGGCTTCGACCGTGATCTGCCTGGCCGCGGTGTCCTGATGTATGTCCAGAACTCCAGGTTCCCGCTCCGGCCGAATCCGGATGCCCCCCGGTACTATTTTCTCAGCCTGATCGAGCAGGACGGGTACGACAACCTTCAGCGGACGGCGTCGGAGGGTGGGAACTGGGGCGAGGCGACCGATCTCTGGAACTCGGGATACCTGAGCTACTACACGGCGCCCAGCTTCTACGGCAGCTACACGCCCGACCCGTGGAGTGTGCTCGTGAACGACATTTCGGTCGATGGTGATGTGGCTCGGATCAATTTGACGACGGGCCGGACACCGCGGCTGCGGGGGCCCTTCGCCGACGTACCCGTGGTACCTCTGCGACGATTCTCGGAGTACTTCGACATCGTAGGCGGGTGGGGGGCCGCGGGAGGATATGACTTCACCGTCACAGGGGACACGGCATCTGTCGAGATCGAGCAGGCTGGCTTCGGTTTCTTTGTCCGAGGGGCCGTAGCAGAGGGTGACTCGGCCCAGATCGACGTCGTTGTGTCGGCGCCCGGCGGCTACTCCTCGGAGCAGGCGACAATACGATTCGTTGCCGATGGGCTCTGGGCTCCCGGGTCTGCCGTCGAACTCTTCCGCAACCTGCTCTATTCGTCGAACTACCCGATCTCGTCGTACTTCTCCGAGCTGGAGCGCCAGCACCTCGATCAGCGAGGAAACATGAATGGTCGATACGATCTCGGAGACGCACGAAAGTGGCTGCTGGAGAACCGCTGAGCAGCGTCGATGGTCATCATGTGAAGGCTGGAGCCTCAATTGCGATGTTGCTCGTTGCGGGTCACAGGATTTGACGGCTGAGGGTGTCGTGTGGTCGGAGGATGGGTGGCATTGCCGCCTCCTGACCGACCTCGACGTCTTCGAGACATGGGCCGTCCTGCTCGCTCGCATCTACGACGTGCTGCCGCTGCTCTGTCCCGCC
>CAZBHZ010000088.1:0-3120 GCA_964492085.1 uncultured Gemmatimonadaceae bacterium | reverse complement strand
CACGCATCGGGTGTAATGACGGATCTCCGTGGCTCTCACTGATCCGGTGGATCGGCCCGGCGGCCAGTTGGCAGGATGCGGGGCTGCGGCTCCTGAATGAACGTGGCGTGGTTCCGTTCCGGAGGGACGGAGGTAACCCGCCTCCGGCCGTAGACAGCCGCAGCCAGCAGGCCTGATTGCCTCCCCACGCGCCTATCCGCAGAATCTTTCTTTCACGTGCAGGGGGTCATGGATGTCAGATCGCTCAATCTCCCCGGGCCGGGTAGCGGCCGAGTTCTCGATCATCCTCTTCGGTGTGTTGGCTGCGCTCGTGGCGGATGACTGGCGTCAGGGGGCGGAGCAGACAGAAGCGGCGGAGGCTGCGACGTCGCTCTTGATCGAGGATCTTCGGCGGGATTCTGCTGAGCTGGCGCGCGTCGTGGCGTACCGTCCTGGTACGCGACCTCAAATGGGTCGACTACTCGTCAATACGGACCGAGCGGAATTTCCCGTGGATTCTGCAGAGTCGGCGATGCGGTCCTTGCTGTTCGGGACTCCCTACAATCCCGTTCGGTCGACCTTCGACCTTCTGATCGACCAGGATCGGCTCCGGCATATGGGGGATCTGACCCTCCAGACCGCCATCGTGCGCTACTACGACCAGAACCAGGACAGGGTTGTGATCTGGCGCGATGCGTTCATCGACGCTCATGACGAATACGGAGACGCCTACGCACCCTACATGTCCCCCCTCGCGGAGTCGGTCGAGCAAGTGACGACCACCTGGGCCAGTGTGACCATGAGGCTCACGGTACCGTGGGATGTGGTGCGGCGAGACAACGTGTTCATGAATACGGTGATGGGGCTCCAGGCGGTGGGTGAGTTCTACGAGCGGTTCGCGCGAGAGGCGATGGCCGCGAATGCAGAGTTGCTCGACGAGCTGGAGTCGCTGCACTGGTGACGGACCCCGGGCGTAACCGTCCGCTGTCCACCTGCTTCGTCGCGGATGTGGCCTCGCGGGATCGCGGCGAGGCAGGTCCACCGAGCGGGTACCCTTGCTGATTCATGACACCTCGAAGGAGGAACAACGATGAACGGAGCGTACGAGAAGGTGGCTGTCGCAGGGGCGATTCTGTCGCTCCTCTTCGTGGGCTTTGAAATCCGTCAGAACACTCAAGCTGCACGCGCGGCGAATCACTTCGAAGTGATTGGGCTCGCCTACAATTTCACCGAGTGGGTGATGACGGACGACAAGGTGGCAGAAGTGTTCGGCGCGATTATCTCGGGAGAGACGTTCGAGGACGACCAACTCGCCAGTCTGCGGAAAGAGACGCTGACTCGTGAGCTGTTCAACCTGTGGGAACTATCCTTTTATGCCCACCAGAATGGACAACTCGAGTTGCAGTTTTTCGAAGGTGTCGAGGCATTCTTCTCGACAGAGGTGCTGCCCAGCAATCGGGACTACTGGCAGGCGAACAGCCACATCTTCGGAGAGGACTTCCGGGATCATGTCACAGATCAGGAGGTTGGGACGGGGGGATGACGGGGGATGACGAACGAGCCCCTTCGTGCGAATCACATCAGCCGACGCTTCCCCAAAACTGCCGCGAAGACGCGTGATGGTTTCGGGCTTGTTCTCCGGCGCCCGTGCTGGCCGATTCAGGCAGACCGCGCGCTTCTCGCGCGCATCACGCAGCGGGGCACCCTTGGTGCCATTCTGAGCAGGCGAAGCCAACCCATGCAGGAGGCGAATCAGCGGCTCCGGGCGCGAATGAACGGGTCCCTGGTGTCATCTCCCTGAAGACGTGTCCCATGGTGTCCACGAGCGCTTCTGCACGGGGGTCGGGCAGCACCATGGTCATGAAACCTCTCGAAAGCCGTCCGGGCCCGAGGTGGGCCGAGCGGAATGCTAGTCTGGTGGGGCATGCGAACCGGGCCGCTGTGAGGGAGCCTGAACGAGTCTTCGTCGGGCGCAACGTCGGGCGCTGAAGGACGGCCTGGAGACCCGATCTGCTGCTCTGGTCCCGTCGGCCCCGCGGCAATAGCCTGTCCGCGCAAGAGCCGTGCAGCCCGGCGCTCATCGCTCTTCGGCCGACGCGGCCAGTCTAACGGGCGGGCCCGTCGTCGGGCACGAAATCAGAATCATGCAGAATGTTTACCGAGCTCCATCAATGATCGATCGCGTTCTCGGGGCAGCGTGTGCCGCGGTCCTGCTGGCGTCCGTGGCTGTACTTGCTGCATGCCAGTCTGACTCGCCGTCCGGCGACCGCGGTCCTGACCGTCCGAACATCGTGTTCCTGCTTCTCGATGACGTCCGGTACGACGACATCGTAGAGCATCCCTTCGTCGAGCTTCCGCATCTCGCACGGCTCGTCGATGAGGGGGCGTCATTCGAGAGCTTCTTCACGTCGGCACCGCTCTGCTCGCCGAGCCGGGCAGTCTTCATGTCCGGGCAGTATCCCTACCGGTACGGGATCGTCGACAACGGAGAGCGGGCCGATCAGAGCCACCGCATGGTCACGTTTCCGAAGCTCTTGCACGACGTGGGCTACCGTACCGGCTTCTTCGGCGAGTGGCACATGGGACACGAAGACGACTCGCCGCGGCCCGGATTCGATCGCTGGGTCAGCTTCGTGGGCCAGGGCGTGTACTTCGACCCGGAACTGAACATCGATGGCGAGCCTGCGAGGGGCTCGGGATACATGACGGATATCCTGACCGACGAAGCCGTGTCGTTCATCGAGGCCTCTTCACGCGAGGAACCCTTCCTCGCCGTCATTCCACACAAGGCGGTCCACCCGGAAATTTTTCCGGACTTCGTTCGAACGTTCCCGCCCGCACCGGGGGACGAAGCGTTGTACGGAGGGGCAGACTTGAGCAGGGCGCCGAGCTGGCGGGCGTCGATGAGCGGCAAGCCGGCCCTGTCGCGTCCTGTCGACTACAGTGATCCGAGGTCGCCCGAGGGCGGTCTCCCGGACGACGTCGTCTTCGACCGCCTGAGGATGCTGAGTGCAGTCGACCGGGGTATTAGGGATAGGAACTCCAAACGGCCTTACTTGGCAATAGGCGAGGTAGGACGGGGCAGGGGGCTCGGCGGCTGGGCTGGGTGAGGCGGCATCGCCTTCGGTAGCCGGTGCCTCG
>CAZBHZ010000087.1:0-3295 GCA_964492085.1 uncultured Gemmatimonadaceae bacterium | reverse complement strand
GGTCGAGGCGACCTGAAACGAAAGCCCCGCTCAAGGCCGTAACCTCAAGCGGGGCCAACTCTTCCTGAAATCGGGGCGCCCGGATTCGAACCGGGGACCCCCTGCTCCCAAAGCAGGTGCGCTACCGGACTGCGCCACGCCCCGAACCTCTTGTTATTCGATCACTTACCGAAACGTGCGCCAGCCCATCAAAGCGGCGAAGTCTCACATAAGTCTCATCTTGGCCCTCGTTCTCCAGGGACGCACTGCGCCGCTGGACCCACTCTGACCAGTCTAGACCAACCTTATCGGCCAGCCGAACTTGGAGGGTAAGGTACATCCATTCGTGGTCACCTGGGCAGCCCCCCCGCCAGCCGTATTCCCGCGAGTTGCGTATTACAGCCGCCCCTACCTCAGACAAGTTCCCCGAGGCGCCTCAGCGCTGCGGCAGCAGAGTTCCGAGCCGTTAGGAAGCAACGCGGGCGGGAGTGAGGACGCCTCTCGCTTCGTGTCAGAGACCGCCGTCCCTTGAGGCGCATTCCGTGTGAGTTGCGAATCATGTGGCGCCACGTACCTTGGGCGCCGACGGTCGCCCCGCCCCACGAAGCATGCTGAATGCTGACGCTGAGCCGGTCGATTCGCTTTGTTCCGATCGTGCTGGTTTGCCTGGCCGCATCCGGATGCATCAAGACTTGGCAACCTAGCCCCTTGGGGCCCCGCGAGACTGTTGAGCAACGCCCGGACAGGGTTAGGGTCGTGCTGAATGATGGTTCGGGCATGGTTCTCCATGGCCCGGCGACCGACGGGGAAAGTATTCGCGGGGAAAACCCAGGCTCGCGCACCTGCCTCACGCGACCTGATGGGACTCGTAGCAGCGCCTGTACGGTCGAGGCCGGTTCGGAGGTCACATTGCCCTTCGCGGACGTGAGTCACGTCGAACTCCGAGGGTCGAGTGGCTGGAACATTGCGCTGTATACCCTTGTCCCGCTCCTCATCATCATTCCGCAGCTAGACGGACTGGGCGGGCTCGGCTTCGGGATGTGAGATCGATCGGTAGGGGTCGGTCCCGCCAGTAGGGTACAGTGCTGCGAGACACGTTTGCGGGCAGGATGGCGACTGATGCCATGTCTGGTTTGGGACCCGCCAAGGCTTCGTCGAAAGCGCGCTCATCTTGGTTCCTCCATCCTCGGCGGACCGCGGTGTGGTCACACCCTCCCGAAGGCCTCCGGTCACAGTCCCACAATCCGAGCGCCCCTCCCCTTTTGCCTTCTCCATGGTTCACCCGTAGGCTCAACAGCACTTTGACTCACGCATCGCGCGCTGGAGGGAACGCGAGATGACGCAAGATCGCCGCGCCTTCCTCAAGCACTCGGCCGCTGCACTCTCGGCCGCCTCCCTGGGTGCCGAGGGCGTGAGCGCTGCCCCCCCGATCGCCCCGCCCAGGGCGCTCGATTCCCTCCTGCTCCGTGCAGTGGGGGATGCAGTGCTGCCGGAAGCAATCGGGCCTGACGGGCGCGAGACTGCGGTCGGCGCCTTCGAGCTCTGGCTCTCCGGCTTCCAACCGGTCGCCGAACTGAGGCATCCCTACGGCGGATCCGCGATCCCCTACGGGCCGCCGGATCCCGAACCCGGGTGGGCGGCACAGCTCGAGGCCCTCGATCTACTCGCCGAGGCTCGATGGGGCTCGCCCTTCGCGGCCGTGTCTGTCGAGCGGCGCAGGGAGCTTCTGGGAGAACAGATCGGTGTGCCCTCTGACGGGTTCCCTGCTCCGGGCCGGGCGCAGCACGTCGCAGTCGCGCTGATGGCCCACTACTTCACGTCGGCGGACGCGGTGGACCGGTGCTACGGCGTGCGCATCACGAAGCTCGAGTGCAGGAGCATCGACGACGTGGGTGAACGCCCGACACCCCTGGCGGGAGGCCAGCGATGACCGGCCGCGTTGCGACCCACCTCGGATGAACATCGCGATCGACGTGCCAACCCCATGACGATCCGCATCGATTCCGACATCTGCATCATCGGTTCGGGCATTACGGCCATCCTGGCCGCCGACCGCATCGGCGAGCTCACCGACGCCGACATCGTCATGGTCGAAGCCGGAGGGCACACCACGCCCGTACGTGACAGGATCGCGAAGCGGCGTCGCATGCTCGACTACGGGGAGAACCCCTGGACCGAAGACCACATCCGGGGCCAGACCGGGGAAGGCCTCTTCTACCGCTCGATGAACGTCGGTGGATGCGCGATGCACTGGGACGGGGCCTGCCCACGCTTCTCACCCGAGGACTTCCGGCAGCGCTCGCTGTACGGCGTAGGCACCGACTGGCCAATCGGATACGATGACCTCGAGCCTTTTTACCATGACTTCGAACAGCGCGTCGGGGTCGCGGGCGAGGCCGGCCCACCCGAGTACGACCCTCGCTCAGGGCCGTACCCGATGCCGCCGTTACCGCTCTCGTACAACCTCCAGATCCTGAAAGAATGGGGCGAGAGCGCGGACATCCCGTTCTGGACGCAACCCTGGGCGAAGGCCACGACGACAGACCACGGCCGCGCGATCTGCCGACGCTGCGACACGTGCCATGTCTGCCCTACCGGCGCCAAGTACACACCGGACGTCACGCTGGATCGCCTCATCGCCGAAGGGAAGGTTCGGCTCCTCACACATACGCTGGTGCGCAGGCTGGAACTGTACGAGGACTCTGACCGGATCGACTACGCTGTCGCCGTCGACGCCACGTCGCCGGACGAACCGGTCGAGCTACGCGCGAAGACGTTCGTGTTGGCCGCCGGGTATGCGTGGAGTCCGCACCTGCTGCTCCTGTCAGCCAACAGTCGGTTCCCCGATGGCCTGGCGAACCGCACCGGCATGGTCGGCGCCTACATGAACGGACATCCCTACGCGAGCGCCCAGATCGACCTCCCGTTCGAGAGTTACCCCGGCATGTTCTCGACCAACTCGCTCCTCTCCCGCAAGTTCGCACGCCCGGGTCGGATGGAGCGCTACGTCAGACACGACCTTCGCATCTGGACCTCGACGGCTGGCCGTCAGCCCCGGCCCCGAGGCGAAGACGGATCATGGCTCTTCGGTGACGCGGTCATGGACGACTGGCGAGCACGCACGCAGCGCTCGTCGGCGCGCGTCCGAGGCTACTACGACGTGATCCCGGATCGGAACAGCCGGCTCTCGCTCGACCCAGGCCGCCGAAATCGATGGGGAGACCCAATGCCGCGGATCGAATTTCGGGATGCGCCCGAGTCGGTGGAGCTCCGCGCCCACACACACGACACGATGTTCCGGCTCTTCGAGCGAATG
>CAZBHZ010000086.1:0-3373 GCA_964492085.1 uncultured Gemmatimonadaceae bacterium | reverse complement strand
TGGCTGGCGGTCGACTGGTTGGCTCCCGAATGGACGGTCGGGCTCTTCGGCACCCGCATCCGATGGGAGAACGAGGCGCTCTACAGCTATGCACCGGAATTTCGTCGAGCTGACCTCACGCTCATGGGTGGGATCCGGGGTTCCGGCCGGTTGGGTCCGGTGGAACTCGAAGCGTCATATGCGTCGTCCATCCGACTGAACTATCTGTTCCAAGCCACATACCTGGGACCGAACGACTATCGAGGCGTGGATCTACGCAATCGGGTTGTGCGCCTCATGCTGCGCTACACTCGCCAATGAGTGGGGCATTTCTCTCCCTCTGGATCGCGCTCCTGGGAGCGACGCGGATCGATCTGCTCTTTGGCGGGGGGCCGCTGGTGCTTACGCCCTTTCTCGTCTTGTCGCCCGTCCTCGTCCTGGCGGGACTTCGGAGCACCGATCGCACGTTGCATCGCCGACATCCGATGGTCGGTGCCGAATCCTTCGTACTTGCGCTGACCGGGCTCGTGATTCTCCTCACCCTGTCCGCGTTCTTCGCCTACGATCTCGCCACCTCGAGCCGCCGCCTGGCGTTACTCATTGCCCAGCTGGGACTTGTCACCGCGGTAGGGCTCACGCTCCTGATGCGCGAAGATCGCACGGACATCCTTGCGCGAGGGGCACGCTGGGGAATCATCGGGATCGCCATCTTCAACGTCCTCCAGGTGCTGGTGTTCGTTTTGGGTGGACAGGGGGGAACCCGTGGTCCGATCGACCTGTCCCCCGGCCTGTATTTCGGCGTGATTCCGCGACTCACCGGGCTGGCGGCAGACCCGAACCTGGGTGGTCTTGCAGCGGTGACGTTCACCTGGCTCACCTGGCAGTTCGGGACTCACGACGTCCAACGGCGCCGCCTCGTTCGCCTCGGGATCGTGTGCGCGGTACTCACTCTGTCCCGCTCCGCCGTCCTCGCGGGGCTGGTGATCGTCACAATGACGAGTCTGAACGCCAGATCGTTCCGCGTCACCCCGACGGCCGTTGGCACTCTCGCGGCCTTGGCAGCGGCGCTGCTCGCACCCTATCTCGTCTCGCCCTCAGGTGCCGATGCGTTGGATTCGCTCGGCGGCATGCTCGGCACCCGATTGACCTTCGACGAAGGCTCGAGCAGCCAGCACGCCCAGCTCATACTCCTGGGACTGGAAGTGGGCACCGCGGACATCAAACATCTGCTGGTCGGCATTGGGTACGGGAATGCGTTTCTCGAGACTCAGGCGTTCTTTCCCGGAAACGAGTACGGCAACTTCCACTCGCTCTTCGTCACCTTCTTCGCTGAGGCCGGCATACTCGCGGCGGTCGTTGCTTTCTCGATCTTCGTGCTCGCGTTCCACCGGGGCCCAACCTTTCGGGCAGTGATCGCAGGGCTCTTCGTCTTCAACCTCTTTCAGCAGTCGCATACCGAGCCCGTGACGTGGCTTCTGCTCTGTCTGGCGTGGGTGGCTGGCAGTCACGAACTTCTCCAACGCACGTTCCGAGGGCCGAGCCATCCTCCTGGCCCCTCGGCGCCCCCCGTCCCTGCGCCCTGACTCCGCGCCCGAACGTCATGCCTGAAGAGCCCACTGCCCCCGAACCCGGCGTCCCTCTGCAAGCGCTACCCGGTGTAGTCATGCGCCAGGGAGTGCGATTCGTCGTCACAACCACCGGGGTCACGGTCGTATTGATCCTACTCTCACTGTTGATCACGCCAGTCTATGAGAGCGAGGCCTCGTTTCGGGTACGGATGCAAGACAATGGGGGCCTTGGCTCGTCACTGATGAGCGGACTGGGGGACGTAGCAGAGGCTCTTCCCGGAGGTCTCTCGCTTCCGGGTGGCCTGGGCGAAACCGACGTGCAGACCGAAATCGGGATTCTTCGCAGCCGCACGATTCTCGAACCGAGGGCCGAGGGCCTCGCCCTCCATGTGTCGTTGAAGCGACCCTGGAGAGCGTTTCGGTCCGAAATATTCTCGTCGATCTCCGCTGGCGAGGACGCCCCCCGGGGCACCTACACCTTGAAGCTCCAGCCGGACGAGCGGTACCGCGTATCCGCCCGGGGCACTCGTGAGGCCGTCGCCCTGCCGGACTTCGTGGAGACCGGAACCGAATTTCGAATCGGTCCGATGTCGTTCACGATTCACGACTCGCTGGCGGCCGCGCCTCCTCGGGTGATCAAGATTTCAGTACAGCCCTTTCGGCGCACCATGCGGACGCTTCGCAAGCGGGTGAAGATCCAGAGGTCGGACCTGGGATCGCGCCTGGTGGAGTTCCAGTATCGCAACCCGGATCCAGCCGTCGCGCAGGCCTTCGTGAACGGAGTGGCAGAGGATTTTGT
Source organism: uncultured Gemmatimonadaceae bacterium (assembly GCA_964492085.1). Classification (GTDB taxonomy): domain Bacteria; phylum Gemmatimonadota; class Gemmatimonadetes; order Longimicrobiales; family Gaopeijiaceae; genus UBA2589. The sequence continues at coordinate 1,027 of CAZBHZ010000086.1, read as the reverse complement.
TTCCTACTCTCTGAGTACGAGTCAGAGCGATGCTCGGCGGGAGGTTGCAATCCTGTCGGAGCAGGTCGGCAACTTTTCGGAAGAACTCGCGAGTGTCGAATCGGCGCTGGAGCGATTTCAGGAACGGGAACGCGTGATTGCTCCTGAAGAGCAGGCCACGGCCCAAATCGAGCGGGTCGCTGAAGTCCAGGTGATGCGGGATGCGCTCGAGGTCGAACGTGCCTCTCTCACCTCGATGCTCGAGTCTCTGGAAACCCGCGAGCCGAGGCCGGGTGAGGAAACGCCATTTCGGGCATTGGCCAGCTTTCCGTCCTTCATCACGAACGAAGGAGTGCAGCAGCTGCTTCTTTCGTTGATCGACCTCGAGAACCAGCGCTCGAACCTGTTGATTCGGCGTAGCGAGACCAACGCGGATGTGGCCGCACTTCAGGGCCGAATCCGCGGCATTGAGGAGCAGCTACTCAGCATCGCGAACGACTACCTTCGGGGTCTGGACACGCAGTTGGCATCTACGGAGGTGTCTCTGCGGGACTTCGACGAGCTCCTCCAGGAAGTGCCCGCCGTGGAGTTGGAGTACGCCCGGCGAAAGCGTGAGCAGCGCCTTCTGAGTGAGGTCTACCTTTCGCTCCAGGCCCGATTGGTCGATGCCCGCGTCGCCCAGGCTGTGGACGATTCCGAAGTGCGTTTGGTCGACACGGGGGTCATTGAGGACAAACCCGCGTTCCCGAGACGATCCATAACCTGGCTGCTGGCCGCCATCCTGGGTCTGCTCCTCGCGCTCTTCAATGCGGTCGTGGCCGAGAGCTCAGGCCGAACCGTCCGCCGTGCGCCTCCGGCGGCGTCTGCCTGACCGGTCCGGACTCGAGGCTCAGCAGTTCTCGAGGACGATGACCACATCGAAGCGGTTTCCTGACTCGACCACCAGCCCGTCGCGGTAGGCACCACCCGGGGGAATGTCGCAGGTCGGGGATGCGACCACTCGCACCCCATAGTCTCCTCTGGGCAGGCGATCGAAGACCACCTCGCC
>CAZBHZ010000085.1:0-3429 GCA_964492085.1 uncultured Gemmatimonadaceae bacterium | reverse complement strand
CGCGCCCCGAGGCGTCGGGGCCGGTCAGTCGTCGAGCGAATCCGGCAGCGACTGGGTCTCCTCGTTGGACCAGCTCCGCAAGTCCCAGTGCATCCCGAGCCAGATATTCTTCGTGGTTAAGGCTCATGGTCGCCCTCCGGCGAAACGCTCGAGATCCGCAAGCATTTGACGCGAGTTCGCGTGATCGGGCATGAATTCAACTGCTCGCCGAGCGTGGGGAAGGGCCTCATCGAATCGCTCGAGATTGATCAGGGTTCGAGCGAGTTCGAAGTGTCCTCGCCCGAGTCCCGGGTCTGCCTCGACCGCGAGGCGATACGAACGTGCGGCTTCCTCGTAGCGTTGAGCAAGCCGAAACGAGTTGCCCATGTTGAAGTGAGCAAGGGACTCTCGGGGGTTCAGCCGAAGGGCTTCGCCGTACGCATCACGCGCCGCATCCTGATTGCCGATACCGGACAATGCGACACCCAGATTCACCCACGCGAGGGGTTGAACAGGATCGATCGCGAGGCTTCCACGGATGGCAGTGATCGCATCATCGAACGATCCCGCCCGATTGTGCATCTGCCCGAGGGCGTGCAGCACACGGGGATCACCCGGACTGAGATCGAGGGCTTTCTCGTACGCGATTGCGCTCGATGTGAAATCGCCCGCATCCCGGGCCTCATCTCCCAGGAATCCGAGCGCGAGAAGCCACCGGCCCCGAAGAGCCTCGTCGGAAGGCGCCGTCTCGAGGAGCTGAACGAGCCTGCGTCGCACGTCGGGCTGGTCTCCCCGACTCCAGTGCAGCGCTGCTGCCGAGAGTGAGCGAACGTCCAGATCCGGGTTGTCGAGAAGCGCAAGAAGGTCGGCCTCGACCTCGGCCGGCAGATCCTCGAGGTCCGGCTTCAGATAGCCGGTGAGCAGGCGACTCAACGCCTGGAATTGAACCAGAGGGTCCGTTTCCTCGGGATGCAGGAGAAGGTTTGCGGCCTCCACCAGATTCCGTGCGCGAAATTCCGTGTTGATCCCCTGGATCGCCGGACGGTGCGGCTTGGGTTCTCCCCACCAGGCGCGGACCTGGGATTCCAGCTGCCTCGGTGACAGGTCCCGATGACACCGGGTGCACGCGGTCTCCAGACCGAGGTCCGAATCGAAGACCGGTCTCGGGATCTGGATCGTATGATCCGATCGCGCGAATGCCACGCCCTCTCCGACCTCCGGGTGTTGGAGGTAGGGCATGTGGCACGACACACACTTCGATCCGTCTGTTCCCGCCGGGTGGAAGGTGTGAGCGCTGACATCACCTGCCTTGCTGAGGTGGCAGGAGGTGCACTGTCGGTCGTCGAACGGGTCATCCAGTGGACGGTGGTCGATGTCCCAGTAGCCCTGCCCGTGTGGCTCATGACAACTGGCGCAGTCCATGGGACCCTGCAGGTAGCAGGCGCTTGCGAGATGATTTTCCTGGTAGGCGAAGGTCCGCACTCGGCCATCGGCGAAAAACGGTTGGTCGCCGAGCACCGGATATTTGAGGGCGTAGTAGGATTCGAGCGAAGCTCCGGGCAGATAGCCCTCGCGAAGCACGTCCTTCAGGGCGTGGCACTGAAAGCACACCGCGAGCGCCTCGTCCTTCTTGAGGTTCGCAAGGCTTTTGATGCCCGGGTCCGATTCGGGAAACCCCGCTTCAGCGAGTTGGACGTGTCGGGCGCCGGGACCATGGCACGACTCGCAGTTGACCTGCAGTGTCGTGTACTCCGTGCGGTAGCCGGTGCCCGGGTCGAGGGACGTGGTGATCTGACTTCCGTGGCACTCCTGACAGTTGGCGAATCGGTCGACCGTACCGATCGGTCGAAGTGGAGGCCAGTCGCCGCAGTCTGCGAGGCGCATGTCTGGGGTGACGGGAATCCAGCCCCGGTTGGTTCGAGAGCCCGTGTTGCAAAACCACTCGTTGGACGTCCCCGACCAGTCCCATGGGAGGAAGCGTTCCGTGCCGTCGGGAAGCCGGCTGATGAATCCCTGCGTTCCCCCGCCGATCATGTGCGCTCCACCGATGACACCTGCCACGGTGAAGATCGTCTCGTCGAAACCATCCTGATCTACGACGAACTCGTATGAACCTGCACGGAGGCGGGGTGTGACGGTTGCATCGGCGAAGCGGATCGGCCGGCTGTCGAAGGCGGCGATGACCACCTCCGAGCTGGGAGGTCCACCAGCGCGCCCGTGCGTGGACCCTGCCCACGCCTCGTATTGCTCGACGTGGCAGCTTCGGCACGCCTCGGCTCCTGCGAAGTCATCCCGGTCAACCGTCCTGCCCGCGCTGGGTGTGGGGGGAGGAAAGTCGAGGAGCCCCGACCTCGAGATACGCGGGTCGACATCGTCCGAGCATGCACTGATCAGGAGAGTCAGTATGCCGACCCAGAGGCACGCTCGAGCCCCGGGGTGCATACGCTGTCCGCGGCTCCCCTGTGCGGATCTCATGATCCGCCGGCCCACGTGGGCTGGGTGCATGTGCAGAGGGTGCGGATGTGGGTAACCAGCGCGCGGATCTGAGTGTTCGACAGGAGGTTCCCGAAGCCGGGCATTCGGGCACTTCGGTCGAGGACGTATCCACCAGCCGCAATCGCATCGTACAGCGTGTCGTCCGATCGACGCGCCATCAGTGCGGGGTCCGCGTGACGTGTCGGGCGGACGGGAAGGTTGGGGGCATTCCAACCGTCGGCCTCGCCGGTGTCGCCATGGCAGGCGGCGCAGTGTCGGGCGTACAGTGCGGGTCCGTTGTTCTCCTGCCCGGGAGCGATCACCGGTGGAGCCTGGGCGGGGATGGCCAGGCTCGATCGGGGAACGGGCCGCGTCATCACATAGCGGGTGAGCCGATCCAGGTCGCCGGAGGAGAGTGGCTGGTGGGGCATGATCGATCCCGGAATGACGCCCGGATCAGCAATGATCGATCGGACGTGGTCCAGCTCTGCTCTCTGGGATATCCCGTCGAGCATGGGGCCGATCGCACCCCCCTCTCCCGCGATGATGTGGCAGCCTCGACACGCGATCCGATTCTCGAGAAGCCGCTCGGTGCGTTCTTGCTCCGAGGTTGTCAGGGCCCTGACCGATTGGGCCGCCGCTGTCTTCGTACCCGCGGTGAACAGGGCGACGAGGAAGGGGAGCGATGTGCGAAGCAGCCGTACCGTTCCGGAGCACCGATCAGCATGAGAGCCCATCGAACGCGTCATGGAGGAGGGATCCGCCGGAGGCGGCCGGGAGGAATTGCAGGAAGACTGCGAGGCGTAGAACGGAGCGAAATTATGTTTTCGGCGTCCTGCTGCCTATCCTTTTCTTTCCCGCTGTCGTGTCGCGATTCTCCCGCTCGCTCATGTGTAGTCGCGGTGGAACCATGGGGGCTGTCGACCGCCGCCGGAGGGCGGGTGACGCCTCCGAAACGCAGACCGTTGGGTCCGC
>CAZBHZ010000084.1:0-3448 GCA_964492085.1 uncultured Gemmatimonadaceae bacterium | reverse complement strand
AAGAACAGGGTTCGACAGCAGGTACTGCAGGACGTTCTGAACTTCGTTTTCCATCATCTCCTCGTGCGGCTCGACGTCCGTTCTGCCGGGACGAACGTGTCAATCAAGCGAGCTCCGACCCTCTCAGGAAGAGGCCCCGCGGCTCCTGCCCGTCGGGGGACGTCGCAGACATCATGAGGAAACGGATGAGGGGGCCGGCCGCTCGAAGCGACCGCCCCCCCGACGTGTCCCGCCAGCAGACCGATGACGGTCACTGCTCAAGCCCCATCAGTTGTACGTCAATTGGAACTCAGAGCACTGGGGAACTTCGTTGCAGACGGTCACGGCGTAGGTCGCAGCACCTTTCTCACCTGTCGAGTGGATTACGTCGAGATCGAAACCGCTCGTGAAGTCGATGACCGGGGAGTTGCTCGCCACGTTCACCATCCGCAGGACTGTCGCCGTACCGGAGAAAGGAGTGTTGATGCGGATGGCGTTCTTGCCCCGGCTCTTACCGGAGTCATAGTCGACGGTGAAGCCGTCGCCGTCGCCGCCGCCACCGCCACCACCGCCGCCGCCACCACCACCACCGTCACCACCGCCCGCGCCACAGTCTGCGCCGTTCTGTGTCATCGATGCGACGAGGTCCAGCCGGCCGTTGCCGAAGGTGGTGTCGTATCCTGATGAGCCGATGTCCGCAGCGCCGCAGAGAAGCAGGTTGCGAAGGGTTGAGCTCCGATTGCTGTCCGCCGTCGTCAGACCCTTCATGCTCGCGAGCACAGCCGCGGCTCCGGTCACGTGAGGCGTCGCCATCGACGTACCCTGGAAGAAGTCGTAGTTGCCTCCACGAACCGCGCTCCAGATACCCGCCTCGTCGGTGGTGTTCGAGTACATCTGCCCACCCGGAGCCGAGATGTCGAGACCTGCTCCCGACGTGGAGTACGTGGTGAGGCCGTCCTGCCAGTCCGTTGCTGCAACCGACACGGAGTTCGGATCACAGGCCGGACAGTTGACGGTCGTGCTGCCATCGTTTCCGGCTGCTGCAATGACGAGGGATCCGTTGGCGGTCGCGTTGGCGATCGCATCCTGCTCCGTCTGGCTGAGCGAACCGCCACCGAGGCTGAGATTCATGGCCACGACGCCCTGCGCCGTGGCGGCGTTGATCGCACCTACGATGGCGGAGGTCGGACATCCCTGGCTGCCGCAGACCCGGTACACGAACACGGTCACGTTTCCTGCGACTCCGACCGCTCCTGCGACCCCGACCGCGTCGCCGACCATCGTACCGGTCGTGTGCGTCCCGTGGTCATCGGAGTCGGATGCGTCGTTGTCCCCGTCGACGAAATCATAGCCGCTCACAATCGTTGCCGATCCAAATTCCGGGTGGTCGAGCTGAACCCCGGTGTCGATGCTCGCGATGCTGACCGAGTAGCCTCCGGTGTAGCTTGGAACGCCTGAACCTCCGAAGATGTCCGCGTCCGAGGTCGAGGTGAAGTTGGTCACGGGGCTCCCGGAGCGCCGACCGCGCGTGTAGTCGATGGTGAGGCCGCCGGGATTGTCGAACGACCACATCGGATTCGACTGCGTGGGCTGTCGGAGGTAGTCCGGCTCTGCGTACACGACGTCGATGTCGCCGGACATCCGCGCGGCGATGGCCCGCTCGTTGCCGGCTGATCCTCGGAAGATATGGACGCCGTTGCCGTTCAGCCTCCGCTCGAAGGATGCGCCGTATTCACGGCCGACTGCTTCGGGGTCGGCGCCTTCCGCCAGCCGCACGAGGATGCGACCGGGAACTACACGCTCGGCTACCTGTGCCCGGGCAAACTGAGGCTCGAGGGCATCATCGTTCGCATTGGTCGGTGACTCGATGTCACACGCCGCGACCCCAAGTAGGGCGGCGAGGATCAGGAATCTGTGGTTACGGAACATGATGGACCATGATTCTGGTGATGTTGAATGGAACGACCACATAGTAGGAACGAGCCCGCAGGGGCGCAAAATCCCGCACGGCTGAGTGTCGACGGGGTGGCGTCATGCCAGGTGACGGATTCGGCGTCAGCCCAACCTCAAAAAAAAGAGGCCCGGAGCGTGAACTCCGGGCCTCCGAGCGGGAAAACCGCCGCCGACTGTACCGGCTGTCACCAGACGACGGTCACCGTGTTTGAGCAGTTGGTCGTTCCCCCCGACTGACAGACGTAGATGTCATACGAGCCGCCACCCTTCAGGAACTGAACGGTGAAAGAGCCGCTCGACACCGGGTCGCCGAACATGCCCCCGCCGACCGAGTACAGCTCGACCGTGGTCGCACCCGAGTAGGTGAAGTCGGCCAAGGGCGTGCCTCGCTGCTTGTACTGTCGAACCATGGCGAGAACGATCCCGTCCGCGTTCGGATCGGTGACCGACACCGTCTGGGTCGCAGACCCCGTGGCACCGAGATTATCGGTCACGGTCAGGCGTACCGAGAAGCTTCCACCATTCGCGAAGGTGTGGGTCGCCGAGGATCCGGAAGCCGAGGTGCCGTCCCCGAAGGTCCAGGCGTAGCCCTCGACCGTCCCGTCGCTGTCGGAGCCCTCACCGGTGAAGGAGCAGGTGAGCCCGTTGCAGGAGTAGGTGAACGACGCCGACGGAGACGCATTCCCGCCGCCGCCGCCACCGCCACCGCCACTCATGGCGGGATTGACGTAGAGGAGGAGGTTGGGACTGGGGACGGTCGTCGCGTTCCGCCCTCGCCCGGAGCGGCCGTCTGCCCCACTGACGCGGTCCTCAGTCGCAGACGACGTGAGTGCGTTCGCGACTTGAGCCGGGGTCATGTTCGGGTCCGTTTCCAACCAGAGGGCGGCCGCACCGGCGACGTGGGGGGACGCCATCGACGTACCACTGATGGTGTTGGTGGCAGTGCTCCCCGTGTACCAGGCCGACGTGATGCTGCTGCCGGGGGCGAAGATGTCCAGACACGTTCCGAAATTCGAGTAGGACGCTCGTTCGTCACTTGAGGTTGTCGCACCGACGGTGATGGCCTCGGGCGCCGCGGCAGGACTGGACCCGCACGCATCTGCGTTCGAGTTTCCGGCCGCCACGACCACCGTGACGCCGGCATTGTGCATCTTCGCGACCGCGTCGTCGATTGAATTGTTCTGGCCACCGCCAAGCGACATGTTCGCGACAGAAGGTCCGGAGGCGTTGGCAGCGACCCAGTCCATTCCAGCGATGACACCAGACCACGTGCCTGACCCGCTGCAGTCCAGGACGCGCACGGGGATCAGGTTGACCCCTTTGGCAACGCCCCACTGCGTCCCGCCCACCGTTCCGGCAACGTGCGTTCCGTGGCCGTCACAATCTTCCGTGCCCCGGCCATCGCTGACGGACGTATAACCGCTGAGAACACGACTACCGAAGTCGGTGTGGGAGGAGAGAATCCCCGTGTCCAGAATGTACGCGTCGACCCCGGCACCTGTCGCACCATAGGAGT
>CAZBHZ010000083.1:0-3545 GCA_964492085.1 uncultured Gemmatimonadaceae bacterium | reverse complement strand
ACCCCCGTCCTAGCCTGCCCCTCTCTCGCGCAGCGCGTTTGGATTTCCTATCCCTCGGGCGACCTCAGTTGAAGCCATCCTCCGCCAGGAGACATCTCAATGTCGGATTCCAACGACTCGATCTTTCGCACCGTCGTCGCGGATTCCTCGGCTGCTCTTCGTGCGCTGCCGGGATTCATGGCTGCCCTCGCGGCTCCCGAGTCCGGCATGCGATACATCGAGGTGGCGGTGGAAGCGATGTCGCGAGCGCTTGGTGCCGTGAGCGTCTTTGTTGCGCATCGAGTCTCAGAGGAGTCTGATGAGGTGCGGGTCGTGTATGCGTTTCGTAACGGGGTTCCGCGGGATCCCTTCAGCTACCGGCTGAAGGATCAGCCCTGTCTGATCCCGTACGACGGCGAACCGACGCTCATTCCGTGCGCGCTGGGCGACGCTTTCCCCGCCAAGAAGGAAGCTGGCTACAAGAGTTTCGTCGGAATCCCGCTTCGTGCGCTCCACGGGGGAGTCCTGGGTCACATCGCCATCTATGATCAGGCCGACCTCCTGCAGGATGGCTCCTACTATCTGGGCGTCGCTCAGGCGTTCGCCCTGCGCATGGCGTGCGAGCTGCAGCGCCATCTCGAGAATGACCGCCTGAGGCGAGATGCCGAGACGTGCATGATGACGGGTCTGCTGAACCGGCGCGGATTCGAGGACAGAGCGAAGATCGCCGTCGACACGGCGCGACGGGCCGGGGCGGATCTGGCTGCCGTTGCATTCGATCTGGATCGCTTCAAGCAGGTGAACGACACCTACGGGCATGCCGCCGGCGATGAGCTGCTCATCGGCTTCGCGTCGTGTCTCGGGGCCTGCTTCCACCGCGACACGGATCTGGTTGCGAGGTTGGGTGGGGATGAGTTTTTCCTGCTCGCGGCGGCAACTCCGGAGCATGAGGCCCGACGACTCGCGGAAGAAGTTCGGCTCATGTTCGAGGCATCGCCGGTACATGCCGGATCAGAGACGATCTTTGGAACGTGCTCCTTCGGCGTCGCAATGCTGGACCAGGACCCTGCCTTGAGTGGCCTGCTCGAGCGGGCAGACCAGGCGCTCTACGAGTCCAAGGCGGCGCGCCACGCCGTGCGCGAGTCGTGAGGCGTGACCGTCTGTTCCGCCAGGTGGTCCGTTGCCCCCACCGTGATAACGATACCGCGGTTGCGGGGGGCACCACGCGGGGGACGGTAAACGCCCACTCTCGTCCGGAGTGCGCTTTTTTCCTGTTAGGCAGAGGGCTTAGGCAGCCGGTTGAGTGCACGTCTCGACGGCGTCTCTCATTGTCTTTATGCTTGAAGAGTGTTCAAAAAATCAAGTCAGGGCTTTGGATCCTCAGCCTGACGAAACCGCGAAGCGGAGGGTGGCCCCGATGGCTTTGACGACCATTGCGACCGGAGCGTTCAAGACTCAGAGCTTCGCCGACACGGAGAAGCATCGGGCGCGTCGGTTCGTAAAGCCGTTCTTCCTGGTGCTGGCAGGCCTGCTAGTGATGACTGTGACGGTCGGCGACATCCGGTTCACGCAGGCTGCAGGAGGGCTCTGGCTCCTCATGGCGGCGACGGTTGCGGCGTTAGGCATCATTCGCCGCCTTAGAAATCAGCCACCCTACCACTTCTGGTATTCGACTGGCTTTGCGGCGGCGATTCTGGCATCCATGACACTCGGGTCGTGGTGGCTGTGGGACGGGATCGCTGCGCGGACATTGATCGCGTTGGCCGCTACGGCTGCCTTTCTCGCAGGGGCAACGAGCTTCTGCGTGGGCCGATTCATCTACGTGCTGGTATTCCGAGAGGTGAATGAGCAATCCTGTGACTGAGGCTCGCGTGGTGCGACTTCCCACCGTTCAAAACGCGCCTTCCGCCGGTTGGATCAACCCGAACTGCAAGGTAGTGTCGCGACTCGGGGAGCCGGTGTACCCGTCGTGTCACTACTGCGACCTGCAGATCGGGAATTGCTTGCAGTTTCAGGGTCAACTTCATTCAGCCGTGATTTTGCGGCGCTCGTGATCATGATCGCGGTGCCGTTGCCGACGGTCGGCAGGGCCGTCCTTTGCACGCCCGTGACGTTCCCGCGGAGCGATTCATTCTTCCCGGTGGCCGAGACCTCCGAGAGGATCTGTCGGGAGCGTGGCTCGCTCCGCTACAGGGTCAGGGCTCTGATTGCCTTGGCTCCCTGATTCTCTGGCCTCCATCCGACGCTCGTCCTGATCTCGAATTCGGAGGGGAGTTCGATGGGGCCGATATCCTGTCAGCGCAGACGGCGCTCCTCATGGACAATGAAGTCATGGCGGATTTGCTGCTGAACAAGGAGCGCCTTTCGACGGTCGGGGAGACGGCGCTTTCGGTGGCCCACGAGATCAACAATCCGCTCGCCCTGATCACAGGGAATCGTGACCGCCTCGCACGACATCTGGCCAACCTCAATGAGACGCTCCGGGAGCGCGAGGTCGAGCTGAACATCGATGATGTCCGTGGGACGAGGCGAATGCTGGCGTCGATCGGTGACTCGGTCCAGCGAATTCGCAGAACGGTCCACGACATGAATGCTCTTGCGGGGGCAGGGAAGGAAGAGTGTGTAGCGATTGATCCCTCGGCCAGCCTTCATGCTGCTGTCCAGCGATTTCAGGATCGAGTGGTAGAGGCTCCGGAGTTCCACCTCGAAGTGGATCCGGGCCTCGCCGTCACGATCGACCCGTACCGGTTCGATCAGGTGATCGACAATCTGATCGAGAACGCGGCCCGCGCGGTGGCGGAGCACCGTGGGGACGACGGCTGGATCAAGATAAGCCAGCGGTCCAACGTGGATCACAGGGTCGAAATCCAGATCGAAGACAACGGGGCGGGCGTACCGAGGGACCTGGTCGCCACGATGTTCAATCCCTTCGTGACGTCCCGGCGGGCCGGTCAGGGGTCCGGACTGGGGCTCGCCGTGGTCAGGAGGATCGTCGAATCGGCCGAAGGTTCCGTAAGCTAACGCCAGGGGGCGGCCGGAGGCTCCCTGTTCACGATCTCCCTGCCGGGTGACCCGTCATCACCGAAGCGGTCGAATGACGTCACGGAGCCGGTATCCACGGCATCGGTCGGGCTATTCGGAGGCCGGAAGCGAGTTCTGATCGTGGAGGATGAACCAGCGCTTCGGGAGCTTTTCGTCAGCATGGTCGACGAGGAACATGATGTGTCGGCGGCGAGTAACGGCGCGGAGGCTCTGGAGTTGATCGAGCAGAATGACGGGGACTTCGACATAGTCGTGTGTGACCTCATGATGCCGGTCATGAGCGGGGCGGAGCTTCTCGAGCAGTGTCAGATCCAGTTTCCGGATGTTGCCGATCGGATCGTCTTCTCGACCGGAGGGGCCACGGAGCCCGAGCTTGTGCTCATGCTTCGTGAACGAATGAAACGAGGCTTTCCGGTCCTGCAAAAACCGTTCGGCATGAGTGAATTCCTGGCTGTCATCGAGGCAGTCTCGCAGCGTGGTTGCACTCGATGATCTCTCCGCGGTCGTCCGTGAAGATGACCATG
>CAZBHZ010000082.1:0-3650 GCA_964492085.1 uncultured Gemmatimonadaceae bacterium | reverse complement strand
CTGCTCACCGGGACCATGCGCCGCGCCGACTGGCACCATCTCCGAGCCGGCGACAAGGTCGCGATAACCTCCGACGCGCTATCGCTCACCGCGCAGGAGTGCACGATAACCGCGCTCACGCTCGACGGCGGGCCGCTGATCGACGTGGAGCTCGCAGTACTCGAAGACCCGATTAGAACGGGATACAATTAGGACACAGGGAGACGGCGATGGCCTCAACAATTACAGCTCTGGACACGCCGACCGACGTTACGCTCGGCACCACGACCCTCGAGGTCAACCTCCCGGTCGACGCCCGGCTGTGGTCGATCTCGTGTAGCGCTGATGTGCTGTGGTATCCGACCGGCACTGATGGCGGCGCGGTCAACGCGAACGCCGAGACACTGGACCTGTCGGCGGGAGCCATCATCGAGATCAACGTGCCGGGCGCGCATGGTAACACCCGCAACCTTGACGGCGGGAAGGTTTATCTTGCGCTGGCCGCGGGCTCGGCGACTGCGACGATCACCGCTCGGAGGGCATGACATGCCGATCCGCACGATAGCGCCGGGCACACCGGCGACCGGCGATGTTACGGCGTTTGAGTTTGATTTGTCGGGCACGGGCGGATCGCTGTCAAATGGCACGATCTCGATCGACGGATACGACTTCACGATCACGGGCGTCGGCACGACGACGGGCGTGTTCATCTCCATCCCGCTCGCCGACCTGCTCGCGAGTTACGACGGAAGCAAGCACAGCGTCGAGATCGTCGCGGACGTCGACCGCGGCACCTGGACGCAAAACTACTCTGTTGCGGGCGTCGCACGTCGCACCACGATCGGCGCAAGCACGGGTCGATATAACGCGATGATCTGGTACTATTACACGACGGCGGGCGCTTACTTCCAGGCCGCATCGGACTATGACGGCGCTGCGACAATCTCGCAGACGCTGTATACCTATACAGCGCTTGAACCCGAACGGCTGGGCCTAATCGCCGCGGGGCGCGCAACCATCGGCACTGTTCGCACGGTGACCACGGGCGACGCGGTGCGCGTAGCAGAGGATGCCCGCGCTTATAGCTGGGTCGTGCAGGACGGCGCGGTCGACACTGCCTCACCTTTCGGCACGACCGACATCGCACAAGTGCAGTGCAGCGTTTACGCCGGCGCAGCGCAGACGACGACAGCCACGCAGAGCGCGAGCGGGATCACCCTAGCGATCGGGAGTAGCGACTACACGATCAGCAAGCTCTATATCTACATCGGCACCGCGGAGATCCCATGATCCGATTCGAGCACAACGGCACGCAGACCGATCAGGCTGTGCCCGCCGACATTAATAGCGTTGCAGTCGCCGCGGCGGCGGTCGCCGGCTGGGGCGAAGGCGTGACCTTCCACGTCAGGCAGACCAGCGCGACGACCTGGACGGTAACCGCGCAGGGTGAGATCGTGACCGCGGAGGTGATCCCATGACACGCCCTAAGCGTAAGAAGTTCCCGATCGGACTCGTCATTATTAAGCTCGTGCCCATGATCCGCGAGATTATCGAGCAACTACGAGCCGCAAAGCAGGACGACGGCAAGGTCACGCCCGACGAGATCGCCGACGCGCTGCTCGCCGGCTGTGCCGTGGCGCTCGACGAGATCGCGCCCGAGCTGGCCGAAAAGCTCTAATGGTCATCGACGAGCGAATCGGAGCGGTAGAAGATTCGATTCGCTCGGCGGCGGCGACTCTGACGGTGCACGAGGTACGGCTCGAGGTGCTGGAAGACCAGAGCGACCGCGTCGAGGCACTACTACTCGAGATCCGCGACGAGATCCGCGCCAACCGCGGTCGGCTCGACCGGCTGACCGAGGCTGTGATCTCGGCGATACAGGTGATCGCGGCCAGCCTGGCAACCACGCTTGACACGGTCGGGCAACGGGTGATCGTGGCGGTGCTCGTTATCCTCGCCGTGCTGCTCTTGACTGCGCTCGGCATCGACGTCTCGGGGGTACTGCCGTGGCTGGGATTGTAGAGGTGCAGGAGCTCGCCGCCGAGTGGCTTGGCTGGCGCTACCCCGAGCCGGGCGAGCGGCAGGAAGCACCGCGCCTCGTGAGTGGCTGGCCAGCTTCACTGATCGGCACGGGCACGCGCGCCATCGACTGCTCGTCTTTCGCGGCGTGGATGCTCTTCGCCCTGTATCCGGGCAACTACACGCGAACAGATTACGAGGCGTTGCAGATCTACAATGCCGCGAAGCCGTGGAGCAACATCGACTGGATAGTGACACAGCGGCTCGGCATCGAGCGGGCGCCGCTTGTCGACGAGTGGGCATATGTGCAGACCTGGGAGGGCGTGCCGGGGCAGAGCCGCGGGCACGCGCGGCTAGTCCTCACCCGACCGCACGGTGAGATCCTGACCCTCGAGTCGACAACTACCGCCATGGCCAGCGGGCCGCAGTGGCGCACCATGACGTGGGCCGACCTGCAGAGCCGCCGCGCTATGCGCGCCGTCACGCTGCGTTAGCAGCTCGGCGATGACGCCTAGGTAGCCTCGCACCCAAGCGTCGAGCAGCGCCTCGTCTTCCGTCTGCAGGTCGAGCCGGGCCTGCTCTCGCACGTAGCAGAGCCGGTCGAGTGCCGCGGCGCGGGCGCCGGTCAGGTATGCGTTGAGCCTATCCACGTGCCTTTCTCCACATCGGGAAGACGCCTCGGCGCTCGACCAGACCGCGTGCCTCGAGCTTGCGGAGCTCGTGCCGCACAGACGACACGCCGCGCGGCTCACGAATAAGCAGCGCGACCCGACGGGTGCTTCGCCATTCCCGCACCGACAGCGCGGCCAGGAGGTCGATGGTCGCTATCGCCATAGGACCTCCCACCGCGTAACGCGCACCGGGCGCCAGCCTAGCCGCTTCAGACGGCGCCGCACGTCGCGCCCCCAGTCGGAGTTCCATTCGAACGACCACGGCACGGCGATAGCTCGCCACTCGTCAAACCATTCGCACGGATGCCGCGGCACGTCGCAGCCCCGTAGGGGGCGCCCGTCGTTACTCCGCACGGAGCACCTGCACACGGTCGACGAGCCAAGCCAGCCGGCCCGGCTCTTCGTCCAGAAATGCACGCAGCACGGGCGAGGCCTTGACCTCGATCGGTTCCTGGTCGAGATGCATACGGGCACAGCCCACGAAGGTGCCAGCAAAGTAGCAGTCGATGTCTGTGCCGGCCTCGGCGTCTTTCACGAGCGTTATGTCGATCATGCCAACTCCTCCGGCGTTACCTCGTCCATCCATTCGCGATACAGCTCGTCGGCGTGCGACATGCTGATCCGCTCGTACCCTTCCGGCAGGCTCGGGAGCCGCTCGTAACCACGCCACGCGGTCGGCATGTTCAGAAGCATTACGACGCCGTGGCAGTTGATGTATACGGTCTGATTGTCGATGTTCTGGTAAAATCGGCAGACCGCGGGCTCGGCGTCTATGTCGATGTACGGATACTGGGCCGCGGCGCAGACGTGAAACAGCCGCTCACCTTGCTTCGGGTCAAGCGCGGTCCACTTGCCAGCCGCCCAGGTCGTAAAAGCGGCCCAGTCGTCATAATCGACGCGGTACACGTGGTACTTTCCGGCGTGCTCGACGATGACCTCGTCGGCCTTGCGCGGCTCATAGTGCTCCCGCGTGCAGACGTG
>CAZBHZ010000081.1:0-2500 GCA_964492085.1 uncultured Gemmatimonadaceae bacterium | reverse complement strand
CCACGCGTCGTAATGGGCGCGTATCCCTGCCTGAACACATAGGGCAGGTGAAGGCAAGCCGGTGAAGTGAAACATCTCAGTAACCGGAGGAAAGGAAAGAAACCTCGACTCCCTGAGTAGTGGCGAGCGAAAAGGGATCAGCCCAAACCGAGTTGAGCGTGATTGCCTGCGGGCGTAGCTCATCCGGGGTTGTAGGACCAACGTGATCGTGCCGCAGCACGATCGGGCAGTGAGAAATCCTCTCGATAGTCGAACGGCCTGGAAAGGCCGGCCACAGTGGGTAATAGCCCCGTAGACGAAATCCAGAGGACTGCCTCGTTGGCACCTGAGTACGGCCGGGCACGGGAAACCCGGTCGGAACCTGCGGGGACCACCCCGCAAGGCTAAGTACTACCTGTTGACCGATAGTGAACCAGTACCGTGAGGGAAAGGTGAAAAGAACCCCGGGAGGGGAGTGAAATAGAACCTGAAATCGTGCGCCTACAAGCGGTCGGAGCCGGGCTTGCCCGGTGACGGCGTACTTTTTGCATAACGGACCGGCGAGTTACTCGTCACTGGCAAGGTTAAGCGAAGCGAAGCCGTAGCGAAAGCGAGTCTGAATAGGGCGACATAGTCAGTGGCGGTAGACCCGAAGCCGAGCGATCTATCCATGGCCAGGTTGAAGCGAGGGTAAGACCTCGTGGAGGACCGAACCCACGTCGGTTGAAAACGGCGGGGATGAGCTGTGGATCGGAGTGAAAGGCTAATCAAGCTCGGTTATATCTGGTTCTCCCCGAAATATATTTAGGTATAGCCTTACGCGTTCAATCGTGGTTGTAAAGCACTGTCTGGCCTAGGGGCCCTACCAGGTTACCGAAGTCATACAAACTCTGAATGCCACGATTCCAGAGCGTAGGAGTCAGACGGCGGGGGATAAGCTTCGTCGTCGAGAGGGAAACAGCCCAGACCACCAGCTAAGGGCCCAAAGCGTTGACTAAGTGGTAAACGATGTGCGAGCGCAATGACAACCAGGATGTTGGCTTAGAGGCAGCCACTCGTTTAAAGAGTGCGTAATAGCTCACTGGTCAAGTGTTCGTGCGCGGATAATGTAACGGGGCTCAAGTCAACCCCCGAAGCTGTGGACTTCACTTTGTGGAGTGGTAGGGGAGCGTTCACGTCTGCAGTGAAGCGGCCGCGGAAGCTGCCGTGGAGCGGCGTGAAGTGAGAATGCCGGTATTAGTAACGAAAGAGGAGTGAGAAACTCCTCCTCCGATTGCCCAAGGTTTCCTGAGTAAAGCTAATCTTCTCAGGGTTAGTCGGGACCTAAGCCGAGGCCGAAAGGCGTAGGCGATGGACAACAGGTTGATATTCCTGTACCACGTCTCCAGCGTTATCACCGATGGGGGGACGGGGAAGGATAAGCGAACCGTGGCGTTGGTAGTCCACGGACAACCCAGTAGGACGGATCCCAGGAAAATCCGGGACCCATGAAGTCCGAGAGGGGATGTCAGCTGGCTTCGGCCGGCCAGTCGCCCATTCCATGCCCCCAAGAAAATCCTCTAGGGAGTTGGAACGTGCCCGTACCAAAACCGACACAGGTGGGCAGGTAGAGCATACCGAGGAGATCGAGAGAACCCTCGTTAAGGAACTCGGCAAAATGGCCCCGTAACTTCGGGAGAAGGGGCGCCGCGGTAGGGTGACGGGATTTACTCCCCGAGCTCGAGGCGGCCGCAGAGAATTGGCCCAACCGACTGTTTACCAAAAACACAGGTCTCTGCTAAGTCGAAAGACGACGTATAGGGGCTGACGCCTGCCCGGTGCCGGAAGGTCAAGAGGAGAGGTTAGCTTCGGCGAAGCTTCGAATCCAAGCCCCGGTAAACGGCGGCCGTAACTATAACGGTCCTAAGGTAGCGAAATTCCTTGTCGGGTAAGTTCCGACCTGCACGAATGGCGTAACGAGTTGGGCGCTGTCTCAACGAGGGACTCGGTGAAATTGTAGTGTCGGTGAAGATGCCGACTACCCGCCGCAAGACGGAAAGACCCCGTGAACCTTTACTGCAGCTTGATATTGGAACTTGGGATGTCCTGTCCAGGATAGGTGGGAGGCTGGGAAGCCGTGACGTCAGTCTCGGTGGAGCCACCCTTGGGATACCACCCTGGATGTTCTGAGTTTCTAACGCGACGCCGTGATCCGGGTCGCGAACAGTGTCAGGTGGGCAGTTTGACTGGGGCGGTCGCCTCCTAAAATGTAACGGAGGCGCACAAAGGTTCCCTCAGCACGGTTGGAAATCGTGCGCAGAGTGTAATGGCACAAGGGAGCTTGACTGCGAGACCTACAAGTCGAGCAGGAGCGAAAGCTGGTCATAGTGATCCGGCGGTCAAGAGTGGAATTGCCGTCGCTCAACGGATAAAAGGTACTCCGGGGATAACAGGCTTATCCTCCCCAAGAGTCCACATCGACGGGAGGGTTTGGCACCTCGATGTCGGCTCGTCGCATCCTGGGGCTGGAGTAGGTCCCAAG
>CAZBHZ010000080.1:0-3821 GCA_964492085.1 uncultured Gemmatimonadaceae bacterium | reverse complement strand
GTGAATCACCGACTCCCCGACGGAGAGGAGCCGCGTACGGGACTGGAGGTCGAGGTCCGGGTCGGGCCGGAGGGTCGTCGTGTCTCCGTCGTCGGCATCCACCTCTACCGGACTCCCGAGGAGCGGCTTGCCCAGGCCGACTCGCTGTCGGCGATCCTGAATCGTCGGGAGCACCCCGTCGTGCTCGCGGGCGACTTCAATTCGCGACGCGGAGACCGGATCCTGCGAAGCCTGCAGGCACAGAACTGGTTTGTCGTGGACAAGGATGGGCCCGCGGAGACGTTCCCCGCCGACGATCCAGTGCGCGAGATCGACTTCGTCATGCTCCGTCCAGCCGAGTCATTCGAGATCGTCGAACATCGAGTCATCGACGAGCGGGTGGCCTCCGACCATGTCCCCCTCCTGATCGTTCTCCGCATCTGGTAGCCCGAGCGCTGTGGGGTGGCATCGGCGCGGACGGCACTGCATCCTGACCGCTTCCGCTCACTGGAGGATCCGATGCGTTTCGCTGCCGTACGACCCCTCGCCGTCTTTGCCGTTCTGGGGCTGCTTGCCGGCACCCCGGCCGCGGCCCAGTCGTTCGACCTGCTCATTCGAGGTGGCCGTATTCTGGATGGAACCGGGAACCCCGAAGTGCTCGCGGACGTCGGCATCCGGAACGGTCTCATCGAGGCGGTCGGCGATCTCGACGGCGCCACGGCCACGCGGGTGATCGACGCGACCGGCATGCACGTCGTGCCGGGCTTCATCGATATGCATTCTCACGCGGACCGCTCGCTCTACGAAGGAGATGCCGAGACGCGTGCGGCTGCGAATCTCGTGGCGCAGGGGATCACGACCATCGTCGTCGGTCCGGACGGCCGGAACCCGGCGTGGCCGATTTCGGCTGAGATCGCCGGGTACGAGAGCCTCGGCGTGGGCATGAACATCATTCCCATGGTGGGGCACGGCACGGTGCGCGGAGCGGTCATGGGCGACGACTACGAGCGTCATGCGACCGATGCCGAGATCGAGCGCATGCGCACCCTGGTTCGTCAGGGGATGGAGGAGGGGGCATGGGGGCTCGGTGCAGGGCCGGAGTATCGGCCGGGACGCTTTTCCACGACGGAGGAGATCATCGCGCTCGCCGAGATCGTGTCCGAGTACGACGGCTTTTACTACGCGCATCAGAGGAGCCAGTCGCCGCTCCCGCTCTGGCTTACGCCGAGCATCGTGGACGAGTACACGCCTCCACCTACCTGGCCGGAGGGCTGGAGACTGACCGCGACCGACGGCATGCACGAGACGATCCGGATCGGTCGAGAGGCCGGGATCCGGGTCGTCGGGACGCACATCAAGGCGAAGGGTCCGACGACCTGGGGTCAGTCCGCCATCGACGTGATGGCCATCGATCGTGCGCGCGCCGAGGGCGTTCAGGTGTACCTGGACCAGTATCCCTACGAGACGTTCGGGGGTGGGTCCGTCGAGGTGATCCCCCGCTGGTACTACGCGCCGGTCGGCACCGACCGCAGCGGCGGACTGGACGATCCGGGCTGGGGCCGAGACGGCCTCATGGACGCGTGGGACGAGAACCTGCGGGCACACCTCGACGATCCGGTCCTCCGCGAAGAGCTCGTGGCGGATACGGAGTACATCCTCGATCTGCAGGGCGGCGCGGACCGGCACATCATCGTCATCTCTCCACGGGACGCGGCGCTGGTCGGGCGGACGCTCGGTGAGGTCGCTCGGGAGAACGGTGTGAGTCCGGTCGAGCAGGTGCTTCGCTTCGCTCTGGATCTTGGCACGGCGCAGCTCCGCTCGGGTGTGCGCTTCCGGGGGCTCGCCGGGTCCGCCGAGGACGTGGAGCGTTACATGCGCCAGGAGTACACCGCGACGTCGACCGACGGGGGCATCGTGGCCAACGCGCGCCCGGGTCAGCATCCGCGCTATTACGGCACCTATCCCCACAAGATCGCGACGTACGTGCGCGACAAGGGCACGATCACGCTGCCGTTCTTCGTGCGCTCCTCGACCGGCCTGCCCGCTCAGATCGTGGGGCTCACGGATCGTGGATACGTGCGCGAGGGGCAGGCAGCGGATCTGGTCGTCTTCGACTTCGACCGAGTGCAGGATGGGGCGACCATCACGGACCCGGGTGGGCCGAACGAAGGGATCGACTACGTCTTCGTGAACGGAGAGGCCGTCGTGGATGGTGGTCGGGTCACCGGGGCGCTGCCCGGAATCGTGCTCAGGCGAGACGGAGGATGATCACGTCGTGGCGACACAGATCGTCGTCGTCGCCGCAGATGGGCCCTGGATCCTCTGACGCGACCGCGGGTTGATGTGGATCCGCGGGGCCGATTCGCGTCATATCAGATGACCACGGACCGTGTCCCGACCCTGTGTCCTGGAGCTGTCATGCGCATCCGGATCGTCCTCTCGTCGCTCGCCATCGCGGCCCTGGCCGCGTGCGGGGGTGACAGCATCACAGAGCCCGTTGCCGATCGAGAGATCCTCACGAACCCGTCGTTCGCAACGGACGTCAACCCGATCTTCCAGGCTCGCGGGTGTGCATCAGGGGCCTGCCACGGCTCCGGTGCGGGTGGACTTACGCTGACGTCGAGCGCCTCCGCGAACTACGGCCGGCTCGTGGGCGTACAGGCGGTCGGTGAGTCGTTTCAGCTCGTGGCCGCGGGTGACGCGGAGAACAGCTACCTCGTGATCAAGATCGAGGGTCGTCAGACCTCCGGCACACGGATGCCGCGCGGCGGAAACCCTCTGGACGCCGTGGACCGGGGGAATATCCGGAACTGGATCGACAACGGAGCACCGAACAACTGATGAGCACTCGCCGTGGTTTTGCCCTCATGGGGCTGGTTCTCTCGTTTTGCATCGTGGTGCCGGCGGCGGCTCAGGATGTCTTCCATTCGACGCAGTCGCCCAATCTCCAAACCACCTCCGGGCTGCGAGCGGGCAACTGGCTGTTCGAGATCTCGCACCGGTTCCTGCCGGCGATCTCAGACGGAGGGGACGCGTTGTGGGGCCTCGACGGGCCGGTCTACAATCGGCTTGGGCTCGCTTTCATGCCGGTTGAAGGCGTGCTCTTCGGTGTGCAGCGCACGAACCTCGAGGACAACCTCGAGCTCAACGCCAAGGCCCGGCTTCTTACGACGGAGATCGGAACCATTCCGGTCGAGGTCGCCGCGATGACCGGCGTGGCGTGGAACACCGACGCCTTCGTCGTCGAAGGAGCGGAGGACAACGAGTCCCAGTTCTACGCGCAGGCGATCGTCAATGCGCGGGTGGCCGAGCGGGTCGCGGTCGGGATCGTTCCGACGTGGATTCGAAATCCGCGGATCCGGGACGTCGACGCCTTCAACGCGACGGCGGTCGGGCTTCAGGGCCAGGTCTATCTGACACCGGGCATGAGCGTGCTGGGCGAGTGGATCTTCAGCGAAGATATCCAGGATCGCGGGCACGACTCGGGCACGTTCGGGGTGGAGTTTCAGACTCGGGGGCACTTCTTCAAGCTCCTGGTCACGAACCAGGTGCTCATGAATCCGACGCAGTACCTCGGGGGTTCAGCTAGCCCGTTCGAGGCCGGTGAACTCCGCCTCGGCTTCAACGTCCAGCGGATTCTGCCCTTCTAGAAGCCGACCCCCATGCCCAGGTACCGAAGGATCAGGACGTAGAGCCCGCCTGCGATCGCGGCGATCGCGGCCATCTTGATCAGCTTCTTCAGGATCCCGTAGATCACCATCGCGGCCACGCCGAGGATGGGGACCAGAAGAACAGGGTTCGACAGCAGGTACTGCAGGACGTTCTGAACTTCGTTTTCCATC
>CAZBHZ010000079.1:0-4046 GCA_964492085.1 uncultured Gemmatimonadaceae bacterium | reverse complement strand
GTGACCTCGCCGGGCACATGACGCTCCGGCTGCTGCCTTCGCGGGTGCACCATGGGTCGGACGAGTCAACGCGACGGCAGGCGCAGACCAAAGCCGACTCCGCCGGTCTCGGTTGGCACGATGACCGGGTACGCATCATCGAATCCGATCTCGTCGTAGATCGGCCGAGCTCTCGAATTCAGGTACGCCGCGAGAGCGCCCAGTGGAGCCCCGATGAGTACCCCCGCGGCAAGTCCGTCATCGATCACCGCGGAAGCCCCTGCGACGGTCGGGTCGATGATCGCCTTGAGCGCGCCGCCGGCGAAAGCAGCGGCAAAGCCCGCCGCGGAACCGATGACCATCTCCGGGGCCGTCGCCCCTCTCGTTCCGACACGTTTCTCCAGCTTGCCGACCTGACTCAGAGGGATGATCTGCAACCGATCGCCCCGACGACCGACCAGCTGGGTTTGGTCGAGGCTTACCAGGTCGAGGTGGCTGATGCGGACCTGAGAGCTATACAGGCTCTCCCAGCTTTCTCTCCACACGACACGAACGCGGTCTCCCGTTTGGACCGCGGGGGCAGCCTGGGCCTCAGCCCGGGAAGGTGCGGGAAGAAAGGCGAACGTGGCGAGTAAAGAGATCCCGGCCAGTCTGATGGGGCGCATCGTCGGACTCCTTTGAGGTGCTGACGGTCACCCGCAAGGTCTCTCCCGGACGCCACAGGCCGTATACGGCGTCCTACGTAGGATGGGGGAGCTTTGACGTAGCCGTGCCCTGCACCATCTCCCCGTACGTCATCGGCTACGTCATCGGGCCGACAGGATGCGTCTGTTGGCGTAGATCCCGCAGTCGTGGACGCCGGTAACCTCCGGTCATCGGTCGAAGATGAACCCACCTCCACGATGGAGAGCCCCATGAATCGCCTCATCCTGATCGCCGCGACCTCGTTGGTTATGGCCACCACCGCCACTGAAGTGGCAGCACAGGTCTCTCCGGACCCCATCCCCGAGCACCTCCGAGCCCGCACGCTTCCGCGCCAGCAACTCTCCGGCCCCCGCTTCGGTTTCACGGCATTCACGGGTGATATCGCAAATCTCCGCCAGAGCGCTGGTAAGGGCATCTTCATGAGCCAGTTCGGCTGGCAGTTCGAGACGCAGCTCGTCTCGACTGAGTCGGGAAACCAGGCGCTCATGGAATGGGTCGTGCTCGTCGGCGGCGTCGAACAGGACGAGTTGAACCTCGGCGTCTCCTGGCTCGCGGGTTACCGACTGCCCAACGGGGTGGAATTCGGAGTCGGCCCTCACGTGGGTGTTCGCAAGGACGGAGGAGATCCGACCACGTCCATGATCGTCGCCGGCGGTGCGACCCTGCCGTTCGGCGAGCTCTACGTGCCGCTCAACGTGGCGATCGCCTTCGCCGAGGGTGGGCCCAGGATCACGACCCTTTTGGGTTGGATTGTCGGCTAGTTCCACCCAGTTTCGAAGTCCGGACGAACCCCACCTCTTCGACGGGAGGTGGGGTTCTGTTCCTTCCAGCGGATCCGTGGTTCTCGCTCGCCTCCGCACCCTCGGATTTCCTGCCCGTGATCTCCGCCGCCTCCTCCAGCGACTTCAAGCAGCAGATCGACTCGCCTTAGAGTGCCCACGAACTCGGCAGACCCTCGGAAGACGTGCGCGATCTCCACAAAACGGATCTGTCGATCCGGGACCGGATCTAATCCGCCATCCGATCCCGAAGCTGCTGAACACGCTCCAGTCTTCGAACGAGGCACCGGAGTCGTCGGTACCCTGCTCCACCTCACTGCATCAGGTTCGCGTCCATCGACGTGGCCAGTGTGGCGAGCGCCTGCCTCAGCACCCGTCGGCCCTCGATTTCTCGTCCCGCCTGCTCAGCCATGCCGTTCAGCACCCTGCGTTGCACCTCGTCGAGTGCCGGGCGACTCTTGCGATCCAGAATGCACAGGGCTCCGATCCGACGCCCCTTGGCGGTGATCGGGACCCCGCAGTAGTAGACGATGTGGGGAGCCCCTGTGACCAGAGGGTTGTCGACGAAGCGCGGATCCGTGGTCGCATCCAGCACCTCGAAGTCAGCTTCTGCCGTAATCGTGTAATTGCAGAACGCGTGCTCCCGCGGTGTCTCAGTCGCACAGACGCCGACGATGCTCTTGAACCACTGTCTGTGCTCGGCAACGAGACTGATGGCCACCATGGGAACATCGAAAATGTCGCGGGCCATCTCGGTGATGAGATCGAACGGGCGTTCCGGACGGGTGTCGAGAATGCTGAGGTCGCTCAGAGCCGCCAGGCGCGCCGCTTCATCATGAGGCTTGGGATATGACATGTTACGCTGCTCCTCGGACGCTGGGGTCAACGGAAAGACCAGAAAACTCAGTGAGCGGCTCCGGACGGTGGAAGTAGAAGCCCTGAAACACCGAATAGCCGAGTTCCTGGAGAACGCGCAGGGCTCCCTCGTTGTCGAGGCCTTCGACCACGTGGCATTTGCCGAGTGACCCGATCATGTCACAGATCAGGCCAAGAACCTTCGCCTTCTTCGTACGGCTGGCGATATCGGCAATCAGGACGCGGTCGACTTTCACGACGTCGAAATCGTAGTCGACGAACAATGACATGCCGTTGAATCCCGTTCCGAAATCGTCCAGCGCAATCTCCACGGAGCACTCCCGCAAACGTCCGAAGATCGGATTGACCAGCTGTGCGGGCGGCATGGGAAAGATCTCCGTGAACTCGAAGGTCACGGGGATCGTGTTTCCAGTGAGCCGCTCCAGAAGCTCGGCGCGCGTCGACTCGTTCAAGAGAATCTTGTTATCGACGTTGATGGAACAGGGCGTGCCGAACTCCCGCTGGAAGCGAGTCGCGAGCTCCACCTGGTCGAGTACGATTCCGAGCGACTCTCTGGGAGAGAGACTCTCGAAGAACGCTTCGAGATCGCGTGGCGCAACGCCATCGACGCGACTCAGGAACTCGAGTTTGGAGGTGCTTCCCGCCTCGACATCGACGATGGCCTGCGCAAAGTGATGGATCCGATGCACGGTTCCCATGGACTCCTCCGCGTTAGGCGACCTCTGCCCCCCGAACAGTGAGTCGCAATCGACTGCCGTGTATCCTTGAAACTCGGTTCGAACCGGCAATGTTCCCGAACGACGGTATCCGCCACCTTCTGTACCTCATCCCGGATGTACAGGAACGCCGCGACGCAGTCCGGATCATGGAGCTCCCCGGCGTCCTCCTGCAGGTTTGCGACGGCGGCATCGTACGTCCACGTGCTGGTGAACGGTCGTAAGGACGTAAGGGCATCAAAGACATCCGGAATTCTGACTCATTGCCTGGTTCACGCCGCACCTCTCTGCACGCAAAACGCCGCCCGGGACGGAAGCCCCGGACGGCGGTACAATCCACTGCAACTAGTGGAGGCGGCGGGAGTCGAACCCGCGTCCGCGAATGAATCCAGCAGAGCCGCTACGTGCGTAGATCGCTGAAGATCTCGCCCCGGACGGCCAGCGATCGGCCGACCCCGGGACCAGCCACCTCAATTTCTCGTCCCCCGACCCGGTGGCATGACCGGGGGACCAGCCCGACTTGTCGACGTCTGCAGGGACCGCCTCGGGCGGGCGATCCAGGAGACGGACTGCTAAGGATTGACCTTAGGCAGCCAGTGCCATGTCAGTGTTGGCAACTAAACATTTTCCAGTTTTTTAACGAGGCACCGGAGTCCTCGGCACGCTGCTCCACGTTCACCAAACACGTCGAAACCTTGACGCCCCCGATGAGTGCGCGAATCGCGAGGTCGCGACATCGCTCTGTGAAGGTTCTTTCAAACAGCCACTGCCAAGTTAACATGGAACGGGGTCTGTGGTTCATGTAGGCGTGCCGAGCGTGCCTCCGGGATTGGTCGGGTTTTCGCGTGTAACGTACACATCTACCTTTAGGCGGGTCTTGGCATTTGAACGAAAGACGT
Source organism: uncultured Gemmatimonadaceae bacterium (assembly GCA_964492085.1). Classification (GTDB taxonomy): domain Bacteria; phylum Gemmatimonadota; class Gemmatimonadetes; order Longimicrobiales; family Gaopeijiaceae; genus UBA2589. The sequence goes on along the minus strand of CAZBHZ010000079.1, from coordinate 92 downwards.
GCGGAATGAGGCGGCGGTTGAAACTCAGAGACGAACGAGGGGTGACCGCGATCGAGCTGGTCGTCGTCGTCATGGTGGTCGCGATTCTGGCG
>CAZBHZ010000078.1:0-4085 GCA_964492085.1 uncultured Gemmatimonadaceae bacterium | reverse complement strand
GCGGCTCAATGACTTACGGGAACGGCTGGCCCTTCTTGGGCTGGCCGTTGTTCGTTGTAGTCCCCTTATAGTCCTCTTGGCTTGGCTGCATACAGGGATCTTCACGGGGACGAGCAGCGGCGTATTCGCCCGACCTCACCCCATCCATATCATCCGGTCGGAGATACAGGAAATCGCCCTAGATGATTGGAGTGACCCTCTTCGTTCTCGTCCTACTGGTAGTCCTGTTGGGAGGAACCCAGACCAATTCACGAGTGACCCGTGAGATGAAGAGGATGTGGATGGGTGGGGACGAGTAGAGACAGGTTCAGGTAGAACAACGGCCCTACCCCACTCCCCCCGAGTGCGGAGGGTGCACACCGTAGCGGCGATACGTCGGTGACGGATCGTGTGAGACGCGAAATAGTCGCAAACAGGCCTGCATCGTGGGCCCCATCGACATGGCGAAGATCAGCGTTCCCCAACCGATCGAACCGCCCAAGACCGTAGCCACCACGAGTACCGTCACTTCGACCCCGACGCGGGAAGCCCGCAGGCTCTTGTCGATCCGACGCGAGAGTCCCATCGCCAGCCCGTCCCGTGGCCCCGCCCCGAGCGAGGCTCCGATGTAGATGGCCGTGCCCATTCCCAGGATCGGGATCGCGACCAGAAACTGAATGACACCCGGACCGAAGCCATCAGCAAAGGCCACGTAGGGCCGAATCAGGTCCACCCAAGGGCCGATGAGGAGCATGTTGAGCACCGTGGCGATCCCGGGTCTTACCGATAGCACGACGCGACTGCCCACGATCAACACCAGACCCGTGATCTGAGCGACACGTCCGAAGCTCAGTCCCGAACGTTCGCTGACGACGTCGTGGAAGGCGGACCATGGATCGAGGCCAATACGCGCTTCGAGCATGAGCGCGATCGCGAGCCCGAACAGGAAGAGACCGAACTGGAGGCGCGCGAGATCGAGCCAGAAGAGTCGAGACCGAAGGAGCCCGATCATGAGCCTCGGTCCGTGAGGACTGCGAGCCGACCCACGCCAGCGCCGATCGGGTTGGCGTGTGTCGGTGGTGGCACGTGGGTGTTCCTGGCGGAGAGGGTCGGTCTGGAAGAACAACGTAGCGACCGTGTCCCCGGTATCGGGCCCCTTTTCCTGTCACGATTCCGTGCGCGCATGCCCGAACACTCTCTGTGAGGGCCTCGAAGTCCGGGCTCCAGGCACGAACGCGCAGAGTATCGCCAATCTGCACCTCTCGTGCGCCCCCCGAGCAACCAGGCCAGACCGACTCCATTGCGATCCCGCCCCTGGTGCGGCGCTGGGATCGGCCCCCGACGTACCCAACAACGGGCGGCCTGCTGCGATTGGACACCGAGGGAAATCCTTGCTCCCCAGCCATGCAGCCCGGCACATTCCGTGCGGGAAAGCCATCCTCTGTGTCAGGGCTTCGGTGTCCTATTAGCCCGGAGGTTCCGTGGGAAACAGCGGATTGTCGGAAAGTGAGAGACTCGAGGTCCTCCGGGGTTACGAGATCCTCGACACTCCAGAAGACCCCTCGCTGAACGCGATCACGCGAATCGCGGGCCGGTTGACCGGGGCGCCCACGGCGCTCGTGTCGCTCGTCGACCAGGAACGACAGTGGTTCAAGGCACGTCGCGGTTTCGACGTGGACGAAACGGAGCGTTCCGTCGCGTTTTGCGATGTCGTCGTCAGGTCGGAGCAGGAACTCGTCGTCGAGGACGCGCTTCGCGACGAGCGGTTCGCGGACAGCCTGCTCGTAGTGGGTGATCCGCAGGTCCGATTCTATGCGGGTGTTCCCCTGCGGGCCCCGGAGGGGGCCATCCTGGGGACCTTGTGCGTGAAGGACTATGAGCCCCGAAGTCTCTCCGACCAGCAGTTGGAGCAGTTGAGAGACCTGGCCAGTCTTGCCGTACAGCAGATCGTCGGCCTTAAGCAGGCGATCGATCTGGAGCGAGGTCAAAAGCAACTCAGGGAGACCAACGCGACCCTGCGACTCATTCAGGAGGCTCAGAACGAACTGCTGGAACATGGCGTCGACGCGGCCTGGTGGGACTCCGCCCTGTCGCAGCTATTGGAGCTTACGAAGAGTGAGTACGGCTTCATCGGCCGGATCCACGAGGACGATGAGGGCCCGTTCCTGAAGACGGAAGCCATCACGAACATCGCCTGGGATGAAGCGACTCGGCGCTTCTACGAGGAGAACAGCCCCGAAGGCCTGGTCTTCCGCAACATGGAGACTCTGTTCGGTCGACCGATCCTCGAGCGGCAGCTGCTCATTTCTAACGACGTTGCCCACGATGGCCGTGCCGGTGGGCGTCCTGATGGACATCCGCCGCTCGAGACCTTTGCGGGGATCCCTGTCCTCAGTCGCGGGAACATGATCGGCCTGGTCGGTCTCGCGAACCGCAAGGCGGGTTATTCTGAAGAGTTGGTGGAGGATCTGAGTCCGGTGCTGGCCATGCTCAGTGCCGTTCTCGAGAACTCTGATCTGGAAGCCCAGCGTCAGGAGGTCCTGAGCCAGCTGCGCTCCTCGAACGACTTTCTCGAGCGGGTACTCGAGGCTTCGGATGCCGCGTTCCTCGCGATTGACGCGAATGGTGATCTGGTGCTTGCCAATCGACGCGCTCATGAAGTGTTCACCGGGGTCGGGGCGGCGACCAAGTCCGGATCCTTCGGGAGCATCGGCGAAGCCTTCACTCGGCTCTTCCCTCATGCGGACGATCGCGCCTGGCTCGCGGGTGTGTGGAAGTCCGCCGATGGCACCCCGGCCGTTCGAGGGGCGACTGTTCTGGATGAGCAGCTCAAGCCACGACAGCTCGAACTATCGGTCGCGGTCCTGCCCGTACCGAACAATGGCTCCGCGAGGCTGTTGATTTCGGCCGCCGACCTGACAGAGCAGATCCAGCTACACGAGTCCCGGATTGAAAACACCAGCCTGACGGAACGGGTCAAACAGCTAAGGCAACAGCAACGGGTGAACGAGATCCTTTTCGAGTGTGTGGAGTTGCTTCAGCACTCGGAGGGTGTGAAGGAAGGGATGGAGGTGATCGCGCTTTCCATGGAACGCCTCTTCCCGAAGGCGAACCTCACTCTGTTCGCTCTGGAATCGGATGAAGAGACAATGGTCTCGCTTCGCCGCGCAGATCGATGGGAGGATTCGGCTCCGATTCAGGACACGATGGACCCGGCGTGCTGGGGTTTGCGTTCACGGCGGGTACACGGTTGGTGGAGCGGGGGACACCAGCCGCTTTGTCAGCACGCTCAGGGGTCGGATGCGTCGAGCACGTGGTGTCTGCCCCTCGTCTCACTCGAGCGCGTCGTGGCCCTGATGCACATCACGTTTCCGCCGAAGTCCGGGGACGAGCTCACCGAGGAGCGCTTCGAAACGGGAATGTCTCAGATCACGGCGGTGGCTCAGACCATCTCCGGCGCACTCTCGACGATTGCCCTGCGTGAGTCACTGCATGAGCTGGCGAGCACGGATGTACTGACCGGACTGTGGAACCGTCGCGCGTTTGAGCAGGAGTGTCGGCGGGCCATCGCGCGAAACCAGCGGAAGGGAGACGCGATGGCACTTGCGATCCTGGACGTCGACTACTTCAAGAGAATCAACGACGACCTGGGGCACGACGTTGGTGATCAGGCGCTCAAGAAGGTTGCCGCCGCGCTGAACCAGAGCATCCGCCTGGGGGACTTCGCCGGGCGTATCGGCGGTGAGGAGTTCGGGATCTTCCTGTCCGATGTCGGAGAGGACGGTGCAGGAGCATCCATGGCGCTCGAGCGCGTTCTGGACACCATACGGACGTCATGCAGTGTGCAGGACAGGGAACTGACTGCGTCGATCGGCTTCACCGTCGCCATGGAGCCCGTTCAATACGGAGATCTCTACAAGCAGGCGGATCGGGCCCTGTACCACGCCAAGCGCACGGGTCGGGATCGCTTGGTGAGCTTCCAATCTGCCTTCGAAGCGGACGGTTGAGCCGGCCGCTGACGGGGGATGGCTGAGTGAGCCGAAGCCTCGTATAGAGGCTGTGCGCGTCCCCCGGGTTTCAGATCGGCCGGTAGAGCACCATGACGA
>CAZBHZ010000077.1:0-4325 GCA_964492085.1 uncultured Gemmatimonadaceae bacterium | reverse complement strand
CCAGGAACCTCGGGTTCTTCTCTGCCAGAGCTCCGTAGATCTCCAGGCAGGTGTGAGTCCAGCTCCGGACCCATGTGCAATAATGCAGGTTGGCGTGTGACGAATCGCCGTACTGAACGTGAGCCTCATGATAGCAGCCACCCGAGCAAATCGGGCGTGCCCAGCACGTGTGACAGTCGGTCTTTTCGGCGATGTGGTGATCGACCAGGAATTGCTCCTGCTTCTCCCTGTCCACTCCGTCGGTCACGGTCCCGATCGTGTGCTCGGGAGAGCCAGCGAAACGATGGCACAGCGACACGTCACCGTCCGTCGCCACACCGAGCAGCCCCAGCCCGGCGCCGCAACCGTACGCCTTGCTGACACCCTTGTGGATCTCCTCGATCGTGTCGGTCACGTTCGTGAAGCCGTGGTGTTCGTCGCGCAGGGCATGCTCGAGCCATTCCGCCGCGAGCTCCTCGAACTGCTCGAGCATCGAATCCTTCGACTCGGGCGTGATCGCGTAGTCACGATGGTCCTGGGTCGTGACCGGCGCGAGCCCCACCTCGCGAAAGCCGAGCTCGTCCGTCAGGTGTCGGTAGATCTCGAGGACATTGAGGTGCTTCTGCGTGAGCGTCACTCGAGCGCCGATCGGGCGTGAGCGGTGCGTCGCGATCAGCTCCTTGATCTTCGGGAGGACGACGTCGTAGGTGCCGCGGCCGTTGTGGAAGACCCTCAGGCCGTCCTGAACGGGCTTCGGCCCGTCGATCGATACGGTGACGCCGACATCGTTGTCGGCGAGCCACTGAATGATCTCGGGCTGCAACAGTGTCGCGTTGGTCGTGAGGCTGAAGGTGATTGTCTTGCTTTCCTCCGCGGCGCGGCGACGCGCGTAGGCTACCGTCTTCTGCAGCACGGGGAAGTTCAACAGCGTCTCACCACCGAAGAACGTAAGATGTGCTCGGGGCTGGTCGCCCGACTGCTTCAGCAGGAACTCGACGCTCTCTTCGGCCGTGTCCTCGCTCATGAACTTCGGCTGCTTTCCGTACTGCGTATCGACGATCTTGTCCTCGCCGTACTCGTAGCAATACGTGCAGGCCAGGTTGCACTTGTTCGTGACGTTCAGGACCATCGTGTTGAGCGGGAAGTCCGGGGGCGGTAGATCGTTCGGTGCCTCCTCCTTCGGCGCGTCCGGACCGCCTACGGCCCGAATCTCGGTCAGCTCCCCGATGGTCTCCAGGATGCGGTCGACGTCGAAACGGCCGTTCAGAGCCTCAACCACGTCGTCCTGATCGAGCGGGCCACCCGCGAGCACATCGAGGATGGCGGACCCGCAGTCATCCATCCGGAAGATGCCCGCGGACGGCACCATGTAGAGGAAGCGTGCGCCGTACGCTTCGAAGGGATGGAAATCCCGAAGTGCGAGCACGTTGCCTGCGTCGGCGGTGTCCGCGCTGCCGGTCGCGACGGGCGGAGTCATCGGCCGCCTCCGACCGGACGACGTCCGGTGTCGATCTCGGCCCACGGCTCCCAACGCATGTACAGTGGCGGTGTCACGACGAGGTGCGCACGGGCCGACATCTCGTCGTCGCCAGCCCCGAAGGTCGCCACGACCCAGACGTCGCCGATGTTGTTCCGAAGACCGGAGCGCTCCGGGTTCGGACCGTCGGCAGCTGGGATGAACATGCCGTCCTGCCGGATTTCTCCGACGAAGTCGATATCGTCGTCCCCGTACGTCGCCGCGTACTCCTCGATGTGCCAGGACGCGTCCACGCGACCCAGTTCCAGATCGTCTTCGGTGTTTGGCTCCCCGTCCGGACCGTCGTCGTAACCCCACGCGTCGAAGGCCTGATAGCCCTTGGGGAATGCAGCACCGCCGGCCCGCGCCATGCCGGTCCTCGGCGTCACCGCGATTCGATCCACGCCGTCGTGCACGATCACCGCGCCTTCAGAGATGGCGCCGTGCGTGAAGAGGTCACGTCCGCCGACGTCGGCATCGGCCGCAACCCGAAGCGTGACGCGAAGTGCGCCGTCCCCCGAGGCCCGGACCGCGTCGACGGAGATTCCGGCTCCAAAGTCGAGATCTTCCGCCTCAGAGAGACCCACACCATACACCGTCACGTCAGTCGGTCCGCCGCGCCGGACAGCTCGCGGATGTACCCCGGTCACCATGGCGCCGCGACCCACCCGGGTCATGGAGATGTCCGGTCCGATCTCGTCGTAGTCCCCACGGAACCAGCGCCCCCACATGGTCTGCTGATCACGTTCGACGAACATGACTTCTCGGAGCTCGTCGGCGGCACCGGGGTTCGAGCGGCCGCGCCACTGATACCCGGTGTAGACCATCGAGCGGCCAGAGCGCTCGACCCGTTCGCCGGACTCCGCATACACGTACGACGAAGTCGTGGTGAATACGTCCGGATCCCCTGGATCGGCCGTCACCGTCATGGTGCCGTATATCGGGCCCTTGCCGGGCTCATGACCTGACATCGTCCACGTGCCGGCGAGGCGGGCGGGGCGCTTCGTGGCTGCCCACGCCGACCATTCGGGCGTCTCGAGCGAGTAGACGTCCGACAGGTACTCGATCGCGCGCTCCATCGGGTGGCGCGGGTCGTCCTGTTCCGAGGCCGGGCCCGTGTAGCGGAAGGCCTGCCAGTCGGAGAGAGGGTAGAGGGCGCGATGCGTGGAGATGAGGAGCCCCCACTCGTCCCTGGTACGTCGCTGAGTCATCGCGCGGCCCATGGAGTGGCACTGGATGCACGTGAATTCGACGTCCGAATCTCCGTCCCAGTCGTGGTCATCGCTCCGGCGCTCGATTTCGAACACGCCGGGTCTCAGTTCCTCGGGAGCCAGGCCCTGCTCGTTGGAGAGGTAGCGGACGATCTCGGTTGCGTCGGCCTGGTTCAGGCGGGCGCCGTGCAAGGCCATCATGCGCCGGATCGACGTTTGCCATCCCTCCGGGGTCTTCCGCAGCCAGGAGATTCGGGACATGCGTCCCGCCTCGTCGACCTCGTGACAACGCGAGCAACGGTCGATCACCGTCTGGTTGGTGATGGGAAATCCTTCGTCCACCCAGGCGCCTGCCTGCGACGAAGGGGCCGGGCTCCATGCGAGGAGAACGCCTGCGGTGGCGAGACCTGCGATCGAGAGGGGGAAGCGGGCAGAAGACGCCATCGTCTCCAGGCGGGTTTTGGGAGTCATCATCTGCGGAATTCTGCGGGTCCGTGTCCGCTTTCGCCAGTTGTTCCTGGCAACGTTCCGTGACCTGTTCCTCACTTCAACCGACCGCGTTGGTCTGCCGCGAGCGGGTCATCGGGCCTGCTCGCCATGCTCGAGGAGGCCTGCGGCGAAGGCGGTCGACAACGCCGTCAGATAATCCGGTAGAGTCACCGCGGGACCGGTCCCGTTGTACGTGGTCCATCCATCCGGCACGCTCCGATGCGAAGTGGCCACCTCCACGAGACGGAGGAGGTCGACCCCCCGTACGTACCGCAGGCCGGTCGGCCAGCGATCCGTGGCCATTCGCTGCTCCATCACGATCCGATACCCCGCGACTCCAGGTCCCTCGTGCATCCGAAGCGACGCGCCGCGGACCGCGTGCAGTGTGTCGCGTGCACGGATGGTGTCGAAGGCGGCACGGACGTCGTGCTCCGGTACCTCCACTCCGAGGTTGTCCAGGCCCGCTTCGGAGTCCGGAGAGATAGGTCCCACATCATCCGGGTCACCGGCATCTCGGGCCGCCCGCGCTCGCTCGATCCAGTACGGTGTGCCATACGCTTCCGCAGCCGACGCGAAGAAGGGCTCCGATGCGGAGCGGTAACGTCGGTACACCTCGGATTCCCGGGCGTCGAAGAAGGCCACCGCTGCCTCGGTCATGTCCGGATCGATGAGTGCCGTGTTGGCCACGATGCCGGCGAGCCACCCGGACGAGAGCGCCTTCTTCACCCCGAACGAGGAGAGCGGATCGATGAATGAACCCGCGTCCCCGGCCAGAATCAGCCCCGGTCGGGCGTAATGGGTCGCCCGGTACAGGGAAGCAGGGCAGGCCCACGCCTCACCCACCGGTTGAGCACCGTCTCTGGAGCGGCCGAGATGCGTGGTCCGTTCCAGTTCACGGTCGAGCACCGCCGAAAGGTCGTCTCCCGACAGATCTTCCTGGCGCTGATCGATCATCACCGTGTAGCAGCGGAGATCGTCGCCCAGAGGAACCGACCATGCCCAACCGCGTTCGTACGATTCGATGAACGTCAGGTGGCGGTCCGCTTCGGGCCATCCACCGTCACGAGCCCACCGGCGCACGACCGCGAGCGTCGTCGTACTGCGGTCGACCTCACGACCCTCCCCGCGTG
>CAZBHZ010000076.1:0-4740 GCA_964492085.1 uncultured Gemmatimonadaceae bacterium | reverse complement strand
TTGCGCCTGTAGCTCAGCTGGATAGAGCATCGGCCTTCTAAGCCGGCGGTCGCAGGTTCGAGTCCTGCCAGGCGCGTTCATTGCTCCTGCGTTTATGCTGCAACAGCATCGATGCTCCATCTGAGTGATGGGAGTCGCGCATGTCGGAGGAGCTGTTGGGCTCGAATCTGGATCCACGAAGGGCCTCAGAGGCGGGACTCGGCATCTAACCCCGCCCGGTGAGCGAGTCTGGCCCGTCAGGAACCGTGCCCGACGCATTCGGTGCTGTCTGGACGCCCTCATGGTCCCGTGGCGAGATTCTCGGGTGAAAGGGATGAAGCCCAGTCGCCCGGTAAGATATGTCTAGTAGATTGCAGTTAATTGGGTTAATCGCTCTGCTCTCATGCACATTCTTGGCCTGTGCGACGGACCAGCCCGGTGATCAGGTCAGCACCAGCGCCCCTGACCTCGCGGTCCTCCAATCGGTCATCGACGCCAGCGGTGCCGAGGTCGGTCTCTACTACCGGGAGCTCTCGGAGGACGGCGACTCGATCCTGATCAACCCCGACCTGCGGATGCATGCCGCCAGCACCATGAAGGTCCCGGTCATGATGCGGCTCGTCCTGGATGACCAGGAGGGCATGCGCGCACTGGACTCCACGCTACCCGTGAAGCGGACGTTCCGCTCGATCGTGGACGGCTCGGAGTACGATCTTCCGCCCGAATCGGACTCGGATACCACCTTCTATGGGCAGGTCGGCCGGGATGCGACGATTCGCGAGATGGTCGATCGCATGATCACATGGTCGAGCAACCTCGCGACGAACATCCTGATCGAGGTCGCGGAGCCGGCGCGCATCAAGGAGATGATGCACGGGCTCGAGGCCGACTCGATGGACGTGCTGCGCGGCGTCGAAGATCTCAAGGCATTCCAGGCGGGGCTCTCGAACACCACCACGGCCCGCGCCCTGGGGGCGGTGATGGCCGCCGTGCACGGCTCCGACGTCTTCACGACGGAAAGTCGGGAGACGATGCTCGAGATCCTGTCTCGTCAGCACTTCACGGGTGGGATCCCCGATGGGGTGCCTGAGGGTGTACGTGTCGCGAATAAGACGGGCTGGATCACCGGGATCAACCACGATGCCGCGATCGTCTTCCCGGATGAGGGCGCGCCGTACGTGCTCATCGTGATGGTGCGCGGCCATCCGGACGAGGATCAGGGCGAGGCGATGACGGCCGAGCTGTCCCGCCTTATCTGGCAGGGTCGCCGTTGACCTGGAGCCAGCTCCGGGTCGACGCTCGCCTATCAACTTCGTCGTTCGAGCCACTGGGCCACGTCATGTGACGTCGACCCTGGTCGCGGTCCCGCCTGCTTCGGAGCTAAGAGCCCCGTTCAAGGTGAGCGTTCGGCGCGACCGCACGAGTGAGGCGTGTGCGTCATCTGAGGTATTCAGCATGCCCGGCGCCTCAACGTACCCTGGTCGCCCGATCTCAGTGGAGCTCCCGGCTCCTTGCGTGTTTCTTGTGCGTCAGTGGGGTGGCCTCTAGTGTTCGAATGTGTCGCTGGATGAGGGGAGACGATGGAGGTCGCGACATTGAGGCTTTCAAAGCGGTTACGCTCTTGGTTTCGTGCCCATCGGCGCAAGGCGCTCCACGCTCCTGACAAGCAGGTTGAGCAAGCGCCCCGGAGCCCCGTCGTCGAGCCCAGTCCCCCCGTGCTGGACCTTCCCCCCGGGTACACGTATTTGAGTGCTCTGCGGCAGGGTGGCCTCGGGACTGTGATGGTCGTCCGAGAGGAGCACACGGGTCGCAAGGTCGCCTTGAAGAGACTCCGAAAGGACCGGCGTGGGGACGAGCACTGCCGGGGATTGATAGAGGCAGAGGCACGCATCACAGCTCGCCTCCAACATCCCAACATCGTACCTGTATATGACCTCGGTGAGGACGAGGACGGGAACTTCTTTTATACGATGCGTCTCGTCCCCGGCCAGACCCTCGGAGAGTATCTCGACTCCGTGACGGAGCAACGGACTACTCAACCGTCCGATCGTGACCGGCGGAGGCTTGTCGATTGTCTCCGAAAGGTGTGTGACGCGGTCATGTACGCGCACGATCGGGGCGTACTGCATCTGGACCTCAAGCCCTCGAATATCCTGGTGGGTGACTTCGGCGGCGTGCTGCTTCTTGACTGGGGGTGCGCCGCTTTGAGGCAGGTGGAAACCGAGGTCGGGGAATCGACGGGTCGGCCGGCGCAGATTCCGCGACCTCTTGCCCCCCGTGGCACACCCGAGCACATGGCCCCCGAGCAGTTCGATGGTGACGAATGGGAGGTTGGGGAGACGGCGGACGTCTATCAACTCGGAGGCATCCTCTTCGAGATCCTGACGTTGGGCCCTCCTAAGGCGTGGTGGCGTCGAACCGTGGTCGAACAAACCGCGCTGCGATCACGACCTCGGTTCGAGATGAGTCCCTCGGCGGCGAACGCGCCAGGCACGGTCGGCGGTCCTCTGGCTGCGATCTGTGAGCGTGCACTGTCCTATGACCCCAAGAGGCGCTATCCGAGTGTTACGGAATTTGCCCAAGACATCGATCGGTGGTTCCACATGGAACGAGTCACCGCGTACAAGGAGCGGTTCTTCGGACGGTGCGCGCGGATACTGCGAGGCCATCCTCGTCTGGCCTCGGCCGTCGTCGCGTCTTCGGCTTTGATCTGTCTTTTTAATGTGCAACTTCTTCGTGTGACGACGCAGGGATACGGGCAGACCCTCTCTTCCCTCGTGTCCGGACACGGAACAGCCAGCATCGGGGGCGTGTCCGCGTTGCATGGTCTGTTCGAGACGCGTGAGGGGGTGATGGACCCCGACGAGTTCGAGTCGCTCGCAAGTTTCTATCACACGAGTTTCCCCGGAATCCAGGCTCTCTCATGGGCGCCGCGCGTCGAGCATGAAGACCGTGCATCGTTCGAAGAGTCGGTGCGCCGCTCGGCGGATGACGGTGAGTCCACCTGGGCGTCCTTCAGCGTAATCGAGCGTGTGTCCGGAGGGGGCTTCGTCGCGGCCGCAGTCAGGGAGGAGTACTTCCCGGTCCGGTATATCGTCCCTTTGGCCGGGAACGCGCCTGCGGTGGGTTTCGATCTTGGGTCGGTCGCGAACCGTCGGGCGTTGTTGCAGGCCGCTTCAGATCGTGACGGGCTCAGCGTCTCAGAGCCTCTGCGTCTTGTTCAAACAGACGGAAGTCGTGCCGGAATCCTCGCTGCCGCTCCGGTGAGGGGCAGCGGTGCTGGAGGGGCGGTCGAGGGCTTTGTCACGGGTGTGCTCTTGATCGACGACTTGCTGGCCCACTCGTGGAGAGAGATCGATATCCGTTATCTGACGGTTCGAGTTTTCGACGTTTCGAACCCGGCTGCGCCGATGCTGCTGTGGAGTAGCGATCGTCGCACGAACGTCTCGCCCGAGCGCCCAGAAACGATCAACACCGGGTTGTTCTCGGCGAGAAGTGACTTTGCGTTGTTCGATCGGCGTTGGAGCGTCTGGGTTCGGCCCACACCTGAGTTCCTGATCAAGTATCCCCTGACCCTGATCGGTCGCTGACGCTCGAGACCCAGAGGCGCTTTACCGTCGCGTCCGGATTTTTTAGTTTTTCGCGCTCGGCTGGGAACGGTCGAGCACTGCTTCCTTGAGGTTCTCGGTCCTAGAGTCAGGGGAAGCGCCATGGTGGGCGTAGCTCAGTTGGTTAGAGCGCCGGATTGTGGTTCCGGAGGTCGCCGGTTCAAATCCGGTCGTCCACCCTGATCACCGCGCATTACAAGGCTTTCTGCGCGTTGTTCTCGAGGCAGGAACACATCGGGAAAAAAGTACTTCTCGGGGTGTTGACCACCTCAAGGGCCTTGTTATGTTTTAGGCCTCGCAGCGAACGGCTGGAGCAGTACGGCCGGGCGCTGCGTTTTGCTCGAAAGGAGTTCCCCTTCGCCGTCACGGCGTCGAGAACACTCCATGACGAGCCACCAAGCTGATTGAAAATCGAGGTTTTGAGTGTAATGAGCGGGCCTGAACGATAGGCACTACGTCTTATCGTATCCGACCTCACGGTCGGCAGGTCAAAAACAACGTAGATTCCGAACGCTCGATCTATTTACACAAACGCAAACAGGTCGCGTTCGCATTCAGAGCTATTCATCAAGCTATTTCTCAACGGAGAGTTTGATCCTGGCTCAGGACGAACGCTGGCGGCGTGCTTAATACATGCAAGTCGAACGAGGGCTCCGGTGCTTGCACTGGAAGACCCGAGTGGCGAACGGGTGAGTAACACGTGACCAACCTGTCCTAGGGTGAGGGACAACCCGGGGAAACCTGGGCTAATACCGCATGATGTCACACTTCCGCATGGTCGTGTGATCAAAGAGGGCCTCTACTTGTAAGCTCTCGCCCAAGGAGGGGGTCGCGACGTATCAGCTTGTTGGTGGGGTAACGGCCCACCAAGGCTACGACGCGTAGCGGATCTGAGAGGATGATCCGTCACATTGGGACTGAGATACGGCCCAGACTCCTACGGGAGGCAGCAGTAGGGAATATTGCGCAATGGACGAAAGTCTGACGCAGCGACGCCGCGTGTGGGAGGAAGCCTTTCGGGGTGTAAACCACTGTCAGAGGGGAAGAACCGCGACATTTCGAACAGAGTGTCGTCTGACGGTACCCTCAGAGGAAGCGCCGGCTAACTCCGTGCCAGCAGCCGCGGTAATACGGAGGGTGCGAGCGTTGTTCG
>CAZBHZ010000075.1:0-4832 GCA_964492085.1 uncultured Gemmatimonadaceae bacterium | reverse complement strand
GCGTTTGGATTTCCTATCCCTGGAGAAACTCCTCCGCCTCTTCGAGAATGGATCGCTTGTCGGAATCTGCTCGGTGCATTCTGATGGTTCGGTCGGGCGCATGTAGCGCGCGTTGCTACCCACGTGCCCCCTGCGGGATTCATGACACTGGGATCGTGAAACAGAGGGCCTGAAACGATGAGTCTCCCGGTATGCACATCGACCATGTTGCTTCCGTCTGCCGTCTGATTCAGAGTTTCGGGACTGATGCCTCGTTCTGCTCAGCATCAGCGATCGCGCGGAGGAGCGAATGATTCGGGCACTGAGAACATCGGGATGGGGGCGTTTCACGGAGGCCGTCACGATCGTCGGCTCCATTCTCCTCGCCTTTGCGATTGACGCGTGGTGGCAGCGGCAGGGCGAGGTGCGGGTGGAGCGGGAGATGATATCGGCGATGGGAGCGGAGGTTGAGCTCAACCGGATGAGTCTTCTGCCTGTAATCGAGGAGCACGAGGCGATTCTCGATCGCATCGATCGCTTTATGCGGTCTTCCCCGGAGGCATTGGCCACGACACCCGAAGACAGCGTACTCCCGATGGTCGCGGCCTTGCCGAATGGCAATGCCTTCAACCCCGTGCTTGAAACCTCGCGAACTCTGGCAGAGGCGACGGTACTGACCCCTTCCGGTGTGGAGGCACGATCGATGGCGAGTGCAACCGTTCGCCTGTGGGATGAAGTGCACGAGGATGACGAGCTGTTTCGCGAACTCAGGGCCAATGTGCGGATTCACCTTGCTTCGTACGCAGTGGCGGGAGCTGCTCAGGGCCGCTCCTGGCTGGGGCCGATGGTTGCCCGCGAAGGTGCGGAGGTTCTATCGGCGCTTCGTCAGGATGTCACACTGATGCAGCTTCTCATTCACAAGGCGCACGCTCAGGCGACCTACGTCATGGAGCTCCGGCAGTGGCTCGAAACCCTCGACGCGCTGGGAGCGGCACTCGCCCCGACTGAGTAACTGAGCCGCTCCGACGGGTCATCTGCCTTCGAACACACCGATCGATGTGAGGCATAGGGTCCAGAGTGCGAGTGTCGGGACGAGAATGACCGTTCGGAGCAGGAAAATGAGCAGCAGATCGCGGACGCGAATGGGTACATCCCTGAACAAGTCCAGCATCATCGGGCCCACGGAGCTGAAGAAGATCAGCTGGCTGATCGAGAGAACGCAGACGAAAAAGCGTGCGGGTGCTGACGCGCCCTCCACGAGGAGTGCTATCCCTGTAGACCTTCGGGACGCGCCACGCTCGCAGCCCCTCGTGCTCGATCTGCCCGGGGAATCGGGTCGGGTCCGCTGCCGCCTCGACCGCGAGCGGGGTGAGGACACCGGTGGCCTGGTGGTGCCCATGCCCATCACGCGCCGATCCGTGCCAGCGGGAGAGCACCACGAGTGGTCGGTGCAGGCGGATGATCCGCACCATGTCGCCCAGGATCGCCTCCTGATCCCAGCTTCTCAGCGCCTCGTCGAGTGTCTTCGAGTAGCCGTAGTCGATGGCCGTGGTGAAGTACTGATCGTCGAGTCCGTAGTAGCGGCCCGCGAGCCTGAGCTCCTCGGTCCGGATCAGCCCCAGGGCGTCGAAGAGCTCCGGCCCGATCGCGTTGGCACCGCCTTCCCCCCGGTTGAGGGTCAGGAGGCCCGTACGCACCCCCATGCCCCGACTCAGCGCCGTCAGCACACCCGCTTCCTCGTCGTCGGGGTGGCCTGCCGTGTAGAGGACGCTCGCGGTGGTCCCCAGCTTCCGGAGCTGCTGGCGCAGGGCGGTCATCCCCTGGTCGGCGGCGAGGAGGCCCGTCGGACCACGATCCCGGGACTGGACGAGGACTCGATCGGGGGCCTGACCTTCCGCGACGGGGGGAAAGGCAACCGCCGCCGCGAGGATGGCCATGGCCGGGACGACACGGCTGGACGATCCGGTCATCCGTGAGAAGGAGGGGCGCCGCAGGCAGGTCAGGATCATGGGATCGGAGCGGAGAACTCGGTGCGCGCGGCAAGGTAGCGCGCCTCCTGCCGGGTGACGACGAGGGTGACTCGTCGCGGCCAAGCCCCCGGCCCGAAAAGGCGTCAGAAGATGAAGGTGTGCGTGTACTTGAGCGTGAGGGTCCGAGCGTTCTCGAAGGGAAGCGTCGGCACCCCGAGGATCTCTCGCTCCAGGTTCAGCCCCTCGTTCCACACCAGCCAGAGATCCTGGCCCTCCCGGAAGTTGTAGCGGAAACGGGTGTTCGTGCTGAGCAGGTCGTTGAGCGAGTTGTACTGCACGAAGGCGTCGACGGAGAATCTGGTGTCCAGGGCCCCGCGTGCCGTCAGGCGGAGAAGGTTCGAGTCGAACTCCTGCCCTCGATCGGCGAAGCGGATCCGGTTCCACTCCCACCCGCCTCGGAGCTCCAGGTGCTCGTTGACGCTCCAGCTCAGGTCGTTACTCACGCCCACCCGCTGCCCGTCGAAGAACTCTCCGGCGGTCAGCGTCACGTTGGGTCGCACCATCCACCCACGTGGCGCCCGGAATTCCGCAGCACCCTCCGTGAACCAGTACGCACCGGCTGGAATCGATGCGTCCGACGAGAGCTCGAACTCGGTCAGCACGTCTTCGTACTGCGTGTTCGACGAGACCTTGAACGTCGTCCCCGGCTTGGTCTCCAGTTGGATGAACGGGTTGATCTGCGCGGTCTCGAACGCCCGCTCGATGCCGAGCTGTTCGCTCCCGTTGCGCACCCACCCATTGGTCCGGGCTCCGACCCAGAAGCGGCGAAAGGCCGAGGCGGCGCCGGGGAACCACTGGTAGTTCCAATCGCTCTGGCCGCGAAGGAAGTCGGCCCGTGACTCGAACCCCACGCCCGGCACGTATCCCGCTCCGGAGTACGTGAAGGCGTGCTGGTAGCTAAGGCCTCCCAGGCGCCGCCGCGTCCAGTCGAAGATGATGCGCGCGGCGTCGAAGCCACCGGGGGTGGCGTCCAGGAGCTGGTCTCCGCCCTGGAAGGTCTGGAGCCACTTGAGCGTGACGTACTCGTCTCCTGCGACGCGGAGGAGCCCATCGGTCCCGTAGGTGACGTTGTAGCGGCCATCGACGTCCACACGGGAGGTCGACATCGCGCCGATGAACGAGTTCTCGTTCAACACGCGCCGCTTGAGCCGCAGTACGCCGAAGTTCTCCGACGCGGTGGTCTCGTTCTCGGCCGTCTGCATGTTGATCAAGCCGATATCCCACGTCCCGATCCGTCCGACGAGGCGGGCGCCTCCGTAGATCGGCAGCGGCTGGCCCGTGCTACTCAGGCCAATGCGCCGCGAGTAGAACAGGGTGCCCCGGTCCGCTCCCGTATCGAAGCCGAAGATCCCGGCGCGCTCCTGGAAGAACGGCCGCTTCTCGTCGAAGAAGAGCGAGAACCGGGTGAGGTTGATCTGCTGCTGGTCCGCCTCGACCGCCGCGAAATCCGTATTCACGGTGAGATCCAGCGTGAGATTCGGGGTCGGGTTGAGCTTGATGTCGCCACCGATCTCGTACTGCTCGGCTCTGGCGTACCCCCACTGGTCGGCGGCTTCGTTGAGTTGTGCCGACCGGGAGGCGCCCGTGAGGCCGTATGGCATCACGTAGACGGGGTTGCTCGGCTCGATGTCCTCGAGGCGGACGTCCTGCCACGCGGAGATCTGCGTGTAGGGGAAGTCCTGGGGGATCGCCGGGTACGTCCACCGCGAGCCGAGCGCCGGCTCGTATGCGTACGCCATCAGGCCCATCACGACCGAACCGTCCTCACCACTCTCGAAGCGAAGTGAGGAGAACGGGATCCTCATCTCACCGAACCACCCCTGATCGGTGACCTGCGTCTCCAGGTCCCAGAACGCATTCCAGGAGCTGTTCCTCGGCCCTCCCGCGCCGCCGCCACCTCCGCCTTCGCCGCCAGCTCCTCCGCCCGTGATGGTCATGTCCATCCGCGCGCCCATGGGGAGGCCCACGAACCGGACTGCGTTCTCGTTGTCGTTGAAGGTGTCCAACAGGACGCCGAAGCCGTCGTCTCCGCTCCAGCGGTCGCGCGTGAGTGAGAAGGCCCGGATCTCCGACGGGTCCTCGTGGAAGAACCGTCCGGCGACGTACAGCGCCTCGTCGTCGTAGGCCACGAGAACCTGGATCCTTCGCTCGCTCGCGCCTCGGAACGTGGGCTCGTACATCGTGAGCATGAGCGGCTCCACGCCGCGCCAGGCCTCCTCGTCGCTCAGGCCGTCGAGCGTCACCGGTCCGGTCAGGCGCTGCAGATCGATGACCCCGGAGGCGATGGGGGCCTCCTGGCCGGCGCTCAGGTCCGCCCGGGTCTCGACGACCGGCCGCTCGCCGACGGCGTCCGCCGACCGATCCTGTCCGGCGACCTCAGATCCGAAGATCGGGCCGATGAGGAAGGCCGCCATAGAGAGCCGGGCGATGGCCGCGTTCGTAGACGTCTTCAAAGTCCCTGCCTGATCCCGCCGGATGCGCCGGGCCGGAGTGCGTCCACGTCCGACCGGTGCATATCGTGCGGCTCGATTGCGGTCCTGCCCGGTAGCTGCATGCTCGAGCAGGTCATACGGTTCCGTTATCTGACCCCCGGGCAGCAAGAATCGTTGTCGAACGAGGCGGTCGAGGGCACCTGGGTAGAGTTGAGCTGCGGGCTTCGCTCCTCTCCGGCGCTTCGCGCCTCCGAGTGAACTACCGAGTAAGCTGAGTGGCCACGTGAGGTCGGTAGCGCCTGGATATGAAAAACCCTGCCTGATCATCGAGACCAGACAGGGTTCAGTGGGCCTGGGTAGATTTGAACTACCGACCTCACGCTTATCAGGC
>CAZBHZ010000074.1:0-5147 GCA_964492085.1 uncultured Gemmatimonadaceae bacterium | reverse complement strand
TGGTACTTCTTGCTCCGCTTCACGCCCTTTCCGTACAGGGGGTGAGGGAACCGACGCTCCACGTTGACGGTCACCGTCTTGTCCATGGCGTCGCTGACCACGACACCCTGCCGGACCTTGCGACGGTTCCGCTCGCTGGTGTTCTCGCTCATGTCTTCCGTCACGCGTTCTGGGCGAGCTCACGCTCGCGAAGGACCGTCTTGATGCGTGCGATGTCGCGGCGCACCTGTCCGATCAGGGCGTTGTTCTCCATCTCCATCATCGAGCTCGAGAAACGCAGCTTGAACTGCTCTTCCTTGAGCTCCTTGAGCCGCGCCTCGACCTCGGCGTCGCTCATGTCGCGGATATCTTCAGCCTTCATCTCTATCTCCTAAAGCTGCCGCTCGCGCACGACGAACTTGCACTTGATGGGCAGCTTGGCCGCGGCGAGCTCCATCGCCCTCTTGGCAACGTCCTCGGGCACACCTTCTAGCTCGAACATGATCCGCCCCGGCTTGACCACGGCGACCCACTTCTCCGGGTTACCCTTACCCTTACCCATGCGGGTCTCGGCGGGCTTCTGCGTGATCGGCTTATCGGGGAAGATCCGAATCCAGACCTTACCGCCACGCTTGATGTGACGCGTCATGGCGACACGGGCAGACTCGATCTGGCGGTTCGTGATCCACGTCGGCTCGAGTGCCTGGAGGCCATAGTCCCCGAAGGACACCTTGCTCCCCCGGTAGGCCTTCCCGCGCATCCGACCCTTGTGAGTCTTACGGCGCTTTACTCGCTTCGGCGCTAGCATCGTCTAATCCTCAATCCTTCGGTCAGGAGCCGGTCGAGTACGTGCGGCCGCGGCGTTCTTCGACGATCTCGCCGTTGAAGATCCAGCACTTCACACCTACGACGCCGTAGGTGGTGAAGGCGGGCACCTCCGCATAATCGATGTCGGCCCGGAGCGTGTGCAGCGGCACACGACCTTCGTTGTAGCCCTCGGTCCGGGCGATCTCGGCACCACCGAGACGACCGGCACACTGGATCTTGATTCCCTCGGCACCCGCGCGGATCGCCGACTGGACGGCCCGCTTCATGGCCCGCCGGAAGGAGATCCGCTGACGCAGCTGGTGAGCCACGTTCTCCGCCACCAGGTATGCGCTGATCTCAGGGCGCTTGATCTCCTCGACGTTCACGGAGATCTCAGCGTTGGTCAGCACTGCGAGCTCGTCGCGAAGCTTGTCGACCTCGGCGCCACGCTTTCCGATCACGACGCCGGGACGCGCTGTGTGCAGCGTCACGACGATCTTGCTCGGCTTGCGCTCGATCTCGACCATCGCGAGCGCCGCATGTGTGAGCCTGCGACGCAGGTACTTGCGAATGGTCTCGTCTTCGTGGAGGAGGCGCGGGAAGTCACGCTCTGCGTACCAGCGGGACTTCCAGTCCTTGACGACGCCGAGTCTGAACCCGACCGGATGTGTCTTCTGTCCCATACCCTCAGGCGTCCTTTGAATCCACGACCACGGTGATGTGGCTCGTGCGCTTACGGATCGGAGCCGCCCGACCCTGGGCTCGTGCGCGCCAGCGACGGAGGGTCGGCCCCTCGTCGACGTAGGCCTCGCGCACGACGAGATCGTCGATGTCGACCATCTCACCCTCGTCTTGCGACTTCACCTGGGCGTTCGCCACGGCAGACCGCAGGGTCTTACCCACGGGCTCCGCCGCGCGCTTCTTCGAGAACTGAAGAATCGCGTACGCCTCGTTGACTGACAGTCCCCGGATCTGGTCCACGACGAGACGCACCTTACGGGCGCTCATGCGAACGTGCCGGGCCTTTGCTCTTGCTTTCATAATCAGCGCGACCGCTTGTCCGCGAGCTTGCCCCCGTGGCCTCGGAAGAGGCGCGTCGGGGAGAACTCACCGAGCTTGTGACCGACCATGTTCTCCGTGATGTACACGGGGATGAACTTGTTGCCGTTGTGCACGGCCACCGTGTGTCCGACGAAGTCCGGCGAAATCGTGGAGGCCCGGGACCAAGTCTTGATGACCTTCTTCTCACCCCGGGCATTCATCCCATCGATCTTCGCGAGAAGCTTCTCGTCGATGAACGGCCCTTTCTTGACGCTACGCGGCATAGATCGTTCTCCCGCCTACGACTGCGTGGCTTTGCCGCGCTTGCGGCCGCGCACGATGTACTTGTTGGATTGCTTCTTCTTATGGCGCGTCTTTTTACCCTCGCGCTTACCCCACGGCGATACCGGAGGACGACCACCCGAGGAGCGCCCCTCACCACCACCCAGCGGGTGGTCGACGGGGTTCATTGCCACACCACGGACCTTCGGGCGCTTGCCCCGCCAGCGGTTCGCACCGGCCTTACCCACCACCGTCAGCTCATGGTCGGAATTGCCGACCTCACCGATCGTGGCCATGCAGCGCTTGTGGACGCGACGCATCTCGGTCGAGGGGAGGCGCAGCGTTACATAGTCACCTTCCTTCGCGACCAGCTGGCAGCTCGTGCCCGCGGACCGCGCCATCTGCGCACCCTTTTCGGGCTTGAGCTCGATACAGTGGATCGTCGAACCCAGCGGAATCAGCTCCATCGGCATCGCAGAACCGATTCGCACGTCGGCGTTCGGACCGGCGGTGATCGTGTCACCGACGTTCAGACCCTTCGGGTGGATGATGTAGCGCTTCTCACCATCCGCGTAGTGGATCAGAGCGATGTTCGCGGAGCGGTTCGGATCGTACTCGATGTGAGCGACCGTGCCCGGCACGTCGAACTTGTTGCGCTTGAAGTCGATGATCCGGTAGCGACGCTTGTGGCCACCGCCACGACGACGCGTCGTAATGCGTCCGTGGTGGTTACGGCCACCGGAGCTGCTCAGCGACTCCGTCAGCGACTTCTCCGGACCCTTCCGCGTCAGAATCTCGTTGTCGAGAATCGACCGCGTCCGGGTTCCCGGGGTCATCGGCCTGAATTTCTTGATGCCCATCAGCCGGCCTCGTAAAGCTCGATGTAGTCGCCCTCGGACAGCTGGACGACCGCCTTCTTCCAGGACGGACGACGGCCCATGCCCGCACCTCGCGACATGCGGCCCATGAAGGCCCGCTTCGCCTTGCCGGCATAGCGCATCGTCCGGACGTCCTTCACCGTGACGTCCCACAGCTTCTCGACCGCGTGACCGATCTCGATTTTGTTCGCGTCCTTCGCGACGACGAAGCTGTATGTGTTGTTTTCCATCTGGTCGGCGGACTTCTCAGTCACGACCGGCGCGATGATGATCTCGTACGGCTCGCGCATCGGACTACTCCTCCTCTTCCTCGTCCGAAGCTGCCTCATCGGCAACCTCCGGAGCGTCCTCGGCCTCATCCGCAGCGGCCTCCACCACCTCGGTCGCAGCCGCGGCCGCGACGGCTTCCTTCACCGGCGCGCCCGCATCCGCTGCAACCTCTTCGGCCTCGGCCTTCGGCTCTTCCTTTTCGACCTTCTTCGCCGGGGCAGCCTTGGCTGCATCCAGCGCGTCGAGCTCGATCACCACCGTGTGAGCCCAGAGCACGTCGTAGACGGACTCCGAACCAAACGGAAGCACCTCGACCCCCTGAAGATTCCGGGCGGACCGATACACGTTCGTGTTGTTGCCGTTGGTCAGAATCAGCGTCTTGCCCTCGAGCCCGAGCGCTCCGAGGAACCCCAGCAGATCACGCGTCTTGGGCGCGTCCATGGAGGGCAGCTCGGCGAGCACCACGCGATCGTGCTCGGCGCGATCGTTCAGCGCCGAGCGGCGGGCGAGAGAGCGGACCTTCTTGGGAACCCGCTTGCGCCAGGAGTGCGGGATCGGCGGGAAGGCGACACCACCGCCCTCCCACTGAACCGCCCGGATCGTCCCCTGACGGGCACGACCGGTTCCCTTCTGACGCCAGGGCTTCCGGCTTCCGCCGCGGACCTCGGAGCGGGTCTTCGCCGCCGCCGTGCCCTGCCTCTGGTTGGAGAGATACGCCTTCACCACCTGGTGCATGGCGCCCTCGTTGACGACGCCGTCGAAGATGGCCTCGGGCAGCGCCCGAGCCTTCCCCTTCTTGCCGTCTGCCTTGTAGTAGCGTGCCTTGAACATGGCCTTACTTCGAAATCAGGACGTAACCATCACGGGCGCCCGGAACGCCGCCCTTCACGAAAAGCAGGTTGCGCTCACCATCGACGCGCACGACCTGCAGGTTCCGGATGGTCTGGCGATCCCCACCCATGCGACCAGGCAACTTCTTGCCCTTGATCACGCGAGAGGGGTCCGTCCCCGGCCCGAGCGAACCCGGGTTGCGGGACATCGGGTGACCGTGGGAGGCAGGACGGCCACGAAAGCCGTGCCGCTTCACGACACCCTGGAAACCACGACCCTTGGCACGGCCCGTGACCTTCACACGGTCACCGGCCTCGAACAGTTCGACGGTGAGCTGCTGGCCCACCTCGTATTCTTCGCCGTTTTCGGTGCGGAACTCACGCATGAGCCGCGGCGCAGCCTCGAGGCCAGCCTTGGCGACGTGACCCATCTCGGCCTTCGACGTGCGCTTGGCCTTCTTCGCACCGAAGCCGAGCTGGATGGCCTGATAGCCGTCCTGCTCCTGGGAACGCACACTCACGACGGGGCATGGCCCGGCCTCAATGACGGTCACGGGGATCTGAACCCCTTCGTCATTGAAGATCCGGGTCATCCCGATCTTCTTTCCGATCAATCCGGGCATCTCCGGAGTTCCTCCGTCAGTCGACTTTGATCTCGACGTCGACACCAGCTGGCAGGTCCAGCTTGGTCAACGCGTCGATCGTCTGTGGGCGGCTGTCCACGATATCGATGAGCCTCTTGTGCGTACGCAGCTCGAACTGCTCGCGGCTCTTCTTGTCGATATGTGGCGAACGGAGCACGGTCCAACGCTGACGACGCGTCGGAAGCGGGATCGGTCCACGAACCGATGCGCCCGTCTTCTGCGCCGTGCGAACGATGTCCGCCGCCGTCTGATCGACCACCCAGTGGTCGAATGCCTTGAGTCGAATTCTGATTCTGTCTGACATTCGTTTTCTCGCGTGTAGTCAGGGCCCGGGCGACTGAGCACCCGGGCCCTCACTGAAGTCCTACTCGATGATTTCGGTGACGACGCCTGCGCCGACCGTGCGTCCACCCTCA
>CAZBHZ010000073.1:0-5398 GCA_964492085.1 uncultured Gemmatimonadaceae bacterium | reverse complement strand
CCCGATGAGGAGATCGCTCTGAGGAGGTCCGCGCGCGGGTGAGAGGGGCGGCGGTTTGTGGGGGAGGTCGAGGTGGAGGAGGATGGCGGACACGACTGGCGGATCGGTGAGGAACGCGAGGATCCTCATCTCACCGCCACAGGCGGGACAGAGCAGCGGCAGCACGTCGTAGATGCGAGCGAGCAGGACGGCCCATCGGATCCTCGCAGGCGAGGCCGGAGCAGGGGCGGGCTCGGAGGATGGGCTGGGTGAGGCGACATCGCCTTCGGCTGCCGGCGCCTCGGACACGAGCTCGGGCCGACCGAATGCCACCACGTGGGGCCTGAGCCTGGCATTGGGAGCCAGGACCCCGTGGTAGCGATGACGATGCACGCGCGGGGGCGGAACGAACTTGGCGAGGGCGTCGAGTAGCTCGAGGGGCGTGAGCAGCAGCTCGGTGCGGCCGTGGATGTCGGGTTTCGGGAACCGGTAGACCAGGCGGCTCTCGGGAGAGGCGAGGGAGGGGGTCGAGTCGAGTGCGTGCAGGCGTTCGAGCGCGAACGGTGGGCGAGCACAGTAGCGGACGAGTCGCTCGATGCCCGCCCGGTCCTCGGCCTCGATGCGCACGGAGGCGTCGACGCTGAAGCCACCCGAGCCCTGCCAGGTCAGCATGCCGGCGGCATCGAGCTCGTCGAGCAGTCCTTAACGCCGGAAGTAGCGGAGGATGCGTTTCTGGACGACGAACTCCACCTGAGCGACGCGATCGGGCGTCAGGTCATAGGCCTCGTGAAACGCGATCTCACTGTCGTCGGCCTTGCTGAAGAGCGGTCTCGCCTTCCTGGCTCTGGCTGTCGGAGCGCTGAGGTATTCCGACGGAGTGCGACTTCACTACCGCCTCCCGTTCGTGCTCGGTACCGGGCTCTACGGACTCAATCTTCTGCATTACTTCGCGGTCGATGCGTGGAACTTCACCGGTTTTCCGATCGACACTCGCTACCGATACGTCCTGGCTCCGCTGGAACTCCTCCTGCAGGCGGTTGCCGCGGTAGGGATGCTGATCTGGACTCTGGGCGAGGAGGAGCGGATTCGGGAGAAGGTAGAGGCCGAGTTGCAGCAGACCCGGAAGCTCGAGGCCCTCGGCATGCTCGCCGGCGGCATCGCCCACGAGATGAACAACCTGTCCCAGGTCATCGTTGCCGGTGCGGACATCGTCGGTCGTCGCCTGCCCAACGCCGAGGAAGGCACTTCGGCTCCTCACGAGGCGCTCCGAATGATACGCGATGCCTCCGATCGTGCGCACAGCATGGCCTCGTCGCTCCTTGAGTACAGTCGGAACGCTCCCGGCATCGAGGGAGCGTCGGGGTCGGAAGCTCGGGCAGATGTCGGGCAGGTGCTGGCCGCGAACGAGCGGATGCTGCGCCACGTCCTGCCGCGCTCCATCACGCTCCGAACGCCAATCGTTACCGAGGAGGTGGTCGTCCCGGTGCCCGACGTCGACCTCCGACAGGTCATCCTGAACCTTTGCATCAACGCGCGCGATGCCATGCCGGACGGCGGACTGCTGACGATCGAGTTGACGACGAAACAGGGTAATGCGCCCTGCCCTGTGGTCCTGAAAGTGACGGATACCGGCAGCGGAATGTCGCCGGAGGTTCAGCGGCGAGCGTTCGAGCCATTCTTCACGACGAAGGGGCCGGAGCGGGGAACAGGGCTGGGGCTGGCCAGTGTTCACGGGATCGTGACGTCCGCCGGAGGTAGCGTCGAGATCGAGTCCGAAGAGGGTCAGGGTACCTGCTTCCGAATCAGCCTTCCCCGGGCGCGCTAGCCCTCGGCCTTTCTGCTCGGTGCGGGACGCTGAGGCCGGGCGGGCAACCATCACCGATGTGCGGGTCTCGCGGAGTCTGGTAGGACTTCCCTGCAAACCATACCTTCGGGTCAGAGCGTGATCCGTTTCGGTTGCCCCCCTTTTTATGTCTTCCACTCACAAGAGGCGATCACTCCGAGGTCAGCTGCTCGCTTTGATCTTGGCGCTCGTGTTACCGCTTCTGGCACTGCAGGTCCTCTGGAGCGCGCTGAATCTCCGGGGCGCTCGGACGAGTGCAGAGGCGAACGCCCTCGCCGTGGCAGACGCCGTAGCCCTTGGTGTCGTTCAGTTCCTCTCTCAGGCGGAGGAACTGTTGATGGCCACGGGGTCCCGCCGCGGAGGCGAGCTGCTCTCCGCCGATCAGTGTGCCACCGAAGTCGGAGCGACGCTCGCTCTGTATCCATTTCTGTCAAACGCCTATGCAGTCTCGCCTCAGGGAGACGTCGTGTGCTCGGCACGGCCCGCACCCGTCGGACTCACGGTTCTTGACCAGCCATGGTTCGATCAAGTCCGTGGAACTCTGACCTTCACCACTGGAACCCCGCAGCAATCGAGCTTCACGTCGGAATGGGTGCTCCCGCTCGCGGCGCCGCTGACGAACGAGTCCGGAGGGTTCGCGGGGGCGCTGGTCGGGACCGTCGCCCTGGTAGAGTTGAGTCGCCTGATTGGCGGAGTCTCCGTTCCCGATGACCATCTCGTGACCGTCAGCACCGCGGACCGGGTCATCATCGCGCGCTCCGCCATGGCGGAGGAACGCGTCGGGATGGCCCTGCCGCCAATCATCGGCGGCTCTGATCGTCAGGTGGCCCCCGGGCGCCAGGTCGCACTCGGGGTGGATATCGACAATGTGCGCCGTACGTGGGGCCAGCTCACGCTCCCGTCGGGATGGATCATCTATGTCGGCGTTCCCTACGCCAACGTTTTGGGCCCCGCCCGTCGGGAGGTCCTGTACCATGCGTTGACCTCCCTCATGATCATCCTCACCGGGCTCGCCTTCGCCTTTCTGTCGTACTCCCGCCTGTCCAGGTCCTTGATTCAGCTCGCCCAGCAGACAAGTGCGACGGCGGGTGGCGGCACAGTCGAAATCCCGCCCGAGATGCCCGAAGAGGTCAGCGACGTCATCGAGAAGTTCAACGAGGCGCTCGTGGCCCGAAACCGGGCCGAGGAGGCGGAGCGGTCAGCCACGGACCGACTGGCGTCACTCTTCGAAAACCCGGTCGTCGGCCTGTGTATCTCGACGAGGGACGGGCAATTCCTGAGGGTCAATCAGGCTCTCGTGGACATGCTCGGATATTCGACGATGAAGGACGTGGTCGATCGGGGCTCCCTTTCGCTTTACGACGATGAATCGATTCGGAAGAGACTCGTCGACAAGGCACTCGATTCGGGCAGAATCCCCGTCACAGAAGTCACGTGGCGGCGAGCGGACGGTATGCCGCTGTTCGTTCGCCTCGGTGGAAGAGTGATCGAGACTCAGGCGGAAGACCCGCTCTTCGAGGTGGTGGTGCAGGACATCTCGGAGGAGAGGCGCGCCGAAGATCAGCTGCGCCAGCAGCAGAAAATGGAGGCAATCGGCCAACTCGCCGGCGGCATCGCTCACGACTTCAACAACCTCCTGACTGTGATTCAGGGGAACGTCGAAATCCTGCTGTCCGAGGATCCGCCAGCGGGTATCATCGCCGACGGCCTCGATAATATCAGCAAGGCAACCGGCCGGGCCGCAGGGCTCACTCGCCGCCTGCTGACATTCAGCAATCGGCAGGCGGGCACGCCGAAGTTGGTCGCACCCAACTCGGTCATCGAAGAGCTCTCACGAATGCTCACCCCGATCCTGGGGGAACTCATCCAGCTCGAGTTGGAGTTGACCGAAGGGCTTCCAGACGTCCAGATCGACCCCGGGGATCTCGAGCAGGTCCTCCTGAATCTGGTTCTCAACGCCCGAGACTCCGTCTCGCGCGAGGGTGCCATCTGGATCTCTTCTGGCTCGTCTCCGAATCCGGCCAGTCAGTCCGAGTCCGAACCGTCCGGCATCTGGATGAGCGTTCGCGACAATGGCAGCGGAATGGACGAGGCCACTCTGCAGAGGATATTCGAGCCCTTTTTCTCGACGAAGCCGGTCGGGCAGGGTACAGGCCTCGGACTGTCGACCGTGTACACCGTAGTCGAAAAGGCCGGAGGCTCGGTGCAGGTCGAGAGTCGTCCGGGAGAAGGAACCACCGTAACCGTCTGGCTTCCCCCGGGAGACCCGATCGAAGGCCCACACGAACCCGGCGACCCATTGCGTGACCTCGCGGGGGATGAACGACTTCTGGTCGTGGAAGACGAGGACCTGGTGCGTCAGTTCGTGGAGCAGGCCCTCGCCGCAGCCGGCTACGACGTCCGGTCCGCCAACTCCGGAATCACTGCGCTCGAGTTGCTGAAAGACGAGGACGCGACGGTCGATCTCGTCCTGACGGATATCGTCATGCCGGGCCTCGACGGCCGCGAACTCGCGGAACGCCTGAACATGTCGCACCCCGACATTCCGGTGCTGTTCATGTCGGGATACGTCAACGACGACGAACTCAACGACGAACTCCTGGCCGACCGGGAACGCTTGATCTCGAAGCCCTTTACGACGCAGGAACTGCTCACCCGTATCCGAACGATCCTCGATCAGCCCGCAGGGGACGCCTAGACGACGTCAGCCCGGCCGACGGCACGGCGATCATTCCCGACGAGAGGGGCTCTTCATGACCTGCTGTCGTCATGGGCTCGGGGACGGCTACCGCCGCTTAGCCCGACGACTCGGCGATGAGGAAACGGACATCAACGCATCTTTGGCATGAACTCGGATAAGCGGCAGGCCATCGAGTTTCGAACCGGTTTCAGCATCGCGAAGCAGGCCGGGAAGAGATTGTCTTCCAACTGGACATCCTCGGCGACTCTGTTGTCGAGGGTTACCCGGGCAAGCTCCCGACGGGCACGCCATATCCGTACCGACAACTTCATCGAACGGACCGCCATCACGTTGAGACGCGATTTCATGGCCTGAGCAGGAGCGGGAAAGGATGAGCGAAAGGAGTGATGGTCGCCTCGTGAGGCGGCTCCGGGGATGGCAGCGGCCGCCCCCCGGCCCCGGAGGCGATCAAGCCATCGCCATGGTTCCTTCGGATGCCCGAACTCCACGGACCTCCGATGGCTGCAGGACTAACATAGGACGTGGTATCACACCGGGGGGCACGTCAAGGTCGGAAGTTCAAATCTTCCCAGGCCCACTGGAACCCTGTCTGGTCGCGATGATCGGACAGGGTTCGTCCTATCCGGGCGCTGCCGACCTCACGGGGCCACTCAGCTGTCGTCGCTAGTTCACCCGGAGCCCGCGGTCGAGCGGGCGGAGGGGAGCGACGGCCAGTCGGCGCTCGCGGAACGCGGCGGAGTTGGCAACTGGCCAAGCCTGAAGCTCAAATATACCCAGGCACACTGAAGCAAGCGTAAGCCCCCGCTTTAGGTTACGGCCTCGGGCGCGGTCAAGATCACGCCGGCGCAGTTATTCATCTCACCGGGGGGTGCATC
>CAZBHZ010000072.1:0-5539 GCA_964492085.1 uncultured Gemmatimonadaceae bacterium | reverse complement strand
ACAGAATCTGAGCCTTCGTCAACGCGGTGAACTCCGCGGCAAAGTCGGCATCCCGGATGACGGATTCGGCGGCAGCCGTGTTCTCCAGCGCGATCTGTGCCTGATTCAACGCACTGTCCACTCGACTCTGTGTCGCACCGACCGAGGCAAACGCCGTTGCGAGAGAATCCAAGGCAGTGCTGATAGCGGTGAGTGCCGCACCGGCACCCGTGGTTCCGGAGGTCGACACATTTCCACCACCCACGCCAAGGACGGCCGCATTGGCATCAATGGTGGTGAATGTGATCACATTGCTCGACTCCGCGCCCACAACGAACGAAAGCGTCGATGCTACATTGTCCAGGAGAGTCGTCCCCGAAAACTTCGTGTTGTCGGCGATTCGATCGATCTCCAAGAGGAGCTCCTGGTATTCCTCGTCGATCAAATCCCGACCATCGTCGTCCACGTTGTCGGATGCAGCCTGACTGGCGAGTTCCTGCATGCGGAACAGCACCTGCTGAATCCCCTGCAGACCGCCCTCGGCCACCGACAGGAGTGAGCCCGCCTGCTCGGCGTTCCGGGTCGCGACACGCAGCGAGCCGACCTCGGCACGAAGCTGATTCGCAATCGCCAGACCCGCCGCGTCATCCGCAGCACGCGAAATCCGGAAGCCAGACGAAAGTCGGCCGATCGCTCGGTCCCCTGCCGTCTGCGCCAGGCCAAGGTTGCGAAGAATCGCAAGCGCCTTGACGTCGTTGTTGATCCTCAGTGACATCCCTTCTCCTCCGTGAGTCGTTCAGCGCGCGTCCCTGCGCGCCCGCTCACGCGCTCTCGCGCGCAAGTCGATGTTCGTTCGATCGTCTCTACTGCAGCAGTGCCAGAACCGACTGGGCCCGAGCGTTCGACTGCGCAAGCACCGATACGCCGGTCTGCGATAGAATCTGAGCCTTCGTCAACGCGGTGAACTCCGCGGCAAAGTCGGCATCCCGGATGACGGACTCGGCAGCAGCCGTGTTCTCCAGCGCGATCTGTGCCTGGTTCAGTGCGCTGTCCACTCGACTCTGTGTCGCACCGACCGACGCGAAGCTCGTCGACAACTCACCCAAAGCAGCAGAGATGGCGGTCAGGGCCACTCCAGCGACGGTGGTGTCGGTAACGGCGGTACCCGTTACGGACAGACCGGTGGTGGCCGTCGTGACGTCCAGCGCCGTGAACCCGATCGTGTTGGACGACTCTGCTCCGACGACGAAGGCCAGGGCAGCGCCGGTACCGTCGAGAAGGTTCGTCCCCGAAAATTTCGTGTTGTCAGCGATTCGATCGACCTCGGAGAGGAGCTCCTGATATTCCTCGTCGATCAAATCCCGCCCATCGTCGTCCACGTTGTCGGATGCAGCCTGACTGGCGAGTTCCTGCATGCGGAACAGGACCTGCTGAATCCCCTGCAGACCGCCCTCGGCCACCGAAAGGAGGGAGCCCGCCTGCTCGGCATTCCGGGTCGCGACACGCAACGAGCCAACCTCGGCACGAAGCTGGTTCGCAATCGCCAGACCAGCCGCGTCATCCGCAGCACGCGAAATCCGGAAGCCAGACGAAAGTCGGCCGATCGCTCGGTCCCCTGCCGTCTGCGCCAGGCCAAGGTTGCGAAGAATCGCAAGCGCCTTGACGTCGTTGTTGATCCTCAGTGACATCCCTTCTCCTCCGTGAGCCGTTCAGCCCGAGTCCATTCGGGCCTCTTTCCTTCCTAGCCAGAAGCTTCGGCAGAACGTCGGAGAACTTGAATCCGCTCAGAGCTCAGCGCCGATGCGAATCGTGGCTACCTCGGCTCGCGACCGAATTTCGAG
The DNA here is from genome assembly GCA_964492085.1 of uncultured Gemmatimonadaceae bacterium. Lineage (GTDB taxonomy): Bacteria > Gemmatimonadota > Gemmatimonadetes > Longimicrobiales > Gaopeijiaceae > UBA2589. Next base: position 3,719 of record CAZBHZ010000072.1, on the reverse strand, counting down.
ACAGTCCTGGTCGACCACCCACCCTGCGGGGCTCAATCCGCGGTTTCGAGCTCGGCTTCGAGATCGCGCAGAATCCAGGCGCGATACGGGACCAACAACTCGTTCTCCCGAGCCGATCGCGAGCCCTGCTCGACCATGGACCGGACCTCCTCGATTCCACCAAATTGGAAGCCCGCCCACGCGGAGAGAATCCACACGTCAGGAACATCTGGGATGAGCAGCCGCCCCAGGTCGGACAGGGCCTGAGCCGCTTCGCCGGACAATATCTGGGCCTCGGCCTTGACCAGGAGCGTCTCCAGGGCCTTCGGCCGCTTGGCCAGAGACCGCTCCGCGGCTTCGAGCGCCTTGGAGGGCAGGCCCAGCTGAGTCAGGGCGCAGGCCTCGATGTAATCGGCGTGGAAATCCACAGCCCCCCCCACGGTCGGCGTACTGAACGCCACGTCGGCGAAGCTCCGAGCCTCGTGGCACCATACGAGCGCGTCTTCCAGCAACGCCTGCACATCTTCCCCATCTGCACCGCGACGGGATGCCTCGTACCACGCATTCCGGGCGCGCAAGAATGCGAGATTGGGGTGCCCTCCCTCCCACTCGTGAGACCGAGAGAGGATCCGCTCAGCCTCCTCAAAACCGTCTCGCTTCGTCAAAAGCGCACTCAAGGCCGACGCGGTGGGGATCGAATTCGGGCGTGCCCGACCCTCGGCGTGAGCCAACTCCAGCAGCCTCCATGCGTGACGGAGCGTCTCTACGGCCTCATCAACCTCATCTACCTTCGCCAGTTCTTCTCCGAGGTAACAGAAGAGCATGGGATTGGACGGATCGGCCGCACAGGCCCGGCGAAGTAGCGTCCGATTGCGCTCGTTCTTGTTCCTGGCCTCGCGATATTCGGCGACAGCCCCCATGTGCAGTATCGGTGCGGGCAGGTTGATCCATTTTTCCTGACGAGCACCCCATCGGCCCGTGTGCTCATGAACGATTCCGGTCCACTCGAGGTCGGGCGCCCATCGCATGAGCCGGGGCAACAGCACGCCCCCCGACTCCACGGTCTTGCCCTCCACCAGAATCTCCTCTTCGGTGGCATCGACCGATCGAGCATTGAACAGGGGTAGTTGGGCACCGTCAAACCCTCCTCGGTCCACCGCATAGCGAATGACCGCGCGCGCCCCAGAACTAAGTCTTTCGTCGGCATCGAGCTGCAGCACGTACCCCTCTGAGACACGTGCGACAGCCGCGTTCCGCGCAGCCGCGAAATCGTCGATCCACTCGAAGTGGACGACCTCCGCGCCGTACGCTCTCGCGATCTCGATCGAACGATCCGAGCTGCCCGTATCGACGACGACGATATCGTCCACGACGCCTTTCACGGATTCCAGACAGGGCCCCAGCATCGCCTCCTCATCCTTCACAATCATGCACAGCGTCAGCTTCGTCCGCCTGACTGGTTGCGTCTCCGAGTCCGCTCCTCTGTCGTCGTCGGCTCGAGCAGACTCCCGTGCGGCCCTGCGCCGTTCAGCACGCGTTGTTCGCCTGGGGAGTGCACCCTGCGAAGTCCGGCGATACAGTTCGGCAACCGGTTCGGAATGGAAGATCCCCTTGAGACTGCTCCAGTCTCCATACGCAGCGGTCTCGGGAAGATCCCATTTCTTTCGAAACCGATCCCAGTTCAGGTACAGGACCTCGGGGGCCTCCCGGATCTCCTGACCTGAGCGATGGTCCTCGTACCACACGAAGACGTCCTGCGCGACACGATTGTCGAATCCAGCGAGGTGGACCCGCAGGGAAAAATCGTCGTCCTGGAAGCCCGAAGGACTGAAGACTTCGTCGAACCCCCGAATTTCCGAAAAAATCTCCCTGCGAACCAGCAGAGGCGGTGATTCGAGCATGGCTCGGTGAACGAATTGTCTATCTCGTGACTCACCCAGCTCCATGGCGAAGTTCGAGATAGACGCGAGGGAGCCGTCACCGTCATAAGGAACACCCTGACGCTGCGAGGCCCCGTGGGACAGACAGCCGATGCACCCGGATCGGGACGACGCGTGCAGATGGTAGAGCATGCGGCCCAACCAACCCGGTGAAACCAGGGCATCGGAACTCATGAACACGAGTTGATCGCCCGAGGCGACCTCCGCACCCTGATTGCGTGCACGCGAGACCCCGACGTCCTCCTCGTTTCTTATTAGCAGAACGTCCGTCTGAGCAGCGAGAAACTCCTGACTGCCGTCCTCGCTCCCGTTGTCGACAAAAATGATTTCAGTGGGAAATTCCGGCTCGCGGGTCGCACGTAGATGTTCGAGGCATCGGGATGCCTGATCGATTCCATTTCGTGAAACAACGATGATGGATGTCTCACTCGGGCTCCGCGGACTCTTTTCGATCTCCTCCAGCGGATCATCACCTGACGACGCCTCCAGGAGCCCGCGACAATACGAAACCTCATCCAGCCGCATCAGGAGTTCGATGGCGGAGTCCCGCTCAGAGGTCTGCATCGACATTCCGAAACCCTCGACTTCATTGCGTTTCAGAGATGCCAGAATCTTTTCGGCACTCTCCAGAAAGCTTTCGAAGGTCCATCGTGCGTGGGAAAGCAACGCCCGGCTGGTCTTCCAGTTGGGGCCGAGAACCTCCAGGTCGGCATGCTTTTCAAACATTTGCCAAGCCGCACGGCCGCGCTTTCGAGCATCCATCGAGTACTGATCAGCATCCACCTTCCGGGAGTAGCTCGCCTGCATTCGCGGATCGTGAACCAGCTGAAAGCCCGCCTTCTTCCAGCGGTATCCGAGGTCGACATCGGCGACGCGTTCCGAGTCGAACCGTTCATCGAACCCTCCGACCTGTCGAACGGACTGCGTATCGAGGCTGAGATTGGATGCTTGGAAAAGATGCGAGTCGAGGTCCTTAGCGGGCTCCAGCGACGAGGTGTCGAAAAAGGCATCGCACTTCGCCAAAAGCTGCGCCAGCGGAGAGTCCAGCGACCCTGACGTGAAACTGCGTGCTCCGACGATCGCAACGGGTGACGAAAATTCCTCATGCCGACGCATATGGAGTTCCAGAAGGTCTCGAGCCGGCACGGCATCGTCGTCGAGAAACAGGGTGATGCCCCCTCGACAGAGAGCCAGCCCATCGTTTCGCGAAGGCGCTGCTCCCGCTGCAGCGCTACTCAATCCTGCGATGTGAAAGCCATAAGCATCCGGGTCGACCAGGACGGAATCCACCGAATCCGCTCCCACGATCACGACTTCGAACGAATCCGGCGCCAGGGACTGACCCTGAAGTGCCGCCAACAATCCCTCGAGCTCCGCGGTTCCATGAGATGCAGATACCAGAACCGAGAGTCCGGGGATCTCAGAGGTTTCGTGGCTCATCCTGTTCACTGACTCCACTTTAAGACGGTCCAAGTCGTGCTGGCGAAATCGTCCCTGGCCGGGGTGCGACTACCTGCGTGTGTCGCCGGACGAGCGCACCTCAGAGCGGAAACTCTGTCCGAACACGTGCTCGACCGCGACCAAGAACTGGGCCGCATCAGGTCTTCGTTCTTTGGAGGACTCGGTCCACTGCTCGACACGGCCTTTCCCTCGACCGGTAAGGGATGAAAGGCAGCCCGACCCCGTCCACAACAACATCGCTCTAGGCGTCCGCAGCCAGCTCGCTCACAAGGCGAGAGAGAATGCTGCCTCGGTGGGGAACAAGTGGCTGATTCTCATCGAGCGAACGAACTGCTTGAT
>CAZBHZ010000071.1:0-5678 GCA_964492085.1 uncultured Gemmatimonadaceae bacterium | reverse complement strand
TAGAGGCTGTGCGCGTCCCCCGGGTTTCAGATCGGCCGGTAGAGCACCATGACGACCACGTTCCACGCGAAGTGTGCGGCCAGCGAGCCGGCCAAGCTGTCGGACCGCGCCCGGAGGGCGGCCCAGCAAAGCCCGGCTCCGAGGCTGGCGAGCACGAGTGCGAGTGAGCCGTAGGGAGCATGGGCCAACCCGTACACGAGCGTTCCAGTCAGGGTCGCCGGTAGCCAGGACATCCGGCGTGCGAGCGCTCCGTGCACGGCTCCTCGCCACACAATCTCCTCGCAAACTACGACGATGGGCATCAGGAGGACGGCGAACGCCACGCCCGGAGCCTGAAACGCCTCGTACAGGCGGGCAACGTCCTGCTCGAGTATCGGCACCGCGGCCGTCACCGGTCCGTAGAGACCCAGTGTGACTGCGGCCATAGCTACGCCGGCGACACCACCGAGGAGGAGCATGCGCAGGTGCGGGCCTCGCCCGAGAAGCGTGCCTCGCTCGAAGAATAGCGCTGAGCTTGCCAAGAGCAGCGCCATCGCACCGACTGCGGTCCAAAGGCCCAGTGACCGGGAGAAATACGCCGCGAGCGCCCAGAGCATCGCGTAGGCGACGGCTCGGATGTCGGCCGCGGCAGTCGGGGCGTTCGCATTCGGAGACGGCTCCGATATCGAGCTTCCGGTTTCCGGTACGCCCCACTGCATGAGTCGCTCTACGATGGGCCAGAACACTCCGCTTGGCGGATCGGTTCGCTCGGCGTCGAGTGCCTGACGTGCGGCCTCCACGAACGGGATTCGTCTTGTGTGACCGATCCTTGTCCAGAAGCGATCGTCGTGCGCGATGAGGTCGGTCTTGAGCCCAACCACGACCTCGCGCGCGACGGACCACTGCGCGCGGGTCACAAAGCGGACCCAGTGGGACGAGAGCCGCGGGCTCAGGAAGGGAACCTGAATCATGAGTGCCTGATGGACGCCGAGTGCGTCCGCGGTTCGCTCCAGGATCCCCCGTCCGGACAGAACTTCGGGCCCGGGGATATCGAACCACTCGCTCTTCTCGATCTTGAGTTCGAGGGCTCCGACGAGTGCGGCGACAACATCGTCGATCGCGACCGGCTCGGTGCGGGACTTCAGCCAGCTCGGGAGAATCATGACAGGCAGGCGCGCCGCAAGGTCTCTTACGATCAGCCAGCTCAAACTTCCGTGGCCCACGATCATGCTGGCCCGCAACTCTATCGTAGGCACTGAGCCGGCCCGGAGTGCCTCTCCGACCGCTTCTCGACTGCGGAGGTGGTCGGATGCATCACGCGGCGCGGCGACCCCGCCCAGGTAGACGATTCGCTCCAGTCCGGCGGCGTCGGCGGCGTCGGCGAATGCCCGTGCCTGGCGTACCTCCGCCTCGGCGTAATCCTCCTCGTGCGATGCCATCCCATGGACCATGTAGAGCGCGGCCGTACATCCATCGAGGGCGTCTGAAACCGATGCGCCGTCCGAGACGTCGAATGTGACCCATTCGCGCTCCGGCCAGCGCTGACGGGCATGTTCCACATCTCGAGTTGCGCAACGGACATGCCAGCCAGCGTCACTCAAGTCCTGATACGCATTCTGACCCACGAAACCGGTGGCTCCCGTGAGTAGAAGAGTCCCGTGGCGAGCGGCAGACATCATGGCGGGTCTGGGGTTGAGGGCGTTCGCCCCTCAATGACTGAGGATATCACCATGAAGTCGAGGGCCTCCGGGCCCCTTTACTCGCAGTCCGTTGACTCGGAACACACGAAGTAAGAATCGGCTTACGGGTTGCGCCTTCAAGATCCTACATGAAGTCGGGTTCATTGCCGATCACTGCAGCCACTCGGTCGAGCGATGATTGGATCAACGAATCCAAACAGGTCGACGAACATACTGAAGGTTCTGGTGGTGGACGACAACCACAACCTGCTGACTCTGATGGCAAGAGTCCTTGAAGAGCGCGGATTCCACGTAGTTCAGGCAACCGACGGCGACACCGGACGGGAACTCCTGGAAAACGAGGGCTACGACCTTCTCTTGGCCGATATCTACATGCCTGGGATGTCCGGCTTAGAACTGCTCGAGCACGCCCACGTCCTCAATGAGGACATGCGGGTCATTCTCATGTCCTCCGCGTCTTTCAACGAGGTTAGGCAAGCGGCCGCGCGCCTGGGAGCCAGCGCGTTTCTCCCGAAGCCGTTCTCCCCCGCCGAGCTCGTCTCCGCCGTCGACAGAGTGTTCCGTGAAGGAGTGACCCCGAGGGCTGCATCTCACCACCCCGACTGATGCCGGTCTTCTCAACACCTGAGTTATGGCCTGGAAGGGCCTCCCGTCGGTGTTCGCAGCGTGCGATCTGCTCGAGCTTCAGTCGGATGTCGTACCGGGCTGTTGCGTGCTGAATAGCTGCGATCCGGTCGGTCAGTCGCCATTATCAGCACACTCGAGAGGCAGTGGAGGATGGGGCGGCGCTTGTCAGTGACCTCATGGGGGTCAGTCGATCCGCGTCTATTGAACCCGAGTGGTTGGACGCAACCGAGCAAGTATCGCTCGCCTTCGACACGGTAACACGACTGCTCCCGAAGACCGTGACGGTGCATCGCAGGATCTCGTGTGACGACACAATCATGCGAGTCCACCCGCCCACGCTGAGACGTGTCTTGCTCAACCTCGCAACGAACGCGCGTGACGCCATGAAGGGGTCCGGTGACCTGTTTCTCGAGGCCTCCGTCAAGGGATGGACTTTGGAAAGCGCAGCTCAGGTCGAGATCAGCGTTCGAGACACCGGTCCGGGCATGTCACCTGAGGACCTCGAGCGAGCGTTTGACCCCTTCTTCACCACCAAGGGGGAAGGCGAGGGAACAGGCTTGGGCCTGGCCTCCGCGCGTGGCCTGGTAGAGCAGCATGACGGGAAGATTTGGGCCTCTGTCGCGGAATCCGGTGGTCTGCAGTTCACGATTTCTCTCCCTGCGGACGGGGTTTGCGGCAGCGACTGAAGCTGTAGGCGTTGTCTTACAGGCGCCGAGTTGCTCGTGCACAATCGAACGCACACGTTGCCCCACTTCGCGCCGTCGGCGCGGTCACTCCAGCATGGGAGTCCACGGTGCGTACGATCCTGTCGGTGGCTTCTGCCGTAGCGTTCATCGGCTTCGCGGATCCGGCGGTTGCCCAGCCGTACGACGTTCTCATCACGGGGGGCGATATCGTCGATGGAACCGGAGCAGAGCGGTTTCGTGCTGATGTTGCGATCACCGGGGACCGCATCGTCGCCGTGTCGCGAGAAGGAATCGATCCGGCCGAGGCTCACACGGTCATCGACGCGACCGGCCGGGTGGTGACCCCCGGCTTCATCGACAACCACGCGCACGTGCAGCGGTCGATCGCCGATTACCCGCTGTCGGAGAACTTCCTTCGCCAGGGCATCACCACGCTTTCATCGTCACTCCATTCAGGTGGCCAGCCGTGGCCGCTCGAGGACTTCGCCTCTTCGCTCGAGATGGCCCCGAACATGGTGTGGTGGGCCGGACACACGTGGACCCGACGCCAGGTCATGGGCAACGAGAACCGCGACCCGACTCCAGCCGAGCTCGAGGAGATGAAGGAGCTCGTTCGGGAGTCGATGCGCCAGGGCGCGATGGGGCTGTCCACCGGGCTGCTCTACGTACCGGCCAACTACGCCAAGACCGAGGAGGTCATCGAACTCGCGAAGGTCGCCCGTGAGTTCGGCGGCATCTATGTGAGTCACATGCGGGGAGAAGGGGCCGGTTTGCTCGAGTCCGTCGCGGAGGTGATCCGGATTGCCGACGAGGCCGATATCCCGGCGCAGATCAATCACCACAAGGCGGCGGGAGCGGGGCAGTGGGGATGGAGCGAGCGGACGCTCGCCATGATCGATTCTGCCAACGCCGCAGGGCTGACGGTGGTGCACGACCTGTATCCCTACACGGCCGGCAGTACGGGATCGTCTGTGTTGTTTCCCCAGTGGGCGCTGTCCGGAGGGCCCGACTCGTTCCGGGAGCGGGTGGCGGATCCCGAGACGCGCGCCCGCATGGAAGAGGAGATGCGCGCGATCTGGCGCACCGACTGGGGTGGAGACGACCTGGCCAGGGTGCAGTTCCGAGTTCTCCCCTCCGATCCCGACTACAACGGGAAGACACTGGCCGACTACGCGGAGGACCGTGGCTTCGACCGGATGGACATCGAGGCCGGGATCGACCTGGCCATCGAGCTGCACGCGGCCGGGGGCTTCAGCGCCATCTATCACATCATGGACGAGGCCGATGTGATTCGGATCATGCAGCACCCGCTTGCGATGATCGAGACGGACGGGGACAACGTCGGCTTTGGCGAGGGGTTTCCGCACCCACGGAGCTACGGTGCCTTTGCCCGCGTGCTGGCCCGGTACGTCCGTGAGCTGGAGGTGATCACACTCGAGGAGGCCGTGATGAAAATGACCTCGATGCCGGCCCGCTGGCTCGGTCAGGACGACCTGGGCGTGATCGAGGTCGGCATGCTCGCGGACGTGGCGGTATTCGACCCCGACGTGATCCAGGACATGGCGACGTATACGGAGCCGCATCAATACTCGGTCGGGATCGAGCACCTGCTCGTGAGCGGGGTGCCGGTCATCCGGGGCGGCGCGATGACCGGTGAGAAGCCGGGACGGTGGATTCGGGGGCCGGCGACTCGGCCGATCAGCTGAGGATCAGCACGGGATCACCAGAAGACGACGTACAGCGCCACCGTCGTGAGGGCCACGAAAACGCCGCCCCACCGGGCTCCCCGGCTCGGAGTCAGATCGATGTCCGAGGCCGTCTCGTAGACGACAGGCTCCGTACGGGGCCGAAGCAGCGTGAAGAAGGTCATGACGGCGACCACCGTGAGGAAGGTGAACGCCATGTGGTTGAGGAAGGCGACCTCGGGCAGCTGCCAGTTCAGGACGCCGTACGTCACGGGACCCACGAGGAGTCCACCGACTGCCGCGGACAGGGGTGCCCGCGGAATCAAAAGGCCGAAGATGAAGACGGCCGTGATCGCCGGTGAGATGAAGCCCCACACCAACTGCATGTACGCGTACACGCCCTCGAACTGCCCCGGGAAGGGTGCGAGCAGACAGCCCACGATCACGAACACCGCGGTCGACATCCGGCCCACGCGGACGATCCGATGGGGGTCGGCGTCGGGTCGCATGTGCCGCTTGTAGATATCCATGGTGAACAGCGTCGACGCAGAGTTCAGCATCGAGTCGAGGCTGCTCATGACGGCTCCGAAGAGCGCGGCGAAGAAGAGACCGCGCAGCCCGGCCGGGAGCAGGTCCCGGATCAGCATCGGGTACGCCTGGTCCCCGTCGCCGATCGCCGACCCGTACAACTGGAAGGCGATGATCCCGGGAAAGACGACGATGAACGGGATGATGAGCTTCAGTCCCGCGGCGAAGACGATGCCCCGCTGGCCGGCAGCGAGGGACTTCGCCCCGAGGGTGCGCTGTGTGATGAATTGGTTGAAGCCCCAGTAGAACATGTTCGGGATCCAGATCCCGAGCAGGAAGATCGTCCACGGCAACTCCGGATCGTCCGCGGGCAACACCATGTGCAACTTGTCCGCGTTCGTGTCGAGGAACGCGCGCAGACCTCCGACCTCCCCGAGCCCGATGTACGTGACGATACAGCCGCCGATGAGCAG
>CAZBHZ010000070.1:0-5707 GCA_964492085.1 uncultured Gemmatimonadaceae bacterium | reverse complement strand
CGTGCACGTACAGCTTCGTGCCGTCGGCACTGACGTCCAGGCCCATGCGAGGCCGTCCCGCGAACGGGACGCGACGAGTCACCGCTTCTTCCACGAGGTCGAACTCCCAGAACTCGTACGCTTCGATCGTGGTGTACAGTGCGTACGCCTTCTCTCCACCCGGGGCCATCGCGAATGCGCCCACGGGCTCGGACGGTCCGACCGTGTAGAAGTCGACCTCCTTCTCGGACAGTCGCACCTTCGCGATTCCCATCAGCGTCCGGTTGTGCACAGGGTCCCGCATGCGCATCAGGTTCGTCGCCACACCCGCCTCGTCGTACGTCTGTGAGTTGGTGCTGAAGCTCGGACGACCGAGCCCCGGCTCGAGGGGGTTCGAGACCTCCCAACGATCGATCTCCTCGTACGAGTCGGAGTCGACGGCGATGATGTCGTTCGTGTAGAAGTAGAGCGTCTCACCGTCCGGTGAGTAACGGAAGCTGACGCGGTCCCGCTCTTCGCCATCCGGCCACGGGATCGTATCGGTGACGACCCTGGCGTTCATGTCGTACTCGAGGATGAACGGCCCCTCCACGACATAACGATCGGCGAGCTTCGTGTGTCGACGCCCGAAGATGACGGCTCGGGATTCCGAGGGGTGGGGAGCGAAGCCACCAATGCGGAATGTCGTGTTTCCTTCGGACAGCGAGTGCTCGTCGATCACCGAGCGGGACGCGACGTCGACCACCTGAATGAATTCGGCGGACGCATCGCCGACGTACAGGCGCGTTTTCGTCTCGTTGAGCTGGACCCCGTTCGGGATGATCCGGTTCATCTGGATGCGATCGATGATCTCCTCGGATGCCTCGTCCCAGACGAGCATCTCGTCGGTGTACGTCGAGATGTACCACGTGGCGGTCTGAGCCGTCACCGGGACAGCTGTGGTGCCGAGGAGGAGTGCCGCGATGGCGATCCGTGTCGTCGTTCGCATGAAGCGGAAGAATCCTAGGGGAAAATCAGGTCGAGCTTGCGCCAGTCCTTCTGAGCCGCCGCGCACTTGCCGGTCCAGTCCGGTGCGTGGTTCAGCTGGTCGGGTACGTGCGCAGGCCAGAAGCAGGAGATGTGACAGTCGAAGATGTCCCGTTCGACCGGCTGGCAGAGGCCCGCCGTGCCGCCACGGTTGTCGACCTCCCACCCCGGCGAGAACTGCAGCGAGCAGCCGAGTGGATAGTGGGGACCATCCTGTTCGTGCGGCGGGGTGCGAAGCCCGACGACGTCGAGATCTCCACGTGCCTTGGCGGCCTCGTGTTCGAGGTAGGCCTCGATGCGGCCGGCCTTCTGATTGATCGGTTTGAGTCGCTTCATGCGTCGAATCGCTCCAGGAACCTCGGGTTCTTCTCTGCCAGAGCTCCGTAGATCTCCAGGCAGGTGTGGGTCCAGCTCCGGACCCAGGTGCAATAATGCAGGTTGGCGTGTGACGAATCGCCGTACTGCACGTGCGCCTCATGATAGCAGCCGCCCGAGCAGATCGGGCGTGCCCAGCACGTGTGACAATCGGTCTTTTCGGCGATGTGGTGGTCGACCAGGAATTTCTCCTGCTTTTCCCGGTCCACTCCGTCCGTCACGGTGCCGATCGTGTGCTCGGGAGAGCCAGCGAAGCGATGGCACAGCGATACGTCGCCATCCGTCGCGACGCCGAGCAGGCCCAGACCGGCGCCGCATCCGTACGCCTTGCTGACACCCTTGTGGATCTCCTCGATCGTGTCGGTCACGTTCGTGAAGCCGTGGTGTTCGTCGCGCAGGGCATGCTCGAGCCATTCCGCCGCGAGCTCCTCGAACTGCTCGAGCATCGAATCCTTCGACTCGGGCGTGATCGCGTAGTCACGATGGTCCTGGGTCGTGACCGGCGCGAGCCCCACCTCGCGAAAGCCGAGCTCGTCCGTCAGGTGTCGGTAGATCTCGAGGACATTGAGGTGCTTCTGCGTGAGCGTCACTCGAGCGCCGATCGGGCGTGAGCGGTGCGTCGCGATCAGCTCCTTGATCTTCGGGAGGACGACGTCGTAGGTGCCGCGGCCGTTGTGGAAGACCCTCAGGCCGTCCTGAACGGGCTTCGGCCCGTCGATCGATACGGTGACGCCGACGTCGTTGTCGGCGAGCCACTGGATGATTTCGGGCTGCAGCAGTGTCGCGTTGGTCGTGAGACTGAACGAGATCGTCTTGCCCTCTTCCGCGGCGCGACGCCGGGCGTATGCGACCGTCTTCTGCAGGACCGGGAAGTTCAGGAGCGTCTCGCCCCCGAAGAAGGTGAGGTGCGCCTTGGGCTGGTCTCCGGCCTGCTTCAGGAGGAACTCGACACTCTCCTCGGCCGTGTCCTCGCTCATGAACTTCGGCTGCTTGCCGTACTGCGTGTCGACGATCTTGTCCTCGCCGTATTCGTAGCAATACGTGCACGCGAGGTTGCACTTGTTCGTGACGTTCAGGACCATCGTGTTGAGCGGGAAGTCCGCGGGCGGCAGGTCATTCGGCGCCTCGTCCTTCGGTGCGTCCGGACCGCCTACGGCACGGATCTCGGTCAGCTCTTCGATGGTCTCCAGGATGCGGTCGACGTCGAAGCGGTCGTTCAGAGCCTCGACCACGTCGTCCTGGTCGAGAGGGCCACCCGCCAGCTCGTCGAGGATGGCCGACCCGCAATCGTCCATCCGGAAGATGCCCGCGGACGGCACCATGTAGAGGAATCGCGCGCCGTACGCCTCGAAGGGATGGAAATCCCGCAGCGCGAGCACGTTGCCCGCGCCTGCCGTGTCCGACGTGCCGGTTGCGACGGGCGGAGTCATCGCCCACCTCCGACCGGACGGCGTCCGGTATCGATCTCGGCCCACGGTTCCCAGCGCATGTAGAGCGGCGGTGTCACGACGAGGTGCGCCCGGGCCGACATCTCGTCGTCTCCGGCCTCGTACGTCGCCACGACCCATACGTCGCCGATGTTGTTCCGAAGACCGGAACGCTCCGGGTTCGGACCGTCGGCGGCCGGCACGAACATGCCGTCCTGTCGGATCTCTCCGACGAAATCGATGTCGTCGTCCCCGTACGTCGCGGCGTACTCCTCCATGTGCCACGACGCGTCGACACGACCGAGTTCCAGATCGTCTTCGGTGTTCGACTCCCCGTCCGGACCGTCGTCGTATCCCCACGCGTCGAAGGCCTGATAGCCCTTCGGGAACGCGGCGCCGCCGGCCCGCGCCATGCCGGTCCGTGGCGTCACCGCGATTCGATCCACGCCGTCGTGTACGATCACCGCGCCCTCGGAAATGGCGCCGTGCGTGAAGAGGTCACGGCCCCCGACGTCGGCGTCGGCGGCGACCTGGAGGGTGACCCGGAGTGCACCGTCGCCCGAGCTCCGCACCGCGTCGACGGAGATGCCGGCTCCGAAGTCCAGGTCTTCGGCTTCCGAGAGGCCGACACCATACACGGTCACTTCAGTGGATCCTCCACGCCGGATGGCGCGCGGATGCACCCCGGTGACCATGGTGCCGCCAGTCACACGGGTCATGGAGATGTCCGGTCCGATCTCGTCGTAGTCCCCGCGGAACCAGCGTCCCCACATCGTCTGCTGATCGCGCTCGACGAACATGACTTCTCGGAGTTCATCGGCTGCCGCGGGGTTCGAGCGGCCGCGCCACTGATACCCGGTGTACACCATCGAGCGACCGGAGCGCTCGACCTGCTCGCCCGTTTCCGCATAGACGTACGAGGAAGTCGTGCTGAATACGTCCGGATCCGCTGGATGGGCCGTCACCGTCATGGTGCCGTAGATCGGGCCCTTTCCAGGCTCATGACCGGAGATCGTCCACGTACCGGCGAGACGGGCAGGGCGCTTCGTCGCTGCCCACGCCGACCATTCGGGCGTCTCGAGCGAGTAGACATCCGACAGGTAATCGATCGCCCGTTCCATCGGATGGCGCGGATCGTCCTGCTCGGAGGCCGGACCCGTGTAGCGGAACGCCTGCCAGTCGGAGAGAGGGTACAGGGCGCGATGCGTGGAGATGAGAAGACCCCACTCGTCCCTGGTGCGGCGCTGGGTCATCGCGCGGCCCATGGAATGGCACTGAATGCACGTGAACTCGACGTCCGAGTCTCCGTCCCAGTCGTGGTCGTCGCTCCGCCGCTCGATTTCGAACACGCCGGGTCTCAGCTCCTCGGGGGCCAGACCCTGTTCGTTGGAGAGGTAGCGTACGATCTCGGTCGCATCAGCCTGGTTCAGGCGGGCACCATGGAGCGCCATCATGCGCCGGATCGACGTTTGCCATCCCTCCGGAGTCTTCCGCAGCCAGGAGATGCGGGACATGCGCCCCGCTTCGTCGACCTCGTGACAGCGCGAGCAACGGTCGATCACCGTCTGGTTGGTGATGGGATACCCTTCGTCCACCAGGGGGCCGGGCTGTGGTGGAGGGGCCGGGCTCCATGCGAGCAGAACGCCTGCGGTGGCGAGACCTGCGATCGAAAGCGGGAAGCGGGCAGAAGACGCCATCGGCTCCAGGCGGTTTTGAGGGTCACGATGTGAGGAATTCTGCGGCTCAGGGGCCGCTTTCGCCAGTTGTTACCACCAAGGCTGCGAGACCGGTACCCCGGCCTCGAGACCCGTTCCCCGAATCAACGAGCCGGGCGCGTTTCCCGTGAGCGCGTTATCGAGCCTGTTCGCCATGCTCGAGCAGGCCCCCGGCAAAGGCCGTCGACAACGCCGTCAGGTAATCCGGCAGCGTCACGGCGGGACCGGCCCCGTTGTAGGCGGTCCATCCATCCGGGACGCTCTGATGCGAGGTCGCCATCTCGACGAGACGGAGGAGGTCGACCCCCCGCACGTATCGCAGGCCTGTCGGCCACCGATCGGTGGCCAACCGTTGCTCCATGACGATCCGATATCCCGCGACTCCGGGTCCCTCGAGCATCCGAAGCGACGAGCCGCGGATCGCGTCCAGCGTGTCGCGCGAACGGATGGCCTCGAAGGCGGCCCGGACGTCGCGTTCGGGAACCTCCGCTCCGAGGTTGTCCAGGCCCGATTCGGAGTCCGGAGAGGTACGGCCCGCATCACCTGCGTCGCCCGGGTCGCCGGCATCCCGGGCCGCCCGGGCCCGCTCGATCCAGTACGGCGTGCCGTAGACCTCCGCGGCCGACGCGAAGAAGGGCTCCGATGCGGAGCGGTAACGGCGGTACACCTCGGATTCCCGGGCATCGAAGAACGTCACCGCCGCCTCGGTCATGTCCGGATCGATGAGGGCCGTGTTCGCGACGATGCCGGCTAGCCAGCCGGACGACAGGGCTTTCTTCACCCCGAACGAGGAAAGCGGGTCGATGAATGAACCCGCGTCCCCGGCCAGGATCAGCCCCGGGCGGGCGTACCGGGTCGCCCGGTACAGGGACGCAGGGCAGGCCCACGCCTCACCCACCGGATGAGCACCGTCCCTAGATCGGCCGAGATGAGTGGTCCGTTCCAGTTCTCGGTCGAGCACCGCCGAAAGGTCGTCCCCCGACAGGTCTTCCTGACGCTGGTCGATCATCACCGTGTAGCAACGGAGATCGTCGCCCAGCGGAACCGACCATGCCCAACCGCGTTCGTAGGACTCGATGAACGTCAGATGGCGGTCCGCTTCGGGCCATCCACCGTCACGAGCCCACCGCCGCACGACCGCGAGCGTCGTCGTACTGCGGTCGACCTCACGACCCTCCCCGCGTG
>CAZBHZ010000069.1:0-5799 GCA_964492085.1 uncultured Gemmatimonadaceae bacterium | reverse complement strand
ACCGCGCCCATCCCGCTCGACGAGCTGGATGCGTACGGTGAGCCGGAAGAGGAGCGCCCGTCTCGGCTACCGCAGATCGTGCTGGGCATGCTCGCGCTGTCGATCATCGGGTTCGGTGCCTTCTTTGTCGCCGGCGGCGGAGACTCCGACGCGGACGAGGCGCTGCCGGATCTTCCGGAGGTCCCAACGACCACCGTTCGCCCGGGAGAGATCGTACCGATCCCTCGCGTCGATCTCGAGGG
The DNA here is from genome assembly GCA_964492085.1 of uncultured Gemmatimonadaceae bacterium. Taxonomy (GTDB): domain Bacteria; phylum Gemmatimonadota; class Gemmatimonadetes; order Longimicrobiales; family Gaopeijiaceae; genus UBA2589. The sequence goes on along the minus strand of CAZBHZ010000069.1, from coordinate 5,557 downwards.
GCGGGTGGGCTCACGAATCCGCGTAGGCGTACGCGTACTCGGCCGCGGCGGCATCGCCATGACGGACACGACGGTCCAGTTCCGGGTCGAATCGGGGAACGGAGTTCTGGAGGACCAGGAGATCCGTACCGGAGTCGAGGGCGTAGGTGAGACCTTCATCCAGCTTCCGCTCGAGCCGGGCCTCACCGTCATCGAAGCCAGCGTACCGGGTTCGGTGATCGTGCCGACTCGCATCCTGGCAAGTGCTCGGCCAGGACTCGCCGCCGACATCGTGATCGTGTCCGGGAACGGTCAGAGCGCACCCATCGGAGAACTGGTCCCCACCCGCGCCGTCGTACGCGTAGTAGACGACGAGGGCAACCCGGTTTCGAACGCGGAGGTGCGATTTGATGTGACTCGGGGCGACGGCATCGCGGCTCCGTCGCGGACACGAACCGACTCGACCGGCGCAGCCTCCGCAATCTGGCGCCTCGGCGTCGTCGAGGGGCCTCAGGAGCTTACCGGCACCCTCACCGACGCCCAGAGGCAGGTGCGGATCTCGGCGACAGCTACGCCCCCAATCGAGAACGCAGGGCCCGGCAGGGCCGTACCCGGCAGCCTGGAGGAAACCGAGGTGACGGTGCGACCGCAGCGCTTCGCGGTGGGTGGCAGTCACGTGTGCGTGATCGGGAGCGGATCCCTGGCGTGCCGGGGCGGCAACGAGCGTGGCCAGAGTGGCGGAGCGGGTGGCAGCTACGAGGCGATCACGGCAGGCGCCGCCCACACCTGCGCGCTGGACGCCGGGGGACGTGCCCAATGTTGGGGGGCCAATGAAGGTGGCCAGGTCGGTGACGGCTCTCGCACCGACCAGCGGCAGCCCGCATCCGTGCGCACCGATCTCCGCTTCTCCGTGCTTACCGCGGGTGAAAGCCATACGTGCGGTCTGTCGGGAGGTGGCGTACCGCTGTGCTGGGGCGAGAACCTCAGCGGTCAGCTCGGCGACGGAACGCGTAACAGCCAGACCGTGCCCCGCACGGTCGGAGGCGGTCTGGTATTCAGTACGATCGGCGCGGGGTGGAACCACACCTGCGGCCTGACCGCGAACGGCAACGCGTTTTGCTGGGGCCTGAACAGCAACGGACAGCTCGGTGACGGCAGCACCCTGGATCGCCTCGAGCCGGTTCTGGTGCGCGGTGCGGTCTCGACGATCGTCGCCGGACGTGCTCACACGTGTGGCATCAGCCAGGGCTCCGTGCTGTGCTGGGGTGACAACTCGTTCGGGCAGCTGGGGAATGACACCAACGTGAGTCAGGGTCAGCCGGTCGAGGTGGTCGGCCTGCCCACCGTTCCCACGCATCTCGCCGCCGGCGCAATCCACACGTGTGCTCTGGTCGACGGTGGCCGGGCGTTCTGCTGGGGCCAGAACTTCAGTGGGCAACTTGGGGATGGCACGACGGCCAACCATGCCCGCCCGGTCGAAGTCGACGGAGGACATCGCTTTACCGAGATCCACGCCGGCGGGGCGCAAACATGTGCCCGGACAGCCGCCGGAGCAGAATACTGCTGGGGGCTGAACCAGAACGGGCAGCTCGGAGACGGCACCCGGGCGAACAGGTCCTCGCCCACACGTGTCGGCGGATGAGGGTCGGAAAGAAAAAAAGCTCCCACCGCTTCCCCTGAGCGCGGGATCATGCACGTTTCTGTCATACGAATCGTGATTTCCTTCACGACCACGAGTCTCTCGAAACACATGAAGCGGAGCGCTACCCCTTGAGCTTCGATTTGACGCAATACGGCATCACCGGCGAATCCACGAACCACACGCTGGTCGGCTTCCACATTCACCGGAATCCCTCGGTAGCCAAGCTCTACTCTCTGGCTGTCGGCCAGGACCGCTACACGCTGGCGAACAACGGGGCACTGATGGCCTTCTCCGCCCCTAAGACAGGGCGGTCTCCCAAGGACAAGCGGATCGTCGAGGAAGAAACGACGAAGGCGGATATCTGGTGGGGGGAGGTCAACCGACCGATTCCCGAGGCGTCGTACGAGCTCAACAAGCAGACGGCGATCAATTACCTGAACTGCCGTGACCACATCTATGTGATCGACGGCTTCGCCGGCTGGGACCCGGAGCATCGCATCAAGGTCCGGATCATTTGCACGCGGGCGTATCACGCGCTCTTCATGCACAACATGCTGATCCGGCCAACCGCCGCGGAACTCGACGAGTTCGGAGACCCCGACTGGGTGATCTTCAACGCCGGCCAGATGCCGGCGATCCCCGACCTCGAAGGCGTCGGATCGAAGACCAGCGTGAACGTGAACTTCAAGGCGCGGGAGATGGTCATCCTCGGCACCGAGTACGCTGGAGAGATGAAGAAGGGCATCTTCGGTGTGCTGAACTACACGCTGCCCAAGCAGGGCATCCTGAGCATGCACTGCTCTGCGAACGAAGGCGACGACGGAGATGTCGCACTCTTCTTTGGTCTGTCCGGCACGGGCAAGACGACCCTCTCTGCAGATCCGAACCGGCGCCTGATCGGCGACGACGAGCACGGGTGGAGTGATCGAGGCGTCTTCAACTTCGAGGGCGGTTGCTACGCGAAGACGATCGACTTGAGCGAGGAGGGTGAGCCGGAGATCTACAACGCGATTCGGTTTGGCTCGATTCTGGAGAACGTCGGCTTCGACCCCGAGACGCTCGAGGTCGACTACTCGGATGTCAGTATCACCCAGAACACGCGCTGCTCATACCCGATCGAATACATCGACAACGCCAAGATCCCCTGCGTAGGCGGGCACCCGAAGAACATCGTCTTCCTGACGTGCGATGCCTTCGGCGTCCTGCCGCCCGTGAGTAAGCTGACGCCCGAGCAGGCCATGTACCAGTTCATCAGCGGGTACACCGCGAAGGTGGCGGGGACCGAGATCGGTGTGACCGAGCCGATTCCCGACTTTTCCGCATGCTACGGAGCGGCGTTCCTCAGCCTGCATCCGACCGTCTACGCAGAGCTCCTCGCTGAGAAGATCCGCGAACACGACGTCGACGTATGGCTCGTGAACACGGGCTGGACCGGCGGCGCGTACGGGACCGGTGAACGCTTCGCGCTGAAGCATACCCGGTCCATCATCGACGCGATCCTGAGCGGCTCGTTGCGCAACGCGGAGTACGACCACGATATCGTGTTCGGCCTCGCGATGCCGACCGCGGTGCCCGGGGTGCCGACTGGACTTCTGAATCCCCGCAATTCGTGGAGTGATACCGACGCGTACGACGCAACGGCGCATAAACTTGCCTCGATGTTTGTGGCCAACTTCGAGAAGTTCGCCGACGAGGCATCGGCCCAGGTCATTGCCGCCGCACCCAACCCGAACGCGGCTCATACCAGCTAACTACGGCGTTCGAACTCGGGCGGTCTGGCTAGACAGCTGGCCACGCAGCCGAGATCACTGAATCAGCGTCGGATCGAGCGGGCTCTGCAGGGACTTCAATGCAGCACGCACGTCCCTCAGGCCGAACGGCTTGGCCAGGTAGCCCGCGAATTGGGACATATGATGGCTGGCCGCAACAGCTTCCTGGTTGTACCCGCTCATGAGCAGGATCGGCAGGCTCGGCTGCACTTCCAGCAGGGCCAGGCCGGCATCGAGTCCGTTCATGCCTAACCTGTTCGTCACATCGAGCAGGGCCACGTCGAAGGGTCTGTCTGAATCCAGCGCAGCCCGGTGCAACTCCAGAGCCTCTTCTCCATCACCAGCCACCTCAACGTCGTGGTTCAACGCTTGTAGCATCTCCTCCATCAGCGTTCTCACCCTGGCGTCGTCGTCCATGACCAAGACGCGCAGAGATGATGTAGCCGGGATGCTCAACGGGCCGTTCGGGAGATCCATCTTCACATCCGAAGAGGCCGTCTCCTCAGCTTCGACCGGTAACCAGATCGTGAAGCACGCTCCGGACTGCGGAGGGGAATCGGCGACGACCCGGCCACCGTGACGCCTGACGATCGAGCGCACGCCCGTCAGGCCCAGTCCGCTGCTCAGTTTCGTGCTGAAGTAAGGCTTGAAGATCCGGCCGATGTCCTCGGCAGGAATACCCGGTCCGGAGTCGGCGAACCGTATCTTCACATACCTCCCGGGCGGCAACTCTGAGGTGTCTTCATCCGTGAACTGCACATTTTCCAGCGCGATCTCGATGGAACCCGATCCGTCCATGGCCTGAATTGCGTTCAGCGCCAGGTTGATCGTCATTTGCCGCAGTTGGCCGGGATCGGCACTCACCATCCACAGGCCATCCTCGACGTCGAAGTCGATTCGTGTCCGGCTACCTGCTGAAGCGAATCTCACCTCGGTGCGAAGGAGGTCCTCGAGTTGTACCGGTTGCTTCATCGGTGCTCCGCCCTTGGCGAAGGTCAGGAGTTGGCCCGTCAGCCCGGTTGCTCGCCCCAACGCCTCCTTCGCTTGACGCAGAAGCCCCGCAACTTCACCCGTAGGACCGACCTTGTGTGAAGCCAGGGACAAGCTACCTCGGATGTGCATGAGGATGTTGTTGAAGTCGTGGGCAAGGCCGCCCGCAAGGAGAGAGAGCGCCTCGAGTCGCTCTTCCCTGAGAAACTCCGTCAAGTCACGCCCTACGACGCATGCATAACGCTCTGACCCCCACTCGACGACCGTGAGGTCTGCATGCATTTCCAAGTCAGTGCCGCCCCGTGGGCTTTTCAGATCGAGCTTCGTCGGTGTGGCACTGCCCTCTTGTAGTAGCATCTCGAATCCAGCCCCCTGCAACTCGGCGGCTGTGGACAGGCAGGACAACGGTTGACCGACCATATCGTCGGCGGAATACCCGAATGTTTCGCGTGCGGCGGCATTGCATGACAGGATGGTGCCCTCGAAGTCTGTGATCAAAACCACGTCACGGAGCTGCTCGCACACAGCCTCGCGAAGGAACGTTGCCTGTTGTTCCCGGCGCCGGGATTCGACCTCCCCCGAAATGTCCTCGCAAACGATCACCGCGCCCGCCACGATCTCGCCTTCGAGGATCCGAGTTCCCGAATAGCGAGCGCTGAATGAGCCCGGACCTTCATCCTGTGCGAGCCAATCAGTCGTGACCACTCCGTCCGTTACGAATACCTCATCCAGGTACGCTGAAAGCTGTTCAGCGTGAGCAGCGCACTGAGCGAGATCCAAGAGGTCCCCCCAACCGTGCCACGAAGCAGCTCCTCACCGCCGTGCCTCCCGACGTGAGCGAGCATCTGACGATTGAATGATCGAAGGGTGCGATCGGGCTCGATCACCATCGCTGGCAGTGGGAGGCTGTCGAAGACGGGATGAACGTTCATTGTCGGGAGGATCCTTCCGCTCAAAACGCGACAGGGTATTGAATTCCGCCAAAGGACATCAACCCTAATCTTTTTAAACTTGAGCTTCTTTCGTGTCGAGCATCATCCGCGCCAACCTCAGGGCGTAGATCATATCAAGTGATCCTGGCCGCGACATGCGGGAACATTTGCGAGACGTCCATCGACGAACGTGACCTCGCCGGGCACATGACGCTCCGGCTGCTGCCTTCGCGGGTGCACCATGG
>CAZBHZ010000068.1:0-5801 GCA_964492085.1 uncultured Gemmatimonadaceae bacterium | reverse complement strand
CGACGGCACCCTGAACGGACAGCCGCATCAGCCCCTGAGCCCTCACAACGGGCGTCCGGATATATCGAGAGAGCGCCTCGGTAATCCGGCCTTCCAGCTCGGACCGAAGAACCCCCTGCAACGGAATTTCACCGAACATGGGAAGCGCGATCATCGGTCCGTCGGGACTCGACTGAACTGCGACCGTGTCGGGCAGATTCGGCTCTCCGTCCACGCTGAGGACGACCGCATCCCCAAGACGAAAATCGCCGACTTCGAGGCGCTCCCGAATCTGCTCGATCCGACTCCGGGCATCATCCTTCAACTCATCCGAGTACGCGGTCGAGGCCAGAAGGTCTTCGTATTGGCGGACCAGCGCCTCGAGATCGGCTCGGCTCCGAATCGAATTTCCCGTTGTCGGAGTCGGGAGCGATTGCGCGGCGAGCGATGAAGTAGACGGGCCGAGGAGGCACCCCAGCGACAGGACGATCAATAACCGTGAGAATTTCATGTCGTGAACATATTCGAGCCGATCCGACCGGTACAGCGGGGCACCCACTGTAGCAGGTCCCCGACACCTCTGTCGCTGGCGCCACACAGCCTCACCCGCTGAGGCACGGACGAAGCGAGAAAAAGGAAGCTTGAAATTGTGCACGCTTCTTGCTCAACTTGAAGGGACCCGTCTCCAACGCACCCCTCCCATGCAAACGAACCGGGATCTAAATCCATTGCTCCTGATCATCGACCACCAGGAGACGAGCGTCCGCTCGCTCGAGAGTGTGCTTCGGCCGAAAGGGCATGTGATCCTCAAGGCATCGACGGGGCACCAGGCACTGGACCTGACGACGAAGGTCAGCCCCGACGCAATCCTGGTCGCACAGAGTTTGCCGGATTTCGATGGGGTCGATCTCATCAGACGGTTGACGCGAGAAGCGACGGTACGAGCCACGACTCCGATCCTTCTGACCGCGGGGACGACCCTGGGGAAGGCGGAGCGGCTCGAGGCATTGGGTGCGGGGGCATGGGACATCCTTGACCAACCTCTGGACGCCACCGAACTCATCTTGAAGCTCGACACCTTCGTGCGAGCGAAGCAGGAAATTGATCGGGTCCGGGACCAGGGACTGACCGACCCCGCGACCGGCTTCTACAATGTGCGGGGCGTGTTGAAGCGAGCGAAGGAGTTGAACGCAGACTCCGCGCGGGCAGGTCGACCGCTTGCCTGCGTCGCGCTGGGGTGGCCCTCCCAAGACGAGGCGGACACGCTCGGGGGCGACGAGGGTCAGTTCACGGAGCGTGTCAGTGCGGCTCTTCAGGCCGTCACTCGAACGTCCGACACGTTGGGTTTCTTGAGCGACGGGGAGTTCGTCGTGGTTGCGCCCGGAACGAACTCGGACGGTGCAGTCCGACTGGCCGATCGCATCCTCGAAGAGCTCGCGTCCGAGGCACGCGGCTCCGAAGCGCTTGCCGATCTCACCGCCTCCGTCCGAGCCGGCTTCTACTCCGTTTCGAGTCCAGCCGAGACCTCACCCGAGGACATGCTGCTGCGTGCCACGATGGCCCTGCGGCGTGCGCAGCAGGATGACGGAAGCTTCAGGGTCCGGGCGTACGACGCCTGAGCACCCCGGTCCGAGGGCACCCTATCCGATGATCTGATCCTGCTCGGATCCCTCGTCGTCGGGGACGTCTTCTTCGGACGAGTCCGGAGCCAGCAAGTTTCTGACGTCCGTGTCTCCTTCTTCCGGCACTGGCTCGTAGCTGGGCAAATAGTGCGCGTAGTACGAGTGATAGCTGTCCGCCGCGGAGACATCGTTGAGGATGGCGCCTAGAATCCTGATCGGGAGGCGCGCCAGTTGATCCAGTTTCGCCTGGGCGAGAGCCCGCTCCGTCGTGCCCGTGCGGATCACCACGGCAAGATGCCCGGTCAGCGACCCCAGAATCAACGGATCTCCACCCGACGCGAGAGGCGGACAATCGACGATGATGACATCGTACGAGCGCTTCAGTGTGCCCATGAAATAGGCCATGCGCGGAGAGGCCAGCAGCTCCGGGGTGGACACCCCTCTCGAACCTGAACCGATGAAGTCGAGGTTCGGATGGTCGGTGGCCTGGATGATGTCGTCACCGATGCGCTCACGCAGGTAGTCGATCAACCCGGGGGCACGTTCACGCCCCAGAAGTCGGTGCGCATCGCCTCGCCTCGTATCTGCGTCGATGAGCAAGGTGCGTCGGCCCACTTCGGAAAACGCCACCGCCAGGTTCGAGGAGATCAGAGATTTCCCCTCGCCTGCGGAGGGACTGGTGATCGCAAGTGTGATCGGGCCGGCTGAGCCGTACGCAAACCCAACGTGGATACGGAGCTCCCGAAAAGCCTCGAGAGCCTGCGCCGCATTGATGACCCCTTTCCTCCCCTTGGACGACTCGATCCGGGGGATACTTCCAAGGATATCCAGCCCGATATCACGACCCACGTCGGCCGCATAGCGGAAGCGGGCGTCCATACGGTCCAGCAGGATCGCGCCCCCCGCCGCAAGGCCGAGGCACCCCAACAGAATTGCCGCGGACAAAGGAAGCCTCTGATCGTCCGAGGGCCGTTGAGGCACCGCCGCCTCGTCGAGAATCCGAACGTCCGGGATGGAGCTCGCGGCTGCCAGGCGCGCAGCCTCGACTCGCCCGCGTATCTCGTTGTAGAGATTCTCCGTCGTAGCCACGCGCCTCTCCAACCGACGTTCTTCGATCGTCCGAGGTGGAATCGCCTGAAGCTCGGCGGCGGCAGCATCGACGTACCCCTGCATTTCGGCCTCTCGGGCCGCGAGGTCGTTCACGATGCCGTTGACGACACGCGGCACCGCATCGGTCTCGATATTGTCGATCTGAGCCAGGAGATCCTGAATCGGGACATAGTCGTCGGCGTAGCGCTGCCGAAGAACCCGTAGCTGCGAACGGGCCTGCACGAGCTCATCAAGAATGACACGGAGCTCGGAGGAACCAGCCGCGGCCGGGATCACCTCGAGTGCCTCGATTCTGACGGCACCCTCGGCCGCAAAGGACTGAGCCGCCCCTTCGAGTCGAGCCCGATCTCTGCGGAGCTGCTCGACCTGCACCTTCATTTCGAAATAATTGCCAAAAACCGGGTCGCGGGTGATCTCCAAACCCGGGGCGATCGGCGTCGACTGATCCGATGGCAGACTGATCGTCGTGACCCGAAACTCTTCCAGGTCCTGTTCCGACTGAGCCATCTCGGCTTCCATCAGCTCGAGCTGCTCCTCGAGGATGATCAGCGTCTCGTCCAGCTGTCGGCGCTTGATGTCCGCAGCGACATCCACGTGGCGCCGCATGAGGGAGTTGAGGATCGAGGCGATCTTCTGAGGATCGCCACCGGAGAGACTGAGGTTCAGGAAATTCCCGGCACGATCCATTCTCGTGACGAGTTCCTCCGACAGCCCCTGAGCCGCATCCCGCGCAGTCAACACGGAAAACTCGACCACACTCTCAGGGAGAAATGACCCTCGCGCCGGAGCCCAAATGAAACCGATGTTGACCCCAATCGGAGTGCCGAAGGCCCCCTGCTGGATGAGCGCCCCCTCCGCCGTCGTCAGGGTGAAGTCGTCTCCGGACGCACCGACGCGCAGCCGGTAACCACCGGGAAGGAAGCCTTCATTCAAGTCCAGGTCGAACCGCTCGAACGCGGGAGCATATTGCTCCGGAACCTGTAGAAAGAGGCGCTCCTCGATCGCGACCGTGTCCAACACCTGATAGGACCGGAGTAACTCGATCCACGCATTGCTTTCCAGCAGGCTGCTTGCTCGGATCGGCGTCACATCTCCAGCGCCCTGCCGAGTCGACTGTTCGATCCAGAGGTTCCCCTCGGCGGTGTACGCGACGGCGGTCCTCGTCCAGGCCAAATAGGCGCCGCCAAGCCCGACCAAGAAGGCGAGTACAATGAGCCACTTGTACCGAATGAGCGCGAGGAGGTAGCGCCGCAGGTCGAGACCGGGCTCCTCGGGCTCGAGTGTCGGAAAGTACGCCTCTTCGTGATAGGCCGTAGGAACCGCCCCTTGAGGGACCTCGCTCGGGAGGTCGGACGAAGACCCCGCCGATACCGCAGGCGGGTGGATCAAACTGTCGTCTCGATCGTCTTGCATGAAGGGACGTGATCTGGTTGGGAATGGCGGGAGTACTAAGGTACATCCACGGGGCCAGTTGCGACCAGCACCAAAGACGCGTGCACGCGACACCCTGTTGCACACCCACCAGCAGCACCGACAGCGAGTATGGCGTCGACCCAGCACCTCAGCTCGACTACTGGGCCCCGAGCTTGTTCGTCTGCTGCATGAGCCCCATGATTCAGCAACGTTTCAGCATTGCATGCTGTGCGACACAACGTGGTACGCATACAACACCTTCCAGCTGATGACTGCGCCGACGACCGAAAACCGCTCGACCGCATCGCCCTCGGTAGCCCCGTCGTCGGGGCATGAGCCGGTTCGGGTCCTGGTCGTAGACGACGAGCAGACCCTTCGGGACAGCTGTGCATCGCTGCTTCGAGCGTCGGGATTTGAACCGACCGTGTGCGCACGCGGGGATGATGCCCTCCGCCTGGTGCGCAACCGCACGTTCGACATCGTCCTCGTCGACCTCTTCCTCCCCCGAATCTCGGGACTGGACATACTCGAGGCGGTGCGGCAGACGAGCCCCGACGGGATCGTCATCGTCATGACCGAGAAGCCTTCCGTCGAGTCGAGCGTGGCGGCGCTCAGCGCGGGCGCATGGGATTACCTGCCGAAGCCGTTTTCGGCTACGCACTTCGAGATCCTCGTCGGGCGAGCGGCGCATGTGGTCTTGGGGCGCCGCCGAACGCACAAGGATGGGGGTAAGCGTCAAGCGTCCCCTCCGGCTGTGCAGGGCGAAAGGATCCTCGGCGACAGTGAAGCCCTTCGAGCGGTAATCGATCTGGCCAACCGGGTTGCACCCACCGACGCGTCCGTCTTCATCACCGGGGAGAGCGGAACCGGTAAGGAAGTCATCGCTCAGTACATCCACGAACGGAGCCGCAGAAGTCATAACGACCTCGTCGCGGTCAACTGCGCGGCCATACCGGAGGCCTTGCTTGAATCGGAAATGTTCGGGCACGTGGAGGGTGCATTCACGGGCGCCGTGCGGAGCAAGGAGGGGCTCCTGGAGGTCGCGGACGGCAGTTCACTGTTCCTCGACGAGCTGACCGAGCTCCCACTACCCACCCAGGCCAAGCTGCTGAGGGTGCTGCAGGATGGAATCGTCCGCCGAGTCGGCTCTACGAAGACCGACGCGACCGTCGATGTCCGGTTCATCGCCGCGACGAACAAGAATCCGTTCGAATCCATTCAGAACGGAGATCTTCGCAAGGATCTGCACTACAGGCTGCGAGTGGTTCCGATTCACATCCCGCCGCTGCGGGAACGCCCGGAAGATATTCCAGTCCTCGCCACGGCCTTCTTGCAAGAGTTCTGGCACCAGCATCGAGGGCGCTCGGACCCCCCCGCCCGGTTCAGCGACTGCGCCCTCACTCGCCTGAGTCAGGCGCCGTGGCCGGGGAATGTCCGCGAGCTCCGCAATGTGGTTGAGCACGCAGTCGTGATGGCGGAGGCCGATAGCGCGATCCTGGCCACCGACCTGACGTTCGTCGACGAACCCGATCAACTGACGCCGGGTCCGGCTCACATGCCGAGTCCAGGTGCCACGGACTACCACACGGCTCGCGACCAGGTGCTTTCGCGGTTCGAGGTCGAGTACCTGACTCAGCTCGTTCGAGACGCGAGAGGCAACATCTCGGACGCGGCTCG
>CAZBHZ010000067.1:0-6161 GCA_964492085.1 uncultured Gemmatimonadaceae bacterium | reverse complement strand
GGGATCTGGGCGCCACGTTTCAGGGCGTGGGCTACGACGCTTCGGTCGCCGAGGGGATCCGGATCGGAGAAGAGTCCGGACTTCGTGTCATCTTTTCCCACTTCAACCCTCAGGGTGCAACGAACTACGGACGGGCAGCGGTCGGAGCGCGCATGATCGAGGACGCCCGAGCTCGCGGCATCGAGGTGTGGGCTGCGCATCACCCGTATACGGCGACACAATCCAACCTCCGCTCGTACGCCCTGCCTCGCTGGGCTTCAGGGGGCGGCACGCAGGCGGTTCTCGCCCGGTTCGAGCACCCCGACACGGCTCCGATGCTCCGGACCCAGATCGTGGAGTCGCTCGCGATGCGGGGTGGGGCGGAAAAGATCATGATCGTGGACGATGACCCCGTACTGAACGGTCGCACGCTCGCTCAGCGCGCGTCCGAGTGGGAGCTCAGTGTCCCGGACGCGGTGCAGCGGATCATCGCGGAGAACGGCAACGCGTCGGTGATGAACCTGGATCTCTACGACATCGAAAACACCCGTTATCTCGCCCGCATGCCGTGGATGATGACGTGCACCGACGGTCGCACACCCTCGGAAGGACAGGTCGTGGCGCACCCTCGCGTCTATGGTGCCTTTCCTCGAAAGCTTCGCCTCTTCGCGGTGGAGGGGAATGATATCGGGATTCCCTTCGCGATCCGGAGCTTCAGTGGCCTCGCGGCCGACTTCTTCGGGCTGTCCGACCGTGGATACGTCGAGGTGGGGCGTGTCGCCGATGTCGCAGTGATCGATCTCGAAGCCTACCGGGACCGCTCGACGATGATGGATCCCCATCACTTCTCGGAAGGCGTCGTCCATGTTCTGGTAAACGGTGCGTTCGCGATCCGGGACGGAGAGGCGACCGGGGTCATGGCCGGGGAGCCCCTGCGCGCGCCGTGGCAGCACGGGGGAAGCTAGAAACGTCGCGACTCGCGCAGTATCGGAGCTGAGCCCTGCTCTCGGCGGACTTACACTGAGGCGAGCGAGCCCGGCTGGAGGAGAGACATCGTCGGGCTTTTGACACTCAGAGCGATCGAACAAGTCGGAATTCTGAGGCCGTACCCTCGACCCCGCCAGCGAGCGTGCCGTTCTTCTGCCTGCGTGGGTGAAAGCGGCCTGTTCCTGTCGTGTGTTACCCGAGAGGCCAGCTGGGGGCGTCCAGCAGATTACCCCGCTGGACCGAAGCGAAAGAGGGCTCGTCACCCCCAAGGATGACGAGCCCTGACATTCTCGTTCTGCGATCGGCTGAACGTGCGCCCGGCAGGTCGGACATCCCGCGATCTCAGCCGATTCTATCGGCGTCAGCCGTTACGAGGGACGGACAGGGCACCCCGGGCCTTACGCAGGCCGCAACTGACCCAATCGGCCATCGCCGGGATCGGTGACCACTGCCCCCTTTCGTAGCCGAGCTCTCATGACGTTTCTGCATACGTTCATCAGGTTCCGAATCACCGCGCTTAGGCAACGTCGTGGTACTCGACAGCGGATGTTCGGTCGCGCGCCCGAACCGCGTGGCCCCGAGCACTTGCTCGGCCCGCACACGACCGATCTTTTCACTGCTTAAGGATCCCACCCGGTCAAAGCCCCCCAAACCTCATCGGCCGAATGTTCAGTGTTCGTCCACGGTTGTTCTCACGAGGTGTTCACGTTCCGCGCCCGATTCGACGGGCGACTGCCGTGCTCGCGTGGGCGTTGGGCGGATGCAGTGCCCCACCGAGTCTGCCCGCTCCACCCGCCCCTGAAGCCATTCCGGGTCTCGAGGCCGAATGGGCGGGGGACGCCGAGGACCTTGAGGCGGGTGCGAGCCTGGCCCTCGCCTACTCCGCTGCCGGCCGTAGCGCCGAGGCTGAATCCCTCGTAGCCGAATTGATGGACGCGTTTCCGAACGAGTCAGCCGCGTTCATTACGGCCGGGCTGCTGGCGGAAGATAGGGGGTCTCCCTCCAATGCGGCTGCCTTCTATCAGGCGGGATTGGAACGCGAGCCGTTTCCCGCGGTTCGCTCCGCGGTCGAGGTGAGGCTGGCGAGGGTTCGAGCCGAGGCGATTCGAGCAGACGTACGTCGGGCGATCAGCGCCGAGGAGGAATTCGCCGATCAGGAGCCCGATGCGAGCTCCGTAGGTGTGTTCCCGCTGGCATTCGAGGGTATCGACTCGGTCTGGGCTCCTCTTGCGCTGGCCGTAACGGACATGGTTATCACCGACCTGGCCCTGATCGACCGCCTCCAGGTGGTCGAACGCGCCTCGATGCAGGCGCTCGTCGACGAACTCGGTCTGGCAGAAAGTGGTCGCACCGAATCGTCCACGGCGGCGCGGAGCGGCCGGATTCTCGGCGCGTCGCGGATCGTCCAGGGTGTCCTCCGCGTGGAGCCCGGCGCCCTCGTCGGGATCGATGCCGCCGTGGTCGAGACCGTGGATGCACCAGACGCCGCGGAGGCGTCGGTCGACGTCTCGGACACGCTGGAGCGTCTGATGGAGGCCGAAAAACGCATGGTGTTCGGGATCATCGAAGAACTGGGGGTTGAGTTGACCGCTGCCGAGCGCGAACGGATCAGCGAACGGCAGACGGAGAGTCTGGATGCGCTTCTCGCCTTCGGTCGCGGCTTGGCAGCGATGGACCGCGGGGACTTCGAGGCGGCGGTGCAGGATTTCGAGGCAGCGGTCGATATCGATCCGGGCTTTTCGAAGGTCGAAACGTCGTTGACAGAGGCTCGAGTGAGGAGTCGCCCTGCTGCGGTGGCTACTTTGCGCAGCATGCCCTCGTTGGCGCGTCAGGTCCGCAGTCGCCGGGAAGCCGTACGACTGATCCGATCGGCTCCCACGGTGATGCGTCGCAGGATTCTCCGGCGCCTGAAGCCCGAGGATCGGGCGACGGTCGCGGAGGCATTGGGGTTGGACCGGGTGGGGCAGGTCATTCTTCTCGAGTTGACGTTCCGTCCGCCGGGAGGGGTCTTCCAGTGAGCCCCCTGACGCCATCTACCGAACAGCCGGCTACCGTGGGCCCACGGCGTGCGATGCTGCTCCTCACGCTCATGATGGCCGTGGCCGCAGAGGGTCATCCGCTTCGTGGTCAATCGGTACTTATCGGCCATCAGATCGACACGTACTCGTTTGAGAAGCCCGATATCGCCGGCCTGTCCAATATCTCCGTGGCCGCGACCCCCGTGACCCTGGGCTTCGGTCTGGGGCCATGGGCATCGATCTCAGCCCGGACGGCATACGCCCGCGGGATCGCAGAAGGCGGGGACGGGAGCACGGTGGTTCTTGAGGGTGTGACCGATACGGAAGTCATCCTCTCTCTTATGCCCTTCGGTGATGATTTCGCGATCTCCGCCGTAGCGAACGTAGCGTCCGGTCGTTATGCGCTCACGCTCGACGAAGCCCTGATCGGTGGGGTGGTGGCGACTGAGCTGCTGCCCTTCCCCGTGAAGTCGTGGGGAAGCGGAACATCGTTGGGCGGCGAGATGCAGTTCCTCAGACAACTCGGCTCGTGGGGCGTTGCCCTGGTGGGTTCGTACCGTGCCGCTCAACCGTACGATCCGCTGCAGGAGTTCATCGTGGGGTACCGTCCCGGAGATCAGCTCAGTGCGCGGTTCGCTCTCGATCGAGACGTCGGTGACGCAGCGTCTCTGGGCGCGGTCGTCGGGTACACGGAGTACTCGGGCGATGAATCCGGCGGGCTCGAGATCTTTCGGGCTGGCGGCCGCTTCGATGCCCAGTTGTCCTACGGGTTCCCGCTGGGCCGCTCCCACAGCGGTCTGCTATACGGTATCGCCTACCTGCGGCAACAGGGCGCGCCCGTGGGTACGGAGTCGACATCTCAGGTCCAGACCCAACCGGCTCAGCAGCTGGGCATGGTCGGCGGAAGCTTGAGATTTTCGCTCGGTCGACGGGCGGCCTTCTCACCTGGCGTTGAGGCTCGGGTGTTCCTCGCCGAGGACGAGCAGAGTCAGGGATGGCTGTACGCCGGGAGTGGCTCGCTCGAGCTCCGGATCGCGGGGAGGCCCACGGGGACCCAGTGGCTCCTCGTGACGGAGGGAGCATACCGCCACGGAAACGTCATCGTAACGGACGGGTTGACCACCGGCGTTCAGGGTTGGGGGGTCAACGTCATGCTGGTCGTGGAGAAGCGTTAGTGATGACGAATCGTCGCAGGTTCTTCGTGATGGGAGCACTCGTAAGCCTTGCCCTGGCCGCATGTGATTCTCTTCTCACCGACGTCGTCGGGGTGGCCGAGGGTGAGATGGCGGTCTCGTTCGCCGTCGTCGGAGGGAATGCGTCGGCGTTCCAAAAGGTGAATCGGGTCGGCCTCCGCTTCACCCGCCCGGATGGCGTATCGCGAGACACGGTGGTGGTGGTCTCGGTCACGGACGATGGGTCGATCCGAGTCCCGCTGCGGCTGGAGGCGAGGGAGCGCATCGACTCCCTGAACATCGGTGCCAGTCTGCGCGAGGGCCCGGTCCCGCTCTTCGAGGGGAGTGCCGACGTAGAAATCCTGCCGGCCGAACCAACGCGGGTCGAGGTCGAAATCGTACCGATCGCGGCGGGGGTTGCCGCCGATCGCTCCGAGCTGGAGTTCGTCGCACGCGGGGAGTCTCAGCAGCTCACCGGCTACGTCCTCTTTGCGACGCAGGACACCATCTCCGGTTTTACACCCACGTGGCTGTCGCGGGACTCGACCGTGATTTCAGTGACGCCCGATGGACTGGCTACAGGACTCACACTCGGTTCAACCGTCCTTGTCTACAGCTACGAGTCCTCCGTGGATTCGATCCAGGCGCGCGTATTCCCCCCGGTGTCGACGATTGTCGTCGATCCCGCGTCCATCACGCTCGCGGCAGGGGACACGATATCGCTCGCGGCCGTCTCTCTCAGCGCGCAGAGGGATACGCTCACGGGGCGCACGTTGACGTGGGCGAGTTCGGACTCGCTAGTCGCGCTCGTGAGTCCAGCGGGTCGGATGATCGGACGAGCCGCGGGAACCGCACAGATCACCGTCAGCGCGGACGAGGCGACAGCCACGGTCGACGTGGTCGTGAACGAGGGTGGGATCGTCGCGTGGCAGCTGGCAGGGGCAGGATCGTGGTCCGACCCCACGAACTGGGGGGGATCGCTCCCCGGGCCATCGGACACCGTGGTGGTCGCTCCGGACGCGGATGTGAGCATCACGGCGGACGTCAACGTGTCGATCGCTGCAATGACGCTGGGGGGTGGAACCGGAGTCGTGGACCTGAACGCGACTGGTGTAGCTCTGGCTGTGCCCGGCGGTGTGTCCGTTGAATCCGGAGCCACCCTGTCCCTGTCCGGCGCGGCGGTCGGTGGACCGGTGACGGTGGGCGGACAGATGGATGTGACAGGCGGCACGGTCGTCGTGCAGGGAGATTTGGCTAACGCATCGGGCGCCTCCATCTCCGTCGGGGATGCCCTCGGGGGCACCGCAGGACTGGAGGTTCAGGGCGCGACCAGCAACGCCGGCGTCTTGACCCTCGGCACTTCGTCAGGGGGTGGGGGCGGCCTGCTACTGAGCGGGGGGCCGCTGACGAATCTTTCGGGAGGTGTCGTATCCATCCCGGCCGGAGCCGGGGCGAGTCAGATATCCGGTCTGGTCGACAACTCGGGCCTCGTGTCGATCGAGGGTCCGTTCACACTGACCTCGCAGGGCGGTGATCACGCCAACTCCGGGACGTTTGACATCCTGACTGGGGGAAGCCTGAGCCTCAGCGGTGCAGATGGGTTCCTGAACACCGGCTCAGTCCTGGCGACCGCCGGTGACGCGGTCTTCTCACTGTCCGGCTCCGGAAATGGTTTCGCCTCTGCCGATGGGACCTTGGAGATTCAGGGAACCCAGTCCGTGACGATGATCGGCGGGCCTGTCGATCTCGGGCTACCCGATCTCCCTACAGCGGCACCACAGCGCGTGCAGGGCCCGACCGATCCTACCGATCCCGATCTTGCGGCCTACGCGCTCTCTGGAACCGGTCTACTCTCGCTGCGTCAACTCACGATGTCGTCACCGCTGACCGTTGCGGCCGGTGCGTCGGCCGAGGTGGTCAACAGTGCCGTTCAGGGAGCCGTCGAGGTGAGCGGTACGCTGGAGGTTCTGGGCGGGACGGGTAACGCGTTCGGCTCGGGTGCGAC
>CAZBHZ010000066.1:0-6477 GCA_964492085.1 uncultured Gemmatimonadaceae bacterium | reverse complement strand
TTCCGCTTCCATCCCGAATACGACGAGAGCCGGGCTGCGACGGCCCTCCCCGTCGTACTCGACTGGACCTCGACGGGGGGTCTGCTGGGCGCAACCGAACGATGCAACAACAACGGGGCATGCCGGAAGACGGACCCGGGCGTGATGTGTCCATCGTTTCGGGCGACCCGAGAGGAACGACACTCGACGCGAGGCCGCGCAAACGCACTCCGACTCGCGATGACCGGTCAACTGGGCGAAGACGGCCTGAATTCACCGGAGATGGTCGAGGCGATGTCCCTGTGCATCGGGTGCAAGGGCTGCGCACGAGAGTGTCCGACCGGCGTCGACATGGCGCGAATGAAGATCGAGTGGCAGCACCACCGAAACCTCGACACGGGTGTGCCGCTCCGAGAGCGGATCCTGGGTGGCCTGCCACGGCTGGCGCCCAGGGTGGCGCCACTGTCGCCGCTCCTGAACGTGGCCGCGGGCCTTCCCGGGCGTCGCCTTCTCGGCCTCGCCTCGAAGCGCGCGCTCCCCCGTTGGGCGGCCAAGCCGTGGCGTGACGAGGAGCTGGGACCGGGAACATCGAGCGACGCGCACGAACCGACCGTCGCACTCTTCGTGGACACCTTCTCCCGGTGGTTCGAGCCGGAGATTCCGCGGGCCGCGAAGCGGCTCCTCGAAGCCTCAGGCGCGCACGTCGTCCCCCTCCGCGCCGGCGAGGGCGAGCGCCCGCTCTGTTGCGGGCGCACGTACCTGAGCGCCGGGATGGTCGACGAGGCCATCGAGGAAGCCCATCGGATGGTGGCGGCGGCAACCGCCCTGGCCCGCCGGGACATCCCGGTCGTCGGGCTCGAACCGTCGTGCCTGTACACGCTTCGGGACGAGATCCCGGCCTTGCTCCCGGGGCCCGACGCAGACGCGCTGGCCGAGCGTGCAACCATGCTCGAAGAGTACCTGGACGCGGCGTGGCGGGAGGGCCGTGAGCTTCCGTTCTCCTCACACGAGGGGCGAAGTGGCAACCAGCCCGTGGAGCGAGCACATGTACTCCGCCACGGCCACTGCCACCAGAAGGCGTTCGGAGGGGTCCCGGCCGTGGACCGCATGCTGGCACGGCTGCCGAACGTCGACGTGGAAGCGATCGAGTCCGGTTGCTGCGGCATGGCCGGAGCGTTCGGGTATCACGCCGAGCATTATGAAACTTCGATGGCGATCGGCGAGCTGGACCTCCTGCCGCAACTTCGCGCCGCCCGTCGGGAGTCGCGCATCGTAGCGGACGGCACGAGCTGTCGAGCCCAGATCGCGGATGGGACCGGCCGAGAGGCGATCCATGCCGCGATTCTGCTCGCCGAGGGACTGGGGGACTGAAGCGGCGGAATCGCCGCCTCAGAGCTCGAAGCTCTCCCCGCGCGCGGGTCCATACGCCGTCGGATAGCCTGCCCCCTTCAGGGCATCGAACAGAGCCAGCTGCCGACCCGGGTCGCCGTGCACCAGGAAGATCTTCTGGAGTCGAGCGGGATCGAGATGGCTGACGAATTCGACGAGTTCAGGCTCGTCGGCGTGTGCGGAGTAGGCGTTCATGACCTCGACCTCGGCACGCAGGCGGAACGGTTCGCCGAAGATCTTCACCTCCCGCCTTCGCTCCACGATCCGACGCCCGAGCGTGTGCGGAGCACAGAAGCCGACCATCATGACCGTGTTCTTGGGGTCTTCCACGTTGTTGCGCAGATGGTGCAGGATCCGACCCGCCTCGCACATCCCCGAAGCCGAGATGATCACCATGGGAAGGCGTGATGAATTCAGCTGCTTCGACTCCTGCACGTCGCGCACGTACCTCAGCCTGGCAAAGCCGAACGGGTCCGGATCGGTCTCCATATACTCGATCAGATCCTCGTCGTAGCACTCCGGATGTCTCCGAAATACGTCGGTGACGTTCACCGCGAGGGGCGAGTCGACGTACACGGGGATCGGAGGAAGCCGGCCCTCGTTGGTGAGCTCGTCGAGCCGATGCACGATCTCCTGCGTCCGTCCTACCGCGAAGGCCGGAATGATCACCTTGCCGCCGCGGCGCGCCGTCTCTCCGACGACATTCGCGAGGCGTTCCTTCGCCTGCTCGGCCGGCTCGTGTGTCCGGCCGCCATACGTCGACTCGCAGATCAGGTAGTCGCAATCATCCATCGGCTGCGGGTCGCGGAGGATCGGTCGGTCCGCACGCCCGACATCCCCGGTAAAGCCGATCCGAACGGTCCGCTCACCCTCGACGACCTCGAGAAGCATCGTCGCCGAGCCCAGGATGTGCCCTGCGTCACGATACGTGACGGTCAGCCCGTCGACGGGGTGGAACGGTTCGTCGTACCCCACATCCACGAAGAGCTCGAGGACGCCCTCGACGTCCTCCGACGTGTAGAGCGGCGCGACCATCTCTCCCCCGCGGCGCCGTTCGCGCTTGTTCACCCACTGGGCGTCCTTCTCCTGAATGTGCGCGCTGTCCGCGAGCATGGACGTGCACAGATCACGAGTCGCGGCCGTAGCGAAGATCCTGCCCCGGAAGCCGTCGCGGTAAAGCTTCGGAAGCAACCCCGAGTGATCGATGTGCGCGTGCGACAACAACACGAAGTCGACCGTCGTGGCATGGGCCGGAAACTCGCTGTTCATCCGTGACGCTTCGGATCGACGCCCTTGAAAGAGGCCGCAATCCATGAAGAGTCGGGTGTCCCCGAACTCGAGCATGTGCAGGGAACCCGTGACGGTCTGAGCCGCACCCCAGAAGGTCAGATGCACCGGGGTCAGGCGCCGTAAGGGCCGTAAAGCATGTTCCCGACCGACTCCATGTCGTCACTTCGAAAGAATTCCGCGCTCGCCTGAAGCAGTTCGTCCCGTGTGATCGAACCGTCACCGTTCGTGTCGAGGGTATCGAAGACCGCCTCAGCCAGGTCGACCGACAGCCCGAACACCCCGTAGAAGTCCGCGAACTCGGACCGGCCGATGCTGTCGTCTTCGTCCAGGTCGAAGACCGTAAAGAGACGATGGGTCAGTCCGCTCACCTCTTCCTGAAAGCGCTCCTCCTTCTCGAGCGTGATCTGCCAGTACGCGAGCCATTCGTCGAGGTCGACCGCACCGTCGCCATCGCCGTCGGCGCCTGCGATACGCGTCCACAGCTCACGGTACGCCCCACTCAACTCGGCCTGACCGTTGCCGTCCTCACCGTGAAGCACCCGCACGTTCTCGACGATCCGTTCGAAGTCCGATGCCTCGATCGCACCATCGTCATCGATGTCGTAGACCTGAAAGTACCGGGTCAGTTTCTTCGTCTGCAGGTCGGTCAGCATGTGTCGGTCTCTCGGCGAGGTCAGTCCAGGTGCAGGACGACGGCCCGCGAGACCTCGGGAAGTCCGAGGAGAGCCTCGCGCACGTCTTCGGAAACTTCCTCGTCGACGACGATCGCGGCCAGTGCCTCACCACCTCGCGAGAGACGAGCCTGGTGGTACCCGGCGATGTTGATGGAGTGATCTCCGAGCAGAGTGCCGACGCGTCCGATCACGCCCGGTACATCCTCGTTGAGCAGAACGATGAGCGACCCGGCCGGGACGACATCGACGTGGTATTCGCCGATACGAACGATGCGGGGGTGCCCTTCCCCCAGGAGTGCGCCGGCGAGTCGCAGGTCACCGCGCTCGGCCTCGAGCACGATCTCCACGTACTCGCCGTACGACGAGTGGCTCGAGACACGCGTGCGGGCCACCGAGATGTCCCGCTGTCGCGCGAGGTGCGGCGCGCTGACGAAGTTCACCTGGTCGGGTCCGAGAACGTTCCGAAGGAGTCCCACCAGAGCAAACGAAGTCAGGGGCTCGAGTGCGTTGTCTGCATCACCGGCGTATCGAACCTCTACTGCTCTGATCCCGCCGGGAGCGAGCGCACACGCCAGGTGGCCGAGGGCGGTACCGAGTTCGAAGAGAGGGCCGAGCGCCTTCATCGCGTCGCCGCCGATGGCCGGGGCATTCAGCGCCCTCGACAGGTCGTGATCCGCGAGCGCTGCCCGCACCGCACTGCAGATCTCCGATGCAACGAGCTCCTGGGCCTCCGAGGTCGACGCTCCGAGATGCGGCGTCAGGACGAGGTTGGGCGCCTTGCGAAGGGGCGACTCTTCTTCGAGTGGTTCGTTTGCGAACACGTCGAGCGCTGCTCCGGCCAGATGTCCCGACGCCAGTGCATCCGCCAGCGCGCCCTCATCCACGACACCTCCGCGCGCCACGTTCACGAGGAACGCGCCCGCCTTCATGCCTGCGAGCGCCTCGGCGTCGATCATCCCGCGCGTCGACTCCGTCAGGGGTACATGCAACGACAGGACGTCCGCCTGAGTCAGCACCTCGTCGAGCTCCGCCGCGCGGACCCTCAGCTCGCGAGCACGCTCCGATGTGAGGAAGGGGTCGTGCGCGATCACGTCCATCCCGAACGCACGACAGCGTCGAGCCACCTCACCTCCGATCCGACCCGCCCCGACGAGCCCGAGTGTGCGCCCGCGCAGCTCCGCGCCCTTGAACGCCGAGCGCGTCCATTCCCCGGCACGCATCGACGCGTCCGCCGCCGGGACCCGTCGGACCATGGACAGAATGAGTGCCATGGTGAGCTCGGCGGCGGAGACAGTGTTGCCCGCCGGTGCGTTCATCACCGCGATGCCGCGCTCGGTGGCGTCGCCCAGATCGATGTTGTCGACGCCGACACCGGCTCGCCCGATGACCCGCAGGCTCGTCGCTGCCTCGAGCAGATCGCCACGCACCTTCGTGGCGCTCCGCACGATCAACCCGTGCGCATGCGGCAGTGCCTCCATGAATGACGGATCCGAAGAGTCGTCGATCTTGACCACATCGAATCGGTCATCGGCGCGAAGCGGAGCGAGTCCCGACTCGGAGACCTTGTCCGTGACGAGGACAGTGAAGCGCTCCGTGCTCATGACAGCACCTCCGTAAGCACCGCCAGCATGCCGTTGAGCTCGTCCATCGTGTGGTCTCCCATGTGACCGATGCGGATCGTCGTCGGTTTCAGCTGACCGTACCCTCCCCCGACCAGCCACCCTCGGTCGATGACGGCACCAGTGACATCCGGACCACTCACACCGTGTGGCAACCGGACCGTGGTCACCGAAGGCGAGCGGTGACCCTCGGGTGCCACGATCTCCAGATCGACACCGGCATCGCGCATCTCGTCGACCCACTGCCACGTACGCTGCGCCATCTCGGTGTGACGCTCCCAGCGCGTCTCCATGCCTTCCGAGAGCATGCGGCCCAACTGGACCTCGAGTGCGAACAGGACGGAGAGCGCCGGCGTCGTCGGTGACTGATCCTTGTCGTGATTCTTCTGGAAGAAGAGCAGGTCGAAGTAGTACCCCCGATTCGGTACCTCTTTCGCCCGCTCGATCATCCGCTCGGAAGCGACCCCGAACGAGAGGCCGGGAGGGAGTGCAAAGGCCTTCTGAGACCCGGTCAGGAGGAAGTCGATACCCCAGTCGTCCGGGCGAACTTCCACCGCGCCGAAACCGGTGACCGAATCGACGAGCACGAGCGTGTCGGGGACCTCACGCGCGACCGCCGCGAGCGCCTCGATGTCATTCAGTACGCCGGTCGACGTCTCCGAGTGAGCCATCGTGATCGCATCGTATGCGCCAGCTTCCAGGTAGCCTCGCAGCACTTCGGGGTCATGCGCCTGCCCCCACGGGAGCTCGTAGGTATCCACCTCGAAGCCGCACGCACGTCCAATGGCCGCGAACCGCTCGCTGAATGCGCCATTGGTCAGGGAGAGAATCTTCGTTCGGCCAGCATTACGTACGGCGGCCTCCATGAGGCCTGTCGCGGACGAGGTCGAGATGAAGACTGGGCGCTGCGTGCAGAAGACGCGTTGCAGGCCCACCTGGACCTCGCGCATGAATGCCTGACTGTCCGCTCCGCGATGACTCATCATCGGGCGCGTCTGCGCTTCGAGAACGTCGGGGTGGACCTCGGTAGGCCCGGGGAGGAAGAAGCGTCCGTACGGCCGATCGGCCGGTCCTGCCGCTGACTGGCTCACGTTTCAGGACCACGGCGTCGACCGCCGCGGGGCTCTCGTGGGAGTGTACATCCGTGATGACGCCGGAAGTCTACCCAAATCGAAGATGTTTCCCAGTGGGGAAATCTACTCGCGCCACGCATCCTGCCAGCGGGTATAATGCACGGCCACGACCCCACCGCGCTCGAGCACATCCAGACCTGCGGAGTTGCGGTATCGCTCCCTGAAGAAGACGTGCGAAATGTTCGCCTGAACGATGAGTTTGGCGCACATCACGCAAGGGCTCGCGGTGATGAACGCGACTTTCTCCCGCAGGTGACCGGGCGACTTCACGAGCGCATTCATCTCCGAGTGGATACAGCCGCACTTCCCGGCCTCGTCCGAGTCACAGCGGTTGGGAAAGCCCCGCGCGTTTCCGTTGTACCCGATCGCGACCACGTTCTCCAGGAGCGCGTC
>CAZBHZ010000065.1:0-7140 GCA_964492085.1 uncultured Gemmatimonadaceae bacterium | reverse complement strand
GATGCCCGCCCGGTCCTACTCGGTACTCGGCGTCGGGGTCACTTCGGGCTTCACCCTCGATGCCGCCGACAGCAGGACACGAGACGCATCCCATCCAGAAGCCAGCTGGAACTGGATCCACTCGGGGCTCAGGTGGACATCGATGGAGTCCAGTCGCCCCGGCCCGAGGTTCTGGTAGCCGTGAGGAACATTCGCGGGACCCAAAACCACGTCTCCCACTCCGGCGTCGATCGTCTCGTTACCCACCGTGAAGCGTGCCCGCCCCTCGGTGATCAGGAAAATCTCGTCGTATGGATGCACGTGCAGGGCCGGTCCGTCGCCGACCACGTCGGTCGTGTAGCGAATCAGCGTGATCCCGGTCTCTAGGGTCTTCCCCTCGAGGAGTCCCCGCAGGTTGCGGCCGGGCGTCTGCCATTGCTCGGCCGGGACATGCGCAGGCTTGATCTTGGACGGGATCGGCATCGTGGCGCGGAGTTGAGGGCGGAGCGATTCAGGTCGGGAATTCGGGGAGCAACGTCGCACCGTACTTGCGAAGCCGACAGGGTGGGGCCTAGGACCTCCGCACCAACTGGCTCGAGAGGTCTCGGCTCCCCGCTCATCACCCGTGGGTCATCGAGCGAGGGAGGCGGAGCCGGGACGGGGCTTGCCCTCCGTCGACAGTTTGCCTCGGATCTAAAAAGAATCCCCCTCAAGACCCTCTGTGACTTGAGGGCTTGGAAATCCCACCAGACGATCCTGACGTGCTACCAGCACTCGGACGAGGTCGAGCTAAGGGCAGCACTCGAGCTGAGGCGAGAGCGGGGCAGCGGGTCGTGAATCGACGCAACGAATCGACACAGCAGCTCGAATCAGGGCACAAGAAAACCCCGCCCAGTCTCGTAAGACTCAGTGGGGCTTCCGCTTCCATCAGTGGGCCTGGGTAGATTTGAACTACCGACCTCACGCTTATCAGGGGTGAGGTCAGATTGCGGGAAAGCCGCATAAACGCTGGGAGAACCGCTGAAAAAGCGCTCAATCACAATGATTGCGCAGGCAACTTGCGACAGCGGAAACTTGGCGAAACCGCATCCTGCGGCCCGGCAACCTCGAGTAGACTCTCGCTAGAGCGCCAAGGCGACCCGACTGACGCCCTCCAACCGAATGGGGCTCGGTCAAGCACCGCTTATTGGGAACCACCGTCGAAGAACAACCCCCATCATGTGTGAAGCCCCGGATTTGCGTCCCCACCTCCCCAACTAGGAGTCGTTACTCCTTACCCCCACATCCTAGTCACCCCCCTACACAGGCGGGAAGCTGAACGCGCCGGCAAGTGCACGCAGAGCTGCTTCCTCCGCGTGTTCCCCGATCAGCTGGAGCTCACCGCCATCTAGCCACACGCCACGACAGGTGGGGCACCGATCCATGACCACCATGTACCGAACCTCTTTGTCCATGGTCGTGCCGTCGATCGGGCAGGTGCGTCGATCTTCGACGTCAGCTTCCGACATCAGCCTCATCGTCTCGGCGCAGGGAGGACAGACCGGCGTGTCCCCATCCTTCTTCCGCGTCCGGCTGCCGCACCGATGACATTTTTCGCCAAACAAGCTCATGATCTATCCTCCCGAAAGATTTACGTGTCCGACAAGCGGTCGCAGACCGCGTGCTCCCTATTTTGAGCGCACTTCAAGCATTTCTCTGGGGCTCGATTGAGCCAACGACTCTGTTCCGAGGGCCTGGGTGGATCGCGGCCAACGGAACTGATGCACGATCCGGCCACGATGCGATCACGAGGCCCCGACCGGCCACTGCACGAAACCCAGGAGCACGAAAATGGTGATCGCAGTGATCTGGAAGACGAGATCCACTCGATCGATCCTCGCCGCCGCGAGCGCCTTTTCACCTTGCGGAGCACGAGCATACACATTCGTGCCCCATGTGAAGAGACCGAACAAGCCCACGCAGATCAGGTAGCTCCACGTAAAGAGATTGTCGAGTAATGTCAGGTAGGGTAGCGAGGGAAGTTCGCTCCGATACGCCTGATGCATGAAGACGAGCGTCAACAGTGCTGTCGTCGGCACGGCGAGGCGAATATCGGCCAGGGTTCCGATGACGGTGGGAGTCATGATGACGACGGCCATGATCATGAGGATCGGAAGGACCCAACGAACAAATGCGCTCCCGTAATCCGACCGGTAGTGGATCTCCAACCGCACCTGACTTTTCACTGGCTGATACCAGGATCCGAATCGCGTGGGGTACCTGTGCAAGAGCGGCTCGAGGGAAGCCCCCTCGAGCCGGTAGCCGCTCAGCGAACCGGCGAGACCGAGAAACCCATTTTGCTCGTGATGTGGGAAGAGCAGCGCCTGCTCGTATTTGTCTGAGAATGCATCCGGCCCGATCTCGACGACGATGGGCAAGATCAAGACGTCGAACGGATCTCGCTCGAAATTGATCTCGTCGTCATAAAACCGACTCGAAAATCGATATCGCTGATGACGCCGACCTGCAGACAGGACCCGCGGAGCATCCCCTTCGGGCTCGAAGGTACTGTCCCACGTTTCGATCTGATTGGGCAACCGTATCAGATCCGCCGGGTTCAGGTTCTCCTCCTCCAGAACCTCATTCGTCTGCGGTGACCACTCCAGCCAGACGAAGCCATCCGCCGAGAACGTTCGCGACTGAAGGGAGAGTTCGTAGACTTTGTCCACGTGAAGGCCAACGAAAACGACGTGCTGGTCATCCCGGACATCACCAAGCGCAACCGGCGAAGAAAAGCTCTCCCCAGCCTCGCTGAGACCACGCTGCTCCAGGGCCTCCGTCGCGTCCGGCCGGACCCCTGAATTCCGAAGCCAAAGCATCATCAGCAAGAGAGCCACTGCCCCGGGAAGCATCCACGGCCAGGGAACCCTGCCCGGCCACCGGAACCGGCTCATGGGGCTCGAACCAAGCCTTGGAGCCTGAATCTGGAGGCATCGGGCCGATCTTGCGTCCAATCGCACACGAACCCCTGATTCTCGGGGATTCTCTGCGACCACGCCTTACCCGGTATGGGCGGCTCGGTATGGACCACCTCGAACTGTCCGTCGGCACGGGCTTCTCCGATATGCGTTGCCTTCCGCACATGGTGATTCGGTAGGACCGTGAGTTCTCCGAGCGGCCCCGAAAACCTTGTTCCCGGGAGCGCTCGACGCACCTCGTCCGGACGAACGGAACCTGCCTGTTCCACCGCGGCCGCCCAGAGGTAGACCATGGAATACCCGGTCGCAGCGGGGTCACTCGTCACCCGATGTGGCCCAAAGGAATCGCGGAACCGGCGCGTGAATTCTGTGGCCTCCGGAGTGCTCAAACTCTCGAAGAAGGTCCACGCCGCAAACGTACCCTCTATATCCTCCGGGCCGATGGCTGAAACTTCCTCTTCCGCGATCGAGAAGCTCATGACCACGTACCCCGCCGCCCGCGTCAGCCCTGCCGCGTGCAAAGATTTGAAAAAGGCGACGTTGGAATCCCCATTGATCGTATTGATGATGATGCCTCCCCCGGGAAGGCTACGGCGAATCCGCTCGATCATCGCATCGAGATCCATGGCCCCGAGATCCTCGTAAAATTCACCGGCCACTACTCCGCCCAGTGACTCGACATGCTGGCGGATGATGCGATTAGCCGTCCTCGGGTACACGTAGTCACTTCCGGCTAGGACAAACCTCCTTCCATAGGTCTGAAACAGCCATTCGACGGCGGGCTCAGCCTGCTGGTTCGGCGTTGCACCGGCGTAGAGGACGTGCGCGGAGCACTCCTCTCCCTCGTACTGAATGGGATACATGAGGAGATGGTCCCGAGACTCAACGACGGGCAGCATCGCCTTCCGGCTCGCAGAGGTCCATCCACCGAAGATGACCGCCACGCTGTCCCGATCGATCAATCGTGCTGCCCGCTCAGCAAACATCTCGGGAGCCGACTGACCGTCCTCCTCGACGGCGACCAGCGCAAGGCGCTTACCATTCACTGCGAGGCCTCCGGCGGCGTTGATCTCGCGAATCGCAAGAAGTTCTGCCTCGGCTACGGTATTTTCGGATACCGCCAGGGTCCCGGTTCGCGAGTGGAGCACTCCCACATTCACAACGCCGTCGAACTCCGTGCGTTCCTGGGTGTCAGCCGAGCACGCCAAGAACAGAAGCGTAATCGGAACCAGTCGAACGAGTTCTTTTCCCCACATTGCAACCTGAAAGCGCACGTACACCATTCTCTGCCAAGAGCCTTCGTATACTCGAAGCGGGGGGATCATGGGAGGCATTGATGCTTCAGACAACCGGGACCTGTTGCGGGCTTAGCCCGAGGGCGCTCCAACGCATGCGACGGTCCACTACCCCCGCTTCACGTCTAATAGGCCGTGGCGAGACTTCCCCCCACGTCGCCCGGTTGCGCTCTGATGACCCCTGGATCAGCCCCCGGGGCACGTCCCGCAAACGAAGCGCGGCAACATCCACGAGGTTGCGTTCTCGTCGAATCCAGTCGGTGCACCGGAAATGCTCGTGACAGACCCGCTGCTGAAGTCGGCGTTGAGGGCCCCGGCACTTCAGAACATGTACTCCAGCAACGCGGTCGTCCTCATTGCCGCCACATCCTGCTCGATCTGAGCTACCAGATCCAGCACGCGCTCCTCGGATCCGAGCGTACTCAGGATGTGTCAGCCGACCGGATGCACACCCATGGACCAGTCGTCGGGAGGTCTGGGCGCGTTGGAAGTCGACAGCGTCGGGGATCGATTCCTTCGAGCTCCCCCAGAGCGTAGCCACGTCAGGCTACCCGGCACGACGCTCTTCTGGGCCTGGTCCAAGCAGCGGCGACGATCTTCTAGAATGACGCAGGCAAAGCATCCTTCTCCACCCGGGCAGTGAAGAGCCCGAGATCGATGTACCGCTGGCAGACTACATCCGCATACCGGCGAGAGTAGAAATGCCCCACCGAAAACACACGACCGCCCCTGCGGGTCTCCAAAATCAGACCTGGGATGAGTTGCTCCACGGCTGAAATTTGCGCGTCACTCTGGGGCACGATGAGGACCTCGAAGGTGGCGTCCGTCTCCTCCCCGAGGTACCGGGTCAGCAGGCCCCGTGTCTCCTCAAGCGCGATATCCTCTTCCTCCGTCATGACACTGTCCACTTGGGCCAGAAGCTGCAGGATATCTATGAGCTGTCCCGCCTGTTCGTGCGGGGGCCCCAGTGCCAGGTATTTCTCCACACTTCTGCGAAGAGCAGGCAGATCTCCGCCATCCGCGACATAGCCCGTTTGGACCTCGGGGAGTTGGACCTTCCAGGCGTGAGCGAATTTCTGGAGCAGCTGCACTTCCCGAGCATCCACGTTTTCGTCGATCGCAGCGAGCCGCTGCAGGATCTCGACGATCTCCTCGGCACCCTTGGGTTGGACCAGAGACTTCAGGAGGTCGCCGGATTCAGCCTTTTCCAGACTCAGCGCCCGCCCGACGAGGCTCCAGAGCCCTTCCCCTCGATACTCCTCTACCCAGAGCCCGGCACCCACGCTCACGAACACGATCCCGGTCACGATTCCGATGAGGGACTTGAGAGCCGCCTCCGGACTGTAGTCGATGAGGAGAAACTGAAGCAGAAAGGGAAGAGCTGTCGACAATCCCAAAAGTGCCGCAGAGACCGAGATACTCTCCGACACTTCTCGGATCCGGCGTCGTTTCCAGAGCTTGTTGACGATGAGGTAGTTGCTCACCAGCGCAATCAACACACTTACGGCGACCAGTACCTCGATGAGCGTAAGAAACGCGGTCATATGAACATGTGGGAGTGATCAGGGCGCGATGCCCGAGAAGTTAAGCCAGATCGCTGGATAGGATCTGCACGGAGGGCGATGAAAGGGCTTCGACCACGAGTAGGTCGAGCTCGTCAGTATACGAGGGGCAGTCCTGCTGCCTAAATCTAACCGCTCGCTCGCGAAGGGATCGGACTCCGTGGCAGATCGCCAAGCATTCGGAGTGCTCTTCAGGGGCACCTGTCGTAGTGACGTGACCCCCTGAAACGAGACCGAGCCGAATGTTACGATTTGGCTCTGGTCGCAGAATGAGCAGGGAGGTCAGAAATGAGCAGGAGACGACACACGCCGGAGCAAATCATTACGGCGCTGCGGGAGGCCGAGGTAGGTCTGGCCAACGGCAAGACGGTGAGGATGGTGATCCGGGAGCTCGGCATCAGCGAGCAAAGGAGTTCGGAGGGCTGAAGGTGGACCAGGCTCGCCAGTTCAAGGAGCTGCAGAAGGAGAACGCACGGCTGAAGCGGGCAGTGGCGAACCTGACGCTGGATAAGCTGATCTTGGAGGAAGCAGCCAAGGGAAACTTCTGAGCCCCGAGCGTAGGCGCAGAGCGGTCGTGCATGTACGTCAGCGGCTCGGGGCGAGTGAGCGGCACGCGTGTCGTGTGCTGGGCCAGGCCCGCTCGACGCAGCGCCGTGTGAAGAAGGTACGGGCCGATGAAGCGGCACTTCGTACGGATGTGGTGCGGTTGGCGAGCCGCTTCGGTCGCTACGGCTATCGTCAGATCACGAACCTGCTGCGCATCGAGGGCTGGCAGGTGAACCACAAGCGTGTGGAGCGGATCTGGCGGCAGGAGGGGCTCAAGGTGCCGAGAAGGCAGCCGAAGCGAGGCCGACTGTGGCTGAACGATGGCTCGTGCGTTCGGCTCAGGCCGCTGCACAAGAATCATGTCTGGTCGTACGACTTCGTGAGCACACGGACCCACGACGGTCGGCCACTGAAGCTGCTCACGGTACTCGACGAGCACACGAGGCAGTGTCTGGCGATCAAGGTCGCTCGAAGAACTCGAGCCCACGATGTGATCGACGTGCTCACCGACCTGTTCGTGCGCCACGGCCCGCCCAAGCATCTGCGTTCGGACAACGGGCCGGAAGTTCACGGCTAAGCTCGTACGGCGGTGGCTGGCCAGGCTCGGTGTGCAGACGCTCTTCATCGAACCAGGTAGTCCATCTGCCCGAAGCCGTTGTCCTCATCGAGCAGTGGAGGCGGCTGTACAACACGATCCGACCGCACAGCGCCTTCAGTGGCCTACCGCCCGCTCCGGAGACCGCAAAACCAGCCGATTGGTTCCTTAGAATGCCCGAACTCTTTGGTCCAAGAATGGCTCAA
>CAZBHZ010000064.1:0-7147 GCA_964492085.1 uncultured Gemmatimonadaceae bacterium | reverse complement strand
CTAACGGCTCGGAATTCTGCTGCCGCACCTCTCTGCTGACAAATCCGAAGCGCTACCGGACATCACCGCAACGGCTCCGCGGACAGCAGCAATTCCTTGTTAGATAGCGCGGTTGTCCCGCCCGAGGAGTCAAGGAGCTCCGCACGCGAACCGATCCGGTACGACCGCCCCTCGGCAGCACACCTGCTTGTGAAGCAGGCGGAGCCCGTTCCGAGGACAGGGAACCGACCCGACCGCCAGCTCCTATTCAGCACAGCCTCGATCCGAAGCCTCGTTGCCTCCATGACATCCGGGCCGGCGGATCGCTTCCATCACCTTGGCCTCGATTGATCGGAGCACCTCCTTGGGAACCGGGCCGTAGCACACACGTAGGAGGGCCAACAGTTTCGCATCGGGAGGCGACGACGGCCCGTTCGAAGAAGCCTCTACCTGACCCGGACCATCGTTTTCCAGCCTCTTGGCCTTGGATCTAGGAGCCATCCGTGGCTCTCGCGACGACGAAGAACGCCGAGTCCGCGCTGAAGGCGGAGAACACCCCCAAGGCGCCGACGATGTTCGACGGTGGCTCGTTCAGATCTCGCGAGTCCTGCACGATACCCTCGTAGAGGTCTGCGTACTCTTGATTTACCCGGTAGACTCGCAGCCAGTGATCTCCGAAATGCGTTAGCGAGAGCAGCGCCACGAACGAACTGTCATTCGCTGTCGGCGGCTGGATCAGCCGAGGGGCGATACGCGTCGCGATCTCAGTGGTAGGTAAGATCTCGGGATCCGGCTCCACATTGTCGACGACGACGAAGTGGAGCTCGCTGTCCGGATTCGTCCAACGGGCTAGCATTGGTTCCGGCAGATCCGGGCGTCCTTGACGTGGATCGAACGTGCTGAAATCGGGCACCAAGAGGCTGTCCGAAGACAGCCGCAGCCCGGTAGGCCTCTCAGGTACCGAGGTCCGAGCGAATGCTTCGATTCCGCCGTGTGAGATCTCCATGTCAAACAGGTCACCAACCCGTACGGTCAGATCCATGCCCGGGTAGTGGTAGCGGCCCGGCTCCCCGCTCGTTGGTACCAGATCGAAACGTGCCCCGTCCCGGATCAGCGTGATCTGCGCGTCCGAGATGGGCTCGGGGACCACGCTCGAGTCAGAGTCGATCGGGAGCACGCTCGTGACCGTGAAGTCTGAGACGGGTTCGCCGGCAAAGAGGTAGCCCTGGACGACGAACAGCTCAGGATCGATCGGTGCAAAGCCAGAATCAGCTTCGCAGGCCACCATCACCAGGGCGGCGGCAGCTGAAAGAAGAGAGGCGCGAGGGGCGCCCATGCTTGTGAGCATGATCCGGGCTCCTATCGCATGCCGACGCGAACGCCGATGCTGGGTGTGAAGCCGAGAGTCGTGACGTCTGTGACGACCATCGGCAGGGTTGAGAGGTCAAACAGCCGGTACCACGTGTTGTCGCGCCCGTAGGCGTTGAACAGCGTGAAGTTCACCTCCATGAAAGCCGTATCGCTTTCGAAGCGGCGCGCGGCCGATAGGTCGAGACGGTGATAGGCGGGAAGTCTCACGCCATTCTTCTCGCCCACATGGATGTAGTTGATCTCACGGCCGTCCAGGAGCTCGATCGGGTACTGGGCTTCCGGAACCGTGTAGGGCTTGCCCGAGCCAAAGACCCAGTTCGATGAGAACGTCCACGGGCCATGCTGGTAGGTCCCCACGACCTTCACCTCGTGAAGCTGGTCGTGGCTGGCCGGGAACGACGCGCTTTCGTTGAAGTCCTCGAGCTCGTAGTCGACGCTCGAGAGGGTGTAGCCGACCCAACCAGTGAAGGCACCGGCCGTCTTTTGCACGAGCGCTTCGATGCCGCGGGCCTGTCCGATGCCGCTGAAGAAGAGGTCCGTCAGCTCCTCGTCAGGCGTCGTACGAGCTCGCGTCGAGAACTGGGAGACCTGGTCCAAGTTCTTGTCGTAGACCTCGAGGTCGAACAGATACCGATCCGTCTCGTATCCGACGCCCAGGATCCGGTGTTCTGCAGCAGAAGGAGCGACCTCGTCCCCCGCGAGAAGCCAGAAATCGCGGCTCCCCTCGAGGACGTCTTCGTTCTCGATTCGCTTTACGAACTGGTTGTAGCGCCCCCAAGCACCCTTGAACTGGAGGCCGTTCGAGAGGGCGTAACGAGCACTGGCTCGCGGCTCCACGTATGTCTCGCCGGTGAGCTCATAGTCAGAGACGCGAACGCCCCCCGTAAGCTCGAGACCTCCGAGCGGCGTCCAAGTGTGCTGAGCGTACCCCGACAGGAGCGTGCCTTCAGAGCTCAGGTCGAGCTCGCCGCGGATCGAATCACCCCGCAGCTGCTGGAAAGAGTAGGCAACGTCACTCCTCGTGACCTGGCCCCCGAACTCGAGCATCGAGGAGCCAGAAAGCCGCCAGGTGTTGTTCATTCGGGCGGTTTCGTCACCGACGCGGTTGTCTTCGCGCAGGCCTCGGGCGACATCGAGCGCGACGACGTCGAGAGCGCCCTCGCTGAAGTACTCGGACGTGGCAACAAGCCAGTCAGTGGTGAATCTCGAGCTCCAGGTCCGGGACCACCGAGCGCTAACGCCTGTGTTGCCCCAGCCCGAAACGTCCGTGCGCTCGGGGATCGAGAACACTTGCCCGCCGGGGATCGTGACGTCACGCCCCGGAATGGACTCATTAAGCCGATCCTCACCGTTGTAGATCGAAAGGGTCAGGATGTCCTTGCTCGAAGGGGTGAGGGTCAGCTTGGCGTTCAGATCGTAGAAGTAGAAGTCGGGCTGAACGGTTTGCTGTTGGAACCCTCCCCGGCCGGGGAACGTCACATCCGGCTGAGTATCCGAAGCCGACAGCGTGCCGAAGATGTCCGTATAGAGCGGCGTTTGGAGGATGTCGGTGTAGGAGCGGCGTGCAGACACGAGGAGAGATCCAACACCACCCAGGGGCACCTCAGCGACCGCGCGGCCGCTCAGCATGTTGGCCCCAACCGACACACCGAAGTTCTCCGGATCTCCGGAGTTACCGACCATTTCGACCACACTCGAGGTCCGCCCGCCGTACTTCGCGGGGAAGCCCCCTTTGTAGAGCCGTACGTCCTTGATGGCATCTGAATTGAAGGCGCTGAAGACCCCGAAGAAGTGGTCGACGTGGTAGATCGTCATCCCGTCCAGGAGCACCAGGTTCTCATCGGGCGTACCCCCGCGGACAAACAGCCCCGAGGTGGCGTCATTGGTGCCGCCAACGCCCGGAAGGAGCTGCAGCGTACGGAAGACGTCCGCTTCGCCCAGTGATGGCATGTTGCTCAGATCACGTGGTGATAAAGTGATCTGACTGACCCCATCCGCGACCTGGGCGAGATCCCCGCTGAGCTCAACGGTCACGCCCTCGAGCTCAATTGCAGCCGGGGCCAGCTCGATCGCGATCACCCCGGCGGTCGGGATATCCACAGGCACGTGGCGAACCTCGAAGCCCAGGTATTCGACCCGCAGGACGTGATTTCCGTGCGGGAGCGATACCAAACTGAAGCGCCCGTACGGATCACTCAGGGTCCGCTGCCCCTGCCCCACCACCGTGATCACGGCGTTTGGCAGAGACTCATTGCTGATCGAGTCGCGGACCACGCCGCTCAAGTCGGCGACCTGAGCGTGGCCGGTCATTGGGACGGTGGCCATGAGAGCGAGGAGGAGCAGCAAGGCTCTCCCCGTCCACCGTCCGCCGTATCTATGTCGAGTTTTCATCGTTTTCGTTTGAGGCTAGATGGTTGATAGGGACGTGAATCGTGGGCATGGCTCCGCCATGGGGTTCACGTGAGGTACTTCGGAATGCCGCCAGCCGGATTGGGGCTGGCCTATTCGGAAGCTCTAGGCCTGAACTGAGCTCACAGGCCTGGCTCCGCGGGTAGCACGGTGAGGGCGCCAAGGCACATTTCGTCTTCGGTTCCCTCGCCCCATACGTGGTAACGCGGTGCCGATCCTGGGCGAGCGTTGTCCCATCGGCATTCGATACGGACCACGTCGCCGACTTCGATCGAGATCGGCGTCACGTACTGGTAGCGCCCCTGCCAGTTGAAATCCCACTCCGGGATGTGCAGCAGCGTCTGCTCATCGTCCCGGTCGGGGTTGAGCACAACACGGAGGCTTTTGCCCTTGGTGTGCATATGCCCGCCCACTTCGACGAGCGAACCTGCCTCGGTGATGTCGATGTCGCACTCACTGAGAACATCTGAGGGATCGAGATCCTCGAAGTCTTCCGGCTCTTTGCTGCATCTGTTCAGCATGAAGGCTGGGATCAATCCCCCGCGGAAGCCGTGATCGATGCGCCGTTGGTTGATGACCGCCTGGCGATCGCAATGCGGTTCACTTCGTAAAGAGTCCGGACACGGAATCTCTACCGGAGCGAACATGGTCACGGAGCTGAGCGCCCGTACGTCGGACCCGGCCGAGTGCGTCTGAAGAACCAAGCCACTCTGATCCGCGTGGACGCCTCCGCGGTAGTTGTAGTGGACCTGGAAGACGAGCACGCTCCCCGCTTTCACCAAGTACCCAGTGCCCCCCGGATGCAGGGTGGCACCCTGCCCCGGCACCCAGCTGGCGATCAAGCCCTGGGCACCGCTGACCCCCGGCCCACCGAAGCAGCTCCAGCCAGGAGCATGGTCTCGGCTGTCGAGGCCCGCAGCTTCCTCAGCCCCACCCTCGTCGGGTCCGATCAGGAAGACCAGCGCATGATGAACGACTCGCGATTCATCAGGCTCAATTTCGTGGCCCGTGATGTACGTGTCTTCGGTAAATCCGGGATCCACGAGAAAGCACCGGTAGTCGTCATCGAGCGCACCCGTCCCTTCATAGGAGTCGGGCAGTTCGTAGTGGAAGTCGCGCGACAGAGCAGCTCCGCTCGGCGGCGGCGGCACGATGGGAGTCACGTGTTCAACGTCGAGCCCAGCCCCTTCCTCGTACCATCGCTGTACGATCACTCGCTCCTCAGGAGACAACGTCCGGTCGTGCTTTAGCGGCGGGGTGTCGCCCGCCGGCTTCCACGGCGGCATGACGCCGCGGGAGACGGCTCGCGCCAAGCGACGGGCGTTGTCCTGCGCATCCAGTGCGGTGGCGAGCTCCAGCATGTGCGAGCCAATTCCCCCGGATGTGTGGCACCCGGCACAGTTCTCCGCCAGGAGCGGTCCAACCGACTCCCTGAAGCTGACGACAGGGCTTGCAGCCCGGCGTGGAAGCGTCGGCCGGTGGTCCGAATCGCCCTGCTGAGCGCCGTGGCCTGCGTCCGTTCCGAAGAACGTGGGCCAAACCAGGGCGACCCCGAGGGCCACACCCATCTGCGACGTCCGGATACGCATTGGACTATCCCTCCCAGAGGCCAACGTCGGTCAGCCTAAGCTCGCGCAGCTGGCGCCGCTGGTCTTCGCTGAGGATTCGTCGCAAGTCCTCCACTGTGCGTTCGAGGCTCCTCGTGACCGCCCCCCGCAGCTCGCCGATGGCGACGTCGGTGTCATCTCGCTGGCGCTCTAGGATCACTTCGAACTCCTGCCACTGCTCATCCGTCATCTCCAAATCCGTTCGGATCCGGGCAAGGACTCGGTTGCGAAGGCGCTCGCGCATCGCCCCGTCCGCTCCTGAGTCTTGGATGAGCTGCTCCGCAATGGACTGGGCCCCCGACGATTCCTGGGCCAAGAGGACCCGCTCGGTGGTGATGCCCCCGAGAAAGCCGAAGCCCGCGATGAGAAGCCCCAGTCCTGCGATTGATAGGTTTGCCTTATTCATCATTGTCACCTTGATCATCCTCTCCCTCGGGTCTCAATGCCTCGAGGGTCAATCCCTGCCCGAGCGTCCCCTCGAGCACCTGCCGGCCGGTCTCTGTCTCGAGCAGGTTGAGCACCATCAGCGCTTCGGTCGCGCTCAACTCAGCCTCGGCCGGCTGCGGCTGAGTCAGTGCCTGGATCCCGAAGCCCAGCAGCAACTCAGCTGCCAGCCCGATTGGAATCAGCTTGCGGCCCCACTCACCTCCCAGGGCACCTAGTCCTGGCCGGCGACTCATCCGCCGTAGGGGCAAGTCAGATCGATCAAGAATCTCCTGAATCGCTCGTCCCCGTTCGTCAGCTGAGAGCTCGGCGCTCGGCCGAAGGTCTTTCAACAGCTCACCTAGTTCCGCGTCGCGCCCGGGGTCCTGCTCGAGCTCGTGTTTGCCTTCAGCAGTCATTCTTCATCGTCTCCATGGCTTCTCGGAGGACTTTTCGTGCCTGGTGCAGCGTCCATCGCACCGTGCCCCTAGGTATTCCCAACACCTCTGAGATTTCTGCGCTGTTCATGCCCTCGATCTCAAAGAGCTCGACTATCACTCGCTGTTGTTCGGGCAGTTGTCTCAGGGCCGCTCTTAGTCGTTCCCCCAATTCTGCGTTTTCTAGTTCCTGCTCGGGTCCTGCTGCGTGCCCGACCAGACCTTCGTCGAGCGCTTGTGTGGTGCGAACCGATCTCGCTTCCCGTAGGTCGTAGGCTCGATTCGCCACGATCCTGAGAAGCCAAGGCTTCAGCGGCCGGCTCAAGTCGAAGGAACTCAGTTTCTCGAGCGCCTTGATGAACCCATCCTGCACCGCGTCTTCGGCGTCTTCCTTCTGGGCGAGGATCCGGTAGGCCACGGCGAACGCATGGTCGAAGTGCTGCTCCACCAGCGTTCCGAAGGCCTCCCGCGAGCCCCGAAGGGTCTCCTCGACAAGTTGGTTGTCGAGCTCTCGAGTCGCGGCGGCAGTCGCTTCCATGATCGGTTGCCAGGCTTGGGCCGGCGGGGGTGATGAGGCTCACCACCACCGCTCGTTCCCTCGGCTCCTAGCGTCCCCCGCCCTGGATGCGCGCCCGCAGTTCTTCGCGGCGCTCTTCCTGGATCTCTTCGTACTCGTCCATCTGCTCGTCCGTGAGGATGTCCCGCATCTTCTTGTCGGTCTCCTCCTGGATGCCGCGGATCTGTCGGCCGAGTCGGATCCGGTCGCGCCGGCCCAGTGAGGATGCTCCTCCCCCGCCCTGCTCAAGACCAGCCTCATCGAATGCCAGAAGGATCTTTTCGAAATTCTCGGCGATCACCGGGCGCATCTCTTCCAGCTGCTCGTCCGTCAGGCCGAGACGGGTCTGGAACTCCTCGATGCGC
>CAZBHZ010000063.1:0-7384 GCA_964492085.1 uncultured Gemmatimonadaceae bacterium | reverse complement strand
GGTCAGCGCGATGCTGGGATGGGCGGGGAGGGTCGGACCTGGCGGTGGGGTTCAATGTGGCCACTCAGCTGACTCGGTAGTTCAGCCGGAGGCGCGGTCAAGCGCCGGAGGGGAGCGAGGGCCCGTCTGCGCTCGCCGACCTGTGACCAAGAGGTTCGGCGCGCGTGAGTAGCCCTATATCGGCGATCGATATAATCTGCCCGTCTCAAAACCCACTTCCGACGCAGCTCTGTCACCACAGCATGAACCAATTCCCGTACATCACCGACTACGTGAATGAGGTCTTCAAACGGGAGAAGGAGCGACTCGACTACCGGATTCTTCGGCCGATACTTCTGGTCTTCTACTTCTTCCTCCGGATACTGGTCTTTCCGGTGAAGTTCGTGCTCCATCGGCGTCCACTGGGCTTCGAAGCGAGAGCTATTGATGCGGTTCTGGCATTCGGCCTCAAGTACGTGGCGAGCGCTGACGCAGCAGAGCTGTTCATTCGCCATGTTCAGATTGAGCCGCTCATCTATCGCCACCTCGTCTCCCAGGCTGATGCGATGGATGAGTCTGAGGAGTTGCACCCGGCCGGGCGGTTGAGCGGCATCGACGGCGATTACAGCGTCGACTCCCTCAAAGAGATCGTCCACAACCATATGACGGTCTCACACGATGAACTCGCGTACGAGATCGTCGATCGTTTCGATAAGCAGAAGTTCATCGAAAACCTGGAAATGATCCGGGCGAATAAGCCCGAGGATCACGGCGAACTCGGGAAGGGAGTTCTGGAGGTCAATCGCAAGCACTCTCTGAATCTTCTCGGCAGCACCAACGTGGTGATGATGGTCGTCATTGCCATCACCGTGTTCGGAGACCTCAAGACGTCCATCAAGGCACTGAATTCCTTCGGTTCGGATTCCATCGTGCTTTGGGCTATGAAGCACCTCTACCGCCACACACCCGACGTGATGACCGACCTCGACTTCTACATGCAGGTCTACAGCAACCGGGGGCACTACAACAGCAGCGCCTTCTTTTCCGACCCCTCCCAATATCTCTACTACCACATCGTGTTCGACGAATTCGTGTACCACACATTGCGCACCAGAACGCCGGTGGCAGCCTGATGAAGGGGTGCTACATCACGAGTACTGGCTCGTTTCTGCCGGGCGAGCCGATCGACAACGACGACGTGCAGGCGTATCTGGGCACGCTCGACGGCGAGGAGGACGTTCGTTCCAAGATCCTTCGCATGAACGGGATCAAGAAGAGACACTACGCCCTCGATCGTGATCAGAACGCCACGCACGACGTCTACGGCCTCGCCGCGGAGGCGGTCGCGCGATGTCTCGACGGGCGCGACGTAGAATCCGACATCGGCTACCTATCCGCCGGCTCGACCAACACACCTCTCGTGGGCCCGGGCCTGGCGAGCATTCTGCACGCGGCGTTGGGGGCCAGGGGCGCGGTCCCCGGCCCGGTCGAGATCAATTCGAACTCCGGTATCTGTTCATCCGGAGCTCAGGCCTTCATCAACGCGTATCGCGCCGTGAGATGCGGCGATCATGCCACGGCAGTGTGCGTAGGGGTTGAGCAGCCGTCCGCGATCCTCAAGTCCACGGTGATCCGCCCTCCCCTCGACCGGGAGGAGTTCGCGGAAGACGTCAAGAAGTCGAAGTGGTTCATGTCCGTCTTCCTCCGGTTCATGTTGTCCGACGGCGGAGGCGCCCTTCTCCTCCAGGATCGACCAGCTTCGGACGGTCTGTCCTTCAAGGTGAACTGGACATGTTCGAGGTCGTTCGCTCATGAGACCCCGCTGTGCATGAAGCTGGAAAGCGGGAGTCAGTTGCTGAGTCAGGACGTAGAGATCTTGAGCGAGTACATGAAGCCGTGCGTGCGCCAGACGATCCAGGCCGCGATCGACACTGCCGGCGACGAGCTGCTCGACTATCGGGTCGTACTGCCGCACCTTTCGTCGTTCTTCTTCAGGCGATACCTGCTGCAGGTGCTGAAGGATTTCGCGCCACCGGGCGGCCAGATCGACCACTGGACCAATCTTGAGTGGGCGGGGAATACCGGGGCCGCCAGTATCTATGTCATGCTGGACGAGTACGTGAAGACGCACTCTCTCGAGAACGGTGACAAGGTCCTGCTCTTCATCCCCGAGTCAGGCCAGTTCAACTTCGTTCTGATCAGTCTGACAGCGGTCTGTTGACGGTTGACGGTGGAGCATCGTCCAAGCGGTTAGCGATCATAGGAGCGGGGAGCAGCGGCATTGCCACGCTCAAGCTGGCGATCGACGAGCTCGACGGGTGGGAGATCGTGTGCTTCGAGAAGCGCTCGGCGGCCGTCGGTGCCTGGGGTGCTCCCTACGATGGCTTCGTATCGACCTCGACGAAGTATACGACCCAGTTCGCCTGTCACCGTCGGTTCGATTCCTCGGCAGCTCCTCCGGGAGTTGAAGACGGGCGCGAGTTCTTCCGGGATGGTGAGTACGGCCAGTACCTGAAGAGTCTCGTCAAGGAACATGGACTCGCCGCCCACATTCAGGAGCATACCTCGGTCCATCGGATCGCGAAGGTAAGCGATGGCTGGGAACTGTCGATCGGCGAAGCGCCGTCCAGGACCGAGGTCTTCGACCGCGTCATCATCTGCGCCGGTCTGGCCGAGACCCCCCGGACCGT
This sequence comes from uncultured Gemmatimonadaceae bacterium, assembly GCA_964492085.1. Lineage (GTDB taxonomy): Bacteria > Gemmatimonadota > Gemmatimonadetes > Longimicrobiales > Gaopeijiaceae > UBA2589. The sequence goes on along the minus strand of CAZBHZ010000063.1, from coordinate 4,715 downwards.
CGACGCTCCGGTCGAGACCCTGACGACCATCGACGAGAGCGATCCGGTCCGTGACAAGACGATCGTCGTGATCGGCGGAGGTGAATCTGCCGTCGACATCGCCGACCGTCTGGCACGACCGGGCCTGCAGAACCGGGTTTACCTGTCTCTGAAAGGGGGAATTCGTGTCAGCCCGCGATACCATCCGATCCGCGGCGTGCCCTCTGATTTCCTTCGTAACCGCCTCATGCTCTCGATTCACGAGGATATACGGAATGCGATCGGGCAGAAGTTCGTCGAAGCGAGAATCAAACATCAGGAGCTCTTCGAGCGGCTCTCCCGGTCTGGCCGGGACACGCAGGAGGTGTCTCGAACAGTTCGGGAGAAGAAGAAGTTCTGGGCCGCGAAGCTGACCGAGCGGGCCAAAGACGAGCTCTTCAACATGTTCCACAATAAAAGCGACGGCTTCCTCGACGCGGTGGCCGAGGACCGGCTACGGATCATTGGCCCGGCCGTCGACGACAGCTACCGGCGCTATGCGGATTTCGACGGTGAGGAGTCACTCCAGGTCGACCCGGATCTTGTCGTTCCAATGATCGGTTATACGTCCAATCTGGCCCTCATCTCAGCCGGGACGATTCGTGCGGCGGACTTCTACCTCGGCTGCGTCCACGTTGAGCACGACGACCTCTTCCTGGTTGGCTTCGGGCGTCCGATCATCGGGAGTATCCCGCCGATCAGTGAAGCACAGGCACGTTACGTCACGGGGCTGATCGCCGGCAGGTATCAGCGCCCGCACGATATCGTGCGAGCCCACGCGAAAGAACGGCGCAGGCTGGCCGGGCAGTATCCGGCCTTGGACACGGAGTCGATGCACCCCGTCGAGATGATCCCATACTGTGACGATCTGGCTCGACGAATGGGGACGTACCCGTCCTTGCGGAGACTCGGGTCTCTTGGGCTTTGGTTGAAGTCGATGCTGACGCCGGCCTCGACCCTGCACTATGTGAACGGGGACTTCGATGCCGACTTCATCGCGCAGCAGCGCGCGTACTCTCCGCCACTGATCATTGCCCTGCTGCTGCTCGTGAAATTGTTCGACCTTCCGTACAGAGTCGTGCGGTCGGCACGGGGAGACAGGTCTCGCGAGCGCCGGTAGCGAGGGCCACCGCCAGGCAGAGAGACCGCGAGAGCTGGAACTGAACCGCAGTACCTGAGCTAGCGCCGGATGGCGCGGACGCGAAGGCCATGCTTGGGGTACATGGTTAGATGTGCCCACATCAGGTGGCGGTCGCTGGCATCCACCACCACGCGATAGCGCTGAAGAACCGTCGCGACGATGGTGATGAGCTCGAGGATGGCGAAGTTGATCCCGACGCAGATTCTCGGGCCGCCGCCGAAGGGGACGTGAGCGAACGAGGCCCGTTCATTCTCCATGTTGTCTCTGGCGAAACGCTCGGGCCTGAAGACGTCGGGGTCTTTCCAGAAATCCGGGTGGCGATGCAGTGAGTAGCGACTGAACGCGACCATGGTGCCGCGCTTGAGATGTACTCCTCCGATCGAGACGTCATCCATCGCGTTCCGGTTCTCGAACCAGAATGGAGGATGGAGACGCATGACTTCGTCTAACGCCATCCTCAGGTAGGGCAGTTGTGCTGCCGTCTCCACGGTCAGCGGGTCGCCACCGGTGACTTCATCAATCTCCGCGATCAGGCGCTCGGTAACGTCCGGGTTGTGGTGTAGCTCGTACCACAACCATGTCAGTGCCGCCGAGGACGTTTCGTGGCCGCCGATGATCATGACCAGGATCTCTTCCATGATCTCGACCTCGCTCATGGCAGCCCCACTTTCCTCGTCGCGAGCCGCCAAAAGGATGCCGAGCAGGTCGTCCTTCGGCTCACTCTGGCGTCGCTCGGCAATAATGCGGCTGACGAACTGTCGAAACTCGCGCAGCGCGCGCTTCAGGCGCCAGTTCGTCGGCGACGGAAACCACAGATCCGTGATGATGGGGATGGGGGGCTTGGCGCTGTAGCGATTGATAACGCGCGTCCAGCGCTCGATGTCTTCCCCGACGTCGCTGAAGCCGTTGCTGAACAACGCCCGACCTGCAACGGTCAGCGTGACCCGCTGCATGTCTTCCGCGATATCGAACGGGATGTCGTTCTCCCAGCTGTCGGTCAGTCTCTGGGCTTCGTCCAGCATCACCCCGAAGAAATTGTGCACCTCTCCGGGCTTGAAGGTTGGCTGCACCATACGCCGCTGGCGTTTCCAGCGGTCGCCTTCGGATACGACCAGGCCGTCACCGAAGGCATTGCGGAATCTGTCGTACAGAAAGCTTCGTTTGTCGAACGTGCGATGGGTGCCGGCCAACAGGCGTTTGACCAGGGCCGGGTGATTGACGAAGTAGAAGTCGAGCAGCCCGTGCACGTGCACGAAATCCCCGAAATCGCGGGCCAGGCGGTCGAAGTACAACGCCGGATTGCCCAGGAGCATCCACTGTCGGTAGCCCCAGGGTGCATCCCTGGGTTCGCCCGAGAAATCGCTCACGATGTGCACCTCAGGCAGCCGTCGACCGGATGGGCTCGGCGCAGGCTTAGTCGTGTGGTCACCGGTGGCTACGGGATGTGGATGCGATGGGAAAAGGAAGCCCGATACCTTCTGGCCCTGCGGGCCAAGCTAGAGCGGGGGTTCTCGGGGTCAAGCACTCGATGACAGGGCCGCCGGCCCGTCTTCTGGGCCTTTTCGACCCCCGGTAGCCGCCGCCCTCACCTGCTGGCAAGAACGGCAGATCGTGCGCTCCGCCTCGGGCGTACACGGTTTCTTGCCGGAATTCGGCTAGCTGTGGTCTGGGGAGTTTTCTCATGCCGGGTAGCCACCGACCTCGAGGGAGCACTCCGGCTGCTCGGTGGTTCACCTGGCGGCGCGGTCAGGCGACGGAAGGGAGGGAACCTGCGACGACCAGCGATCTCGCTTAGCTTGACATTTTGAAGGGAGCTGAGTGCCGAAGGGGCGAATTGCCACGACATGTGGAAAGTTGGTTCAGCGGGGATGCTGGGCGTGCAGGCTCTGATGCGTGACACCGTTCGGGTGACGGGCACGCCCGCGCCACCCGAGCTCAGGGGCACTGCGTCGTGAGCGTCTCACTCCTGCCGCATCGGTCGATCCGGGCCCGCGTCCTCATCCTGCTGGCGTCTGTCGCTCTCGTGACGATCGGTGTGCTGTCAGTGGTGTCGTACCGCCTCGGGTCGGCGGCCTTGGAACGGCAGGCATTCGATCGTCTCACGGCCGTGCGCGAGTTGAAAGGGCAGGCGGTCGAGCGCTACTTCCGAACCCTTCGGGCTCAGGTGCTCACGCATTCCGAAAACAGTATGATCGTGGGCGCGGTGCGTGAGTTCACCGCGGCCGTGGCCTCGCTGGAAACCGAGATCGGATCGGAAGGTGCGGGTGCGCGCGACCGGTCACTCCAGCTCTACTACGAGGGGGAGTTCCTGCCGCGGCTCGAGGCGAGCATGGGGGCTGCGGGACCGCTCTCCCAGTACTGGCCCGAGGACGTCCTCGCGCGGTCTTTGCAAGCCCTCTTCATCAGCGGAAACCCCCTCGAAGTCGGGTCGAAGCACCTGTTGGACACTTCGGGCCTCGGGGTCCGGTATGACGTAGTCCACGGGCGCTAACACCCACTCCTGCGACGCTTTCTCGAGCGTTTCGGCTACTACGACGTCTTCCTCGTGGATGCTGCCATCGACCGGATCGTCTATTCGGTCTTCAAGGAAATCGATTTCGGTACGTCGCTGGAGCAGGGCCCCCACCGGAGCTCGAACCTCGCGGCCGCGTACCGGTTGGCCCGTGATTCGGGACTCGATTCCTTCACCCGTCTGGAGGACTTCCAGCCTTACGAGCCCTCGTACGGAACCCCGGCGTCGTTCATCGCGTCGCCGATCTCCGACGGTGACGAGCTCCTGGGGGTGCTGGTCTTCCAGCTTCCGCTGGACCGGATCAATGCCATCACGACCAGCGAACGGGCATGGCGGGAGGTGGGGCTCGGCGCTTCGGGCGAGACATACGTCGTTGGCCCAGACCGACGGCTTCGGACTGAGTCGCGTTTTATGGTGGAGGATTCCTCGGAGTATGTGGGCCGGATCCGAGCCGCGGCCTTGGAGGAGGCGGTCGTCCGGTCGATCGCGGCGCAGGGTAGCGCTGTTGGGCTCCAGCCGGTGAACACGGTCGGTGTGGCGCGTGCTCTGGAGGGTGAGACGGGAACGGACCGCTTCCCCGACTATCGGGATGTGGAAGTCCTCTCCAGCTACCGCCCTCTCGAGATAGGAGATGTCGACTGGGTTCTTCTGAGCCAGATCGATGCGAGTGAAGCACTCGCACCGATCGTTGCGCAGCGGAATCAGATGCTGGTGGCCCTGGGGGGATTCCTCCCACTTTTGGCGGGATTGGCATTGTGGTTCGCGGGTAACCTCGTACGTCCGATCGAAGCCCTGTCCAGGAGGGCTGAGGAACTCGCGCGCGGAGACCTTGATCGTGAGGTCGCAGAAGTGGGAAGCGACGAGATCGGGGAGCTCGCCCGAAGCTTCGAGATGATGCGCGTGGCTTTGCGCGATCAGATCAATCGGCATAATCGCTCGCTCGAGCGAACCAGTACCCTCTTCGAGACCCTAGCGGCGCAGATGCCGGACATGGTCATCTTCACGGACGACCGCGGAGAGATCATCGAGTGCAACCACGCTGCG
>CAZBHZ010000062.1:0-7797 GCA_964492085.1 uncultured Gemmatimonadaceae bacterium | reverse complement strand
CTCCTCACTCCACGGCCGGTGCCTTGTCCACCGGAGCCTGCGTCAGTCACGCAGGCCGAAGGTCACCATGGAATTGCCCGAAATGACCGTGACGTACTGTTCGCCATTCACCGTGTAGGTCACGGGCGCCATCACGATCTGACCCCCGAGGCTCGCCTTCCACAGCAGGTCGCCGGTCCGCGCGTCGAGCGCGTGGAAGTACCCTTCACGTCCGCCGGTGAAGAGCAGATCGGACGCCGTGGTGAGCATCCCGCTGTCGGTCACGTCGAACTGCTCGAACGCCCAGACTTCTTCCCCGGTCGACGGGTCGAGTGCCTTGACCGATCCGTGGCCGACGACGTCGGTCCAGTTGTTGATCGGAGACGTCCGTCCGATTCCGATCGTCGGTGCCCCTTCGACCGGCGCCAGCACGGAGAAGCCGCCACCCAGGAAATACCGCCCCGGGATGTACTCGGATTCCTCGGGCTCGTAGATGGTCGCGTAGTCCTCCCAGGCCGCGAAGTAGAAAAGCCCGGTGCGAGGGCTGTACGACGGGGGATACCAGTTCGTCCCGCCCTGGTTGCCCGGCCACGTGGGCTCTCCTTCGGGCTGGGGCGTCGGGATGGGTCGACCGTTTTCGTCGAGCCCACTCGCCCAGTTCACCTTCACGAAGGGAGTGCCCGAGAGGTACTCACCCGTCGCCCGGTCGAGCACGTAGAAGAAGCCGTTTCGGTTCGCCCAGAGCATCAGCTCACGGGGCTGTCCCTCCCACTCCATGTCGACGAGGACCGGGACCTGAACCGCGTCGTAGTCGTAGCCGTCGTTCGGGGTGAACTGGAAGTACCAGACCAGCTCCCCGGTATCGGCATCGAGCGCGACCACGGCATCGGAGTAGAGGTTGTCGCCGGGCCGCTGGCTCGGGTTCCAGTCCGGGCCCGGATTCCCCACGCCCCAGTACACGAGGTTGAGGTCGGGGTCGAAGGACCCCGTGATCCAGATGGGGGCACCGCCGTGCTCCCAGTCGTCCCCCTCCCACGTCTCGTGGCCAGGCTCTCCGGGTCCGGGGATCGTGTAGAAGCGCCAAGCCTCTTCACCCGTCTCGACGTCGTACGCCGCAACGAAGCCCCGGATGCCGAACTCGCCGCCGCCCACCCCGACCAGGACTTTGTCCTTCACGACGAGCGGCGCCATGGTGATCGAGTAGGCGAGGTTCACGTCGGCGACTTCGATGTTCCACAGCTCCTGACCGTTGATCGCGTCCAGCGCGATCAGGCGTGCGTCGAGCGTGCCCATGAAGACGCGGTCATCGAGGACGGCGACCCCCCGGTTGTTCGCCCCGCAGCAAATGCGCGCCTGCTCGGCAGGAGTGTGCCGATAGAGCCAGAATACGCGCCCGGTGGCAGCATCCACCGCCATGACGTCGTTCGGGCGCTGTGTGACGTACATGATCCCGTCGTCGACGATCGGGTTCGACTGCCAGGCACCGAAGACCTGGTTGGGTAGCATCCACTTCAGCTCGAGGTCGTCGACGTTGTCGGGGGTGATCTGGTCGAGGCCGCTGTACCTCTGGCTCGAATACGTCCCGTTGTAGGTCAGCCAGTTCCCCGGATCGGACGCGGCGTCGAGAATGCGCTCGTATGTGATCTGTGCCGTCGCGCCGGCCGGCACGAGGAGCGCAGTGAACACCACGGTCCACGCGATGCGTTGCATGCTCATTGCTCCCCCGTCAGGCTGAGAAGGTATCCGACGAGGTCAGCGACCTGGTCGTTGGACAACGTGGTCGGCTGCTTCGTCGGCTCGGAACTGACGTCGAACTCCGTCAGGTCGGCCTTGAGGAAGGAGCGTAGCCGGCCGTCGCTGTCGATCATCTGCACGGTGTAGGTGTCCTCGTTCAGGCGACGCCCCCGAACCTCCTCACCGGACACCGTGACGAGGCGCACCGGGCGGTTGATGGGAAGAAGCGCTGCCGCGGGGTCGAGCAGTGCCCGTTGTAGCGCAGCCGGCGTACGGATCGCGCCGATCTCGCTCAGGTCCGGCGCGGTACGCGGCCCCTCCCCGGCCACCCGGTGACACGACGCACAGTCGCCAGCCCCGTAGAAGAGGTCTGCACCTCGCTGTGGGTCTCCCACCCGAATCGCGACACCGGATGGATCGAAGCCGGCTCGGATGTACGCCACGATCCCGTCGAGCTCATCCTGCCGAAGGTCGAACGCGGGCATCCGTCGGCCGCCGAGGCCCTCGGTGACGATCGTCCGGATGTCGTCATCGGACCTGACGTTGCGAAACGCTCCGGTCCTGAGGTTGATCCCGTCGACCTCGTCTCCGTTCGGACCGTGACAGATGGCGCATTCCGCGACATACAGCCGCGATCCGATCTCGATGGCCTCGCTGGTATACGTGTGGTCTCCGTCGCTCTGCGCGCTGAGCGGCGCGGGTACCCCGACCGCGGTCAGGACGGCGAGATAGAGGGAAGAACGGTGCAGCCGACCGAGCATAGGACGAGCCTCGAGTGGGAATGAGCCTGGTCCACGAAGTATTAGGAGGCGGAGCGAGAGGAGCCAGCTTTTCCCACCGCATCCCAGACCACAATCGGAAGGCTCGGTTAGAGCCTCACGGGAGATGTGGTATCCCCGAACGTGAGGCGGTCGCCCCGCTCCCCCTCCAGCTTCACCGAGGCCGTCTGCCGTAGCGCCTCCGTCGGGGGCGCGACGACTGCTCTGATGCCGCCCCCTCCTGGCGTCGATCGCCGTTCTGGGCCGAGCCGCCAGCCTTGTCTGCTCGTCCCCTCCCACGCTTCGGTCCGGAGCCGCGGCGCCGATGTCCACCTGAGCCTCGGGTCGGCGCCTCAGCCGTCGCCTCGTAGGAGAACCCGTCGAGCCGGGCCCGTTCGATCTGCGCCCCCACCGCGCGCTCGATCTTCTCGAAGTCGTCCGTCTCTTCCGGAGAAACGAGGGTAAACGCCTCTCCCGTCATCTGAGCACGAGCCGTGCGGCCCACGCGGTGGATGTAGTCCTCGGCCACGTTGGGTACGTCGAAGTTCACGACGTGTCCGAGTGCTTCGACGTCGATTCCCCGGGCGGCGATGTCGGTGGCGACCAGCACCCTGAAGTCACCGGCCTTGAAGCCGGCCAGTGCTCGGGTCCGCTGAGACTGCGAACGGTTGCCGTGGATTCGCTCGGCGGTGATCCCGTTCCGGTTCAGCAGCTTCGCCAGCCGGTTGGCGCGGTGCTTGGTACGCGTGAAGACCAGCGCCTCGTTTATCGTGCCCCCTCGCAGTAGTTCGACCAGGAGCGAGCCCTTGAGACTCGACGGGACCGGATAGGCCACCTGGGTCACCCCCGCAGCCGGAGCCGCCTTCCGCTGAAGCGCGACCTTCGCAGGCTCGTTCAGAATTTCACGGGTGAGCTTCTCAATCGCCGGCGGCATCGTCGCGCTGAAGAAGAGCGTCTGCTCGGGCTTCGGGATGTGTTTCAGGATTCGACGGATGTCGGGCAGGAAGCCCATGTCCAGCATCCGATCGGCCTCGTCCAGCACCAGATACTCGAGTCCGTCGAGTCGAGCGTGGTCGTACTGGAAGTGATCCAGGAGACGGCCCGGTGTGGCGACGATGATATCGGTGCCCCGACGGAAGGCCTTCTCCTGCGCACCCATCTTCACCCCACCGAAGACCGCCGCGGCGGAGAGCTTCGAGTGGCGAGCCAGGGCGTTGGCCTCATCGGTGATCTGGAGCGCGAGTTCCCGCGTCGGCGCGAGCACGAGGACACGCGTCACACCCCGCGGTCGATCGATGATCCGGTGCATGAGCGGGAGAAGGAACGCGGCCGTCTTGCCGCTGCCGGTCGCCGCGCAGGCGAGAAGGTCTCGACCCTCGAGCGCGTGCGGGATGGCTTCGTTTTGAATGGGTGTGGGCTGGGCAAACCCCAGCGAGGCGACCCCTTCGAGAAGGGTCGGGTGCAGCTTCAGTGTGGCGAACGCCAAAATGTTGTCCAGATGGGAGGCGCCCTGCAGGCCGGCCGTCCGAAAATCGGCGGCTCGAGTAGGCAGGCGCAGAATCGAGGGTGGGTGCCGGCCCGGACGAATCACGGGCTCGCGGCGTACCTCACGCGGGAAAGGTAACGGAAGCTGGAATAGATGGGGCCATGCGCCGACACGCGGATCTCACGCCGGGGGCTCTCCAGTGTCCGACCGGTTCACAGACGGATCAACGACGCCATGGGTATTCGGGCCGGATCGAGTGCCAGTTCGTCTCGTCCTGATAGGCCATCCCGAAATCGAGTACGGCCTGTTCGTCGAACGCCGAACCGACGATCTGAAGACACAACGGCATCCCGTCCGGATCGAAGCCACACGGGATGTTGAGGCCGGGGTGTCCGGCCAGGTTGGCGATCGCGTTGAGTCGCGGTGTGCTGCCAGCGAAGTCGTCCGGCGGCTCCCACTCGTGGCGTGCGGGAATCGGCCAACCGTCGCTCACTTCCCGTAGTGCGGCTCCGTTCGGCCAGGTGGGGGCTATGACCGCGTCGTATCGCGCTAGGATCTCGTCGGCTTCACGTGTGAGCTGGCTCCGAATCCGCTGCGCAGTCAGGTAATCCGACGCTGACATCATTCGTCCGGCCATCCACCCCGCGGCTCGATCTTCGTTGAACGAAAACATGCCGGAGGCGCTGCCGTCAGCGAGGAGCTCCCCGAAGATGGTTCCGCTCTCGACCGTCACGATCGTGGAGAAGAGAGCGCCGGTCGGGTACTGCGGCAGATCGATGTCCTCCACGATGACCCCCATGGACGCCCAGCGGTCGAGCGCCTCCTGGAAGACCGCACGGTTGTGGTCGGATTGCGTCAGCAAGAACTCGGGACGGTGAACACCGAGCCGCCGGCCCCTCATCGAGCCGGGATCGGCGCGGAACGCGAAGGGGCGATTCGTCGATGAGTTGTCGCGCGCATCGAAGCCGTTGATCTGCTCGAGGACGTATCCGCAGTCCCGTGCCGACCGGCCGACGGGCCCGATCTTGTCCAGGCTCCAGGACAGTGGCATGCATCCGAATCGGCTCACGCGACCGAAAGTGGGCCGGAGTCCGGACGCCCCGACCGAGGAGGCCGGATACACGATGGACCCGCCGGTCTCCGTTCCGATCCCGAACCCGATCAGGCCGGCGACCGCGGCCGAGACAGTGCCGCTGGACGAACCGAAGCTGGTGCGATCCAGCTTCCACGGATTCAAGGCGGAGCTGGTGTTCCCCCCGGCGAACTCGCCGAGCGAATTCTTCGCCATCAGTACCGCTCCCGACGCGCCCAACCGCTCGATGACCGCCGCGTTCCGTCCCGGCACGCGATCCCGGAAGATCCCCGAGCCCCACGTCGTGCGGATGCCGTCGGTGTCGAGCAAGTCCTTCACACCGTATGGAATGCCGTGGAGGATGCTGCGTCGCCTCCCCGAGCGCAGCTCGTCGTCGGCACGCTCGGCGGCTTCGAGCGCGTGCTCCCGCGCGATCGTGACCATCGTCGCGAGCATGCCGTCGTGGTCGGAGCGGGGCTCGCTGGGAAGCTCGAACGGGGGCGGGTCGAGCTCCGCGGCACGGTCGAGGAAATGCCGAGTCAGCTCGACGGAGGTGATCTCGCCCGATGCGAGGAGGTCCGCCTGCTCCCGGACCGTCATGAAGTGGATCGGCGTCGCCTGCATCAACCTCTCCGAAAGATCGTGAGCGGTTGCTCGTCTTCATTCAGTGGAAACGCCCTGAGCTGGTTCGCAATGCGTGCGCTGTTGGCGACCGCCCTTCGAAGACGCTCGAATTCCTCCGGGTCGTCATAGATCCCATGAGAGCCCTGAGCATCGAGTAGCGTTCGGACCGTATCCGCGGTGACGTCGCCCGTGTCGGAGACCTGGGTACACGCCTGCTGCCAGGCGACAGCCAGTACGGCGGCGCCCGCACCGGCGACCTTGGTGAAGTGTCTTCGATCGATTGTCATGTCAGCCCCGAGGAGTGGGAAGACCGGTAGTATGGGCACCGGCAGGGCACGTTCGCGAGGTGTAGCCCGGACGCCCGATCAGCGGCCGGCGTCGGTTGCTTGCTGAGCATCCTCGTCTTCCGCCAAGTTGCCCCGATGTTCGACTGCTGCCGAGGAGAGATCCGGTGAAGCGCCCACCCGCCCTCCTCTTCGTCCTGGCCGCGATGGTCTCGAGTCCCTCCACTGCAGAGGCTCAGTCGCGCCCCGTCCTGATCCGTGCGGGTGAGATCCACACGGTCACGAACGGTGTGATCCGAGACGGAGAGATTCTCCTGCAGGACGGAGTGATCCAGGCGGTCGGACGCACCGTCGACGCTCCATCCGGAACAGTCGAATACAACGCCGCCGTCGTCATCCCGGGCATGATCGACGCACATGCGCATCTGGCGCTGGATCGATCGAGCCGATCCGCGATCCCGGGATCGTTCACGCCGGAGTGGAGGGCTGTCGACAACCTCGACCTCGACGACCCGATGATCCAGGTCGCCCTTTCGGGCGGCGTGACCTCGCTCATCACCCGATCAGGCAGCGGCATCATCTCCAGCGGCCAGTCGGTGGCTCTGAAGATGAAGGCCGAGCCCGGGCCCGAAATGATCCTCAAGCCGTACGTTGATCTGAAGATGGCGGTGCGGCCCCTGATCAACCTGCGCCCGGGGCAGACACCCCAGACGGTCATGGGCTGGTACGCCACCGCGGACGAGTACTTCCGGCGGGCCACCGAGTACCAGGCGTCGCTCCATGCCTACGCGGCCGGGCGCGCAACCGCCCCCCCGGCGCGGGACGAGAGACTCGAGGCGCTGTTACCGGTGCTCAGGGGCGAGGTGATGGTCCACGCCCACTCGCACTATCCCAGCGAGACCATGATGGTCATGCGCCTCGCCAGAAAATACGGCTTCATCGATCGCCTGGCGCTCGCGCACGCCGAAGAGGTCTTCCCGATGATCGATCTGCTCCGGGACACGGACATCATCCCGGTCATCGGGCCCATGATGATCGTGCAGTATTACAACGACCCCGAGCCGATCAACCTCCTCGAGGTCCTGCTCGATGCCGGCATCAGCGCGAGCATCCAGACCGACATGTCTGCGCAGCACTTCGGAGATTTCCGCGAGTACGGTGCGTTTCTCGCCCGCCACGGCCTCACCGATCAGCAGGCGCTCGAGGTCATGACGATCAACGGCGCGAAGGCGATGATGCTCGATGACCGCATCGGGAGCATCGAGGTGGGCAAGGACGCCGACCTGGTGTTGCTCGACGGCCATTTCCTGGACCTGTCCGCGGACCGGATCGAGCGCGTCTTCGTGGATGGCGAGGTCGAGTACGAGCGGAGCGGGTTGCGCCAGCAGGATCAGCCGACACCGGTGGGGCCGTTCACGGCCATGACCGGAGACGTCGACCCGGGCGACGAGGCGTTCGCGATCACCGGCGCCCACGTCTTTACGATGAGCTCGGGCCCGATCCGGGATGCGACGCTCGTCGTGGAAGACGGACGGTTTACGCGGGTGGAGGCGGGACGGTCTCCGCCTCCGGGGATTCCCACGCTCGACGTCGGAGGACGGGTGATCATGCCCGGCACGATCGTCGCCCGCGCCTTCGCGAACGACTGGATCGGCGATCTCAAGTGGCAGGTCCAGAACGACGAGCTCACCGAGCCGGTCGTGCCGGAGATGAACGCGCTCTACGCCGTGGACCCGTGGTTTCCCTCGTACCGGGTCAACACCAACGTCGGTGTGACCGCGATGCAGGTGACGCCGGGCATCCTGAACCTGGTCGGTGGAAACGGCGTCGTGATCAAGACGCCCGGGCTGGACTTCGAGA
>CAZBHZ010000061.1:0-7972 GCA_964492085.1 uncultured Gemmatimonadaceae bacterium | reverse complement strand
GCGTTCGAGCGCGAACGGTGGGCGAGCACAGATCGATCGCGAAGACCGACTGAGCTTCGACGAAGCCGCCCGGCGGACGATCGACATGGAGCTTGCAGGTCCGCCGATTCGAGGATTCTGGGGCCTGATCGAGCGCATACGTGTTCGAATTGCCCGGACTCTCGGTTGAGCGGTCGAGTGGCCGGGGTCGATCCCGGCCCGGGGCTGACGTCCGCAGAATGGCGGGGCATCGCGTACTGTCTCTTGTGGGCCTCAGGTGCTTGGCTTTCGGTGTATTTCGGGATCTGGCCCGCGATGGGTACGACGTCCGCAATTCTCGGCGTCGCAGCCGTGACCTTTGAAGGCCGGGCCGTCCTGGGTCGTGGGCTTTACTCGCGTGTGTGGCTGATCGGTCTCCCGGCCGGTCTTCTGATGGCGGGCGGCACGGCCCTGCTCTTCGGACCAATGACGTCCGCCTTTCCGGCCCTCACGGAGGATGTCGAACGGCTGTACGCCACCTTCCGAGGTCCTGGGTTGGCCGTCACGCTCCTGTTGATGCCACTGGTTGTGACCTTTGAGGAGATCGTTTGGCGAGGCGCCGTCTACGAGGCTCTTCGGGTGAGGATCTCGTGGATAACGACGGTACTCGTTGGCACGGCTGCCTACTCGGTGGCGCTCGTGCTCACTGCGATCGGGGCAGGTCTCTGTTGGAACTTGCTAGGTGCGTGCACCGACAGCCTCATGGCTGCTCTCGTGGCGCACTTGGTCTGGGATTATGCCGGCCTCGTGGTGTTCGACGTCACAGGGCTCGGCTGATTGCCACGGTCTACTGCGCCAAGGGTGTGAAGCAAGGCAGGGCTTCGCGTTGAAGGTCCGGAAGGGCTCCGGAGCGCCTCCTCAGCGCCTCCTCAGGTGGCTGCCACCAGCCGACTCTCGGTGTCCGCAGCAAAGCCCCCTGCGACTGCGGCCCGGGGTGGCGGAACCAGTCAGGTGAGGATCTTGGCGAAGGGGTGGAAGCGGAACCGGTTTGCTGGGTCGACCCGCGCCTTGGCCTCCGACACAGCCTGGGCCATCGCGCTGGACCCGAAGATCTCCGCTGCTACGGCGGATCGATCGACGTCGTCGGACTGAGAGTGGGTCCCGCTGAAATCGACTCCAAGACCGGGGACGGCGCGGGCACGGTCGACCCACCGGTTCGTGAGGTCGACGATCGCCTGGCGCTCGGCAGGAGTTTTGAGGCTCGAGTCGTACAGCGTCACGAGATCGACGAAAAAGGCTTGCTCGCAGTTGCCCGTGGGGATCCTGGGCCCTGTCTGTGCGGCTCCCCCCAGGGTGCGGATCTCGATGATCGACATCTCCGCCTCATCGAGCGGGGCTTCTCCGACCAGGACGTCCGCGACGAAGTCGAGCACCTCATCGGCGGGGCTCGTGGGTGTCCCGGCGCAGTGGCAACTCGTCGCGAGCGGGCTGCCCTTCTGCTCGGCGATCACCGGCCAGAGTGCTGCGGCAGCCTCGTACCACGAGGTCCAGCGGCTATCCGCCAGGGTGGGTAGCTGACGGGAGACCGCGAGCGCTCGGAGGGGTTCGGTGAATCCGTCGGCATTCCCCCTGAACGAGTCGTAAAACACCGTGGTCACGACGAGAGCGTTGGTTCCGGTCACCACAACTTCAACGGACACCGACTCGTTCGGGATCACAGCCTCCTTCATGAACTGCATGGCCGCGCGAGAGAAGGCGATGGCCTGCCCGCGGCCCTCAAATCCAAGGACGAGTTGCTCGGCGCCCTGTATCGCTCGGGCATCGGCAAGCCGGAAGGTGATATCAACCACGATGGCCAGGGCGCTCCCCGCACCCAGCATGAGCGTGAAGAGCTCATCCTTCGGGGTCAGAGTCCGCAGGGTCCCGTCGGCCATCACAACGGTCATCCTCACGGCCCGCTGTCCGAGCAGCCCAAGTCTGCGCGAGAAGTAACCGCTGAGTCCGCCATTGACGGTGTAGCCGACAACCCCGACTCCGGGGCCCGTTCCGACAGGTAGAGCACCGTCCTGCTCCCGGACCGCATCGACAAGCTCACGAAATACGACGCCGGATCCCACTGTGACAAGTCGCTCGCCATCGCCCTCCTCGAACGCGATTCCTTTGAGCTTCATCAGATCGAAGATCACCGCCCCGTGGTCCGCGACCAGAGCGACTCCGGAGGACTCGTGCCCGCCACAGACGCAGGCAATGGGCGTCTCGGGGGGCAGTGCCCTTACAAGCGCAGCAATCTCCTCGGCCGACCGTGGTCGGTAGATGCTGTCCGCCAGACTCGTGATGCTTGTGGATGTGCCATCGGGCTCCGGCAAGACCTTGTTCGCGCTGACGCTCCACACCCTTTGGGCAAACCATGCGTCGTTCGACATCTCCAGTGTCTCCTGTGCGATGGCCCCTGAGCTGGATGGCTCGCCTTCCACCCGGCACCCCATGGCCATTCCAGCTCCGCCGGCTACGGCGATCTTGAGCGCGGTTCTTCGCGAGACCTGCTTTTCGGGCTGCGGCATTCTGAGTAGGTCGGACGTGTGAGTTGTTGGGCGCGCTGGACCGGAGCGCGAACTCGGCCTGCGAAGGACCTGAACTTCAGTAGCGAGGAGTCGCCTGAGTCAGGCGAGTACCTGCGTTTCAAGGTGGTGCCGATGCACCAACGGCGCTACGACCTCGTGTATCGCGTCTCTGCGGTACCAGGGACCCACATTTCCACAAGGTTTGTTGCTGGCAATCGACTCGGATGCGTTCCGCTCTGTCCGCAGGAGGTCCTTGGGTGCACCTCCCGCGCGTCTGCCCCGTCAGCGCCCCGAGCGTGACTCCTCGATGCGGGTCGTGAAGAGACCCAGGTTGACGTATTTGTCACAGACGACATCGGCATACTTGGGCGAGAAGAAGCGACCGACCGAATATACGGTGCCTCCGCGCATGGTCTTGGGCTCCGCACCCGGCAGGAGCGCGGCGATAGCGGCGGTCTGCTCGTCGGTCTGCGGAACGATGATCACTTCGTGCGCGCCATGGTCACCGGACTTCGTCACGTACCTCAGAATCATCGCGGTGAGCTCATCGACAACGACGTCTTCCTCCTCGGAGACGTCCCCGTCCGCGTTGATGAAATGGTGGAGGACATCGAGAAGCTCAGTAGCCTGGTCCGTAGGCGGCGCGATCTCGAGATAGTCGGCCACATTCTGCCGCAGTTCGAGCACGTCACCGGAGTCTGTCGTCGCTCCCTCCGTCAAATCCGGGACGGGAATACCCCACCGGTTGGAAAACTCTTCGATCAGAGCGATCTCGCGGGCGTCAACGTGCTGATCGACGGCTGCGATCGCCTTGAAGATGGCGATCAGCTGGCTGGCCCCCTGTGCTTCGCGCAATAAGCCGGCAACTGAATCACCGATCTGCTCCTTTCGACGCAAGTCTTCGAAGCGGCGCAGAAGGTCCTCTGCCGTGACCCGATCCCGTGCTGTGCCGGAGATGTCGTGCAGCACCTGCCCTTTGTACATCATCACGATGCGATCCCCGAGATCGACGGCCTGCTGCATCGAGTGCGTGACCATGAGGGTCGTGAGCTTGTCACGGGTGATGATCTGGCGCGTCAAGTCGATGACCTGATCGGCGCTTTTGGGGTCGAGTGCCGCGGTGTGCTCATCGAGCAGGAGCAGGTCCGGCTTCAGCCATGAGGCCATCAGAAGGGTCAGGGCCTGCCGCTGACCCCCCGAAAGGCTGCCGATGGGATTATCCAGGCGATCCTCGAGTCCCATGTTCAACGTCCGAACGCGATCTCGCAGATTGTCCCGCATGCTGGCATCGAGTGCCGATCCGAGTCCTCGACTTCGCCCTCTGCGGGCTGCCAGCGCGAGGTTCTCTGCGATCGTCATGCTGGGTGCCGTTCCACTGAACGGGTTCTGGAACACTCTGCCGATCAGTTTGGCACGGCGATACTCAGGCCACGTGGTGAGGTCTTCCTCGGCCAGTTGAATCGAGCCGGTGTCTACCATGAACGACCCGGCGACGGCATTGAGCAGGGTGGATTTTCCCGACCCGTTCATGCCGATGATGATAAGGAACGAGCCTTCCGCGAGTTCGAGCGACACATCGGTC
Source organism: uncultured Gemmatimonadaceae bacterium (assembly GCA_964492085.1). GTDB lineage: Bacteria > Gemmatimonadota > Gemmatimonadetes > Longimicrobiales > Gaopeijiaceae > UBA2589. Next base: position 3,871 of record CAZBHZ010000061.1, on the reverse strand, counting down.
AGTGCTCGAACCTGATTGACCGTCCCCGGATTGAATGTCTTGGAAATTCCAGAGATACGGAGCACGGTCTCAGGCCTCCACGGAATCGCGCGCCACAGGCGGGTTGAGCTGCCGGATGATGGTCGGGGCGATCAGGGCGAGGAAGACGAAGATCGCGGTGATCAGCTTCAGGTCGTTGGGGTTGAGCCCCCACCGGAGTGCGACCGCAACCAGCAGGCGGAACAGCACGGAGCCCATGATCGCTCCGGAGATCAGTAGGCCAAGTGAGCGACTGCCTACCAGCGCTTCTCCGATGATGACGCTGGCGAGGCCGAGGACGATGATGCCAATACCCATCTGGACATCTGCGAAGCCCTGGTATTGGGCGACCAGCGCTCCACTGACCGCGATCAGACCGTTGGACATCGCCAGCCCGACGATCGTCAACGTCTCCACACTCACGCCGAGAGCGCCCATCATGACCGGGTTGTCGCCGGATGCGCGCATGGCCGTCCCCACCTCTGTACGAAAGAACCAGTAGAGGGCGAGTCCGGTGAGGACGACGAGAAGCAACGAGGCGAGCAGCATGGACATGTCACGCATCCCGACCGGCCATCCGAAGATCAGCAGTTCCTCACGCCCCCCGAAGACGACGGTCCCGAACCGTTCCGCGTACGTGGCCAGCGTCGTCTCATTGATGAGCGGAAGGTTGCTCCGGCCCATCACCCGAAGATTGATCGAGTAGAGCGCCGTCATGGAAAGGATGCCGGCCAGGAGCGGCTGAATCCTGAACTTTGTTGCCATGAGTCCGGTACCCGTGCCCGCGACGACTCCCGCGAGGCCGGCGACCAGCGTGGCCCACACAGGTCCCACCCCCTGGATAATGAGCGCGGCGGCGACCGCGCCCCCGAGCGTGATGGATCCTTCTGCCGTGATGTCGGGAATGTTGAAGATCCGAAAGCTCACGTAGACGCCAAGCGCCAGGATGGCCAGGATCAAACCGAGGGTGAGTGCACCAATGAGGAGATTCACGGTCCTAACGCTCCTCGTTGGAGGAGAGGGCGATCAGTTCGGGAGGGAAGGTGATGCCGAACCGTTGCGCGACCTCGGCATTGAGCAGATACCGGATGCCCGTGGTGGGCTGGAACGGGATGTCTGCGACGGACTCGCCGCGCAGAACGCGAGCCGCGAGCAGGCCGGCCTCGAGACCCGCGTCGAAATAGTCTCTCGCCACGACTACCATGGGGCCGTACTGGGCCGCGGTCGGGGAGAAGGTCACCACCGGGATATGCTCGCGGTTCGCCGCTTCCATCACCGCCGGAAAACTCGACGCGATCAGGTTATCGGTGATCTGTACCCAGACGTCGGGTCGGGTGCTGGCGAGTGCGATCGATGCGTCGACCACGTCAGCCGCCGTAGCGATTCCTACGATCTCGAGTTCGTAGCCCCGACGTTCGGCTGCTTCGGCCAACTGGTCCTTGTTGAACTCGGAGTTGATTTCGGCCGGTGTATAGAGGGTGCCCAGCTTGCGAGCGTCGGGGAAGAGTTCTGCGACGATGTCCAGCATTTCGTCGACGGGCTGGTTCAGATAGGAGCCAGTCACAGACGGCAGGTGGTCATCGTCGGACGTGCCCGCGCCTACGATGAATGGATTGGACACCATCCCGAATACGATCGGAATCCCTCGATCTCGGCGCAGGGCCGTCTGCAACGCCGGCGTGCTGAGCGTCAGAATCAGGTCGGAGTCACGGGATTGCAGCGCATCGATGATGCTGATCAGCGTCGGGATGTCTCCCTGAGCCGAATGGACACGGATCCGGAAGTCTTGGTCGCTCGCCATCCCGGCTTCGGCCAACCCTTGTCGCACACCGGCCTGGGAGATTTCTGCGTTCGGCGTCTCCACATACTGAACGATGTCGATCCACGGAGCAGCTTCGGCGCTCGCCACTCTCCTCCAGATCAGTGAGGCCGGGGGGGTCGCCGCGGGTACGTCCTGCTCGCGGACACCGGAGGCCACAACGACCTTGCTTGCCCGCGCCACCAGGGAATCGGGAATCACCCAGGGTCTGCGGAGGCCTTCGAGCGCGGTGAGGTTCAGGTGCAGCTCGACGGGCATCCAGTTTTCTACCGGAATCGTCGCGGGATCTCTTCCTTCGAGAATGTCAGCGGCCAGGGTACCCTGGACGAATCCGACGTCGTAGTAGTTCGCGCCGAGGTCGAGCAGAGCGCCTCGCTCTGCGGACCCGGGTAGCGACGTGATGACCGGCACCCCCGCACGCCGGGCCGCATCCACCATGACCTCGAGCGCCGTACTGACCGTGATGTCAGGGCTGACCCACAATACGTCGATGCCGCGTGACATCACGGACAGGGCGACCTCGCCCGCAGAGGTCGAGGTCTCGGCGTTGCCCTCCACCAGGGTCAAGCCCAGCTCCTCGGCCACGGACCGGGCCATACGGGTGGCAGCCTCGGAGTTGGCCTCCGCAGGGTTCCAGACGAGGCCCACGCGCCGGGCCTCGGGCTGTATCTGCCGAAGTAGGACGAACAGCTCACGAACGGGCGGAAGGCTTCCCAGTCCCGCCATGTACGGAGGATGATCGAGTCGGTCTTCGAAGCTGATCTCAACTCCGGCCGCGAAGGGATTGGAGGTGATCCCGAACACGTGCGGCCGTGGTGACGACTGAAAGCGATTGGCGTTCGCGACCGTCTGCAGGGACAGAGTCGAGACCGTGATGATCATGTCCAGGTCCGCGCCCGTGACGTCCTTGGCGATCGTATTCGAGGTCGTGATGTCCCCTTGCGCGTTGTATCGGAGGATTTCGAGGTCATCACTTTCCTCGAATCCGCGGGCCGCCAGAGCATCCAGAGCTCCGGCGACTCCGTCGTCCAAAGCCTCCAGCGACGCGTGCTGCACCACGGCGAGTCGACGTACGTCCCTCTCGCCCTGTGACGTTCCGTCAGCCGACTGTCGAGAGTCGAGATCGGAAATCAGCAGGACTCCCGAGGCGGCCGCGATCGTTGCCATACCGAGGGTCAGGCGGCGGACTCCAGCGAGGGTAACGTTCATTCCTCTCTTCTACCGACGAGTGCAGACGTGGTCAGTCAAGCTGGGTGGGATCGGCCGCGCGCAGACTAGGCGGGGCGATACGGGCCCGCAAGTTCGGGGGGACGACCACGGAGAGATGGGAGACTGCAGGGCGCTGCACAGGAATGCTTTGGGCAGTGCTCGTACCGCTTTGTTCCTCGACTACCCGTTCAGCCCTGCCCGTGCCTCGCCTGTCGAGCGTTTTCACAGTCCCGCACCCTACGAGCTTCTCGCTGAGTCGCGTTCCACTACCTCTCCTTACGTGAGGTTGCCTCGAGCCCCCGCCCGGGGGCCGACACTCACTCTCGATTCCGCGCCCGCCTACTCGAGCCGCCGGTGTTCGGACGGCCGGCCTGCAGGGCGCCTCCCATCTGGACTACATCTTGGCGTTCGCCACTCTGAAGCTGCATCAGACCCTCATCGAAGGGGTCGACTCGCTGGGCTTTGCCCATCCTACACCCATCCAGACCGAAGCCATCCCGCATGCACTCGCGGGAAGAGACCTCCTCGCGTGCGCCGCGACGGGTAGCGGCAAAACGGCTGCCTTTCTTCTGCCCGTGCTCCATCGCCTGATCGACCGACCGCGGGGCACGACGCGAGCGCTCATCCTCGCGCCGACGCGGGAGCTTGCGCTCCAGATCGTTGACGAAGCGAACGCGCTCGCGCGGTTCACGGGCCTGACGGCTGCGGCCGTGCACGGCGGCGTGAAGATGGGCCCTCAGGAAAAGGCCTTTCGACGGGGCGTGGATGTCCTAGGGATAGGAAATCCAAACGCGCTGCGCGAGAGAGGGGCAAGCTAGGACGGGG
>CAZBHZ010000060.1:0-7986 GCA_964492085.1 uncultured Gemmatimonadaceae bacterium | reverse complement strand
TCGCGTCACCAGCCCCGTGACGGCCGTGGCATTTCGAGCAGCTGATATTGTAGACGAGCCGGCCACGCTCGGAGCGCACTTCGTCGCTCTCCCACGTGACGGTGTCGAAGACGGACTCGTCGAACGCCTGCATCGCCATGACCACCGTGTCGGCGCGCGTCGGGCCCTGGGCTTCTGCCGGAGGCTCCGGCGCCGGGCCGCAGGCGACGATCGCGATAGAGGAGACGAACGCGAGGAATGCGGCGAAACGGCGCATGAGGCTTCTCCTTGTGCAGGGTCCGAACACGGAACGTGTGGATCGACGCTGCAGGTCGCACGTCGGGAGAAGTCCGGTTCCGTTCGTGGGGACAGTCCGCCGCGTGGACGCGACCCTTCCTCGGAGCCTATGCTTGCTCTGTCGACCTCGTGGTCGGCTTGAGTGTCGTCCTTCGCCTCCATCTCTCGTTTCGCGAGTCCGTACATGCTGCGCCCGCTCCCCGGCACACGATCGATCTTCTTCGCCCTGGCTCTCTGCCTCTTCGGGGCCTCGATGCCGCTCGGTGCGCAGACCGCCGCGCCTCCGCTGATTCTGCGCGGCGTCAACGCGGTCGACCCCGAGTCGGGTGCGATCCGGGAGAACGTCTCCGTGCTCATCGAAGACGGATTGATCGCGCGCATCGGAAGCCGCGATGCGCAGGCCCCCGCGGGCGCGCGAGAGATCGTCCTCGATGGCTACTGGGCGGTGCCCGGCTTACTCGATGCACACAGCCACATGAACACCCTCGATGCGGCTCAACGGGCACTCGAGTCTGGCGTCACGACGGTGCGGACGGCGGGTGTCGATGGGTTTGCGGACGTCGGGCTCAGAGACGCGGTGCGGGCTGGGCGGCTTGCTGGCCCGGACATCCTGGCCACCGGGGTGTACGTCACGCCCGAGATCGGCAACGGCGGTCTCGCGGACCCACGGTTGTATCGCTTCCTGAACGACAGCATCGATTCGGAAGAGGAGCTGAGGACACTCGTGCGCGTGAACGCCGAGCGCGGCGCAGACTGGATCAAGACCCGGGCGACCGAGCGCGCCGGGACGTGGAATACCGATCCGCGCGAACAGGTGTACACAGAGGCGGAGCTACGAGCGGTCGTCGAGGAGGCTGAACGCCATGGGCTCTCCGTCGCTGCCCATGCGCACGGCGAGGAGGGCATCGTGGCGGCTGTGAACGCCGGCGTGAAGAGTATCGAGCACGGCACGTACGCGTCGGACGCAACGTTGCGGCTGATGCTCGACCGGGGGACGTGGCTCGTCCCTACGCTCTCGTCGGTCCTGTCCTTCGGCCAGCCGGGCGACTACGCGGACCCGCGCATCTTCCTGCGCGGGCAGCATCTGGCACCGCGTCGCGTCGAGATGGTTCGCGCGGCGTATGCGCTCGGCATCCCGATCGTCGTGGGTGTCGACACCAGCTACGGGCCGGAGAGCACCGCGCGCGTGTCGCGCGCGGTGACCTTCATGGTGGAGGAGTTGGACTTCGAGCCCCTCTACGCGCTTCAGGCCGCGACGAGCCGTTCGGCCGAACTCCTCGGTGTCGCGGATCGCACCGCGGCAATGCGCGAGGGATTCGAGGGCGACATCCTCGTGATCGACTCCAACCCGCTGGAGCGAGTCAGGTCGCTGCAGGATCCACTCGTGATCATCTCGAACGGGCACGTCGTGTCGAATCGTTTGCCGTTCGCAAAGCCGGGCTGGTAGGGCCGGCCGAAGGGGTCACGACTCAAGCGGTCACGCTGGCCTCTTGGTCCGAGTCGATCAGGCCATCGACCATGTGAACGACCCGACGGCAGCGGCCGGCAATCGAGTCCTCATGCGTGACCAGCAGGAAGGCCGTCCCCGAGTCGCGATTGAAGGACTCGAGTAGCTCCATCACCTGGGCAGTCGATTCCGTATCGAGGTTGCCGGTGGGTTCGTCCGCGAGCACGAGGATCGGATCGATGACGAGCGCGCGGGCGATCGCCACGCGCTGCTTCTGGCCTCCGGAGAGGTCGGTCGACTTGTAGTTCGCTCGATCGGCGAGCCCCACCTGATCCAGGAGGCGGGCTGCTTTCTCTCGAATCTGAGACGTGGCGCGCCCCCGGCGAGAGATCAGGGGCAGCATGACGTTCTCGAGCGCAGTGAATGCCGGCAGTAGATGATGGAACTGGAACACGAAGCCGAGCCGGGTGCCACGCAGCGTGGTTCGGACCTCGTCGTTGAGCGGCCCGACGTCCTGTCCTTCCAGGAAAATCCGCCCCCCGGTCGGTCGATCGAGAAGCCCGATGAGGTTCAGGAGGGTCGTCTTGCCGCACCCGGACGGGCCGGTCAGCGCGCAAAAATCCCCCGGAGCCAGCTCGAGGTCGATGCCCTTGAGCGCGTGGGTGACGACGCGCTCACCATACGTCTTCTGTACCCCCGTGACCCGCACCAGGGACGCACCGCCGACCTCAGCCATTGCGAATCGCGTCGGCCGGGTCCATCCGGCTCGCGTCTCTGGCCGGCAGCAAAGCCGCGAACAGCCCGACGATGATGGCGACGGCTGCCGACCTCCCGAACAACATCGGCGTCAGGGCGACCGGGAAGGTGGCTGAACCGTCCGGATTGCGGGCGAGGTTCATGAAGAACAGCGCCAGGAACGCGCCGAGCGCGATTCCCAGAATCGATCCGATGCCCCCAAGGATCGCACCCTGGATCAGGAAGATACGCGTCACGGAGCTGGATCGGGTGCCCGTAGCGCGTAAGATGCCGATTTCTCTCGCCTTCTGGACCACCGACACGGCAAGCACACTCGCAATTCCAAGCGCGACGGCGAGAATCACGAAGACCTGGATCATGATGCTCGACATACTTTGCGAGCGAAGCCCGACGAGTAGATCACCGTTCTGCTCCATCCAGCTCTCGGCGACGAGTCCGGTCCGATCCCGGATCCGTTCCGCCATGGCCTCGGCCTCGAAGATGTCGCCCCCCTTCACCTCGAGCGCGGACACCCCGCCGGCGATTCCGAATAGTGTCTGGGCGCCCCGCAAGGAAACGAACACGAGGCTCTCATTGAGCGTCTGGGAGTTGTAGTCGAAGATGCCCGAGATCGTATACACCCCTCCTCGGTCACCCGCGGTCTGGATCCGGACCCGTCCGCCGAGCCCGGTGCCGAGCGTACGGGCGAGCCCGGTGCCCACGACAATCTGAAAGCCGGCGAGGTCAAAGCGCCCTTCGACGAGCCTGCTCTCAACGTCGACGATGGTCTGGTAGCTCTCCAACTCGATGCCACGCACCGACAGGGCGATGGAGCCCTGGCCTCGGAGGGCGATCGCCGGGCCCGTGATCGTAGGTGCCACTCCGGTCACGCCCGGGCTTCGGCGGACGAGGGCCTCGGTCTCTCGCCAGCCCTCGATGGATCGGACGCGCTGTGGAGGCCGTTCCACCGTTACGGCGGCGAGCGCGTCACCGTCTGCGGCATGCACTCTCGGCACCTCTTCGATCGGCCGCACGATCACCTGCGCCTGACTGCCCAGGGTGCGCTCGATGATGCTCTCCTGCAGCCCCGTTATGAGAGCGGAGAGGAAGACGATTACGCCGACACCGACCCCGATCCCGCACAGGATGAGTCCAGTCTGGAATCGCTGGTCCCGCAGATACCGGAGAGCGACGAAGAGTTCGAACGGCACCGCTCAGGCGCCCGCCGGTTCGGTGAGCCGGACGCGACTGCCGATGGATGTGGCTGTAGGCGAAGAGACGAGCACATCGTCGTCTCGGGCTCCCTCGAGGATCTCCACGTACTCACCAGCGCGCAGGCCCACCTGCACAGGCTGGCGCTCCAACCGACCCTCCCGGACGACGCCGACCCATGGCTGGTCGGTGCCGAGACCCTGGACGGCGGTCTCGGGAAGGACCGTGGCGCCGTTTTTTCGGCCCGTTTCGAGATTGACCGACACCGTCATGTCGGGGAGCAGGAAGTCCGGAGGTTCGGGGACGGTCAACCGAACCTCGATCGTGCCCTGCGTCGGATCGACCGAGGGAGCGATCATGGCGACCGTGGCTTCGAACACTCGATCCGGAAACGCATCTGCCGACGCCGTCGCAGCTCCTCCAAGCGTCAGACTCGCCAGGTTTTCCTCCCCCGGGAACACGACGAGCTCGACAGGCCCCACGCCCGCCCACTCCACCAAGACGCGACCCGGTGACACGGCGTCTCCCGGTTCGACTGATCGGGTGAGGATCGTACCGGCCGCAGGCGCCCGGACGCGGGTCAGGTCCAGGCGCGCGCGCGCGGTCTCCAGGTTCGCTACGGCTCGGGTGACCGTCGCCGGCTCGCTGCCCTGCGGTGAGGCGATGGCGCGCAGTGAGGCTAAACGGGCCGCGGCGTCCGCTGCACGGATCTGCGCCTGCTCGACCTGTTGCCGGGTGAGCGCGCCCTCTCGAAACACGGTCTGGATTCGTTCGAAGTCGCGCTGCGACTGTGCCGCCTCGCGCTCCGCATCCTCGATCAACTGCCGGGTCGATGCCCTCACCTCGGCGAGGGCCGCCTCGGCCTGCCGCACGGCGGCCCTGGCTTCGGAATCCTCGAGTGACACCAATAGGTCGCCTCTGTCCACTCGGTCTCCTTCCTTCACCAGCACCGCGGTCACCGCGCCCGTGACGGACGCACCCAGCCCGGCACGCGTGGGAGCTCGGACTCGTCCCACCACCGCGAGCATGCTGACGACGTCTCGCTGCTCGAGTGCGACGCGCTGCACCGCGGGTGGTCGACGCACGATCAGTGCTCCGACCACAACCACCATGAGTATCAGACCGACCGCAACCACTCGTTTCATCGACTCATCCCTGGAAGGCACGCGAGCAACCTACCACGATCGGCGCTCACGGACCTATGTGGATGGCAGCGTTACGGCGCGACCCAGGGCCCCTCGCCCAACCAGTCTTCGGCGAGCGGCGAGTAGAGGAAGACGACGCCCCCGTCGGCCAGCTCCGGCAGGAGGCGCTGGGCGCGATCCATCTCCATGGCCGGGCACCCTTCGCTTCGACCGGCGTCGGCGGCCGTCACATACGGTGCGCCATGCACGACAATGCCTCTGGCCATGGCCGCGTCGTTGAAGCTGCCGGACTCCCCTCGAAGACGAAGGCCGACCGACTGGTAGGCACGCCCCCCCGAGGTTCCTCGGAAGCCGTACGTCCCCTCCGCCACGAAGAGGCCGAGCGAGGTCGCGTTGCTCCCCGAGACGTTGGAGAACCGGGTGGGGACGCCGTTTCGAGCGGTCGAGGAGCCCCGACCGTGCGCGACGGTGAACGGACCTTCGACGATGGAGAGGTCGTCCATGTCCAACACCCACCCGCGCGCCGCACTGTTGTCGAGCCCGAAGTCCACGAAGTAGAGGTAGGGTTTACGCACCTCGTCGGGGTGCGTCTCGCGATGGGTGTAGTAGGCCTCGGTCGCGACCCGGAGGGCCTCGGGGTGGCTCAGCGGACCGACGACGTCATCGAATGCGGCCATGGCACGGTCGACGTTGCTGACCGACAGCACCGACTCGACGGACGCGGCTGACGGTGCGGGATCCAGAGGGATCGGATCCCCGCCCAGCCCCAGGGACGGGAAGATGAAGAGCAGACCCGGGACTGCAGCCCGGACGAGGCGATGACCTCGCATCGGTTTCTTTCTCCTGACCAACGTGCACATGCCGAACCTCCGAAGACACGGGCGGTGCGTCTGGAGAACTTGTTGTACGGTACACGCCGAGGTGGATGAAGGTCCAGGAAATCGCATGCGGTGCGGTACGCCGAACGACGCACGCCGCGCGCGCTAGCGGCGGTCGAGCAGTGCCAGCACCGCGGGATCACGGTCGTACACGTCCTCGTAGAAATGCAGCGTGCCGGCGCGATCCGCTTCAACGGTTCGATAGACGATGTAGACCCGCAGAGGTTGCGTCAGCGGTATGGCGAGGGTCTCTCCCTCGGCGATCGCGTCTTCCAGAGCCTCACGGTCCCACGTGTCCGGCTCGTGCAGGACCGCCATGGCCAGCCCGACAGGATCCTCGACGCGGACGCAGCCGTGGCTGAAGAGGCGTTCCTCTTCGGCGAACGCCCAACGCGCCGGGCTGTCGTGCAGGTAGATGGCGTACTCGTTGGGGAAGATGAGCTTGATGCGCCCTAGGGGATTCAACGGTCCAGGTTCCTGATGGAAGACGTACGGGAACGTCTCAGGTGTGAACGCCGTGAAGTCCAGCGTCGTCGGATCGACGGCCACCCCCTTGGAGTTGAGCACGTGCATCTGCCGGTCGGACAGGTAACGGGGGTCGTCGAGGACCGCCTCGAGCAACTCTTCGACCATGCCTCTCGGCACGGTCCACGTCGGATTGAGCTCGATGTAGCTCATGAGCGCGTCGAACGTCGGGGTTTGCGTTTCTTCTTCGCCGACTACGGCGCGCGTCTCGAACTCGACGGTGCTGCCGCGGCTCATGTAGACCCGCGCACCTGGGACGTTGACCGAGACGTACTCAGCGGGGAGGTCCCGCTCGGCCCGGCGAGCCCGTTCGAGATTGACCCGCACCTGCTCGATCCGGCCCTCGACCGGAACGTTGAGCGACGCCAGCGTCGCACCGCCGACGCGTCCGTCTTCGTTCAGTCCATGACGATGCTGGAAGTGTCGCACGGCGGTCTCGAGGGCACGGTCGAAACTCATGGGGTCCGGATCCGAAGCTCCCTGTCCTTCTTGTCGGTAGTCCCCGGTCAGGATCAGCCGGTGTCGTAGGAGTGGGATTCTTGCGTCGGCGGAGTCTCGGAGCATCGTGGGCCCCGTCGGGATCGGTTCCCATCCGCCTCGCCGCTCGATCGCCCTGAGCTCGACCAGGCCGCGGACGAGGCGGTCGTACTCGAAGTGGCTTGGGCGGAGCTCCGCCACGCGCTGCTCGAGGAGGCCGGATGCCACAACCCTCAGGATCTCGCCTGGTGGGTCGGGGCTCCCAAAGGGGCCGAGCTTCGGTCCGGGGACGTCGGACTCCACCTGCGGAACTCGCCCGTAGCGGAGGTCTCGGCTCAGCCGCACGAACGCGTCTGTGGCAAGCAGGTCGAGTTCAGCGGAGAGTTCGGGGCCGAGCGGCAGGATGGAGAGCCCCGTCAGGAGTGTTTCGTGGTAGATGTCGGGGTCGATTCCGTCCGTGGATGTCGAGTGCACCGCGCGAAGCAGCGCGTCGAGATCGACGTCTGACCAGAGGGGCTCGTAGCTGCGACGCTCGTAAACCGCCAGGACGACCGGGTCCGCGTAGATCGTCCGGCCCTTTATCTCGAGCGTACCCTCTGCGCGAAGGTTGTCGATTAGCGCTTCGAGCACGGGCGCACGGGTAGCAGGGGTCGGCTGTCCGACCCACGCCGCGCCCACGCTCAAGGCGAGGATCACGCCTGCCAAGCTCCTTACCCGTCTCATGGAGCCTCCCATGATCACAGCTGTACCGCACCCTAATTCTCATAAGGATCATGTCCGTGATCTGTCGGGGAATCTCCGAAGGCGGATTTGCACGCCGACCCTTGTCCGCAACGTCGCGCGGGACCGACCTTCACCGACCCGTCATCCTTGATACACGACCCCGAGGTCCGCCATGAGGAAGCCGACGCTTCCGACGTTCATCCTGCTCGCCACCGTGCTGGCGTGCGCCCGTCCGGCTACCGCTCAGGAGCCGAACTTCGGTCGCGCTGTCGAGATGACGGCCGACGAACTCTTCATCGGCCAGCCGGTGAACTGGTACGGGCCGGGGATGGTCTATGCGTACGCATCGGACGGGGAAAGATGGGCCGAACGCCAGCTCCTCACCGCGCCGGACTCGTCACGGATGGACGACTTCGGCCGTGCGATCGCGGTCGACGGCAACACCCTCGTCGTTGGTGCCCCGAGGAAGTACGAAGGCGCCGGGCGCGTGTACGTCTTTACCCGGGGATCGGCGAGGGATAGGAAATCCAAACGCGCTGCGCGAGAGAGGGGCAAGCTAGGACGGGGG
>CAZBHZ010000059.1:0-8430 GCA_964492085.1 uncultured Gemmatimonadaceae bacterium | reverse complement strand
GCCTCCTCGCCGCGCAGGACTTCAACGACGACACGAAGGACGCCGGAGAACTCGGAGCCGGTCACACCGTCACCGCGCTCTACGAGATCGTACCGGTGGGGGTCGAGACCCCGGTCGAGGTACGCGACGTGGATGTCCTACGGTACCAGCGTGACCCACGGACCCAGGCCGCGGACAACGAGGAGCTGCTCTTCGTGAAGCTCCGCTACAAGGAGCCCGATGGAGACGTCAGCAAGCTCGTCACCCGCAAGGTCGAGGACGTGACCACGGAGACGTCAGACGACTTCCGTTTCTCGGCGGCCGTCGCAGCGTGGGGCATGCTGCTGCGCGATTCAGAGCACTGCGACGGCTTCACCCTGGCGGACGTGGCACGGATGGCGCGAGGTGCCCTCGGTGACGATCCCAACGGATACCGCGCGGACTTCCTGAGCCTGCTCGACACGGCGCGCTCGATGGATGTCCTGGAGATGACTCCCGGCGGTTGGTGAGCCCGGAGGCCGCGGCCCCCGGAGTCCTGGGACTCCGGGGGCAACGTCCGCGTTCAGGGGCAATCCGAACTCACGTTGACCCCTTTGGCCTGCAGCGCCGTTACATCGACGCACGACACCGCGGTCCCTCGAAGGTCCACCCCGTCCCCGGTCCCGATCCCCGGATTGTTCAGCAGGGCGGAGATGTCGGAGAGGGTGGCATTTCCCATGAGCATCACGAGCGAGAGCTCAGGGAGCGCGGCGATGCCACCGATGTCCGTGAGGAGGTTGTCACTGAGATCCACGTCGGTCAGTGCGATCATGTTCGAGAGCGCATCGAGGTTTGCTACCGCGCCCCCCCCCAGCAACAGCCTGTTCAGCGACGTGAGCGACGCGAGTGCGCTGATATCCGAGACCGGCGAACCGCTGCCCCAGTACTCGAGGAACGTGAGATTCGTGAGCGACGAAAGCGGAGAAAGGTCGGTCGCGGGGACGTCCCACAGGACGAGGACCTCGAGATCGGTGAGACCGGCCAGCGGACTCAAATCGTCGATCGGATTGGAGTACAGGTTCAGGGTGAGAAGAGACGTCAGCCCGGCGAGGGGTGTGATGTCCGAAATCGCGTTCTCGTGAAGCGTGGCACGGGTCAGGCCTGACAGATTCTGAATCCCCACCAGGCTCTGAATGCCCCGCCCGTCCGCGGTCAGCGACGTGACCGTAGCGGCCTGCGCACACGTCACAGGGTCGGAACTTCCCACGCCCACCGCCGCTCGAACTCGAGCCGAGAGGTTGGTGTCCACAAACGAAACCAGGGCCGCCGGAGAGTGGTCCGAGCAAAGCTCATCCGGAGCCAGGGGCGCCGGCGCAGCGACGTCGAGCGCGAGGGTCCGGTCGGCGCTCTGACCGTCCCCGCTGCTGACCGCCACGGTGAACGAGTAGCTGCCCTCGGCCTCGGGCGTCCCAAAAACCGACCCCGCCGAGGAGAGTGTGAGTCCAGCGGGGACAGCGCCTTGCGCGACGGTCCATACGTAGGTGCCGTCACCTCCCGTGGCGCTCAATGTCTCATCGTAGACGGCGCCGGCTTCCGCGGGAGTCAGCGACGCCGTGGTGATGGCCAATGGATCGAACTGGACCTCCGTCGGACCGTCCGTCTTCGAACATGCGGCCAACAAGGCCGTGAAAGTGAGGCCGAACACGCAGAGGGTTCGTCGCCGTCGCAGCCGGGGCATCATCGACGCTCTCCATCCCCGCCTACCTCAGGCGGCCGCCACGCTACGTACCGGACCAGTCGCTGCCGGTTCACCTCCCCGGCGTAGATGTTGCCCTCGAAGTCGACCCCGAGGAATTCGATCCCCGGCCCGATGTTCACGTCGTGCTGGGGAATGAAGTGCGTCACCCATGCCTGCTCGGTCTTGAGATCTCCGATTCGAATTCCCTTCTCCCAGCCGAAGTTGCTGCGCCAGTCGTCGGGGGGACCGGTCCGCGTGTCCCCGGACAATCCGTCACCGGCGTACAGAATGTCGTTTCGGTCGATGAACAGGCCACTGGGCTTTCCGTACTGAGTCCAGATGTAGAGCAGCTTGCCCTCGGGGTCGAACACCTGAATCCGACTGTTGCCCCGATCGGCCACCAGCACCCGACCGCGGGAGTCCACCTTGATGTCGTGTGGGTCGCTGAAGCGGGCCGGCTCGCGGCTCTCCGAGCCGATGCCGCCGCCCACCGCGAGAAGAAAGGCCCCGTCCGGGGATAGCTTCACGATCCGGTTGTTCCCACCACGGTGCCCATCGGCCACCCAGATGCTGCCATCCGGAGCGATCGCGACGCCCGAGGGGCCGTTGAAGTGCGTCTCGTCGTCTCCGTGCACGCCCGCTTCCCCGATCGTCATCACGATCTCACCCTGCCGGGTCAGCTTGAAGATCTGGTGCCCCATCCCCATCGACTCGCCGAGCGCGGCCCGCGCATCCCCGTGGGCCCCACCCTCCGTCACCCACAGATACCCCTCGTGATCGAGCGCAAAGCCGTGGGGAAACGCGAAAAGTCCGGCCCCGAAGCTGTCCACCAGATTGCCGTCGAGGTCGAACTTGAGGATCGGATCCAGGTCTGAGCCGGCGCATTGATTGGCACCGCAACGATCGAGAATCCACAGGTGTTCCCCGTCCGGATCCGGCCACACACCGCTGATGATGCCGAGAGACCGATCCTCGGGGAGCTGCTCCCAGCCGAGTGTCGGACGGTACGGGTTGGTCGTCGTGGTCTGTGCCAGACTGGCGGCGGGGATGGACAGCGCAGTGATGGCAAGACACGAAAGTCGAAGGCCGCTGATCATGTTCGCTCCGATACGGGACTGTGCGTATCGGATCCTACTCACCCCGGCCCCACCGCGCCTCCTTCGGAGCTGGGACCGAAGGCGGAGCCCTCGATCCCAACCACCGTTCGGTCACGGGGGCTCCCCCCATGAGGATCAGGCTTCGATCCGCGGCCTCATCACCATGATGGGCAGCTCCGACGTATGCAGCACGCGATCCGCCAGGCTGCCCGCGATCAACCGCTTCACACCCCCGAACCCATGCGTGGCCATGGCGATGAGATCCACGCTGCACACTTCAGCGACCGAGATGATCCCACGTACCGGATCGTTCGCGGACACGACCACGACGTCGACGTCGAGACCTTCTGCCCTGAACTCATCCGCCATGTCCTCGAGATACTCCCTCGCTCGAAGCTCGTCCTCATCCGGCGCTTCCGGCTCAACCGGCGGAATCCTCGGGCCGAGTACCGTCGGCGTCACGATCGAGGTCAACGTGACACGAGCACCCGTCGCCTTGGCCAGATCCACGACCGGGCCGAACACCGTGCCCGCGAGGTTCGACCAGTCCACCGGGACCAGGACATGGTCCACGTCCCTGGGGGCCCCGACATCGCGCTCACCCTTGGAAGGATGAACGATGACGACGGGAAGGTGCGAGTCCCGTAGCACACGATCGGCGACGCTGCCGAGCACCACGCGACCGACGCCACCGCGAGCGTGCGAGGTGATGAAGATCGCATCCGCCTCGACCTCACGCGCGTAGGCACACAACTGCTCGGTGACATCACCCTCGTCGAGTAGCGCCGAATCGACCTCGAGGCCGTTCGTAGCGACGCGAGCCTCGACCTCATGCAGGTACTCTTCCTCTCTGCGCCGGTCCTTCCGGTCATACTCGGACAAATCGACGCCCTCCCACTGGAAGGATGTGTTGCTCAAGAGCCCGTCGGGCTCGTGCGGCACGTGGACCCGGGCCAGGTGGAGTGCCGCCTCGCTCGCTCTCGCTACCTCGGACGCGAGCGGCAAGCTGCGCTCACTGAACCGGGTACCGTCGAGGGGTACCAAAATCGACCGGAACATGGCCTCATCTCCCTCCGCCCATGCTGGGGGCGGCTTCCGGGTAACAACACACGGCGAGAGGGTCGATACATCCTGCCTGAAGCAAAGCTGGCCCCTGTGCCAAGCTGCAGGGATGGGGCAATCTCCGCTTCCGTGCGTGGGGTAATTCGGAAGGTCCTCGCCTTGGGGTGGGGGTCGGCGACCCCGGGTATCGCGCATCCGGTCGACCCTCTAGTCTCCGGGTCCGATCGACGCCTTCCTCCCCGAGGTCGCATGCCTCGTCCCCCGACCCCACCACACTCGCTTCCGGACATCCTCGAGGACATCTGGGCGTCGCTCGTCGACGGAGCCGCGCATGCGAGAGATGCGTTCCACACACCGACCGTCGGCACGACCAGAGGTGGCGTCGCCCAGCTCCGTACCGTCGTGCTCCGGTTCGTCGACCGGGACACCGGAGAACTCGGCTTCCATACCGACGCCCGAAGCCTGAAACGAACGGACCTGACCGCCTCTCCACACCTCGCATGGCACTTCTACGACCGGGAACGGAAGATCCAGCTGCGCATTCTGGGGCGCGCCTCGACACACACGGCCGACGCCGTCGCGGAACGCGCTTGGGCGGGCGTATCGCCACTGGGGCGACGGTGCTACGGGCAGGCATTGGGACCCGGCCAGCCCACCGACGAACCGGACGTTCCGCTCCCCTCCCTCAGCGACCTCGAGGCCGACGACCCGAGGACCGTCTCCCTGTGCCGGGAACATTTTTGCGTGATCCGCTGCCAACTGACGGAGATCGACTGGCTTCATCTCCGCTTCGAAGGCCACCAGCGCGCGTTGTTCACACGAGAGGGGACCCAGTGGTCGGGGCGCTGGATCGCACCCTGACCCGTCTCAGCCGATCGAACAGGCGGCGCCCGTCGCGTCCACCATCGGTAATCGAGCGTGGCCCCACGCCTCCATACCGCCTGTGACATTGTAGAGGTGGGTGTAGCCCTCTCGCAGCATCAGACCGATCGCCGTACTCGAGCGGTTGCCGGTCGCGCACGTCACGGCAATGCTCGCAGCCTTGTCCAGACCGAGGTCATCGAAGCGAGGTGGCCGGCCGAGCTGCGGGGCCAGCTGCGTGTACGGCATCAGCACCGCTCCTTCGATATGGCCGTCGTCCCATTCATCCTGCTCACGGGCATCGAGGACACGCAGACCGTTGCTCGCCAGACGCTCGCTGAGCGCAAAGACGTCGATCTGGGGCGTGGTGTGGACAGGACGCCCCGAGTTCATCCACGCTGACAGCCCTCCTTCGAGAAAGCCGACCACGTGCTGGTCGAGACCGATGAAGCCCATGTTGTACATACACGCCTGAGCCTGCGCGTCCTTGTCGGTCAGCAGGATGATCGGCGAGTCGTCCGGGACCACCCACCCCACGCGCTGCTCGAACTCCGAGCTGCTCATCTGGACGTTGATGGAACCGGCGATGTGGCCTCCGCCCCATGCCGCGGAGGATCGGGCATCGATCAGATAGTGCCCGTCACCGATCATCGCCTCCACGTCCACCGGACTCAGCGCGTTCGCCCTTGGAACACCGCGGGTCAGCTCCCGTCTGCCCTGATTGATCGCCACGATGTTGAGGATGTTCGCCGGCTTGATCGGCTGATCCTCATCCATGTAGGCGGTGAACCGCTCTCGGTCCTCGATCCTGAGTGCGTCGTTGAATCGGCGCTCGTACCCTACGCTTGTGACAACCTTGCCACTGGATACGCGTCCTCAGGTGGAGCCGGCCAGGTGACCTGGATACACCTCCACATGATCTGGGAGGTCGAGAAACCTCGGGATACTGACGTCGAACAGGACGGGAGCGCCGTGCTCACCCTTCTGGGCCAGGTCAGGTCGCGCGACGTCCCCGACCATCACGAAGTCGGCCGTCAGCACGAACCACGGCTCGTCACCGCGAGGGTAGTCGTAGACGACGAGGTTGATCTGTTCCGGGCGGTGCCCGGGAACGTGCATGATCTCCAGCCCCACTCCACCCATGCACAGCAGATCCCCGTGCTTCACCCGGGTCGCTTCATAGGTGATGTCGGCGAGCTCGGGCAAAATCAGTTCTCCACCCGTCTCCTCGGCCAGCAACCGGGCGCCGGATACGTGGTCGGCGTGGCTGTGGGAGTCGATGACGTAGCGGATCTTCGACCCATGCTTCTTCGCCATCGCCAGATACGGCTGGATGTCCCACAGCGGATCGAAGACCGCGCACTCATTCGTGCGCTGGCACCCGATCATGTAGGCCGCGCATCCGGTTTCCTCCCGGATGATGGTTTCGAACCACATGCGTCACGCCTCCAGGGGCAGAGGTTCAGAATGGAGTCTGAGTCTTGATTCGTATGGGCTCTCCCACAAGTCAGTCCGCACGCCTCGAGGCCACGAAGCGCTTCAGCCTGCTCATCGCCTCGGCCAGCTCGTCGGGGGACACACACGGATAGACGACCCGAAATTGACCGTGTTTCGAGTGCCCGAAACCCACACCGGGCGTGAGCAGAACGCCTGACTCATCGAAGATCTCGCGCCAGAGGCGCATCTCTCCGTTCTGGGTCTCCTCGTCGAGAAACTCGGAGAGGTCGACCCAGAGAAAGAGGCTCCCGCGACTCGGCACGTACGGAACCCGCATCGCACTAAGCGCACGCGCGGCGATCGCGTAGGACGACGTCAGCCGCGCACGATTCCGAGCGATGTAGCCCCGCAGAAAGTCGTCCTCGATCAGGAGTCTGCTCAGGAGCCACTGTGTATGGTTCGAGATCGAGTGCGTCAGGTTGAGGTTTTCGTACGCCTCGATGACGTCGGCGTTCAGCGACCAGAGACTTCCCACCCGAAAGCCGGAGATCCCGAGGTCCTTGGAGAGCGCGTACCAGAGGTGCAGATACTCGCTCTGTCGCTCGACCATCACCTGAGCGAACGAGTCGAACTTCAGCTCTGCTTCGTAGTCGCCGCTGATGTCGGGGTGTGCGGTATCGACGAGTGACAGACCGTAGATCTCGTTCACCACCAGGTGGATTTCATGCTGGATGCACCAGTCCGCGATGGCCCGAAGCCGGTCGATCGTGAAGATCCCCCCGGTGGGATTGTCGGGTGAGGTCAGAATCAGCATCCGAAATCGGCGGCCTGAAGCGATGATCTCCTCGCGGGCCGCGTCCAGATGCCCGGTCGAAAGGATCGGGCCGGCCCCGATCTCGAACGGTTCGTGATGCGTCACGAGATCGAAGCGCTCTACCGCGGAAAAATTCCCGAGATCACGCTCGTAGACGGGGTAGCTGGGTGCCGGGATCACCGCCACCTCTCCCGCCTCCGCGAGGATGAAGGCCGTCATCTCGATGACGCTCGTCGCTCCGGCCGAGACGACGAGGCCACCCGGGTCGATCGCACACCCGGTCAGGTGCGTCTCGAGGAAGTGTGCAAGTGCCTCCCGGAACGGCGGCGCGCCACCCGCCGACGTGTAGCCCGGGACCCAGTCGGGGATCGTCTCGGAACGCGTGAGCTCTTCGATCTTCTCGCGCAGTTCGGGCCAGCTCAGGCGGTTCTCCGCGATATTGAGAGGGATCCGGCCATCTGGATTCTCGACCGGGTGATACCGATCCCGCTCGGTCTCCTGAAACGCGTCGTAATCGATCCGCAGCGGCGTGGACGCCGCCCGCCGACCACGCGCAGAGAGTGAATCGGTCATCTCGGAACGTTGCGCTCCGTTGGGTGGGACGCCATCCGCGCCCCCGTGACATGGGGTTTCACCGCGCGTCGGGTGAACAGAGCGCACGCAGCTGCGGTCGCGAGAAGAGGCAGGATCATGCATCACAAGTTATGCGCTCGGAGAGCTCGGGGCCCCTCACCGAACCGTGCGCCGATCAGGCATTCCCGGCGGGTGGTCCCGGCCTGTAGTCCGACCCTGCGCTCAACCCTAGGTTCTCCCGGCCGCCCTCAACCGCGCGCCCGGGAGAACACGGATGGGCCTGACCTTCTTCGATGCGATCGCCTTCGTAGCCTTTCTGTCGGCGGTCATCGGTATTTCGCTGTACGCATCGCGAGAGGAGGACACGGGCGAGGACTACTTCCTCGCAGGGCGGAGCCTGACATGGTGGCTGATCGGCTTCAGCCTGATCGCCTCGAATATCTCCACCGAGCACTTCATCGGGATGGCGGGATCGGGCTTTGGAGCAGCCGGTCTGGCGATCGCGTCGTACGAGTGGATCGCTGCCCTGTCCCTCGTGATCGTGGCCTTCTGGGTCCTCCCCCTCTTTCTGCGTCTGGGGATCTTTACGATGCCCGAGTTCCTGGAGCATCGGTATGGGAACCCGGCGCGCACGATCATGGCGCTATACCTCATGGCGGCGTACGTGGGCGTCGCGATCGCCGGCGTCCTCTACTCGGGCGCACTCGGGCTTCAGACCATCTTCGGTCTCGATCTCGTTCCCGGGATCTGGCTGATCGGGATTCTGGCCGGCGCGTACACGGTGTACGGCGGCCTCAAGGCGGTGGTTTGGTCCGACCTTCTCCAGGGGTCCGCCCTGCTCATCGGCGGCTGTATCGTCACGTACATCGGGCTCGGGGAGGTCGGAGGTC
>CAZBHZ010000058.1:0-8709 GCA_964492085.1 uncultured Gemmatimonadaceae bacterium | reverse complement strand
GAGCCGGCTCGGCTGCTCGCGGCGGCGGGTGCGAGGCCTCGCCGGACCGGAAGCAGCGAGCTGGCGGCCGAGTTGTCGCTGGATGCGGACGCGCTGGCGAGCGAAACCGGCGCGGCCGTTCTCTCGGGTAGTGAAGCAGCCGAAGGGGCGACTCCGCTGGCCCAGGCGTACGCGGGGCATCAGTTTGGCAGCTTCTCACCTCAGCTCGGGGACGGCCGGGCGCTGTTGATTGGCGAACTGATCGATCGCGATGGCGTCCGCCGCGACCTGCAGCTCAAGGGTTCTGGGCGCACCCCGTTCTCGAGGGGCGGAGACGGCAAGGCGGTACTGGGACCGGTCCTTCGCGAGTATCTGCTCGGTGAAGCGATGCATGCGCTCGGTGTGCCCACGACGCGAGCTCTTGCCGCGGTGACCACGGGCGAGCAGATCATGCGCCAACAGGGCCTGGAACCCGGAGCAGTTCTAGCGCGCGTGGCCTCGAGCCACATCCGCGTGGGGACCTTCGAGTTCTTCTCGGCTCGCGGGGAAACAGACAAGGTACGTCGTCTCGCGGACTACTCCATCCGCCGCCACTTCCCGGACCTGACCGACTCGTCTGACCCGTACCTCGAGCTGTTCCGGGAGGTTCGGGATCGTCAAGCCTCCCTCGTAGCGCAGTGGATGGCTGTGGGATTCGTACATGGCGTGATGAACACCGACAATGTGGCCCTGTCCGGCGAGACGATCGACTACGGCCCATGCGCATTCATCGACGGCTACGACCCAGGGGCGGTGTTCAGCTCGATTGACCGCGGTGGCCGCTACGCCTTCGGCAATCAGCCGGCGATCGCGCAATGGAATCTGGCGCGGTTCGCCGAAACCCTGCTGCCACTGATTACGGCCGACGACACTGAGCAGGCGGTGCAGGTGGCGACCACCGAGCTTGAGGCATTTCAGCCGATCTACCAGGACTTCTGGCTCAAGGGGATGAGCGCGAAGCTTGGATTGCCGGGCGAGGAAGTGGGTGACCTGGAACTGGTGAACGAGCTGCACGAGATCATGGGCGTCCAGGACGTTGACTTCACGCTACTGTTTCGTCGCTTGGGCAGCGCCGCACTGGGTGATCCGACCGAGGCCCGGGCGCTGTTCACGGATCCGACTGCCTTCGACATCTGGTTCGGACGCTGGCGCGCGAGGACGTCTGGTGAAGATGGTTCTGACCTCCGACAGGCCCGGGCGATGGACAAGTTGAATCCCATCTACATCCCCCGGAATCACAAAGTGCAGGAAGCCCTCGACGCCGCGACGGGCGGGGATCTCGAGCCGTTCAGGCGGCTCCTGTCTGTGCTCGAACGACCCTTCGAACGTCGCGCTGGCCTGCAGGAATACGAAGTTGGCGCGCCCGAAGACTTCGGCCCGTATCGCACGTTCTGCGGGACCTAACCGCGGGTGTCCACGAAACCGTGGACATTCCACTCAGGCGATCAGGTGTCCACCGCTCGGGGGCAACGCCCATCAGGTTTGGGGAAGACGATGGCTTGGCGCCTCAAGCAGGGTCGGACTGAGCCCGCATCACTCCAGGCGGAACCGTTGTCTCAACGCCAGGAAGTCGGATTGCTCCAGCCTAGGGTCAGACCAACTGTTTTCACGGATGAAGTGTGCTGGATAGGAGTCCTGGATCAGTGAAAGATCGTTGGCTGCCAATTCGAGCTGTCTGTAGGCCTCGTCGTAATCCTGAATCCCCATGTAACTCCATGCCAGAACTGCCGGGTCTACGTAGCGAGTAGCTTGGAGCTCGATCACTCTATCGAAGGCACGACGCGCATCTGCGGGGCGCTCCAGCAAACCATAGCCCCATGCGATGTCGCCTCTGATTCCAGGAGCGGCATCATCTGGGATCAGCCGCTCAGTCAGCTCGAGTGCATCCAGGGCTTCCTGTTTATTGCCCAGAGAAAACTGAGATCGAGCAAGCATGACGCTGCAAATCGCCTCACGCGGGTTCAGCTCTAAACATCGTTCCAGGATTTGATTCGCTCGCTGGTGCTGACCCGATGCATGCAGCGCGTAGCCTAACTCATGTAAAACTCGGCCACTGTTCGGGTCTAGCTCAATTGCGCGCAGCATCGCGCTGATGGCTTGTTCATTCTGGTCGCGGTGGGTTTCAAAACCCGCCTGGCGCACAAGGACCTCGGGGTCATTCGGACTCAAGCCCATCGCTTGTGTGGCAGCTTCCTGAGCCGCTTCGGCTTGCCAATTATGCGCGCGCAGGTCGGCAAGCGTGGAATAGGCCAGACCCAGATTCGGATCCAGCGAGATGGCTCTGGCACTATGATGCTCGACCAGAGCTTCCGTCTGAGCCTTGAAGTCAGCCCAGTCACTGGTAGCCACGGGATCGTAAAGGCGAGAGGCTACATAAATGCGAGCTTTCCAGGCATGAGCTAAAGCGAAGTCGGGGTCTTCTTCGATTGCGCGGTCGAGATGCCCCTGAACAGCACTCCGAATGCTGGGCGATGCCGCTACACGAAATCCACCGCGTATCATGGCCATGGCCTGAAAGAATGCCACAGAGGCTTCGGCTGAACTTGTAGGCACGTTGGTGAAGCGCTCTTGCTCACGAGGTAGCAATTCGGCTTCGAGCGCGCGCGCGATCCGCTGCGCGATGTCTGACTGCACTTCAAATACGTCAGTCAGGTCTCGATCGTATTGATCCGCCCACATCTGGACACCGGTTTGCGGATCGATGAGTTGCGCAGAAATCCGCACCCGTTCGCCGGCATAGCGGACGCTCCCCCCCATGACCGCTCCTACATTCAGATCGTCGGCTATCTCCTTGATGCTCAAATCGGTGTCGGAGTAGCGAACGACCGACGATCGAGCGATCACAGTCATTGCCCGGATCTTCGCCAAATCGTTGATGACTGACTCATGAACGCCATACGCGAAGTAGGCGTCGTCTGGATCTGGACTCAGGTTGTCAAACGGCAAAACAGCTACCGAATGGGGCAATGCCTGTGGCTGTTCGAGGTCGACCTGTTCAGCCAATGCGGCGATTCGTGCGGCCTGCGTCGCATCTTGCAGCTGCTGCTGGTCTCGCCCTGGCTTGAAGACGAATTTATCCAGTGCGAAATACGCAATGGCTACCGTCATCAGCACAATCAACGCTCGATCTAGCTTTTTGGTCGAGGCTTGTACGGGTCTGCTCGATCGATCTACGTCTTTGTCGAGCTGCAGGCCATCGGCGGTAAACTCAAAAACCCAGCTCAGTAGAATGACCGGAATGAATCCGATGACGAGGCATGCAACGATGAGCTTGATGACGGCATCGGATATGCCGTACACGGGAAACAGAGTTTCTATCACCTGAATCACAAGCCAACTCATGACGCCATAAGCGGAGGCGACACGAATTACATTGCGCCGCTTGAGCTCTTCTAGGAATGACATGTGAGTTCGTCCATAGGCTCGTACATCACGGGCAAAGTAGAGATCGATAGCTAGGGCCCAGCTCAATACATCAAGACCCATTCCAAGCGGCACGCGGACTCCAGCACGCCGTACGTGCCTGCTCCACGGCTCGGGCCCGGCTGCAGCGACGTCGGAGTACATGCGCGAAGTCTCAATATCGGGTGCGGCTTTGGTCCAAGTAAGAGGCCGCTCTTCGGAAGCGTGGGGACCTGATTCCAACCCACTTCGGAAGCTCGGGGCCCTTCATGCCAGATCAGGTCAGCTTCGGCGTTTCAACCCTGGCCCTGGACTGGATTCGGGGGACGGAGTAGTCGGCCAAGACCCTCAGGGAGGACGGGTCTCTGCACGCCGGATTGAGCAATAGACAGCAGATCCAACCGGAGTTCGTCGCGGCGAAGATGAGAACTAGGCAGGCACGCTATTGCAGCGCTGCTGGCCGCACCGATCGCGGCGTCCTACGTTCGCAATCCCTTGACTGACAACGCGCAGGGCGACTTCTGCCGATGAAGTTGCCTCACAACTCATGAGTGCCCGATGGCAAAACAGCCCTGGCCGCCCAGCGTTGAGTCATCCTCGAAGGCCCGTCGGGATCTCGACACGAGGCGGGCACGAGATGCTGCCGAACCCGTCTCCATACAGCGTCGGAGCTTTCTGCAGCTTTTATCCGGTGGAGCATTCACGATGACCCTCGTCACCCCGGGACGCGCAAGCGCGATGTACGGCTCTGTGGGACCCCCTGGTGAGGCGATGGACGGCGTCCTCATCACCGACGTGCGTCCGGGTGAAGACGTCTTCCGTTACATGGAGCGGCTCGAGGGTGGTTTCAACCTGGCCCTTTACTGTGGCGTCATCGGGGCTGCGAATGAGTTCAAAGAAGGAGATCAGCTGATTGGGTTGGCCGCTGTGGACGACCGCTCACGCCGTCACGCTCGAACCCTTCTGGCGAACACTCGACTCGAGGATCTTCGAACGCACAGCCTCTTCAGGGATGCCCTCTATGACCTGATCAGTGACGTGGACCGTGAGGCGTCGGCGCTCACGTCAGACTGGACGGTGGGCGACCTGAAGGATTTCCTGCTCAGCGCGTCGGAGGAGCGCATCAAGGAGGTGCGCGCGGGCCTGACGAGCGATGAGATCAGCTGTGTCGTCAAGGTCATGAGCAATGCAGAGCTCATCGCTGTGGCCTCGAAGATCTTCGACCCGTTACCCGGCAGTCGTATCGGGGCGAAGGGCTACATGGGTGCCCGCGTCCAGCCGAATTCACCCACGGATAATCATGACGATATCCGATGGCAGGTATTCGACGCGTGGGCCTATGGGGTCGGCGATGTCTTGTTGGGCACGAACCCGGTTTCCAGTGAGATCGAGTCTGTCACCGGTGTGGAACTCGCCCTCCAGGACATCATCGAGACGTTCGGGCTTCAAGACGTCTTGCCACACTGCGTGCTCGGGCACATCGACGTTCAGGCCGAGGCAGAGGCACGCACACCCGGCTCGACCGCGCTCTGGTTTCAGAGTCTGGGTGGGACCGAAGCAGCAAATGGGACCTTTGACGTATCGATCGAGGGGATGCGGGCCTACGCGTCCCAGCGAGCGGGACGGTATGGATTGTATTTCGAGACGGGGCAGGGCGCTGACGCCACGAATGGCCATGCCTCGGGGATCGACATGGTGGTTCACGAGTCTCGAAAGTACGGGTTTGCGAGGGTATTACAGCGGGATGTGGCGAATGCGCAGAACCTTGCCGGGCGCGTGGCACAGCCGTGGGTTCACCTCAACGACGTCGCAGGATTCATTGGGCCGGAGGTCTTCCGGTCCCGAGAGCAGCTCGTTCGGTGTTGTCTCGAAGACATCGTCATGGGCAAGCTGCACGGGCTCACGATTGGCCTCGACATCTGTTCGACCCTGCATATGGAGGTCGATCTGGACGATCTGGACTGGTGCATCGACCAGATCATGCCGGCCAACCCCGCCTATTTGATGGCGTTGCCCACCAAGAACGACCCTATGCTCAGCTACCTCACGACCGGCTATCATGATCATGTCCGCATTCGTGAACGCTTCGGCTACCGGGTCAACGACGCGATGTGGGCATTCTTTCAGTCTCTCGATGTCGTCGAGGCGGATGGCCGTTCAGGACCGAATTTCGGGAAGCCGAACGAGGTGTTCCTCCGGTATCGGCGTGCCAAAGGTGACGAGCGTCCTGATGCCGAGATCCTGACCGAGGGCGCGCGGACTATGGCCGAGGTTCGGGCAAGGGGCGTCTGGATCGCCGAGGGCCACGGCACACAGATCTGGGACATGGAACCAGATCTCGCCGATGAGATCGACACGCTCTACGCGGACGCCAAAGTCAGCATTTGGTCTGAGCTCGAAACGGCATTTGTCACGGCCGTGCCGCGGAGTCTTTGGCTACGTACCCGCTCCGAGAATCGGGACAACTACATCGGCGACCCGGCCTCCGGTGAACACCTGGCTGATCGCGCGGTGGACACCGTCGAACGCCTGCGAAGTGACTACGGCAACCGCTACGACGTTCAGGTCGTGGTATCGGACGGGTTGAACGCGAGAGCCATTTCGGATGAAGGTCACGTCCTTCCATACCTGGAAAGACTCGACGCCGATCTTCGGGCCGCGGGGTTTCGTGTCGCACCGCAGACCCTGGTCCTCCAGCACGGTCGTGTCCGGGCCGGATATCAGGTTGGCGAACTGCTTTATGGTCGGGGCGCATCGGGCCATCGGGCGATCATCCACGTGATCGGAGAGCGCCCCGGGAGTGGTCATCATAATTTTTCGGTCTACCTCACGGCGCCTGAAGCCGGAGTATGGGCCACGGAGGGTCGTGTCGACCACGATATCACGAAGGTCGTGTCGGGTATTTCCGATACGGCTCTCAATCCTCAGCGCGCTGCGGCGGATACGGTACGGCTGTTGGGACAGCTGTGGTCGTCCGACAACCGAGGCTAGCTCAGTGGAGCACTCATAAACCACTCGGTGCGGGTGGCGTCAATACCCCCGTCCTAGCCTGCCCCTCTCTCGCGCAGGGCGTTTGGATTTCCTATCCCTCCACCCGAGGCGCACCCAGCCAGGCCGAGTGCCAGTACGAACGCGGCAGTCCTATATGTGCTCACCATCATGACCCCTCCAAACTCGACTTCTGGATTCACTCGCTCCCTCGGGAAAACACACACTCTCGCGAGGGCTGTCTGTCTGTCTGCGCACGGACTCCGCTCGTGCGGACCAACCTGAACGGGAGCATCTGCACCCGTAGCGCCACGTGGCTTCTTTGAGCGCAATTGCACTTCTCCCCTGTTCACGGAGAGCGTCGAGGCCATCGATAATCGCTGGGGCGGCTGGCTCCCCGCGCCTGAGGATGTTCCAGGTAGTAGCGCTCCACGGTCAACCTGCATGCCTCTTCGTTCCGAATCTCGACCTCGATGCCGCGTTCTTCAAGAAGTGCTCTGGTGTCGGCAGCCTGATAGGAGCTGACTTCGGCTACGACAACAGCAGCCAGACCGAAGCGGATGATCGCACCCGCGCACATTTCACATGGCATCATCGTGGTGTAGCAGATCGCTCCAGCAAGCAGATCGAGTAGCTGGCCGTCGCCCGCGTGCTCGGCTGCATCGCGAATCGCCTCCATCTCGGCGTGCCTCGTGGGATCGCCGGTCTGGGTATAGCGATTGAAGCCAGCGCCAATCACTTCGCCGCTCCGGACAATCACCGAACCCACCGGAAAGCCACCCTCCTCCAGTGAGGCCACAGCCTGTTCGTGCGCGGCCGCCAAGAATCGATCCATGGTCACATGCCTTCAATTAAGTGGGCGACCCCTTCGCTGGGCCCGGGTGTGTTAGCCCAACCACCCGGATGCTCGAACCACAATGAACGTGTTCACAACCAGTAAGAACGCAGCCGGAACCATCTCCAGTACCGGGTCGCGAACCTTCACACGCACGCCAAGCCCGAGCAGCATCAGTGTGGACAGTCCTCCTGCGCTCACCACGCTCAGGAGCGGCATGACGTACCCAGCGAGGAGCCCTACGGCGCCGCAGACCTCCAGCGCTCCAGTGACCCGCCGGAAGCGGGACAGCCCGTACCGCTCGAATTCGTCGGCCATTCCGCCGGCAAACAGGCAGGCGATCCCGTAAAACAGGAACAGCACGATCGAGACCGCGTTGGCGATGTGATACTCGAGGCCCATTTGCCATACCGACGCGCCGAGGATTGATCGCACGGGTCTTTGTCACCCCTTCTAGAAATTGCTATGCCAGAGCTTTCGATTGCCAGCTTCCTACAACTCGCCGTCGGCCTTGGGCTTCTGAATGTCTGGTTGGTCCGAGCCGGCTCCGCCACGGGCTACAGGGGCGGTGAGGCCAAGTCGCTAAAAGAAGAGTTTCAGGCGTATGGCCTACCTGATGTCGCGTTCTACGCCGTCGGGGCGCTGAAGATCGTTTCTGCTCTCGTCCTGCTTGCAGGGCTTTGGGTACCTGTGCCCGTCGTCCCTGCCGCCGGAATCATAGCGCTACTCATGGTTGGTGCGCTCGGGATGCACGTGAAAGTGGGTGACCCGCCCATGCGATCCCTGCCAGCGGCGTCCGTGCTCTTGATGACCGTCGGGATCGTTCTGCTCGCCTAGATCGTCGGTTCGGCAGACAACGTCTCGCGGTCTTACGCGCGAACTCTGAGTTCCGTTCTTCCGATGAAGTCCAGAACGAGATTCAAAATCAACGCGTCGTCCTCGAAGCCAAACGGTGATTCGAGATCGCCGTCCGCGTCGTCCGAATCCAGATAGTAGACGCATGCGAGGCGAACCAAGGACTGCTGCGTCGAATCAAGATTCCCCCAATCGTCTTCTAGCAAAGTGCGGCACGTCCGCAGGATCATCTCGGCCAGGTGCACATCCAAGTCTGCGCGCTGACGAGACGCAGCGTCGATCTGTGATGTGTACTCGTCGAGCTCGGCCAGAATGTCCTCGTGGCCTACAGCCGGTCGGGCGAGAATCTCCTCCACCGAAGCCGAAAGTTCCTCGGGCACCTGCGCACAGAAGTCGAGCAGGAGTGAGTTCGAGTCGCCGGTGGATGTGGCGTTGGGATCAGAAGTCATGCGCGTGATCAGGTCGAGGGAATGATTCGCCGCACGGAGTCACGCAACCGAAGAAGACCTCGTCTGACTCATGCCGTATGAAGGCCGGCAGGTGACCACCCCGCGGCTGGTAAGTGTGACGCCCGGGCCGAACGAGCACAAGATTCTGGCCCTGCGGACGGC
>CAZBHZ010000057.1:0-8794 GCA_964492085.1 uncultured Gemmatimonadaceae bacterium | reverse complement strand
CGTTAGGAAGCCGGAGAAAACCAGGAGGACGGATAAGACGGCACTCCCGCGGGAAGGATCACCGAGCTGTCGCAGATGACTCGTATGCTCCGCCTCGAATCTCCTGCATCTCCCAATTCCCCGGATCGGTGCCCTCGACCGCCGGAAGATCGTCGCGAGACTCGAGCACTTGTCCGGAACTCCTCTGACCACCATCTGCGAGGCGACTGATGCCTGACGATCACCGTATACCGGGCATCGAGCATGAGCCCGCTGGGGCCCGATGAACGATTCGTCGACACGGGCCGCCGCGCTGCACAAACGAGCCATCGTCATCGATGGTCACTCGGACATCTTGATCCCGGTTACCGAAGGTAAGATGGAGCTTTCGGAGCGGGTTGAGGTCCCCGGCCTCGAGTGGGAGGCGCCGCCCGGCCTGGAGCGCTCGCCGCTGGTGAAGTTTGGGCTCAGCCCACACACCGTGTGGTTTGGCTGTATGGGGCAATACGACGTGCCGCGTTGGCAGGAGGGTGGGGTTACTGCCCAGCTTTGCGCCGTGTACCTGGATGACGACTGGGTACGCGACGCTTTCCGGCGCGGCATGGAGATGGTCTGGAACCTCCATGATCAAGTGCGACGTAACCCGGAGTTGGTGTTGGCCCGCACCACTCAAGACATCCGCGCGGCCAAGGCAGAAGGGAAGGTGGCACTGATCCTCACGTTCGAGGGCTGTGAGGCATTGGGCTCAGACCTTCGCTTCTTGGACCTCTACCACTCGCTCGGGCTCCGGTCAGCGAGCCTGACGCATACGCGCCGCAACATCTTCGCAGACGGTTGTTGGGCGGCAGACAACAAGGGTGGGCTTACGCAGCTGGGTCGGACTCTGGTGGACCGCATGGACGCCCTCGGCATCGTCATCGACCTGGTGCACATCGCCGAACCCGGCTTCTGGGAGGTTCTGGAGCGCACCGAGCGGCCCGTGATCCTTTCGCACACTACTCCGACCATGTTTCCGGATACCTCCCCGCGAGCCTCCACCTTCATGGGCGGCAATCTTCCTCGTCCACGGTTGGAGCTGCCCCGTGACCGCGCAATGCTGGAAGCAATCGCTGCGAACGGAGGAGTGCTAGGCCTGATCCATGTGGCTCATGTTGACATCGACTCTGTGGTTCGAGACATCGAGACTGCACTAGAGGTGATGGGCCCTCAGCATGTTGGCTTGGGCAGTGACCACTTTGGTCTTGAGGCGGCTCCGCGGGGCTTGGAGGACATTTCCGCCCTGCCCAGGCTAACTGACGCCCTTGCCGCGCGGGGGCATTCCGACGAGGTCCTGATCGGTTTCTTGGGCGGAAACTACTTGCGGGTGTTTGACGAGGTATGGGGCGTGTGACGGCTGCAGATTCGTTGCGAAGACTGTCTGTCGTTGCTGTCACGAGGTGGACCAGGGCCGATAGCTAGCGCGCTTCAATCCGGCGTCGCCACGCAACGGACAGGCTGTTGGGTGCTGAGACGCGGGTCCGTCCCATGTTCGAATCCGGGTAGCGTGATGTCGCACTTCCGGGGATACGCGACTTTGTTTTCGGTAACCCCCGAGGCTTGGGGTCACGCCGTGCTCAGCTCCCGGTGAATCCCAACGCCGCTGACGCCTCCCGCGCGTGTCGCAGCGCCAGCTCCCCCAGTGTCTGGAGTTGGTCCCGCCGGATGCGCGATGCCGGCCCTCCAACCGAGAGCGCAGCAAGCACCTTGCCGTTCTCGTCCCGGATGGGCGCGGCCGCGGCGGCCACGTCGTCCTCCCACTCCAGGTAGGCCGTGGCGTAGCCCCGCGCCCGGACCTCCGCCAGCGTCTCCAGAAGGCGCTCCGGGTCGGTGATCGTGCCCTTCATGTGCGCCGCGAGCCTTTTCCCCACCAGCCGACGTATCTCGCCTTCCGGTCGCCAGGCCAGGAGGCACTTGCCCGTCGCCGTGGCGTGGAGTGCCACGTGCTCTCCCGGGGTGAACGCGAGCTGGATCGAGCGGGGGCTCATCACGCCGTCCGTGAGCACTGCGACGGAGCCTTTGAGCACGCCCAAGTACGTGGTCTCCTGGGTCTCCGCAGCCAGCCCCAGGAGGGTCGGCCGGGCAATCCGAGGGAGTCCGGCGGACCGTTCGGCGAGATCCGCCAACGGTGCGAGCGCCCAGCCGGGGGAATAGCGCCCCGACGTCGGGTCCCTCTCCAGAAATCCGGCGTCGGCCATGGACCGGAGGAGGCGCGAAACGGTGCTTGGCGGGCGGCCCAGCCGGCGCGCCACCTCTGCCATGCCGAACTCGAGCTCATCGCCCCCGAAGAGCTTCAGGACGTCCATTGCATGGCGCAGCACAAGCTCTCCACGATTGCCGGAATATGGGAATCTCTTGCCATAATATTGCACGCGCGGTAGTCCATTCGACAATGGACCCGAACTTCCGAAGCGGTGCTGAGTTCGCGGTGATTCCCGACCCCGACCCCGTCCGCCGCCGCTGAGGTGGATCAGCGTGTACCATCAACGTCCTGGACCCATGACGCCTTCCATCTTCGCCTCGTCCGTCCGCTTCGCCCTCGGCGCCACCGGAGCCCATTCCGCATTGTGCCTTCTCCTGCCTCACGTCACCCCCGACGGGAATTGATCCCATGACACATCGCGGTTCGGGCTTCTTGATCACGGTCGCGACGGCGGCGTTCCTGTACCCGACGGCGACCGTCGCCCAGACTCGTGAGGTGGCGTTCTCCACCGACGAAGGGACATGGCTGTCGCTCGATGTCTCGCCGCGCGGCGACGGGCTCGTGTTCGAGCTGCTGGGGGACATCTACGCGTTGCCCCTGGCGGGCGGCGCAGCGAGGCCCGTGCTGACCGGCACCGCGTTTCAGTCGCAGCCCCGCTACTCGCCCGACGGAGCCTGGCTCGCGTACATCAGCGACGAGTCGGGTGCTGACAACCTCTGGATCGCGCGGCCCGACGGGTCGGACGCGCGTCGCGTCAGCGACCGGACCGGGGCGACGCTCATCTCCCCGGAATGGTCGGCGGACGGCGAAGCCTTGTTCGTGACGGTCGTGACGGGCGCGTTCCAGCGGGTCGCCGAGTTGTGGGCATTCGACGTTGGGGACGGATCTGAGACACGGCTCGTCGAGAACGCGAATGGCCCATCGGCACCCCTCGTGTCGTCTCCGGCACCGGGTCCGTACGGGGCCTCGGTCGCACCCGACGGCTCCATCTACTACACGTCGGTAACCCCCCGTCCCTACGGCAGCCGGAACGGGCCCAGCAGTGCGGTGATGCGCTACGACCCGGCCGCGGGACAGAGTGAACCCGTGCCGCTGGAAGGCATCCAGGCGATGAAGCCGCGCGTGTCTCCTGACGGCAGGAAGCTGGTCTATGCGGCCATGCGCGACGGACGTACGGGCCTGAAGGCAAGAGACCTGTCTGCTGGAACGGAACGGTGGATCGCGTATCCAATTCAGCGAAACCAACTGGAGGGTCGTGCGACTCGGGACGTGCTCCCGAACTACGCGTTCACGCCCGATGGGCGCGCGTTGCTCGTGGAGCTTCGCGGCCGCATCCACCGCCTGGACCTGAACACCGACGAGGTCACGCCCGTCCCGTTCGAAGCGGCGGTGCGATTGCAGGTTGCCGAACGCCTCGACTTTCCCCGGCCGGTCGAGACCGGGCCCGTGCGGGCCCGGCGAGCTCATGGGGTCGCGGCCGCGTCGAGCGGACGCCTCGCTTTCTCGGCGTTGGCTCGCATCTGGGTCGCCGACGCTGTGGGTTCCCCACCCCGGCGCCTGACCGATGAGCTTCGGCCGCGCGAGTTCATGCCGGCCTGGTCACCCGACGGCCGGTGGATCGCCTACGTCACCTGGACGGAAGAAGGGGGTCACCTCTGGAAGGCGGACGCCGCGGGCGGCGTGCGGGAGCGTCTGTCGGACGCCCCCGCCTTGTGGGCCGACCCGGTGTGGACCCCCGATGGCGACGCGGTGATCGCGTTGCGTGCCACTTTGGGTGCCGCGGCTTCGGTGCCGTTCGTCGGGCCGGGCACAGCGGTGCCACCTGCGGCCGACATCGTCTCGGTTCCTGTCGACGGCGGTACGTACCGCACGATTGCGTCCTCG
This sequence comes from uncultured Gemmatimonadaceae bacterium, assembly GCA_964492085.1. Classification (GTDB taxonomy): domain Bacteria; phylum Gemmatimonadota; class Gemmatimonadetes; order Longimicrobiales; family Gaopeijiaceae; genus UBA2589. Next base: position 4,692 of record CAZBHZ010000057.1, on the reverse strand, counting down.
AACGGGTTGAGGTTCCCGCACTTCGGGCCGGCGACCGACGCCGTGTACCTCTCGTCCGGAGTGGCCGGGCTGGTCCGCCTTCCGCTCACGGGCGGCCCCCTGGAACCCGTCGCCACCATGGCCGGTCCGCCCGCGGCCGAACTGCGCATCAGCCCCGACGGCCGATTTGTCGCTGTTCGCGCCGGCCCGACCGTCACGCGCGTGCAGATGCCGGTAGCCGTCGCAGCCGGTCCGGTGCCCCTTACGTCCGAGGGCCCGCCGCTCACTTCGGCCGGTGCGACGAGTATGGCGTGGACGCCCGACGGTACTGCCTTGCTGTGGACCGAGGGGCCACGCATCGGACGGGCCGGCACCGACGGGGGCACGCCGCCGACCGCGACGCCGTTAGGTGTCGAGGTGGCGAGAACCACCCCGACCGGTTCGGTCGTCCTGAGCGGCGCGAAGCTCATCACCATGCGTGGCGACGAGGTGATCGAGCGGGGTGACGTGATCGTGACGGACGGGCGCATCAGCTGGGTGGGACCAACGGGTACGCAGCCGCTGCCCGACGGGGCCCGCGTCATCGACCTGTCCGGGCGGGTCATCGTGCCGGGCTTCACCGACGTGCACGCACACTTCGGTGCGCGTGGTGAGCTACTCGAGCCCGAGAGTACGTTCGCGTTTTCCAACCTGGCGTTCGGCGTCACGACCGTACGCAACCCACAGGCCCCGGTCGACGTTTTCGACCTCGCCGACGTGATCGAAGCCGACGGCGTGCCCGCCCCGCGGGTCGTGTCGACCGGCCCAGGCCTGTTCGGCATGCTGAACCTGCAGTCCTACGAACAGACCCTGGCGTTGCTGCGCCGCTATCGGGACGAGTATGGCACGCACGTCTTGAAGTCATACCTGGTGGGCGACCGGCAGCAGCGCGCATGGGTCGTTCGAGCATCGCGGGAGTTGGGCATGATGCCCACCACCGAGGGCGGGGCCGATACGAAAGCCGACCTCACACACGCGATCGATGGGTTCAGCGGGAACGAACATGCTGTGCCGGTCGCGCCGATCTACGACGACATTGTGCAGCTCTTCGCGCGCACCGGCGTGACGTACACACCGACCCTGGTGGTCTCGTTCGGGGCGGCGTTGCCGATCTACCGTCTACTCGCCGAAGAGCGACCGCATGAGAATGCGCGCGCGGCCCGGTGGCATGCTGAAGGTGAGCTGTACCAGCGGAGCTCGACGCGGCAGTTGTGGTTCGCACCCGAGGACTTCAGCGACATCGAGGTCGCCCGGGGCGCCGACGCCATCCTGCGAGCGGGCGGCAACGTCGCCCTGGGCGGGCATGGCGAGGTGCAGGGCCTGTCGAACCACTGGGAAATGAAGCTCCTCGCCGCGGGGGGTATGTCCAACCACGACGTCCTGCGGGTCGCGACGATCATGGGTGCCGAGGCCATCGGTCACGACTCCGACCTGGGGAGTATCGAGGTGGGGAAGCTGGCCGACCTGGTCGTGCTGAACCGTGACCCGCTCACCGACATCGCAGCCACTCAGGATATCGACCGGGTCATGCGCGGTGGCGTGCTGTACGACGGGTTCACGCTCGACGAGCAATGGCCGACGCCTCGCTCACGCCCTGTGCCGTGGAGGCTTCAAAAGACCGCCACGCCCGCGACCGCCGTGGCGGGTATCGAGGTCGCAGTGCGCGAGGCCATGGATCGGACGCAGACGCCGGGTGCGGCGGTCGCGGTGGTGCACGGCGGCGACGTGCTGATGTCGAAGGGTTTCGGAGTCGCGAATGTCGAGACCGGGTCGGCCGTGACACCCGAGACCATGTTCCAGTCGGGCTCGGTCGGCAAACAATTCACGGCAGCCGGCGTGATGGTCCTGGTCGAGGACGGACGGGTCGACCTCGATGAATCGATTCGCATGCACCTGCCGGAAGCTCCGGAGTCGTGGCAGCCCATCACGCTGCGCCACCTGCTGACGCATTCCTCGGGCATTCCCGACTACACCAGCGCCTCGTTCGACTACTCGACGAACTACTCGGAAGACGACCTGGTGCGCATGGCGTCGGACCTCACCCTCGAGTATCCGGCCGGGACGCGCTGGAACTACTCGAACACCGGGTACGCCATGCTCGGCGTGATGATCAGTCGGGTCACGGGCGTGCCGTACTGGGACTTCCTGCGCGAGCGCGTGTTCGACCCTGCGGGCATGCCCACGATCCGGATCAACACGGCGACGGAGATCGTGCCCCACCGGGCCCGCGGGTACATGCCTGGCCCCGAGGGGCTGCAGAACGCGTCGCACGTGGCCGAACAGACCAACACGACTGCAGACGGCAGCATGCTGTTCAGCTTGCGTGACATGATCGCCTGGAACGAGGCCGTGCGAACCCGTGCGGTGCTCTCACCCGAGAGCTGGGATCAGATCCTCAGCCCGATGGTTCTCAACAGCGGCAACACGCATCCCTACGGGTTCGCGTGGTTCTTCGACGAGGTCTCGGGACAGCCGGTGGTCGAGCACGGCGGGTCGTGGCAGGGCTTCGTGAACCAATACACGCGGTTCCCGGACCAGGACCTTTCGGTGATCGTGCTCACCAACGCGCGCAGCACCATGTCGACTCAGCTGGCGATGCGCATCGGCGCCCTGGTCGACCCGGCGCTCACACCCGAGCCGCAGCCTACCGAGCCCATTGCAGACGACCCGGCTGTGACCTCCTACGTCGCGGACATGCTCGAGAAGATGTCCGATGGTTCGATCGAGTTGACCGATTGGGACTTCGTTCGGCAGACGGTCTTCCCGAGAATGCGCGTAGCGCTTCAGAGCCAACTCGACGGACTCGGGCGGCCAGACGACCTGATCCTGCTGGCTCAAGAGCGGGTCGGCGACGACACCGAGCTCGTGTACCGTGCCACATGGGGCGACCAGCGCCTGCGGGTCACGCTTTCGATCGGGCCGGACGGTGGCCTCACGAACTTCGTGTTCATCGTGCCGGACACACCGTGATGCGCGTGCGTGCGGCGGTTTCGGTCGTGCTCGCCGTGGCGGCTGCCACCGGCTGCACGGAGGCGCAGGTCTATGACACGGTGCTCGCGGGAGGGATGATCGTCGATGGTACGGGCGCTCCCCCGTTCATCGCCGACGTCGCGATCGTCGATGGGCGTATCGTAGACATCGGCCCCGACCTCGGCCCACTGGGCGCGGAGACTGTCGACGTCACCGGCCTCACCGTCACCCCCGGCTTCTGGGACAACCACGCACACCTCGTCACCCTCGAAGAACACCCGGACGCTGAGAACTTCATTCGGCAGGGCATCACGACCGTGCTCGCGCCGCTGCACAGTCAGGAGCAGCCGTGGCCGCTCGACGCGTACATGGACCGCGTGCGTATGGCGCCCAACGTCGGGCTGTTCGCGGGTCACACGTGGGCCCGAGAGCGCGTCATGGGTCTGGAGAATCGTGCACCGACCGGTTCCGAACTCGCATGGATGCGCGCGCTGGTCGATTCGACGATGCAGCAGGGGGCGCTGGGCCTGTCGACGGGGCTCGAGTACGTGCCCGCCGCATATGCTGAGCTCGATGAAGTCGTCGCACTCGCGGAAGTGGCTGCGACCTACGGCGGGATCTACGTGACGCATATGCGTGACGAGGGCGTGCGCGTGGTGGAAGCCGTGCACGAGAGCCTCGAGGTGGGTCGCCGCGCAGGCATTCCCGTGCAGATCAACCATCACAAAGTGACCGGCGCGGACCAGTGGGGCGGCACGAGCCGCACGCTCGCGCTGCTCGATTCGGCCGCCGCCGCGGGGCAGGAAGTCGTGCACGACGTGTATCCCTACACGGCGTTCAGCACCTATTCGGACCTGCTGTTCCCGTCATGGGCGCTCGCGGACGGCGCCGATGCCTTCTCCGCGCGCGTGGCCGACCCCGCGACCCGGGCTCGCCTGGTGTCCGAGATGCGCACGATCTACGGGCAGCAGACCGGCCCGGGGCCCGAGAGCGTTCAGTTTCGGACGCTCGACGGCCGCGAGGACATGACGGGTCGCACCCTCGCCGACTACCTCCTCGATGCGGGGCGGCCGACCACGCTCGACGAGACGATCGAGGCGTTGATCGAGCTGCAACTAGGGGGTGGGTTCATCGGCATCTTTCACGGCATGGACGAGGCCGATGTCATCCGCATCATGCAGCACCCGACGGCGATGTTCGAGACGGATGGCGATCTCGTACAGCCCGGCGTGGGCTTCCCGCACCCACGCACCTACGGGTCGTTCCCGCGTATCCTGGGCCGGTACGTCCGCGAACTGGAGGCCCTGACCCTGGAAGAGGCCGTGCGGAAAATGACGTCCGCACCCGCGGATTGGCTGGGTCAATCGGACCGGGGTCGCCTGGCCGTCGGTATGGTGGCCGACATCACCGTGTTCGACGCCGATCGCATCACCGATCGTGCAGAATTCACCGACCCGCACCACTACGCCGACGGCGTGGTGCACGTGTGGGTCGGGGGTACGGCCGTGCTGCGAGCGGGGGAGATGACCGGTGCGCGGCCCGGGCGCTTTCTCGAACGCGAGCGGCGCTAGCCGGCCTCCGCGAATCGCGATCGGATTCTCACGCTCGCGGAGCGAGGGCTTGTATTGGACCGCGGGGCTTCCGGCTTCCTAACAAGGAATTGCTGCTGTCCGCGTTGCCCTAGAGCGTCCGACTCGCTACGCT
>CAZBHZ010000056.1:0-9110 GCA_964492085.1 uncultured Gemmatimonadaceae bacterium | reverse complement strand
GATAGGAAATCCAAACGGCCTGCGCGAGAGAGGGGCAAGCTAGGACGGGGGTATTACACACTGCCCGAGGCGGTCGTCCTCGTCGAGCAGTGGAGACGGCTGTACAATACCGTCAGACCCCACAGCGCCCGGGGCGGACTGCCTCCCGCTCCCGAGGCGATCAAGCCATCGCCCTGGTTCGTGGATATGCCTCAACTCCAGGGACCGCCGATGGTTGCAGGTCTAACATAGGAAGTGGTACCGCATCTGGGGGCACGTCATTGCGACGACACCGAGAAACGATGTGCGGCCTTCAGGTCGCACGGGCGAGGACCGGAGGGCCGGCGTGAGCACGGTGACCGACGTTGCGCGTTGCGACGTAACCGTCACGATCGCTACCCGTAACCGCGCGAGTGCTTTAAGGACTACCCTGGCCAGCCTCGAGCGACTGGACACAGCAGGACTGTCCTGGCAGGTCATCGTTGCAGATAACGGAAGCTCTGACGACACCGCCGCTGTACTGGCATCTGCAGACCAGCGCCTCCCTCTCACCACGGTGTTCGAGCCGGCCCCCGGTAAGAATCGGGCCCTCAACGCAGCGCGCGAACTAGCCACCGGCGATCTTCTCGTCTTTGCGGACGACGATATCGTTGTGGATCCAGCATGGCTCCGAAACTTGAGCGCCGCTGCTGCACGCTGGCCGGACATCAACATTTTTGGTGGGCTGATCGTGCCGGAGTTTCCCGCAGACACACCAGATTGGCTCAAGGAGCCGGGCTTTCCGCATGCTCGGTGGACGTGGGGCACATATGCCCCACGCCAAGATGAGGGACCGACCCGTGAGACTCCTCTGGGGCCGAACCTCGCCTTCAGACGGGCTGTCCTGGACGGAGTACAGTGGGACGAAAGCATTGGTCCGCAGGGGACATCGTTTGCGATGGGTAGCGAGGTGGAGCTTCTCATGCGTCTCGCTCGGCGCGGCGAACTCTTCGTGTTTGTACCTGACGCACGCGTGAAGCACGTGTTGCGATCAAAGCAGGTTTCAGAATCATATCTTGAGGGACGAGCCTTCCGCTGTGGGCGAGGCAACGCTCGTCTTTTCTCTAGACATGCTCCTCGCTATCCGATCCTGGGAGTTCCGCTCAACGTGTGGATCCGTCTCGGAGCCTCCGTGACTGAGTGGCTCGCGCACGTGTTCTCCTCGCCGCCCCGACGGAAGCTGATCGCCCTCGAGGTCCGGCAGACGCTCGGGCACATGTACGAATGTTCCGAGATGAGAAGAAAGGGAGAGCTGTATGGGGTCCCCCGACTCTTCCCCACACGTGCAAACATGAGCCGTGCCTTCGTGAAGGGTTTGGCCCAGGCGAGGGCACGGACGGCTCGAACACTCAGCACCATCCGAGGTGTTCACTTCTTCTATCAGGATCTCCGCCCTGGCCGGCACGCCGACCCTGATCCCGCGCCGGATGTCAGAGTGTACGAAGGTGCGGAGGATCTCACCGAGGTGCTACGCCTCCTGGCACCTCTCGAACACGTGGTGTGGCACACGGTAGAGGCCCGCCTGAGGCAGGGAGACCGAGTCGCCATCGCGCGTAGCGAACAGGGTGCGGTCGGGTACGCATGGGCTACGAGTCTGCCTGTCCCCGTCGAGGAAGCGGACATGTTATTCACTCCCCAGCCCGGGGAAGTCGTGGGTTACGATCTATACGTGGTGGATGGAGCGCGCGGACGGGAGATCGCGTTTCAGCTTGACGCGGCTCAGATGCGAGCTGCCAAGCAGCACGCATTCCACTCACAATGGACGTGGGTGGATTCCGGGAACTCCAGCTCGTTGAGAGCCCTGAAGAAGATGGGCAAGACCATGGTTGGCTCCCTGAAGTGGCGGCGGATGCCGGTAAGCAATCGTTCGCGCCAGGAGCCATCTGATCCCGAGTTAGCGAGAAGGCTCACGGCGCCTGCGGACTAGCCTCACACCTGCGTGTAACGACCTCCGCAGCACGACTGCTCCACCGCCCGGAAGACCCCGTGTCCCGGTCAGGCCGGAAGCCACATCGATCGGACGTTCACGCTCTCGCGTCGATCCCTACGTTCTCTGGTTACCACATGGCCCCGATTTCCGCATTGAGGCTCTCCGGAACGAACCGATGGAGGCCGGCACGAGGCGTGTACGTGAGTTCACCGAACATTGGCGGAGAGCCCGGATAGAGATCGACACGCACGAATGGCTCGTCCGCGGCAAGCTCTTCCGATAACCAAATCATCTCGGCGAGGCAATCGGGCTTCTGGAGAGGTCCATCAAATTCCGCAGTCCCCTCGATCGTCCATGGTAGCCGGAGACCGTCTCGATCTCGCCACGACTTGGAGCGCGCAGGTGTCAAGAGGTCGTACTCTGTCGTGAAGAATCTGACTCTACCATGGAAACACCAAAACTTGTGTTCCATCGTGACGTCAGCGCGGTCGCCGATAAAGGCTTCGATAAGCAGTCGGCGAGGAACCCAACGGTACTGCCACTCAGCTCTGACCTCGGAAAAATCCTGCGCCAACCATTCTTGAGTCGTGGCGTGAAGCGAATGCCAGTCCATCTGGGCAGGGTCCCGTACCACCTTCACCTGTCCTGAGCCATGGTTTGACTTGATCACGCAGGGATCATGCAGAGCCAGCTCACGAGCATCCCGGATATCCACCCCTTCCCAAACCAGCTCAGGCAAATGCCGCTCTCCGACCCGTGACTTCACGAAGTCTCGCACCCTGAGCTTGTCGCATCGTGCAGTGAGTTCGGGGCGCCGATCAAAAATCTTGCGTGCCTGGATCTTGTCGGTGAAGGCGTGCGGACGTAGAAGTCGCGGCCTACGTCCGACGGCCTCACGGTGGAGGACCAGGATGCGTTCGAGGTCATGCGGAAGAAGCATTACGTCGATCAGAAGTCTTCCGGCCTTGGTCCGGGACACCATCGTCCGCTTGGCCCACTGGGCAGCGCGAGCCAGTAGACGCGAAATCAGTCTCAACGGGCCTCGGACGAATGCTCTTCCCAGAGTGTTCATGAGCTGATCATCTCATGTGCTCTTCAAAGTCCGAGAGTGATCCGTCGCGGCACAGTCTGTTTCATCGTGGCCAAATCGCCTCGACGATGCTCGAAGATGAGTACCCTGATCGAGTGCCTCCCGCCGCTACGATGACTCGGCCGTCGTGGACGACAGGAAAGATGCCGTGCCGTGCAAATCTCATATCGCGGCCACGACGCCACTGCCGATCCGCAACATTGTAGATGTCGACGCGCGCGTACGTGCCATCCGCAGTCGCTCCTTCACCCGAGCGGGTCTCTCCACCGATCACCCAGAATTCCCCAGCGATATAGACGGCTTTCCCCATACCGCCGCGGCCCTGAGGAAGAGGGGGTGGGTTCCCCGGCCCACCGCTTACCCACGCCCCGGTTCTCGGGTCGAACACCTGTACATCGTCAAAGCCATCCGCTACCACGTTCGCATCCCCGCTACCGGGGCCTCGCCCACCGAACACAAAGAAACGCTCTCCGTCAGTCCCCGCGGCAGCATGATTCCGTCCCACGGGCATATCGTCGATCCGTGTCCAAGTCATGGTCTTAAGATCAAGGGAGGCTGCCTGGCGCGTGGTCGTGTCGCCGACAATTCCCCCGGCGACGTATATGTGGTCGCCGATTCGTGCCGATGCCACAGAACCTCCGGGATATGGCATTCGAGGTCCGAGCGTCCACTCGTCTCGACCCGGATCGTAGATCTGTAAAGAGCCAGCGGCATTGTTGTGAGACCCTCCGAGGCCACCTAGCAACAAGAGTCTTCCTTGTGAGACTTCTGCCGCATGGTGGTGACCGCCTAGCGGACGCCGCGAGAGGGTGCCTCGTGGGCTCCACAAACCGGAATTCAGATCGAGGCTTTGAGTTAGGGTGGACCGCTCACCAACGACGTATAAGCGATCATCGATGACGGCCGCCGAGACCTCGCCGAGTTCGATGGGCATCGGGTCTGTCAGATACCATGCGTCCCGGAGTGGCCTTGCCCAGAGCTGGTCAACAAAGTCCCAATGCGCACTGTTCACGCCGAGGCCAGCGAAGAGGGTATCCGACCAGATCGCGGCACCACCTCCGAAAAGCCCTGTCGGTAGACGACCCGCATGCGTCCACTGGTTCGTCTGCCTCGAGAGAGTCAGAATCGCATCAGATCCCATTCGAAACCGTCCTGCCGCGCGACCTCCTACGACATAGATCTGATTTTCGTAGGCAAAGGTCAGCGCCTCCGCGTGTGAGATGCCGAAGGGCAGGGATGGACCGGGCGCCCAACTCTTTTGGTCGAGATCGTAGACCTCGACTGAGTTGAGGTCTTGCACTCGGTCATGGTGGGAGGACGTGCCTCCTACCACCCAGAGTTCACGACCTAATCTCACACTAGCATGGTGCCCCTTGGGTTGAGGAAGAGGTGGCGCGGAATCCCACTCTGATGCGTCGGGGGCCAGAACCCAGTGGTCGTTCTGAGCGGTCTCATCGCTGAGATCATACCCGCCCATGAAGTGCAACGTATCCTCAACACTGATGAGGCTTCCTGCGAGCCTCGCCTCGGGTAGTGAGGGCTCTTGTCTCCACGTTTCTCCAGCAGTGTCGAAGCTCCAGACGTCCGCGCTCACGGTTCCCTCGAGCCGTCCCCCCGCGAACCAGAGGCGGCCCGACCGCATGACCGGCTGGGCATGCCCAACCGAGGGAGGGACAGGTGGAAGTTCGCGCCAGGCCCGGGTTTCCAAGTCGAAGACACGGGCTCTTTGGGACCAGCCCAGCTGAGGGCCCAGGGCTCCTCCGAAGACGTACAGACGAGACCCTAACCGGATGTGCCCCGACTCGTAGCTGTGTTCACCCTTATCCGTGATGTGAACCCAACCGTGCCGAGAGATCCCTAAGAGCCGCTCAACGCTCTCCAGTGGCCAGCGTCGGGTCACTTCAACACCAAGCCAGAAGCTTGCTACTAGCCCGAGCGCTACTGAGGCGATGAGTAGCATCAGAAGTCCTCGTCGGGCGAGCGTCATAGACCACCTAACCTGAAAGCTGAGAGTCGATCCGACCCGACGCCTGTAACGACATATTGGTATCCATCCGACGCGCTGTATGTAGCAGGGACCGAATATCCGATTCCGCCGAGAGCCCATGACCCTAACACGTCACCCGACTCAACCGCGATCGCAAGAAGGTCCGTGCCTCCACCGGTCAGGAAGGCCAGTCCTCCGCCGGTCACGATCGCTCCTGGCGTTCCGAGAGTCCCGAGTTGTTCCGACCCCCATTTACGAAGATCGGGATGGCGGTCAAACCAGCGATTCCGCCCAGCGGGTATTTGCCACACGATTGCGCGGGTATCGAGATCGAACGCCGTCAAAGTCCCCCAAGGCGGCCGGTTGACCGGCACACGCCACTCGCCCCGATAACCATCCAGAAACCACCACGGTTCGGGAAGCCTTACCGTGGCCGAATCCCGAAGGATACGATTGTCCACCTCCAGTTCGCCGTCAGGTTCGGACGGCTTGAGCTTCAGCAAGGAGGCCGCGTTCGAGGCCTTCACGAGGAGGAGCCTGGAGTGAGGGTCCAGCGAGACAGCGCCCCAGGCCGCTCCGCCGATCCAGCCGGGCAGGGCCACTGTTCCGTTCAAAGACGGTGGGGTGAAGATGGGACCCATACGTCGGCCCTCGATCAGATTGAGCGCCAGTTCTCTGATCTCCGGAGTGAAGTCGATGACGTCGCCCGAGGAAAAGCCTTGATGTGCGAAAGGCTGAAGGTCCCGCGAAAACGGTTGTGTCGAGGAGATTTCTTCCCGCGGTACGTCGCTCTCCGGAACCGGTAACTCGGAGATCTCCCAAATCGGCCTCCCGGACACCCGCTCGAAGGCGAACAGGAAGCCCATCTTGGTTGCGAGGATTACTGCGGGAATTACCTCGCCCACATCGGGCGAATCCTCTCCTAGCGAGTTCGATGAGGGTAACGTCGTGAGCACCGGTCCCTCGGACAGGTCGTAGTCCCATAGATCGTGGCGGACCAACTGTTGATGCCAGCGCTTCGTCCCGGTTCTGAGGTCGAGTGCTACCAGCGACTGCGAGAACAGGTTGTCTCCGGGTCTGCTTCCCCCAAAAAAGTCGTTGCCCGCCGCACTGACGGGCACGAACAGCAGACCATGCTCATCGTCCACGGTCATCGTGCCCCAGACATTGGCATGAGCCAGAGCGGTAGTATCTGTGGGGCCCCACGTGTCCCAACCCTCTTCCCCCCGACTTGGGATTGGATGCCACCTCCATTGTGGCTCACCCGTCAGCAAATCGAAGGCTTGCACCGAGCCCGGAGGCGGCCGGCCCTCGGACCGCTGGTCACCGATACTGCTGCCGACCACGACCATATCTCTCCAGATAGCCGGAGCTGAGGTCTGGTGTATCATGAGACTGTCAACGGTCCACTTGAGTCCCGGGCGGAGATCTACTCGACCCCCATCACCGAACGCGGGATCCGGACGTCCGGTAGCTGCATCGATAGAAATCAGCCACCACCGCGAAGCCAGGATTATGCGTCGCCCGTGTGGTCCTACCCAACTCGCGATGCCTCGATGCCGCCACCCTCCGTTGACACCCTTTAGGGGCCACTGGGTGGCACCTGGGTCGAAATCCCAGAATGCCTCTCCGGACGTGGCGTCGAGCGCGACAACCCGGTTGAAGGGCGTACTGGTGAATAGTGTATCTCCGAAGACGAGGGGCGTGGACTGAAAGGTCCAGGGAGAGGGCGATGCAATATCTCCAGTCTGACTTTCACCGGAGTTCCAGGTCCAAGCGGCAGTGAGAGCCGAGACGTTGGTCGTATCGATCTGCGCAAGAGGTGACCATCGGTTGGCCTCGGCCGTGCCAGCAAAGTGCTCCCACCCCACCGGCTCAACCGGCGTCCACGGGTTCTGAAGGTGAGGCGTGTCCGAGCACCCAACACTTGTCAAAAGCCATGCTAGGACGGGCCCACGCCAGAACTTCGCGGGACGAATCCGGTCGATGAACTCGACAATCTGCGCCTGAGCGAGTTGGCCGCCTCCGCAGTGTGTCGCGGGCTCCAGGGGTAGCCAGACCAGCATCGCTCGGTTTGCAAGGTTCATCCGGGTGACCTCGATCTCCAGTTTGAAGCAGGCCCGGCTCCGCACATGGGCGCGCCCGCCCCCTCCGTGAGGGTCTCAGGTCCGAAGCTGTGTAGGGACTCAGCGGCTGAGAGGTCGAATAGATATGCGGATGTGCCAAAGGATCTTCGATGGTCGAGAAGTGCCAGCTTCTCGATACCGGTCTCACGAAGGTGCGCCACCATTCCTTCTACTACATCGCGACGCTGAGGTAAAACATGAGTGAAGACGACCCAGACCCTTTCGTGTCCCGCGAGGCCATCCAGTTGCGTCAGGTGCCCGAGCGTGTCATCGGGTGCAGTGCAGACACCCGGATGCCAGTCCAAGAGTCCGAAGCGGGGGCCATAGTACGCGATGGCCTGATTGGCCGCGAAGTAGGAGTAAAGAATGTCCCCTTTCACCCATTCCTCTGAGATCTCATGGAGGAGGGGGCGCATCTCCTGAAGATGAACGGGAGGCGGAGTTGCGAGGAGAGACAGAGTGACTGGAACGACAGGAGCGAAGGCGGGCAACGTGGCGAGCGGCGTGGGGACCCGTACTTGGGTTGGTCCGAATGCTGTGGCCCCCGCAGCAGTCAGGATTGCTAGCGACGGTGCGAGAAAGAGACTCAGTCGTTCTGCCAGAGGATAGAGCCCGACGCTGGCAGCCAGGAACGCCACGATGAGCGGTACCAGGACGATGCCCGCCTCAGAGCGTCTGCTCAAAAGCAATCTGCCGGCCCCGATGAAGCAAAACCCGAGCATGATCGCCGTGAGAGGAGCACCGTGCCGCGCAGGCCACGGGTACATCGTCAGAAAAGACGAGTCCCATACTCCTGAGAGTTGACGCCAGAACCACAGGGGCGTGGTCCACAGGCCTGAAGAAAATCCTGCCTCCCAGTACTCCTCGAGAAGGGCATTGTTGGCAGTAGAGCGCATCCGAAGCCCATGGGCAGTTGCCAGTACCGCCCCCGCGCCAAGTGGGATCCCCACGGACACCGTACGGCCGAGCCAGCCCTCTCTACCCGAGGCGTACCACCGGATGGCCAGAAAGAGCATCAATGCAAAAGCGACAATGACCGCCGGAAACGAAAACAGAAGGAGGGTGCCGCCTATCAGCCCGAATGTGGCGAGTCGAGCTCTGGATTCGCTGGCGCCGTCGAGGAGTACGAGTGCGCCGTACAGGATGGTCACTGTGACGAAAACGTCCAGGGAGTATTGCTTGACGATCCCTCCCAGAACGATGAGGGACGGACTGAACGCAATCAACGCAACGGCGCTAACGGCCGCCGACCGGGTCATCACCCGAAGTCCGATGAAATAGACGACCGGAAGGGTCGCTACGGACGCGAGGAAAGGGACGATACGAAGCACCCAGTCCTGATCCGGAATCACGGTCCAAAGTATTCGGGAAACAGCGAGGAAACCCGGGGGCGCGAGCTGCAAGAAGTCGAGAGGATGGAACAAAAGTTCGTTCAGTTGACGCTCTGCCACATTTCGGACGAGTGCCAGTTCGTCCAACCACAGCGACGTATTCGCGGTTAGCTGTAGAGCTCGCAGCAAGATCCCGACACCGATGACTCCAAAAGCGATCCAGCGGGTGTTCGAGATTGCATGGGATGAGCGCACATTGGTCTCCAGCTCCGGGGAAGAGAGTGAGATTTGGTGGAGCATACCGGATCATCCATGTGATGCTGCTGAGACAGGGACCGCTTCCTACTCCAGCATCGACCGGCCGGCCTCTTCGTGCCCGAGCCGGACATCCGCCCGGGCGTTCATCACCCGAGCGCACGTATTCCAGCGCAGGATCGCGTCGTCATTGCCCGGAGGCCGGATCGCCTCAGCGGCCTCGAAGTGCCTCATCGCCTTCACGAACCAATCGTATGCGACTTCACCGGCAGCCATCCCCCCTCGTCGCAAGATGGAAGGGATAGGAAATCCAAACGGCCTGCGCGAGAGAGGGGCAAGCTAGGACGGGGGTATTTGGCGAACAAGCGCGCGA
>CAZBHZ010000055.1:8543-10006 GCA_964492085.1 uncultured Gemmatimonadaceae bacterium | reverse complement strand
CCCACCCTGGCCTCCAGCCGCGCCCGCAACTCCTCCACCTCGACAAGCTGGCCCGCAACCCGCTCCGCCACCCCCGTCACCTGCTCCATCTGCGCGGTAGCCCTCGCCAATAGCGGCTGGACATACCCGTCGACCTCCGCGCGCACCCGCGCCTCCGCGGCTTCGATCTCCTGACCGACTTCTCGACGGAGCGACGCCGCCACCGCATCCCCGAGATTCGACGAGATCTGCAGCTCGGGGTTCTCGATCGATCCGACGAGGGCCATGTCGAGTTCGACCGAGCTCAGGCCCGCAAGCGTCCGGCGCACCAGATCGCGCGCCCACTCCTCGGACCCGACGGACGGCGCAGCGATCGCCTGAGACTCCTCTGCGGGGTCAGTCGCAACGGAGTCGACACTCGAAGCGCCGACGCTCTCCTCGCCGGCAAGCCAGCTCAGCTGATCCGACGACCACCGCATCCGCGCCTCGATCTGACGGCCCTCGCGACGCACGAGGAAGGTGGACGCGCCCTGCCCCAGGTCGAGCGATCCCCCGAACGCGTCGAGACGCACCTGCGGCAGCCCGACCCCTGACATCGACAAGGAAACCGAGTCTCGCGGCACATCACCGGTGTGATCCAGCACCGCGGCCAGGCTCAGCCCCTCGGGCCCGCTCACCCCCGCAGTGCGACCGACCGTGACCTCCATCGGTTGTCCGAGCTGCGCCGGAGACGACGTGAGCCCCCGAATCCGCGCTGTGTATGAACCAGCGACCGCGCCGTCCCCATCGAGCACCACGCCGAGATCTCCCTGCTGCAGCAGGAAGTCCGGGTACTCCGCGCCCTCACGGAAGTCGAACGTCGTCCCTTCAGCTCGGGCGCGGGACGGCCCCGGTCGATTCCTCGGATCGAGTCCGGGCGGAAGAAACCGTTCGGCAGCTTGAGCCCAGTAGAGGACCGGCTTGAGCCATACCAGCGCCGTGCCACCGAAGAGGGCCGGCGACATCGTGGGAGCGTCGAGGGACGGGATGTCGAGCAGGCTACGCGCGTACGCGAGGTCCTGAGCTCGCACCCGGTCCACCGTTGCCTGATCGAACTCAAGCCCGGACAGCCCCTCGCGGACGTTGCCGTCAAGCGTCCGGATGTCCGCCTGAAGACTCGTCACCCGCTCCAGCGCAGCACGACCATCACGAATGAGCCCCGGCACCTGTAGGGCATTCAAAGGGGTCAGCCGGAAGTTCTCGAGGCGCTGCAGCACGGCCTGGAGCGAATCGAGTCGCGTGCGCGGGTCGAGTGACGTCACCTCGGCTCTCCAGGAGGACCGAAGCGAATCCGTCTTCGTAACGACACCCCGAACGTACCGGACGGTAGCGAGGCTGTCTTCGGAGATCGCCTCGGTACGCACGGCGCCGCCGAGGTTCTCCAGCGACAGGTCGGGGATCCTCACCTGGTCGGCCCAGCCGTTCACCTGACGCCAGAGCGCACC
>CAZBHZ010000055.1:0-8443 GCA_964492085.1 uncultured Gemmatimonadaceae bacterium | reverse complement strand
CGTTCGACGAGCCGATCCGCGTAGAGCCACCAGACGACCCCCACGAGGAGGACGAACCCCGCGAAGACCACGAGGCCGGGCGGCCGGAAGACCCGACTCCTCTTCCGGGCGCCGTTGCCCGGAGCGCCACCCACCGAAGCGTCACCGATCGAATGCTCGACGTCCGCCATCACACCCCCGGTCGGAAGAGGCGGTAGACCCCGTAGACCTTGGAGGCACGGATCGCCTTGAAGAGTCGAGCATTCCTGTAGCGCTCATAGATCGTGGCCCGATACCACCCGACGCCGAGGCGAGCGAGGAAGAAGATCGGTACGACCGCGACGAGCCATCCGACGAGACTACCCACGACGATCGTGTTCGTCGGGTTGCCGAGCGCGATCACCGGGGCGTTGTACAGGGCCGTCCACAGCGGGAGCAGCGCTGACGTATCAGCGAGCAGCGTCGTCCCGATCGAATCGAAGAGCGGGTCGAGCATGAAGCCGACCGGAGTGAAGATCAGCCAGCCGAGCGTGGCACCGGGCACCGACACCCGGAAGAAGAGAATCACCCCCACGATCAGGAGATTGTGCAGGCTGATGAGCGGCGTCAGGCCCAGACATGCACCGATCGCGATGCCCGCGGACACCTGGCCGGGCGTGCCCTCGGAGTTGAGGGCCTTCACGAGGTTCTGGACGAACTTGATGATCCAGTACATGAAGAGAATCTAACGGGCGAACGTCGCCCGAAGCCCCTCCCAGATGTCCGGGTCGCCGTACGCCAACGGAAACAGCGCGATTCCACCGAGACCTCGGGAGCGCGCGAAGTCGTACTTCTCCCGCAAACTTTCCGCGTCGTCGTACCAGCCCTGACGCCATCCGTCCGACGCCAGGTAACGGTACCACGGCGATCGGCTCTGTTCGTCACGCTCCGCGCCGTGCCGCGCCGCCTCATCACGCGCTGACGGCGCGCCACCCACCATCTCCCGGGGAGCGGCATACGGAATCGTGACGCCGACCCCACGCGTCGTCGCGCCGAGGGCATCGCTCTCGACAGGCCACTCATAGCCGTACAGTGGCACGCTCATCACGATCTTCCCGGCCGGTACGCCGAACACCCGGAAGCGGTCGAGAACCGTGTCCCAGTTGAGGCGCCCCCATCCGGCCAGGCCTGCGACCGGACCCGCGTTCGAACTACCCGCGCTGTGGTAGTCGTAGCCCTGCACCACCAGGTAATCCGCGACCCGCCCGAGGACCCGCTCGTTGTAGACGTCGTCGTCATCGAATGCCATCGCGAAGACGGAGAGCGCCTTCGTCGGGTGCCGGGCGCGCATCTCTGCTGCGAGCGCCACGACGAACGCAGTGAACCCGTCGCGCACGTCGGGCTCCACGGTCTCGAAGACCTCGAAGTCGAGGTGGATGCCCGCCACATCCGGAGAGGCGTCGAGCAGGCCCACGACATTCTGTACGAGACGCTCCACCCGCTCGGCATCGGGAAAAAGAGTCCGGAACGCGTCGGCATCGTGCATCGACACCGTCGGCGTCACCTGGACCCCCGCGGCTCGCGCCTGCGTCGTCATCTCCCTCCAGCGGGTCGACCATCCGTGGCGATCGAGAAACCCTCCGTCGGCGTCGGCCTCGAGCTCGAAGAAGTAGAGTTCGTCGAGGATGTCGAACGGATACTCGGTCCACGCCTCCTCCGCCCAGTACACGTGGTAGCCCGCGACGAAGGGAGTCGGCGAATTCGTGGGCATTGCGACTCGCTCGAGGGTACCCGAGCCGGCGCATCCCGAGATTACGAAGGCGAGCACCAGGAGGCCCGGTGCGTTGTGCATGCGTCCCGACCGTCGCACCGATCCGCTCCTACGGCGCGGTCGAGACCGTGACGAACGAGATGCGGTGCAGATCGCCACCGAACAGGGAGCCGACCCTCACCCGCATCCCCCAGGACTCGTCCACGTACTCCACGGACACACCATCGACAGTCGGCAGGATACTCTCGTCCGCGTTGGGCAGTACGACGTCTACCCACAGGTCGTCGATCGCCGAGCCCGAGGCGATCGACACCGTCAGGTCCGGGAGCCCAGTGGCCTCGAAGCCGGGCCCGGGATCCGTCGATCCGTCGGTCCATCTCACCTCGACGGCGCTACGGTTCAGCCACCAGCCGGCCGCCTCGTCTGCCTGAGCGAGCCACCATCCACCCTCTGCCCGCGCCGTATCCGCGATGGTTCTCACCGCCTCCAGCCGCGGGCCGTCGACGATGATCTGGGTATGGCCCGCGACGATGGCGAGCCCCCCGATCGCGCGGAGCTTTCTCGTACCGTCCAGCCACGCCGAGACGAGTCCCTGCGAGCGCAACGTCACGTCGCGTACAATGACCGTATAGTCGTCCTTGAGGACTCGCGGCAGCAGCACGATCGGGCCGAGTTCGGTCTCGTGAACCTCCGGGCTGGCTGTACGAGCCTCGTTGGCGGCGAGCACGTAGGATCCGCCCACCTGCTTCCAGGCGCGCAGGGTGATCGAGTCCACGGCTTCCTCGGGCGCACGCAGGCCGGCGGGCCCGACACCCGTCCACGCCTCGATGTCCCGCCAGCTACGATCGAGACGCATCGACTGCTCCTGCGACGTCATCCCCACGAGCGGCGTGTGGTCGACGGTCTGCGATCCTACCTCGCCGGCAGAGATCAATACCTCGGCAAGCCGGTCGTCATTCTCTACGAGCTGAGATACAGGAAAGAACGTGACCGGGAGCTGTTCGAGCTCGAACATTGCGGCGGCGTCGAGCGCGTTCACGTAGTCATCGACTCCCTCGACGTCGAGAACGAAGACGAGGGCGGCCCGGGCGGCACCCGGCCACGCGCTCGGAGAGGCACTCGGCGTACCGGCCGCCCAGAGGAGCCCGTTGTGGAGGATCCGATCGATACGCGCTTCGTCGAGCGGAGTCGCTCCCTGATCCGACCGCAACCCGAACCACGTGACCCGCCCCCCTTCATCCGTCCTCGTGGTCGAGACGGCGACGTCGGCACCCACCCCTTCGTCGTCGGGCGCTGGATTCAGCGCCCAATCCGACCAGTAGACGCGCTCCCCCGGCATGCGGAGTGCGATCACCGGATCCGGCCGTAGTTCGATCCGGGTGCCCGGATCGATTCCCGGCGATGTCGGAAGTCCACCCGGCACCGTCAGATAGAGCGCCTCTCTCGAGGGCAGCTCCCGCAGCGCCTCCGCTCCGGTCACCTCGGTCAGCGTGGTCCACCCACGCCACTCGCACTCGCCGTCTCGCACACCGAGCGCCCAGTTGGTGACGACGCTGCCCCCTCGAGCCAGGTGGGCCCCGAGGACGGCGAGTTCCTCCGACGAGAGGCACGGTGACTCGGGCAGGACCATGAGTTCATCCACTGTGGTCGCTTCGAGCTCCTCCACCGAGCGCGCGACCCGAACCACGCCACCCACATCCCGGATCAACTCCGTCCAACGCTCGAGCTGGTCCGGATAGTAGTCCGGATTCTCGAAGTACGCGGCGTTCGCCTCGGACTCGAGCATCACTGCCGAGAACGGAACACGTGCGATCGCTGCCGCTCGGGATGGCTCCGCGACCGGCAACTCGGGCGGAGCCTCGACCAGACCGGGTGTCAGCTGCCGGATGTCGATGTTCTCCCAGAGGGCCATGCCGGCGGCTACGACGAGGCCTCCCACAAGGCCAAGCGTCACGAATCCGCCGAGCCACCACCACGCTTCCTTGGCGCGGGGGACCGGATCACGCTTCGGCCGCATGTCCCTCCATATCCGCTACGTCCTGATCGAGTCGGTCGAGCGCGGTCCTGTCACCCGCCCCCCCGGTCGGGGGATCGAAAAGGACGAAGTACCGCAACGCATCCGGGTCGTCATCCTGAGGAGTCGGCTCACGAGACAAGCGCAGTTTGTACGCAACGTACGTGACCACGGCGAGAATGATCGTGACCAGAATCGTCACGACGACGATCGCGACAAGAATGTCGACGACGTTCATGGGCGCCTCTGTGAGGTGAGGGGACCTCGTTCGGGGATCATGCGTTCTCCAGTCTCTCGAGCTTGCCCCAGCCCATATCGAGTCGGAAGAGCTCCTCCATCGTAGCAAACATCTTCACGACGTCGAGGAAGAGAATGAAGACGAACCGGTAAATCAGGGCCATCGGCACGAGCGCGAGCGACTCCTCCTCCATCGACACGGTCACGAGGGCCGCGACCAGGTCCAGCAGGGTGAGCAGAATCATCCAGTAGACGATCAGTTCACCGGCTCCGAACAGGATCGCGACGATGGCAAAGAAGAGGTGGGCGAAGACGTTCATCACCGGCCAGACGATAGCCTCAAAGCCGAGTTGAATCGTCGAGATCCAGAGAGGAAAGTCGGGGAACGGCCGCAGGTAGATCCCCTTTCGCTTTCGGATCGCCTGAAGAATGCCGCGCGTCCAGCGGTACCGCTGCTGCGTGAGATCGCGCCACGTTTCCGGCGCCTCCGTCCACGCGATCGACTGATCCTCGTATTCCACACGCCAGCCGACCTCCATGATCTTCAGCGTGAGGTCTGCGTCTTCAGCAAAGGTGTCCGTGTCGTATCCACCGATCTCCTCGAGTGCCTCGCGGCGGAAGAGACCGACGGGACCCGGCACGATATTCACCGCGGCGATGAAGCCCTGTGCTCGCCGCGGCATGTTCAGGCCCTCGATGTACTCGAGAGCCTGGAGTCTCGTCAGGATCCGACCCCGATTCTCGACCTTCACGTTCCCGGCGACAGCCCCGACGGCGGGGTCGCTGAAGTGGCGAGCCGCCGTGAGCAGCGCGCGCGGTTCGAGTGAGGAATCGGCGTCCATGCACAGGATGAGCGGATGGAGTGAGTGCGCGATACCCGCGTTGAGCGCGGACGCTTTGCCGCCATTAGGCTTCGTGATCACACGGAAGTGGCCGGGACCTCGCTGCCCTTCCCAACCGGTCGCGATTTCGAGCGTGTCGTCCGTCGACCCGTCATCGATCACGAGGACCTCGTACTCCGGGTATTCGAGCTGCATCAGGCTCGTCAGGGCACGCTCCAGAACCAGACCCTCGTTGTATGCCGGCACCAGGATGGAGATCGGCGGCAACTCCTTGATCTCCCGCACACCGAGCACGTTTCGTTCGGCATGACCCAGGTACGAGAACCAGAGGAGGGCGAAGTACCGGAGGAAGAGGAGAAAGAGGAAGATGACCAGGGAGACGACGACCATGCGGACCATCACCCGCTGGATGTCAGGTCCCGCCAGAAGCGCCCAGACGACAAAGCCGACCGTGACGCCAACCAGGGCGAAAACAACACCGAGCGAGCTCCAGATCGAGTGGCGCCCCTGGCTCATCGTGCGACCTCCTTACCGGCGCGACCGAACCATCCGCGAGCACTGAATCCGATGTTCACCCCGAAGGATCGATAGCCGGTGAACCGTCCCTGGCCGTAGAAGAATTCGATTCGGGTCAGGTACTGAGCGCCCTCACGACGGAGGCCGAGACTCGCCGACAGATCCGGGACGAGTTCACCGCCGTTGACCCTTCGTTCATCGATCCACGCCACGCCCGGGTTCACACGTGCGTTGAACATCCACCATGTGCCTAACGGGCGGGTAACCTGTGCATACGGACCCACCGAAAGGCTGGAGTTTGGATCCCAGTACAGGGCTCCGGCGCCGACACTCGGCGACGCATCCATATAGCTCAGGCCGCGCACGGCCAGACCGAGCGTGATGGAGCGAGACATGGACCGCCCTACGCTCGCACCCGCAGAAAGGCGCAGATTCCGATCCGAGCCCGGCACACCCGAGTGGCTCAGCGAAGCCACTTCGCCCGTTGCGGCGATGCTCCACAACTCGTTGACTGGCCGTGCGTGCGCCACGAACAGCCGATCCTGACGGACATCGACTTCGATGGCCTGGAAGGTGTTCGTCGCGCTGAACGCGGGCCCGTGGTCGATCCGGAGATCCGTTCTTCGTCCGGCCGAGCCGGTGAATCGACCCGAAAGCCCAATGGAAACATCGAGCTCCGAGTCACGGACGTTCTGCACCCCGAAGTGCAACGCCGTCCGAACCGTGCCCCACCGCCACCAGCGCGCACCCTCGAAGTCGGCGAAAAGGCCCCGCGTCTCATCCAGGCCACCGCCGGTGTCGAGGCCCTCGAGCACGCGGGCTCCGCTTCGCGTCCCCCAGACCCAGTCCCCGGATATGCCGTACCACTCACCGCCCAGATCCAGCCGTCGGAAGTCGTCGGTATCCGCAAGAGACTCGGCAATGACTCCGATCCGTGGTTCCTCAGTCTCGACCATCTGGCGGTCGACGTCGGCCTGCAGAATCGCCAGGCCCTCGAGCGCCCGCTCGTGTGTCGGATCAAGCGCGAGCGCCGCCTCGTACGAGCGTACCGCGGGGAGACGAAGACCATCCCAGCGGTCCAGGTCGCCGAGCAGGGCCATCACGTCGGCCTGTGTGACGATGACTGCATCCGGATCATCCGCCCGCGCCGGTAGTGCACCAGCTCGTCGAGCAGCGTCCTCTTCCTCCATCAGGACGAGGAGCGCCTGCAGTCGCGTGCGCGCCACCTCGGACTGATCGGTCCAGACCTCGAGCTGCGCCATGCGGTACTGAAGTTCGACGCCGCCGCCACCGTAGAGACGCTCGACCTCGGCAAGTGCCCGGAGCGCCCCCTCGAAGTCCTCGAGGGCGTATTGCAGGAAGTCCGCGTACGCCTGCCAGGCGTCGGCGTCGGTGGGATCGTCAGCGAGCGCGGCTTCGTACAACTCTGACGCACGAGTAAAGTCGCCGTCCTCCCGTGCGCCGACCGCCTGCTCCAGCAGCGTGGGCGGGGGCGGGGGCTCCACCTCCGGCTCGGGAGGAGGGGTCAAGGCGGCAACGACATCCTCCCGAAGCTGAAGCGCATCGACCGAGGCGAGCTCCTCGTCCGACATCGACAGCAGGATCGCCTCCGCGTCCTCCAGCCGGTTCGTGTAGTAGTAAATGCGGGCGAGTTCGATACGAATGGGAACCGAGCCCTGGATCGCCTCCAGAGCCGACTGCAAGACCGACTCAGCCTGCGCGTACTCTTCCACCCCCATGTGGGCCCGGGCCCACTCCAGGACGATCTCCTCGTCGTCCGGCGTACTACGCAGGATGGCAGCGTAGAGCGTGGCCGCCCCTGCAGCGTTACCAATATCGCGGAGCGTCCGCGCCAGTAGTAGCCGGAGTTGGCGGTCGCCCTGAACAGGCAAGAGACTTTCGAGCACTGGAATGGCTCGCTCCCCATACCCTCCGCGGGCGAGTGTAATGCCGTACTCCCGACGCACATCCAGATCGCCAGGATAATTCGCCAGGTAGGAAGCGAAGACCGGGATCGCCTCATCGAAGCGCTCCTGCTCGAGCAGCGGCAGGACTCGTTCCCAGAAGAGCTCCGAAGGTCCCCGAACCACCTCCGTTGAAGGCGGCAACGGGGGCAGCGCCGCAATCACGAGTGGGTCCGCGGGCTCGAACGGGATCGACGGATTCGGGAGCGCCAGATTACCCTCGCGGAACCCCGAGCTCAGCACGTACCGCCGTGGAAGCACGAACAGCACCAGCACCAGGGTTCCGGCAACCAGCAGTGTCGCGGTAGCTGCGAATCGGAGGAAGTACCGGGAGTCGCTCTTCCTCGCGGGCCTACGCGGCGTCGCCACGGACGGTCCTCAGGATCTCCATGATCCGATCGGCGTCGGCGGGGTGGCTCAGCACGTCGATCGTAAGCTTGGCGTCTTGATCACGCGCGCGCTCGTTGACCTTCGAACGCAGACGATCGAGGAACGGACCGATCTGCCCCTCGCGGGCACCCTGGAGCAGGACGGCCGCACGTTGCTCACCACCGGCGACGATATCGCCTTCCTCATGGCGAATCTGAGCCGCCAGGGCCTCCTTCAAGTCCTCGGAGTCCAGCACCGGCGAGGTGACGTCAAGTACGCAGAAGAAGGCGTGGTTTGGGCTTCCACCGCGGCGTTCGACTTCCTCGATGAACGTATCCGCCGACACCCGTCCATGATCCGATCCCTCGGGAATCAACGTGAGGATGTCGGTACTCTCGCCTTCCCCTTCGTCGATGACGGGCTTGGCACCGGTGGCGATGGACTGCTTGATCCGGAGGCCGAGCTCACGGAAGTCGAGACCGCCCGTCAGACAGTCGTCTGCACCGGCCTCGAGGATCTGGATCCGGTCCGTCGAGCGCACCTGGTCGTCCGACGCGAACACAATGGCCCCGCGCGACAGAGGCCGGACCGCCCGGCACGCCTGAATAGCCTCACGGATCCTCTGCCGCGGCGAATGAATCAGCACGCCTCCGTACCGTTCGCCGGTCTGGACCTTGGCTACAGCCTCGAAGGGCTCGGATACAACATCCGCCTCAAACGCCCGAGTCGCCCACGACTCGAGATCCGTGGCATGCTCGCCACCGAGAGAGAC
>CAZBHZ010000054.1:0-10331 GCA_964492085.1 uncultured Gemmatimonadaceae bacterium | reverse complement strand
ACGTTCGGTGAAGGCTTCGGTCTCGCCGCGTACCCGAAGGTCGCCGCTGCCTACACCATCTCTGATGAGTCCTTCTTCCCCGAGACGTTCATCGACGCGCTCAAGCTGCGCGGTGCATGGGGTCGGTCCGGTCGTGCGCCTGGTGCGTTCGACGCCGTGAAGATCTACGAGGCCACGCAGGCCGACGAGGTCGTTCCGGCACTCATCATCGGTAACCTCGGTAACGCGGACCTCGGTCCTGAGGTCTCCGAAGAGATCGAGCTCGGTTTCGAGACGTCCCTCTTCGACGGTCGTGCGTCGATCGACTTCACGTACTTCGACCAGACCACGACGGACGCACTGATCGGCGTGCAGGAGGCTCCTTCCTTCGGTACGGAAGAGCGGACCCTGCGCAACCTCGGTGAGACCACCAACAAGGGGTACGAGGCCATCCTGAACGTGACGCCGTTGCGTACGGACAACCTCGACTGGAACGTGAACTTGTCCTACTCGTCCAACGAGTCTGAGATCACGGACCTCGGTCCGCTCGAGAACGCGGGCTTCAACCTCCAGCTCGGATTCCCGATCGGCGTCGAGTACGATGACGTCGTCATGAACCCGGGTGTTGTCGGTGCGGACCCCGACGTCGAGACGCAGGTTCTCGGTGTGGTCTTCCCGACGGACATCATGGCGCTCGGTACGCGCCTGACGTTCAACCAGTCCCTGACGCTCGACCTCCTGGCCGAGAGCCAGATGGGTCACGTCCGCGGCATTGGTATCGGCTGGGCGACGGCGCGTCGTGAGACGTGGCCGGCTTGCTTCGGCATCCAGAACGAGTTCAACGCCAACGGCAACGCCAACCTCACCCCGCAGCAGGTCGCGACCTGCGTGCCTGGTCAGATCGACTGGGGCATGTGGACGCAGAACGCGGACTTCATCAAGCTCCGCTCGGCCTCGCTGTCCTACCGTCTCCCCGAGGACCTCGTCCCGGGTACGCGTAGCGTCAGCATCGCGCTGCAGGGTAAGAACCTCTGGCAGACGACGGACTACCAGGGCCTCGATCCTGAGGCAACGGACCGTGGTCTCGACCGGGGTGAGTACGCATTCGAGTACTACAACATGGCTCCGCCGCGGATCTTCATCCTCAACATGACGGTGAACTTCTGATGAATAACTGGACGAGAAAGGCCGGACTTCCGGCAGTGGCCGCGTTTGCGGTCATTCTCTCCGGGTGTGATCTGGAAGTTCTCAACCCTGGTGCTATCCAGGATGCGGATCTGAACACCCCGGAGCTCATGCCGGTGCTCGTTGCGGGCGCCTCGGCTGAGTACAACGATGTGCAGGACAGCTATGCGTTCGACATCGCGCGTCTGAGTGACGAGCTTGCCGGTACCGGCTCGTATGGCTCGACGCAGGACTATCGGACGGGCTTCTTCAACGACCAGGACGCCGAAGGCTCCTGGGAGCAGATGCACGAGGCTGCGTGGGCCGCTGATCAGGCGTGGGTTCGCCTGCAGGAGGTCCTCGGAGGCGCCGAGGCGTCCAGCCCTGACGGCGCGCGTCTCTTCGTGTATCGCGGTCACGCCTTCAACCGTCTCGGTGAGGCCTACTGCAACGTGGCGTTCGACGTCGGTCCGTCCGAGCCTCGCTCGGCGGCCTTCGATCGTGCACGCGCCGCGTTCGATCAGGCGTACACGATCGCTTCGGCGGCGGGTACGGCTGGTGACCAGTGGCGCCTCGCAGCTCGACTGGGTCAGGCCCAGGCCGAGTTCTTCAAGGCGGTGGAAGGCACGGGTTCGTGGGCAGCTGCCGCGACTGCGGCGCAAGCTGCGCTCAACGAGCCCGGTATGACCGATGACTTCACGGACGACGCCATCTACGCTCAGGGCGCGAACGAGAACCTGTTCTGGGTCGAAACGTGGGGTCGCGCCGAGGTTGGCGTGTACCGCACGCTGGCTCAGCGGATTTACGATGCGGACAACACGGACATGCGTGTCTCCTACACCGTCTGCGGTGAGTGGGACGACCTGGCGTCTGCGTATCCGGATAACATCCCCGGCGGTGTCACCAAGACGGGTAACTGCGATGGTGACGGTTCCGGTGCCCACCAGGGCGCGGACGGTGACCACGCGCACTACCGGCAGAACCGGTATGACGATCGTGGCTCCGACATCCCGAGGGCCTCGGCCGTCGAGATGTACATGATCCTGGCTGAGGCTGCCCTGCAGGGTACGCCGGACTTCAACGAGTTCATCACGAACATCAACGCCGCTCGTGCGGTCTGGGGTCTGGCCGCGCTGGCAGCTCCGACGCAGCTGGGTACGGTGGTGACGCCCGCAGGCAACGACTGGGGTGTGGGATACCAGGCGTCCGACTTCGACGATACGTCGGCGCTCAACATCCTCGATCGTGAGCGGTACGCGAACCTGTGGATGCAGGGTAAGCGTCTGTACGACCTCGAGCGTTGGAACCACCCGTTCCTGACGACTCAGGGTTGGATCACGGGCAGCACGTCCGTGGCGAGCCGGGTAGCGTGCTACCCGATGCCGCGGAACGAGTGTCAGCTCAACCCGAACCTGCAGGGGGACCCGCTCTGCGGTTGATGAGC
Source organism: uncultured Gemmatimonadaceae bacterium (assembly GCA_964492085.1). GTDB lineage: Bacteria > Gemmatimonadota > Gemmatimonadetes > Longimicrobiales > Gaopeijiaceae > UBA2589. The sequence continues at coordinate 7,744 of CAZBHZ010000054.1, read as the reverse complement.
GAATAACCAAGCAGGGGTAGTATCGACGGCCCCCATCGGCGAACGCCGGTGGGGGCCGTCACTTTTTCGGGGTTCCGGCGTATGAGTTTCGGATCGATTCGGCAGGAGATGGCATGATCCGCAACGTCCTGGCTCGCACACGGCGGACCACGTCCAACAGCAGACGAGATGCAGAACGCGGTGTGGTTTCGCGGCGTGCACTGGTCGTGCTTGTGGCCGCCTTCTCTCTGGGCGGTGCGCTCGCACCCGTTGAAGCGCAGACACTTCGTGGCCGGATCCTGGACAGCGTCACGCGCGAGCCGGTCATGCTCGCCTACGTTGGGCTGATCACCGAAGGCCAGAGCATGGCGGTTGCCGCACTCGCGGACACCGAGGGCGTCTTCGAGGTGACCGCGCCTGATCCCGGGCAGTACTTCATCTACATTTCGCGCACCGGGTACGAGACTCTGATGGATGGCGTCTTCGAACTCGGTGAAGACGGAGTCTTCGACGTGCAGATCGGCTTGAAGCCGATGCCGGTCGAGCTCGAGGAAGTCGTCGTCGAGGCGGAATCAGGTCCGATGACCTTTCTCGAGCGCAACGGCTTCTACGAGCGAGCGATCGCGAGCCGTGGCGTGTTCCTGATCCGTGAGGACATCGAGCGCACCTCGATCGACAAGGTGACGGATGTCTTCCGGCAGATTCCGCTCCTGGATATCGACGACACTCGACCGCTCATCGGGGGTCCGCAGGTCTTCCAGAACCCCAAGCTGCGGGTCATTCGCAATGGCCAGTATTGCTCGCCGACGTTGTACATCGACCGGCACGTCGTGAACACGGGTGCGTTGGGCGGGGTCCGGCCGGACGACTACATCACGGCGATGGAGATCGACGCGATCGAGGTCTACACGCGCTCGAGCGAGGTTCCCGTGGGCTTCGACGAGATCAACAACTGCGGCGTCATCCTCATCTGGACCCGCACGCGCTGAGCTGACGGAGAGGTCAGCGGCCTCGGTACTCGTCCGCGCGACCCGTCACATATACCGCGATTGCCGCGACTGCGCCGACGATCACCCCACCAACGATCGCCGAGGTCGCTCCGGCGTCGAGGGTACGGACGAGAACGCCACGAAGCTCCGTGATCGGAATGAGACGGGTCTCCGTCCGGATGTTGTCACCCGAACCGTTGAGGCCGACGATCGACAGCGAAGACGGCGTCCACGTTGCCTCGAGTACTTCATCGTACTGGATCACCTGCTCGGTTGCCCCGTCGGTGATCACGACGCCGCGGACATTGAGGTCTTCGCGCTCCGGCTGGGTGCGGGGGACCGGGACGGTGGCCACGGTGAAACAGCCCGCCAGGAAGGGGAGCGTGAGGAGAAGGACGGTCAGACGGCCGGGCTTGTTCATGCGGCGTGGGGCAGGATTCTGTGAAGGACGCCCTCGAGAGGGCGCGAAAAGCTGCTACGGGTACAGAGCGGACGCAATTGCGTTCCGCGCTTTAGGTTATACGACGTGCGGGACGATCGGTGTCGCACACGGGGTGTGACGCCGTGCCCGGGCAGGCAGGACCGGCTGCTCCGGCCCGGGCACTCCTGTCGACGTACCGTCTCTTCTGGAAGCGTCAGCGGGACCCCATGAGTTCCCGGATCTGATTCAACGCGGCATCCACCTTGAACTGGATACCGCGGACGCCGCGCTCGACGGATGCACGCGTCGGGTCCCCGGAGACACCGCTGTCCTCGAAGCCGCCGGCGGGAGCGAGTCTGTCCGTCCGAATGTGCCGCGGGTCGACCGCGAGGAGCTGGGAGGTGTCGGAGATGCCGGCGTGTCCTCCGATCGTCTCCGGCGTCTCGCCCTGCTCCATGAGCCACTCTCGGAAGCCGTTGTTGCCGTAGTAGTCCCCGACGAAGTGCACGCGCGCGTCCTCCGAAGCCCATTCCGCGTTGAGCATCTCGGCGACCTGCTCCATACCACGCTGATTCCCACCACTGTCCCCGATCATCACGATGTCCGTGAAGCCGTGGACGGCGAGGCTCCGGGCGCCGTACTCGAGGAGCTTCATGTAGAACTCCTCGGGGAAGGTGATCGTCCCGGCTTTGGACATGTGTCCACGGGTCGGGTTGTTCACGTCTCCCTCGGGCACGTACGTCACGACGGGGGCTACGAGGGCGTTGCCGAGTTCCCTCGCGATCATCGCGGACGCGTAGTTCACGATGAACTTGTGCTTGCCGAGCACCATGTGCGGTCCGTTCTGCTCCGTGCCTGCCGTGGGGATGATGACCGTCGTGGTACCGGAGTCGATCGCATCACGGACTTCCGTCCACGTGAGCTCCTCCAGGAAGACGGACGGCAGGTCGAGCCCCTGAGCCTGAGCGGGAGCATACGAAGCGGCCGTGAGGGCGGTCAGGGCGAGGGCGGCGCGAAGGAGTCGAGTCGGGCGGATCATGAGCGCGTCCGGCGAGTACGTGGAGGGCCGCGGATTACGGCGGAAGAGAAGGAGCCAGACTAGGCGGGGCTGTTGCCGACTGGCAAGGTCTCCGAGCTTCCCGAGCGCGGATGTGACGACCGGGTCCGCGAGGAGATCCGAGGATGGAGCAACGAGTACACGCCGGTCCCGGGTGCGGGGCCGCGGAGAGGGTAGGACGGCGACTGTGACAGGTGCCCGATGACGATGGTCGACTGGCTGCTCACCGAGCAGCTCGTTGAGATCTTCCAGGAAGCGCTCGCGAAGCGCCCCGGCTTGAACGCCGAGCTGATTGCGCGTGACCCGCACGGTGAGGAAGACGTCCTGGCCGGTGCGGGGACGGCGGTCCGCATCGACGCGAGGGACGGGAGTGCGTACGTGGTGACGCCGAAGCGGGTGGCGCGTGTCGTCGACCAGAGTGCGTATGACCTCGTCGCGTTTCCGGATCTGATCGGGTACGACTGGATCTCCCCGGAGATGTCCGAGAAGGTCGCCCTCAAAGACCAGTATTTCGACCGACTGTACCTGTATCCCCGTGACGCGCCCCCGATCGTCCTCGACCGCCTCGGCGAGTCGGTCTACCCGCTGATGACCTTCCTTGGCCGGGTCCTGGAATTCCGGTCACAGAAGGTGCTGTTGCGAAAGCTGGATGATGACGTCGTGGAGCTGCTCGGACGGACGCTGCTCGCGGCGTCCAGAGGCCCGTTCTTCGACCATCAGGAGCTCGTCGAGCTCCTGGGGCGGGGACGTGAATCGATGCAGGTCATCGCCGGGATGTGGCCGCGTATGAACCTGGCAGCACCGGACCTTCGCGAGCTGCTCTCGCGGCTGGTCGACGTGCTCGTGGCCGGGCACTCGGAGGGACGCTGGCCGGAAGGGGCCTGGGGTGAGTGGATCCAGGATTCGCCCGCCCGACTCGAGACGGCGGTCGAGATCTTCCGCCGCGTGTCGACGGGAGAGGTGTGAGCCGACGATCATCCTCGATCGCCGGTCGGACAACACAGAGGAATGAGGACGTCGCGATGACGATGACGATGCGTGGTGGACGGATGATGACGGGGGTGATCGCCGGCGGCGTGGTGCTGGCGCTGGGTGCCTGCCAGGCAGGGGACGCGCCAGAGACGTCCGACGGTGTCTCGATCGCGTTCGAGGAGTACGAGCTCGAGAACGGGCTCGATGTCATCTTGCACGTCGATCGGTCCGACCCGATCGCGGCCGTGGCGATGACCTTCCACGTCGGGTCGGCGCGTGAGGTCGAGGGCAAGACCGGCTTCGCGCACCTCTTCGAACACCTCTTCTTCCTGGACTCCGAGAACCTCGGCCCGGGTGGACTCGATCGCCTGATGACCCGGATCGGTAGCTCGACGAACGGGTCGACGAGCAACGACCGGACGAACTACTTCGAGGTAGTCCCGACAGACGGTCTCGAGAAGGCCCTCTGGGCCGAGGCGGACAAGCTCGGCTTCTTCATCAACACGGTGACCGAGTCGGTCGTCGCCAAAGAGAAGCAGGTGGTGAAGAACGAGAAGCGGCAGGGTGTCGACAACCAGCCGTACGGCCACAACAACTACGTGATCGACCAGGCTCTGTACCCGGACGGGCACCCCTACCACTGGCAGGTGATCGGCTCGCTCGCCGATCTGGAAGGGGCGGAACTGGCCGATGTGATCGACTTCCACAGCAAGTGGTACGGCCCGAACAACGCGACCCTCGTCGTGTCCGGTGACATCGACGTGGGCCAGACGAAGGCATGGATCGAGCGGTACTTCGCCGAAATTCCGTCCGCCCCGATGCCCGAGGTCCCGGAGCCGCCGGAGGTGCGACTCACGGAGACCGTCAGCCTCTTCCACGAGGACAACTACGCCCGGGTGCCGATGCTCACGATGGCGTGGCCCACGGTGCCCGTGTACCACCCGGATCAGTACGCGCTCGACGTCCTCGCGCAGCTCCTGACCGCCGGGAAGTCGACGCCGTTCTACAAGGTCCTGGTCGAGGAAGCCGAGGTTGCCCCATCCGTCTTCATGTCCCAGCGCAACATGGAACTGGCCGGTCGCTTCACGCTCACGGTGCGGGCGTTCGCCGGAACCGACCTGGACGACGTCGCCTCGGCGGTCGATGCGGCGTTCGAGCGCTTCGAGACCGAGGGTGTGCCGGCCGCCGAGCTCGAGCGGATCAAGGCGGGGTACGAGACCGGCTTCTACCGCCGCCTATCCTCGGTGCTGGGCAAGGCGAACCAGCTGGCGCAGTACAGCATCTTCGCAGGAGACCCCGGCTTCGCGGCTACGGATCTCGAGCGTCTGCTCTCGGTGACCGAGGGCGACGTGATGCGTGTGTACGAGCAGTACGTGAAGGACCGGCCGAGCATCACGACCAGCTTCGTGCCGCGAGGCGCGACCGAGCTGATCCTCGCGGGCGCCGCGCGGGCGGAGGTGGTCGAGGAGCCGATCGTGATGGGCGCTGAGACAGAGATCGGCGAGATCGTACGTGGGGAGGCGCGGACACCCTCGGCGATCGATCGTTCGGTCGAGCCTCCGTACGGTGAGCCCCCGGCGCTCTCGGCTCCCGACGTGTGGCAGACGGCTCTCCCCAGCGGTGTGGAGGTCTTCGGGATCGAAGACCGAGAGGTCCCGCTCGTCCAGTTCGAGTTGAGCATCAAGGGCGGCCAACTCGTCGAGGAGCCCGGGCGGGCCGGCGTCGCGAATCTGCTTGCCGAGAGCATGACGGCCGGAACGGCGAACCGAACGCCGGAGGAGCTGGAGCAGGCGATCGATCTGCTCGGTGCCGCGATCAACGTTTCGGCAGGTGCGCAGTCCTTCTCGATCCGCGGAAGCGCGCTCGCCCGGAACTACGCGGCCACGATGGAGCTCGTGCAGGAGATGCTCCTCGAGCCCCGTTTCGATGCCGAGGAGTTCGAGCGCTCGAAGCAGCGCGTCGCGAATGGCCTTCGGCAGCGGGCGGCCAGCCCGACCGGGGTGGCCGGTGACATCTTCCAGAACCTGCTCTACGGGGATCACGTGCTCGCGGCGAACCGTCTCGGGTCGGTGGAGACGATCGACGACATCACACTCGACGATCTGAGGGCGTACTACGGCGCAGCACTCCGTCCGGGCGCTGCGGCGTTCCACGTCTCGGGTGCCGTGACTCAGGCGGACGCGACGGCACCGCTGGCGCGGCTGCGCGACGAATGGGCCGGGGAGGCCCCGGACATGCCGGCACCCCCCGAGTGGGACGACGCACGGGCCGGTCTGTACTTCGTGGACGTGCCGAACGCGAGCCAATCCGTGCTCCGGATCGGATACCTCGCCCTCGCTCAGACCGACCGGGACTACTGGCCCGCCAGCGTCATGAACTTCCGCCTGGGCGGTGGTGGTTTCGCGTCCGACCTGACGCAGGTGCTCCGGGAGCAGCGCGGGTACACGTACGGCATCGGGTCGGGCTTCAGCGGGACGGACGTTCCCGGTCCGTTCCAGATCACCTCGTCGGTGCGCTCCAACGTGACGTACGAAGCGCTCGATCTGGTGAAGGGCATCGTCGAGGCGCACGGGCCCGAGTTCGACGAGGCCGATCTCGATGCGACGAAGAGCTTCCTGCTACGGGCGAACGCACGCGCGTTCGAGACCGGGAATGCCAAGCTCGGCCTGCTCGGGGCGATGAGCTCGTATGGCTTCTCCTCCGACTACGTGCTCGAGCGTGAGAACACGGTACGGGAGATGTCGATCGAACGTGTTCAGGAGCTCGCGGGCCAGTACCTCGACCCGCAGGGCATGGTGTGGCTCGTCGTCGGGGATGCGGAGACACAGCTGCCGCGCCTGCGGTCGCTCGGGCTGGGTGAGCCGACCCTGCTGGACCGGGAGGGGAATCCGGTCCGCTAGGGGGATCCGGACCGGGAGGGGAATCCGGTCCGTCAGGTCAGCGTTGCCGGTTCTCGTACAGCCAGAGACCGCCACCGCCCGTCCCGAGCACGACGTCGTCGTCTCCGTCGCCGTCCAGGTCTGCGAAGGCCGGGGCGGCGAACGACGTCGCGTCCACGTCGAGTACGCCGGCCTCCACGAACGACGGTGAGCTCGGCGATCCCTCGTTGCGGAAGAGGATCACACCCTCGCCCTCCGACCCGACGTACATGTCGAGATCTCCGTCCCCGTCCACGTCGCGCAGCACGGGCAGGCTCCGACGGCCAACGTCGAAGTCCCCGTACTCATCGCTCACCAGCGTGAACTCCGCGCGCTGCGGCGTGCCGGTGTTCTCGTAGAAGTTGATCGTGCCGGAGCTCTCACCCACGAAGAGGTCGAGATCGCCATCGTCGTCGATGTCGCCCAGCGCCGGGGTCGCGTTCCGGCCGCGCGAAAGCGCGATCGACGTCGAGTCGACGAAACTCAGCATGAGCGAGCCGTCGGTGGCGTCGTTCCGATAGATGCGAAGCTGATCGGACCAGGTCCCGACGATCGCGTCGAGGTCTCCATCCGCATCCAGGTCACCGAAGGCGGGCAGGAGGTGGTAGCCGCCGCCGACGTCCATGTCACCGTCGTACCGGAAGCTCGGGGCACTGGGTGTCCCGTCGTTGATCAGTCGGTACAGCTTCCCGTTCTGCGTGTCGTTCTGTTCGATCTTGTTGCCGACGAGCAGATCGATGTCGCCATCGCTGTCGAGGTCGACCGGTACCGGGATCGTCTCGGCCCCGAAGTCGATCGTCGAGATGAAGCGTGACGTCCGGTGCTCGAAGAAGCCGGGACGGGACTGCTGGATGTAGTGGAAGTTGTCGGCGGTCGTGGTGTTCGGGTTGTACGCGCCACCGAGCACACCCATCAGCAGGTCGTGGTCGCCGTCCCCGTCCACGTCGCCCAGCGTCGGGGCGTTGTAGCCACTCGTGCGGACGGGCTCCTGGGTCGGGAAGGGGAGGGGTTCACCCCGGAGGTTCGGGCGCGTCCGAGATCCCGTGTTCTCCAGGAAGAGGATGCCAGGCTCGAAGTAGTCGCCCCAGAAGAGGTCCTCGTCTCCGTCGTCGTCGATGTCGCCCAGCGCCATCGTGTTCGCGCCGTGCAGGCTGCCGATCTGCGCCACGATCTCGATGCCTTCGAAACGATCCGTGACGAGCTCGAAGAGCGGGACGCCGTTTGCGTCGGTGCCGGTCTCCTCGTATCGGGTCACCGTCCCCTCGAGCCGACCGATGAGCAGATCCATCTGCCCGTCACCGTCGATGTCGGTCGCGTTGGGGATGTTCTGTCGGTCCGAGAAAATCGCGCGGCCCTCGGTGTCGCGGATCGTGTCGGCGGCCTCTACGAAACGGGCGGCTTCGCGCGT
>CAZBHZ010000053.1:0-10337 GCA_964492085.1 uncultured Gemmatimonadaceae bacterium | reverse complement strand
AGGACGAGGTCAACCGCGAGGAATACGTGAAGATCCTCGAACAGGAGATGGCGGAAGCCGCGGAAGCCCTGGATTTCGAGCGGGCGGCATTGTTGAGGGATCAGCTGTTCGAGTTGAAGGCGGGGTCGTCTTGATGCGAGGGTCTGTGCCCAAGCGGCTGCTCTAACCCAAGCCCTGCCGGGTGACGAGGGAGTCTGCCTCGCCTACCCACGCCCGTGACACTTCTTGTATTTCTTCCCTGACCCACACGGACAGGGATCATTCCGCCCCGGCTCCTTGTCCGCCGTGACAGGTGTCCGGGCCCCCTGCCCCTCCCCGCGGTTCGTGGCCAGCTGCCGCGGATCGGGTCCCGCAGGAACTGCACCGCCGCCCGCGCCCCCCGACGCTGCCCTCGCCGACATCCCCATCTCATCCACGATCGGCCGTCGGGGCGTTGCGCCACCCCGGCGCTGAGCAGCCAAGGCCGCCTCGTCGAGCACCCCCGTCTGCGGCTCTTTCGGCCCCGAGTACACCATCCGCTGCGGAGCCGCCCTGCGCTGCTGTGGCTGCCCGAACTGCGCACGGAAGAAGTAGCTCGAGAGCGTCTTCCGCAGGTCGCTCATGAGGTCCACGAACATTTCGTAGGCCTCTTTCTTGTATTCGACGAGCGGATCCTTCTGCCCCCAGCCCCGGAAGCCGATCGACGCCTTGAGATGATCGAGATCGTAGAGGTGATCCTTCCACTTCTCGTCGATCACCGAGAGCATGATGAAGCTCATGATCTGCTCGGCGTGCTCCCCGAGCGTGTCGATCTTGTGGTGGAAAGAGTTCCTCAGCCCGTTGAGGACCCACTCCTCGACCTCGTGACGCTCGATCTCGTGCTCTGCTTCGTTCTCTTCCGGCAGCTCCGCGACCATGAGGAAGAAGTCGAGAATCAGACGACGCCGCAGACCCGCCAGATCCCAGTGCTCGGGATTGTCTTCCGCCGGCGCGTATTCATCGATCGCGTCTTCGGCCGCGTGCTCGATCATCTCCCAGATCTCGCCCTTGAGGTCTTCCCCACCCTCGAGGGCGAAGAGCCGCAGGTCGTAGATCACTTCGCGCTGCTGGTTCATGACATCGTCATAATCCAGGAGCCGCTTGCGGGCCTCGAAGTTGTTCGTCTCGACTCGCTTCTGAGCGCGCTCGATCGACTTTGTGACCAGCCCGTGCGTGATGACTTCGCCTTCTTCAGCGCCCCACTTGTCCATCACGTTGGCGATCCGCTCGGACCCGAACAGCCTCATCAGGTCGTCCTCGAGCGACAGGTAGAACTGCGACGCGCCGGGGTCTCCCTGACGACCCGATCGGCCGCGTAGCTGACGATCGATGCGCCGTGAGTCGTGGCGTTCCGATCCGATGATCTGCAGACCACCGTCCTCGAGGACATCGTCGTCATTCTGAAGCTTCAGCTTCTCGGAACGAACCGGGTCGACCGGGAGCACGTCATCCAGATCGACGCCCTTCTCACGGACCCACGCGACGGTGCGCGCCTCTTTGACACTGTCGTGCAGCTTAATGTCGGTCCCACGGCCGGCCATGTTGGTCGCGACGGTCACGGCCCCTGGCTGTCCGGCATCCCGGACGATCTCGGACTCGGACTTGTGATGCTTGGCGTTCAGGACCTGATGCTTGATGCCCCGGCGCTTGAGCATGCGAGACAGCGTTTCCGACACGTCGACGTTCGTCGTTCCGACGAGCACAGGCAGATCCAACCGGACCAGCCGCTCGATCTCATCCATGATCGCGACGTACTTCTCGCGCTTCGTTCGGAAGATCAGATCGTCACGGTCGTCACGAGCGATCGGGCGGTTCGTCGGGATGACCAGAACATCGAGTCCGTAGATCTGATGGAACTCACCCTCTTCCGTCTCCGCGGTGCCTGTCATCCCCGCGAGCTTGTCGTACATCCGGAAGTAGTTCTGGATCGTGATCGTTGCGAGCGTCTGCGTCTCGCCCCGGATCTCGACCCCCTCCTTCGCCTCCACGGCCTGGTGGAGCCCGTCGCTCCACCGGCGCCCCGCCATCTGACGGCCCGTAAACTCGTCGACGATGACGATCTGCCCGTCTTCACCGATGATGTACCGCTCGTCCTTGTGGAAGAGCGTATACGCCTTCAGGAGCTGATGGATGACGTGCATCTTCTGGCTCTTGCCCGCGTACTCGGCCTCGAGCTGTTCGATCCGCTCCCGCTTCTCATCCACCGAAAGGGTCTCGGACTCCTCGATCTCACCCATCGCGGCCGAGAGGTCCGGAATCGTGAACGCCTCCGGATCATTCGGGGACAATTCGTCCAGTCCCCGGTCAGAGAGGTGCGTATTGTGCCCCTTCTCATCCATCGCGAAGTACAGCATCTCGTCGACCTCGAAGAGACGCTTTTCCCGCATGTAGTCGGCCTCGACGCGGTTCACGAGCGTCTGGAGCGCCGGATCGTCCGCGAAGAGCTTCATCAGCTTTCGGTGACGCGGCGAGCCCCGCTTTACGGCGAGGAGCTTTTCACCGGCCTCGAACTCCTCGCCGGCCTCCAGGTGGGCCTCAGCCTCCGCCACCATCTGCGTCGTCAGGCGATTCTGCTTCTTGAACAACGACGCCACGAGCGGATTGAACTGCTTGAACGGTGTCGAGGTATCGCGGCCTACGGGGCCAGAAATGATCAGCGGGGTCCGGGCCTCATCGATCAGAATCGAGTCGATTTCGTCGATGATCGCGTACGCGTACTCGCGCTGCACCTTTTGCGCGAGCTGATGGACCATGTTGTCGCGGAGATAGTCGAACCCGAATTCGTTGTTCGTGCCGTATGTGATATCCGCCCCATACGCGGCCTGTCGCTCGGGAGAGCCTGGATCGTAGAGATCGATCACATCGACGGTGAGTCCAAGGAACTCGAAGACCGTCCCCATCCACTCCGCGTCGCGCTGGGCGAGATAGGAGTTCACGGTGACCAGGTGGGAGCCCCGACCTGCGAGCGCGTTCAGGTACAGCGGCATCGTGGCGACGAGTGTCTTCCCCTCGCCCGTCGCCATCTCGGCGACCTTCCCACGGTGCAGCGCGATCCCGCCGATGAGCTGCACGTCGTATGGAACCATGTCCCACACGAGTGTCTGGCCCGTGACGGTAATCTCGGTTCCCTGAAGGCGCCGACAGGCATCCTTTACGACAGCGAACGCCTCGGGAAGGAGATCTTCCAGTGACTCCTCAAGCTCCTCCAGGAGCTTGCCTTCGAGCTCACCGATCTGCAACTGGAGACGCTCGCGTTCGTCACCGTCTTCGGACTTCCGCTTCTGATCGCGAAGCGCTTCGATCTCACCCTTCAGATCAGAGGTCTTCTCTTCGATGTACCCGCGAAACTCGTCGGTCTTCGCTTTCAGCTCATCGTCGGAGAGCGAAGAAAGTCCGGCATAGATCTCGTTGATCTCTTCGATCAGCGGCTGAAGCTTCTTGGCCTCACGCTTGTGCTGATCGCCGAGGAGAGTTTTGAGGGCAGACTTGAGCATGCGATTGGCTTCAGACAGCAGTGTTTCGGCGCATCGAGACTAGCAGCACAAGGTAACCCCAGTGGCGGGACACTCCCACCGGCACCGGGCCGTTTGCAGGTACCATCTCCGCGAACCTTCGAGCGGTTGAATCAGCGGCTTCCCGACCGGCGGAAGCGCAGCCCCAGGGACACGTTCCACACGTCCGGTCCGGCAAACCAGCGATTACGCTGGCGCGCCAGCACCGCCGACCAGCCCGTCTCCCACGAATCATGGAACAGCACGATGTCCGCGCCAGCCTCGAACGAGACGTCGTGCTGACAGAACAGGCACCCGTCGAAGCTGGTCGTGTCCGCCCACTCGTAGAAGGCATCGTTGTCCCGGACCGCCCGACGGACCCAAAGCTCCGCTCGACCTCTCGCGCTGTAGACGGTCGCCCCCAGGTGCTGCTGTGAACCGCCCGGTCCGACAACGGCACCCAGCAGCTGACCCCGGTGGGTATAACCCTCGAGGGCGACGGAATGAGCGTAGAAGGTCGGGTTGTCCCGAAGACGAGACGTCCCCTCTGCTTCGAGGTGGGTCATTTCCGCCAGCACCGAAACACGTCGCTCAGGTCCCCAGTCGAACAATTTCTCCAGGCCCAGGGTGTACCCCTGACCGTGCTGGGGCTCGAGCAGGAAGTCCTCGACGTCGACCGAACGATCGTTTCTCGCCCACTCCGCATAGACCTCGAATCCACTCCGCGGAAGCACCCATCGGAAGAAGACCGAACCGAGTTGGTCTGCGGTCGAGGTGTCGGTCGGGACAAGCAGAGAGAGGTAGTCGTCAAGCGAAATACCTCCTCGGGAGGGTCGGCCGTAACTCACCAGAGACGCACCGAGGTGGAGGCCGGATACGGCCTCGGGCGAGAGCGTGACAATGGCCCCGGTCAGGTAGCGGCCCGGGTCGGCGGTCTTCGATGTAAACCAGTCACTCCGGCTCAAGCGGCCGAACATCCAACGCCACTCGACGTTGGCGAAGGCTGCATCAACCGGGCGTGACGAGCCGATGAAGGCTCTCGGCACACCGCCGGCGGCATTCCCCAGAACAATCCCATTCTTCTGCCCTGGCCCCCACCAGGCGTCGCGCGAACTCAGCCCGAATGTGATGGGCCCGGTCTCGAGTCGGAGCTCAGACTGACCAAGATCTGCAGCCCAGAAGGGCTCTGGCCCGAAACGTTGCGGCAAGTCGATGGGCCGCCATGGATACGACCACTCAGATTGTCCCGGTAGATCATGCGACGCGATAGCGAACGCGTCGTTCGCATGCCATCGCACCGAGGGGCGCACCGTGATCGAGAGAGCCCTCCACTGAACCGACCCTCCGCCCTCGATCGCCACCGTGAGGCCGCGCCCCTGCCAGACGGATCCGTCGTTCGTCCTCGAGGGTTGAGACGAATTGTAGAAGCCTCGTGCCTCCAGATCCCAACTCACGGAAGCACGGGACCAGGCACGTAGCCGGTCCACGGCTGGGCCGGACCGCCACGGTCCCGACAGAGCAGAGTCGGCTCTGGCAGGATCAGCGGAAGCCAGAGGCAGGACCGTCATGGACGTCGGCTCAGCTGCGCCCGCGAGCTGCATCATGCGCAGATACCGCTGCATGGGATCTTGTACACCAATCCCCTGAGCTGCGAGAGGGGCCGAAACCAGCAGCGCGAGGATCGCGACTGCACAACTCCGCGACCGCCGGAGGGGACCACGGCGAATCATCCGAATGATCCTGCCGTGAGGTCGACTGTGCGCTCGAACGACATGCGGAGTGGGCAGCGAGTGGAAAGGTCTTTTATTCTACTGCGTCCAGCGCCTGAACATCACCTACTTTCGGAACGTTCGGCAGGTCGAATACTCTCGTGACACCCCAGGAAACTTCGATGCCGTCTGCAGCACTCGTGCATGAGTGGCTGGTGCGATGGGGCGGCTCCGAGAGCGTTCTGGCCTCGTTGAGCTCGATCCTGCCCGAAGCACCGATCCACACCCTGGTCCATCGCCCCGATCAGCGGGTGTCCGCCGCCTTCGGGGGTCGGGACGTGATCCCGACCTCGTTGAACCGGCTTCCGGGAGCGGGACGTATCTACCCGACCATGCTTCCCCTCATGCCCAAGGTGTGGCGCCGTACGAGCGTTCCGGCTACGGAGTTCGTCGTTTCGAGCAGCCATGCGTTCTGCAAGAGTGTCGATACGGGAGACGCTACGCACGTCTGTTATTGCCACACTCCGCCGCGGTATATCTGGGATCTTGCACACGAGTATCAGTCGGCCCTCGTTCGTCGAATGTCCTCACCGCTCCTTCGATATCTCCGCGAGCAGGACCTCGAGGCGGCACGGCGGGTGGATCACTTCATAGCGAACTCGAACTTCGTGGCAGCGCGCATCCGGCGTCTCTACGACCGCGAATCCCGGGTCGTCTATCCGCCTGTCGACGTGGACCGCTTCGTACCCGGGGACAGGCCAAGAACGCACTTCCTGGCCGGTGGCCGTCTCGTCCGCTACAAACGGATCGACCGAGCGATTGAAGCAGCAAACAAAGGTGCGCTTCCACTGGTGGTCTTCGGAGAGGGGCCTGATCGCTCGAGGTTGAAATCCATGTCCGGCCCGACGGTGCAGTTCGTCGGGGCCTGCGACGACCGCGCGCTTCTTGGCCTCATGCAGAGTGCGATCGCACTCATCTTTCCCGGAGTCGAGGACTTCGGGATCCTGCCGGTCGAGACACAAGCAGCAGGCACCCCTGTCGTGGCCCTGGCTGAGGGAGGCGCCCTGGAAACCGTGGTCCACGGGACAACAGGGCTGCTTTACGACGAGGACTCAGTGTCGAGTCTGCTCGACGCCCTGCGCTCGGCTCAGGGCTGCAACTGGGATGCGGAAGACTGCAGGGCGAACGCCGAGCGGTTCGCACGTTCCCGATTCGAAGATGAGATGCTCGAGGTTCTGAGAGACCTCGGCTACACCAGGCTTCCCTAGGTGTCGTCTCCCTGGCCTTTGAGCAAGACGGGCAGGTGAGCGATCAAGAGTCGTACGTCTCGGGCAGGGCCAGCCTCGTCGGTGTAGCTCAGATCCAGTTGAGCTCGCTCAGGATAGCTGGGTCTCCCGCGCCCCTTGGCGGTCCACGGCCCGAAGATCCCGGGCCGAACCGAAAGGAGCCGATCACGCTCTTCTTCGGTAAACCATTCGAACTCCTCCGATACCAGAGGTCTCGGGCCTACAAGCGACATGTCGCCAACCAGGACGTTCCACAGTTGTGGCAGCTCGTCGAGTTGCGTGCGGCGAAGAAATCGACCGACCGACGTGACTCGCGGGTCATCACGCAGGGCAAGCTTGAATCCCTCCTCGCGGTGCTGCTTCGCGAGGGCTTCATCCCGTGACAACCATTCTTCTGCATCCACGACCATCGTTCGAAACTTGAGACATTCGAAGCGTCGGCCCGCGCGCCCGATCCGCCCGTGTCGGAAAAAGACCGGTGCCCCCGAGCCCAGCCAAACCGCGATCGCGATCAAAGCGAGCAGGGGTGCCGTCGCAATCAGAAGCGCCGAGGCACCAAGAATGTCGAAGAAGCGTTTCACCGCGCGGTTATCGAGAGCGAGTCGCGAGAATGGTGGATCGGCAAACCTCATACGGTAGAGGTGTTTGAGCTTCTTACCAAGTGGTGCCCCGACACTTCATCTGGAATCAACCGAACAACTGCAGGACGCGGGCCCGGCCGGCACCTGACTTCGTGACGCTTTCAGGCATCGCCACGCGCCACCCGCGACACCGCGGCAACATGTGGCCCCGTGGTCCTCACTCCGCTTCCGGGGCTCTCTTGAGGTCCGGCTGCACGCAGGCAAGGGGGATCGCCGGAGCGGTCTACGTGTCTGGGGGAGAGCGCAGAGCAGCAGTCTGATCGAGTACATCCAGTAACCGACGCGCTGTTTCGTCCCACGATGGGATCATCTCCAGCGGTGGAACAGTCCGCGGCTCCGAGGAGACTCGCCGAATCTGTCGAGCCCATGCACTCGGGTCTCTCGACCGAATAAGGGTCACCCCCAACTGGGCGAGATCTCGAGACCATGGACGGTCGAGGACGAGCACGTGAGCGCCACACGCCCTCGCCTCCCACGCGGGAAGCCCGAACCCCTCGACCAACGAAGGCACGAGCACCGAATGAGCGGAGGTGTACAAGTCGCGCAGCTCGATATCCGTGACGTGGGGACGCACTCGAACTCGCGGCAGGATATCGCGACACCCGATGTCGATCGCGAGGGCCCGCATGTCCCGCTCCGACGGCCCCACCACCACGAGTTCCCAACCCTCGCGCCTCGGTAGCTCGGCCATCGCTCGAAGAGCCAGAGCAAGATTCTTATGGGGGCGATGCTCCGCCACGCACAGGACGAAGGGGGCACCCCTGCGCTGCACCGCGGCAAGCGCCTGAGACTGAGGACGGCCGGAGACGAAGACCGGGGACACTCCATTCGCGACGACCGTGATCTGATCAGGCCTTAGCCCAAGCCCACGCACCAGCGCGGTTCGACTGGGTTCCGAGACCGTGACGATGTGCGCGGATTCAGAGGCAACCCTTCGCAGAAGCCCCGCTGCAAGCAGGCGCTTCCACCCTGGGAAGAGCCGCGGTAGCTGCAGTTGGATCAAGTCATGGATGACGGTGACCGACGGGTGGGGGTGCTTGAATGCGGGCGCGTCATAATGCGGGAAGAGCGTCACATCGGGCTGCCAGCTACGCCGCCGCGCCGCGGATGCCAGCCAGCGAAGTTGTGCTGAGAAGCGGTAAGGGGGATCGAGCCAGGGCACGACCTCTACTCCCCCGGAACAGTCCAGTCCGGCAAGCCATGGCTCCAACTCGTCCGGGCGACCGAAGAGACGCAGGGCGTCCACACGTCGGTCCTCGGCCCAACGTCCGCACGTCTCGCGGACGAAACGGCCGATCCCCCCGGACATCAGCATCCGAGCGTCGACTTCGATACGCATGAGAAAGGGCTACTCCTTGGAAACGAACCCCTCCAAGGTAATGTTCGGGCATCGTAGCCACCTCCTCTTAGAACGCCCATGCACCCTGCCCTCGCTCCACCGTCGTTGCGTGCCTGAGGCATCACCGCCGCGGCTCAGAACAAGGACCGCGTGGAGCCTGCTCGCCCAGGGCGCACCAGTGATCGCTGCGGCCGTGTCCGTACCGATCCTGACTCGGGCACTCGGGCCAGAGCGCTTCGGCATCCTGCTTCTGGTCTGGACCTTGTTCGGCATGGCCGGCGTTGCGGATCTCGGGATCGGTCGCAGCCTCACACAGCTGGTGGCAACCCGGCGCACTCGGGCCGATACGACTGACCTCCGAGGTGTTGCGGGCGTGGGAATATCGACGGCAGTGGCCGTCGGTCTCACGGGTGGACTCGGGCTCATACTCATGGCGTCGAGTCTTTCCACTCAGCTGGACCTCTCGCCCGGCCTGTCCGGAGAAGCACGGCGGACCGCTGTTCTGATGGGCGCAGTCTTTCCCATGGTGGTCGTCGCCAGCGCACTTCGTGGCGTGCTGGAGGGATTCGAGCGATTCGACCTCTCCGCACACGTACGAATCACCATCGGCGTGCTGACCTTCGCCGGCCCAGCTCTGCTCGTGCCCTTTACGCCTCGAGTCGACGCCGCAATGGGCCTCCTCCTCGTCGTGCGGCTTCTCGGACTATTGGCGCTGGTTGTTCTCGTCATCCGAGTCCTGCCCAACGCCCCGCATCCGATCACCCGTCATAGGAGGATTCTGTCTGAGATCTTGACGTTCGGGGGATGGACTACGGTCAGCAATGTGGTGTCCGGCGCCATGGTATACGCCGACCGCTTCGTGATCGGATCGATGATCTCTGCATCGGCTGTAGCCTTCTACACGGTTCCTAGCGAAATCGTCACCCGGCTCCTTCTCGCGCCAATTGCCATCGGGACGGTTTGGCTTCCGGCCTTCGCCCGCTCAACACGTGCCAACACTGAATCTGCCGGAGACCTCTCTGAGCAAGGCCTGCGGCTGCTCATCGCGACTCTGGTACCCCCTTTGGTGGTCGCGACGGCGCTCGCTGAACCCCTGCTGCGAATCTGGGCTGGGCCCGAGTTCGCGATCACTGGAGTCTCAGTACTGAGATGGCTGGCACTCGGGGTCCTCTTCAACGGCGTGGCCCAGATCCCCTTCGCTCTCCTCTATGCCCGAGGACGCCCGAAGCTGGTCGCCACCATCCATCTGCTCGAGCTACCCTTGTACGTCGCACTTCTCGCGTGGGCACTCCCAACCTACGGCATCGTTGGAGCGGGCATGGCGTGGGCTGCGAGATCAGCTCTCGATGCGGCGGCGCTTTTCGCCGCGACCGCTGCACTCGAGCCGGCTGCGCTAGGCCAGAGGTCTCTCGTGATGCGCTCGGTCGGCATCGGAGGTCTACTGATTCTGATCGCAGCCGGCCTCGCCAACGTGACAAACCCGGTTCTGGCGGCTACCTCCGTTACCTCGCTGTCGCTGCTTTGGGCCTGGATCGCTCTCCTCACTCCGGCCTGGCGTGACGAGGTCAGAGCGGGCGCCGCCCGAATCTTCTGGAGACGATGAGCCGCAAACGAACGCTCGAGGCGTCCCGCGCCAGATAGCGATTCAGATTCAGAAGCCAGGAACTGGATAACTCGACGTCCCAGGCTCCAACGAAGCGGGAGACTTCACCGGTGAAGGCGTAGAGGACATCGGGGCCGGCAGGCTCGTCGGGCGCGACGCCAAGCGTCTCATCCCGAACGACAGTCCGATCCACCTCCAGCGTCCACCTGCCCTCTGACGAGTAGCGATCCAGGCCCAGCGATTGCGCGTT
>CAZBHZ010000052.1:0-10522 GCA_964492085.1 uncultured Gemmatimonadaceae bacterium | reverse complement strand
CCGCCAATGGATGATCAGGATGCCGCCGCCACCACCACCACCACCACCACCCGGCGAGCTTACCGGACCGGACAAACGCAAACGGCCATCAATTTTGATCGCTGCGTCGCAGCACAGGTTCGGCGTGTCCGAGCTGCGTACCATGAGAGTCACGGTCCGTGAGCCACTTTCGCGCCGAGAAGGCCTTCCCTCGGCCATCACCCGAAACAGGGGGCCGACGTCGTCTTCGACCCCATCGTCAACCCTTAAGATTACAGCACGGTACACGGACCCGTCCGGGAGTTCTTCCCACGCCGTAGCCGCGCTGTCTCCGGGCGACATGGACGCATACGAACCGCTCGACCATCGTGCGAGAACCGAGTGGGCGCCGGCCTCGGCCGCGAACAGGGCTTTGTGGGCGACCCGCGTGTTGCGGTTCGCAAGAAAATCCGTGACCGCAAGCTGGAGAGCCGTCGTAGCTAGAAACGAGATCGCCACTAAAACCACGAGGGCCAACGGCATGACAAAGCCATCGCGCTTCATCGGTTCCTGCTCTGAAAGAGGGCCGTGAGTGTGTCGGCGCCCCGCGACACGACATCCGAAGTCCGGCGAGCCAACACGATCAACCGGACCTCCACTGACCGGACATCGGCCAATGTCGCAGTCTCCTGCCCGGCCTCGTCGAGTAACCGGAATTGCAACCCATCCACACCGAGCGGGCCAACAAGTGGCTCGGTACCATCCACACTTGATCGGGCGAACCACGATTCTCCCTGATGAGAGGTTACGTGGTAGGTCCGACTGCGGATCACGCGTGCCGGGGCCCCCACTGGAACATCGGCCGAGTTCGACGCCGTCACCTCCAGCTCGAGCGCGGGTGACACGGTGCCGTGTGAACAGGAAAGAGACGGTGTCGGAGTGGCCACTACGCCCGTGAGCCGCCAGCCCGTCGTAGCGTACACGAGAACGCTGTCTCCAGCATCCAAAGGTGTTGCCCCGACAAAACGATTGAGACCGAGCCGGTCCAGATCCTCATCTACCGCACACACGAAGCCAAAGCCCCCGGGTGAGCGTACTCGGAGTGAATCCGTATCCTCCAGCACAATGTCACCATCCGACGGGACCGCCTCCCGGAGGTCACCGGCAAGCAACGACGACGCGACACGCATGGCATCGTGCGCAGACGCCCGACTCTCTTGCCAACTGCTGAAGCGTCGATGCTGAACGTGAACCTGGTGGAGGGCTACCGCGATGAAGCCCGCGATGACCACGACGACGATGAGCTCGACGATGGTGAAGCCGGCCGGCTGAGGACGATGCATCATCGGAGCCGATAGATGGTGACGCTGTCCAGTACAGTGCCCATCGAGGCATTGCCATACTCAGTCGCCAGAATGATCTGTACGAACGTAGTCGAGTCCACGACGTCCCACGAAGCTTGCCCCAGCCCACTCGAGCGCGAGCCCGTGCTGAGCGAGTCAAGCGATAAGGCCCGCAGGCGTTCCACCTCGGCCTCCAGATGCTGCGCAGCCCGAAGTTCGATCTCCGATCGTCCCTGCAGTCTCGCAGAAAACTGGTTACTCGCAGCGAAGGAGAGTGCAACAACCGTCATGAAGAGCAGAGCGATCACTACTTCGACGATCGTGAAGCCCATGTGCCCTCTGGCGCGAGGAATTCTCACCAAACCCGACCAGCAGAATTCACACGAACCGAGTCGACACGCCCGTTCCTCATGACGGTGATGACTGCCCCAAGCGCGGGACACGGACCCGACGTGACCCCGATCCCTCGCGAGTTGAAGCAGAGCGCCGACCGGTCCGCACCGAGGTCGATTCCCAGTTCCTCGCCCAACCTGTACTCGCGCACTACGACGGAGTCAGCCGACTCCATCAAACCCGATGTGTCGACGTGCAGCGTCAGGACGTCCGAGGCCGTATCGATGGTCAGCACGGCGGTACGACCCCACTGCGTACCGACAGATCGAGACAGCCAGAGAGCGGCCGTCACCTGAGCTCGTCCACTGTCGACCGCGGCCGCTTCACGCATCCGCGCCAGTGGCGGTATCGCGATCGATCCCAAGACCGCGATGAGCATCACCACGGTCAGAACCTCCACGATCGAGAAGCCGGCTCCCTTCTTCATCGGTGATGCCCTGCGTTACCAGAAGTCATGCATCGTGCTTCACAATATTGGTCCGAAGCTTCCTAATTTCACCCTTTGTGTGCGTCTACGAGGTGCAGGTCCCGAACGCGACCGGGCAGGTGAAGGGCCACGTCACCCCATGACTACCCGAGAACGACCGTGGGTTGATTTCGCCAGCTTACAGAACCGGCTCACCCAGCCGGGGTTCGAGCGACGGGTTGAAGCCTTCGCGAATGAGCGCCTGCTTCAGATAGTCGGCTTCCGACGGTCCAGCGAAGGACCCGCTGCAGACTCGCACGCCGGCCTCGCCGTTCGACGATAGAATACGAAGGGCGAAGGACGAGATCCCGCGCTGGTTCAAGCCCGTCACCAGTCGACGAGCATCCTGCAGGGAACCGCCGTCCGAAAGACACAGAGCGAAACTGGCCTCGCGCAGGATCCACTGCGCGGGGTCCTGTCCCAGGACGCTGCTCACGTCTTCAACAACACGGTCGAGAGCATCACGATCGTTCGTGAAGCCCACGAGAATACGATGAAAGACGGTCTCATCCACCTGCACGGGCACCGTCGTGGCCCACACGCCCGGGGCCTGCTCACCCAACCGTTCCACAACCGTCATCGCACGGTTTCGATCACGGAAGGCCCCGATCGCCATCGAGTATCGGGCGACAGCGGGGGGAGGAGGCTGCATGCGGTCGTCGGCGGCGAGCTGTGACTCCTCGGACGCGGGCGCGACGTCAGACGTCGCCTGCACGGAGGGAAGGACAGCGCCCTCGACCGGCGCGCCTCCCCGAGCTAATACGAGCACACTGGCACTGGAGACGACAAGGGCGAGGACGGCTGCAGCCGTCCACGGTCTCATGCGCGCCCGATCGGATGACGTATTCAGGTGAGGAACGGTCTTCTCCGGGGTCGGGCCATCAAAGCGAAGAGGGTCCCTCGGACGCTTCGCGTCATCCGTCACAGCTCTCTCAACGTGGGGCGGAAGGCCCAATTCCCTGCGTGCGGTCAACTCGTGCTGCAGCACCTCAAACGCCTCGATGATCGACCGGGTGCGTTGGTTGGACACCTCGTGAAGATCGGACCCCTGGGGGAAGCGATCCGGGTGCCAAGCTCGAAGCATCGCTCGGTAAGCGGTCAGCAACTCCTCTTCCGAGGGTGCATCCCGGAGGCCCAGAAGAATCCGGGCTTCAGCTGGTCTCATGGCCATGGAGTTTGCCGTATCCGTCTGCCCAAGCGCATCAGGACCCACGCCTGACTGATCACGAATCGAGGACGGGGAAACATTAGTTTGCGGGCCGCGTCGAAGCCAACACTTTCTTCAACGCGTCAGGGAACGGGAAACGGAATCAGGTAAGCGCGCTGGCCAGGTGCTCTTCCCGGTAGGCCTCGAGAAGAGTCTCGACCTCCTCTAGGCGTGTCGTCTGAAAGAGCTCCGTACGCAGGCGACGCCCATCCGGCAGCCCCTTCGTGTACCACCCGAGATGTTTCCGGAAGTCGATGATCGCCCGATCTCGGTCGGTCTCGAATTCGATTGCGTTGCGGGCATGCTCCAGGCAGATCGCGAAACGCTCGTCGACGTCGGGGTCAGGGGGCACCGGCAGGCCATCCAGGGCGGCCCGGGCCTGCTTGAAAATCCACGGGTCACCGTGGGAGCCACGCGCGATCATGATGGCGTCACACCCCGTCCGGTCCCGCATCCGACGAGCATCCTCGCCACTTCGAATGTCACCGTTCCCGATCACAGGGATCTCCAGCGCCTCGACCAGCGCCGAAATCTCGGCCCACCGAGCCTCACCGGAGTACATGTCGGCGCGAGTCCGGGGGTGAAGGCAGATGGCCTTCGCACCCGCCTGCTCACAACGCAGTCCGATCGAGACCGGGTCACGGGTCTTCTCGTCGAAACCGCTCCGGATCTTCACTGTGGTCGTGAGCGGCGTGGAATCGTCCACCGCACGGATGATGTCGTCGACGAGATCCAGATCACGCAGACACCCGGAGCCTCCATTTCTCTTGACCACCTTTTTCACCGGACACCCGAAGTTGATGTCGATGAAGTCGGGCTCGAACATGTCCGCCACGAATGCGGCGGCGTCCCCCATCACCGCCGGATCCGCACCAAAGATCTGGATACCGATCGGTCGCTCGGCTTCGTCGAAGCGGAGATACTCACGGGAGCGCTTGCTGTTCTGAACGATTCCGGCCGCGCTGACGAACTCGCTGACGAGAACGTCGGCTCCGAATCGGCGACAGAGACGCCGGAACGGGGACTCGCTCACGCCCGCCTGGGGCGCGAGATACAGCGGAGTCCGCTCGGACTTCAGGAGAGAAACGAGGTCGCACGACATGTGGCAAAGCTAGTCACCCGTACCACACCCATGAAGCGCCTCGGCGGGAGGCGAGCCTCGGTCCCCTGCCCCCTCGCACGGAGAAGGCAACTGCCGGACGAAGCGCTACTCTACCTCACTGAAGAAGCCCTCGACCCATACGACATCCAAACGTACGTCCTCTCCCGGCACGCCCTGCGTGACCGTGCGAAGCAGGACGAGGCGATCCCCATCCGGCGCCACGTCGACCCCCCGCCATTCCGTGCCGGGTGTCCAGAATCCCACATCCGAAAGGATGAAGAGCGGAGTGCGGCCCGTAACCCGAAAGAAAGGATCCTCCTCGTAGGAGACACTGGTCCAGACGCCTCCAAAGGGTCAGCTGACGCAACATCCGGTGCCGAGAAGCAAATCCGCAAGACGTGGCCGAATCGCATCAGGGTCCCGAACACCGCCGAGATGGCCCCGTCCACCCCGCTCCCCATCGCCACAAGCCCCTTCAACTCGCAATCCAGCTATCGCCGGAGGGGATGCCGACGACGACGGCTACGTTTTATAGTCCGACGCGCCACACGTATCCCCTGATCACTCGCCGGGAGGCGATGTATGAGACTTCGGGAGCTTTTCTCGGCCGAGACCGTGAAGCTCGAGCTCGAGTCCACGACGAAGGATGACGTCCTGCGCGAACTCGTAGCCCTGCTGGATCTCGACGGGAAATCCGAAGGTGTTCTCTACAAGACGCTGAAGCGGCGTGAAAATCTCGGATCGACAGGCATCGGAAAGGGGCTTGCCATCCCCCACTGCCGGTCGCTGGTGGCGAACCGACTTCGGCTGGCGTACGGACGCAAGCCGTCGGGCCTCGACTTCAATGCGATCGATGATGCACCGGTCCACAACTTCTTCCTGATCATCGCACCGCCGCTCGAGGTATCGAACCAGTACCTCCCCGTGCTCGGTAAGATCGCCCAGTTCGCAAAGGATCCCGACATTCCCGGACTGCTCGCCGAACTCGAGTCCGTCGACGACTTCCTGGAGCTTCTCGAGGAGCGCGCGCCGTAGCCGGGCATCTGCACCCTGAACAAAAGGGCCGACACCCTGTCGAGGGGCGTCGGCCGCGAGAACGTCACGACGTGGGACGGCCCGACGTCACTTCATCACGATGATCTTTCGCGTCAGCGGGCGAAGGCCGTTCACACTGATCTGCATGAGGTACACACCGGACGCGACCTGGCGACCCATCTGATCGGTGCCATCCCAGAACGCTTCGAACCGTCCCGGCTGGCCGTAGTCGAGCTGGTCTACAGGCACGCCGTCACCTGTCGGATGACCGAGGGCGACCGGATGGGCGATGAGCTGCGCCAGCACATTGAAGATGCGAATGGACACAACGACAGGACGCCCGTCCACGAACAGTTCTTCGCCAAGGACGAAGGGTATCGTGGTCTCCGGGTTGAACGGGTTCGGATAGTTCTGTCCGAGTTGAAAGCCGTTCGCCCCCCTGTCCTGCGCACTACGCCCCATGTCCTGGGCGGATACGCCTTCGGCGGCGCAGATCAGAGAGAGGAGGACGATCAAGACGCGGAGAGTGCGCCTCATCAAAACCTCCGCACAACAATTGTGCAGTAGCTAAGCGTCAATCGCGCTCCATGAGTGATGGCTTGAAACCTGCGTACCTGTCGCATTCTACGGGACGAATCTGGACATGGTCAAGACGATCGGGTCCGGGGTACTCTTACGTGACGCATGAGCCGCACGTTCCGTTGCCTGACTCCCGAGATTGCACCGTCCGGCGCAGGGTTCTGCCGCCCGGATCAGCCCTTCGGAACGGAGCGTCCGTCGGCATCCCGAAGCGTGACACCAGCGCCGTCGAAGTAGTTCAGAAGCGGAATGAGGTGCTTCCGAGACACCGGAAGCACATCCCTGAACTCGGCGGGCCCAAGACCCTCTAGACCGCCGAGCACGTCCCGGATGCGAGCGATCGCTGCATCGAGTTGGTCCACGGCCAGGTACAAACCATCGGCGACCAGCCGGATCCGGCCCGTTGCCTCGAGGTGCCGCACCAGGGGCCAGAAGTCGGCCCGTCCGGTCAGCCCCTCCGGCAACTCGTCGACGAACGGAGCAGCCAGTCCCTCGCCCGACAGGCACTGGTAGAGGCGGGCCAAAGCCGCATCCTGATCCGGCGTCAGTTCCGGGCGGAAGCCAGCGTTCCGCACGCCCCCCTCCGCGCGCTCGAGAGTGCCGCTTGAACAGAGCGCGTCGATGGTCGCATCCGCGAGCTCGGAGGGAGCCCACTCGGGTAGCCCCGCTCGAACGCGCGCCAGAGGCACGGCGATGCGAAGCGAATCCTCCTCGTGTCCCTCGTCGACAGCAGCCAGAACCCGCTGCTCCGCCTCGCCCCGAACACTCGTGGATACCACGAGATCCCCGGCGCGAAGAGCCCCCTCCTTCACGACCGCATCCACCGCCTCGGCGCACACCGACGGGGGAGCCCCCATCAACAGAGGAAGACTCGTCATCGGCACACCCGACCAACCCGCGAGCTCGAGCGCCGCGCGCGCCCGCTCAAGGGGTGGACCGTCCACGAGACGGTCGAGCTGCTCGCGCTCGGGCCCCGTCAGGCGATTCCTCTTCCGGGGCGAGGGCTCAGCGATGGAGCCACCGCCGATCGTCGTCACGGGGGAATACGCGCGGATCACGAGCCGGTCCCCCGCCCTCGCAACGAGAGGCTCCTCGAGCCGAAGCTGCACCCAGCCCGAGTCGCCCGGCGTGAGTGGCTCCGGCTCCAGCAGGGCACAGCGGGCCAGAACTTCGGCAGTGCCGTGGTGCACGTGCACCCTCTGATTGTGCTCGAGCGTCCACGCTGTGTCTTCGATGAGCTGGAGTCGGGTGGTGAGCATCCACGACGGGGACCACGCGTCATCGGTGACCAGCACGCTCCCTCGCGAGACACGCTCGCGGTCTCCTCCGTCTCCTGTGAGCGCCACGGCCGTGCGATCGCCGGCCTCGGCGCGATCGGCGTCCCGCCCGTGGACCTGAAGGCCGCGGACGCGCGCCTGCAGATCGTCCGGCAGCAGACGGACCTTCGCTCCGGTCTCGATCGCACCGCTCCAGAGTGTCCCCGTTCCGACCGTACCGGTCCCCTGGATGGTGAAGACACGATCGAGCGGGAGTCGCGTGACATCCACTGCGGTGTCCGCGCGGATCCGCTCCGCGGCGTCCGAAAGTGTGTCGAGCAGATCCTCCAGCCCGGTCCCGGCAAGGGCGGAGGTACGGATACGCGGTGCACCGGCGTAGCGCGTCGAGGACAGCACGTCCTCGATGTCCGCATCGACCAACTCCAGCCACTCCTCTTCTACGGCGTCGCACTTGGTGATCGCGACCACGAGTTCCGGGACGGCCAGCAGCTCCACAATCGCAAGGTGTTCACGGGTCTGGGGCATGACCCCCTCGTCTGCGGCCACGACGAGGAGCACGACGTCCATACCCGCGGCCCCGGCCACCATCGCGCGCACGAAGGCTTCGTGCCCGGGAACGTCGACGACCCCGAAGTGAGGTCGACCCTCAGCGGCCAGCTCAGCGAATCCGAGCTCGATCGTGATCCCCCGTGCCTTCTCCTCCTTGAGCCGATCCGTGTCCGTCCCGGTCAGGGCCCGGACGAGCGCGGTCTTGCCATGGTCGATGTGACCGGCGGTGCCGAGGATCACGCTAGCCAATCGAGACCTCCGTATCGTCCCCCGGCAGCATGCCCCCGAGAAAGCGAAGAGACTTCAGAGGTCTGTTGACCACGTGGTAGGCGATGAAGTCCGATACCAGCCCCAGGTGCCGGCGCGTGTGGCTCAGTCCGTCCGGAATCTGTCCTGCGAGAAGAGCGTCGAGCTGACTGCGCGCGATGGGGCCGACGCGCGGACCCGCAGCTCCCTCGGAGCACGCCGCACACCGCATTCCACCGGCCGAGAAGTCGAACCGTCCGACCTCGTCGTCCTGCAGGGGTTCCTCGCATCGAACACAGCCGTCGAGTTGCGGGGCGAAGCCGAACGCCTCCGTGATCGTCCACAAAACAGCAAGTGAGGCACCCGGAAGTGTATCCGGCTCGACGGTCCGGAGCGCGTCCAGACCTGCCTCGAGTGTGTCGAACACGGCTGGCTGGGGATCGGCCTCGGCGTGGGAGAGAACGAGCTCCGCGGCGGCAGACGCGGCGGCGAACCGGAGCATGTGTGCGGCGAGATCATCTCGCACCTCGACGCATACGAAGTCCTTCATTGTATGGAGGTCACGATGTGCCTTCATGTAGACGCTCAGGTCGCCCGAGGCGAACGTGGCCAGCGTCGTTGTCCCCTTTCCGCTGCGCCCCCGCACTCCTCGCGCCACCACACTGACCAACCCGTGGTCTCGCGTGAAGAAGCGAAGAATGCGACTCGAGTCACCGTAGTCGTGCGCACGTAGCAGCACGGCTCGAGTCGTGACGGGAGCCACGGTCAGCTCAACGACCGGATGAGCCGGAGAAGCTCGGTGCGACGTTGTTCGTACGCCTGACGATCGCGGTCTGATGCGTCCGACCTTTCGAAGTCGTCGTCCAGTTGAGCCACTTGAAGGAGAAGCTCCCCACGGTCGAAGGCTGTGACCACCGCCGTCTCGGGTGCCGTGCGTGGCCGCAGTGCCGCAACGCCGACCGCGGTCAGGATCAGCGCCAGAAGCACGGCGGCCCACTCGACCCGCGGTGGCGAAATCTCCTCGGTCCGCACAATCGTGACGGCAGGCCCCGGCAGGTTGGCGCCGGCGAAGCGACGGTACGTCGAACCAGCCTCGAACTCCTGCCGTTCCATGAAGTCGAGCCCCTGCACATCGAGCATCGGGGCAGGCTCCCGGATCAGGACGTCGAGGCGCTCCGTTCCAGCCTGTACCGGCATGGAGAGAAACGGAGAGTCGGTGCGATAGCGGACGACAAACAACCGTCCGCCCGGCGGCAGTGCCGCCCGGGCCACGATCTCGCCGTTCAGGTACTGCGCGGCATCGCCCGCGAGCTCGCCCTCGCCGGCCTGGACCTCGCGGATGCCGGCAGGCATCGGATGACGCCACGTGTAACCACCGGAACGCGCCACGATGGTCCGGGCCTCGTCATTTCGAAGCTCGAAGAGGTCCGTGACACGCCAGTCGGCGGAGTCGGGCTCGATGAACACACTGCGTGACTGCAGCGCAACCGGCAGCCCTTCGCCCGGGGCGAGCAGTGTGTCGTACACGTTGACCTGATACGCCGAGTCGAGCTGCTCGACCGCGGTGATCATCGGCCCGAAGTAGAGCACCCCGTCGTGCCGCACGGATGCGAAGAAGATGTCGCTCCGAATGGGGTCCGGTGTACCGGGGAGCGTGAAACGGAACGATCCGTCCGCACCGAGTCGGATCGAGTCGAGCTCTCCCTGCGTTCCCTGAGTCAGGTGATGAAGCACGGCGATGCCGTCGGACATAACGGTATCCCCGAGGAACGCAGTGCCCCGCAGGACGGGTTCCTGTGCCCCCACCCCACCGGACGACAGGAGAGCGCCAAGCACACCCACGATGCAGCTGTACGGCGCACTTCGCAGGCGGTCGCCTGCCTTGCCTGCCTCGACGGCCCCCCGGCGGTCAGGGGGTAAAGCGCCCAAAGTCCTCCGGATTGAGTCGCCGGAGGTGCTCCTTGAGCTCCTCCGGCCCCATTTCCCTGTCACCCTCGAGAGACTCGACCTGCCCCATGACGGATTGAGGCTCGGGGACCTCTTCCTCCTCCGCGATCTCGATCGTGGCGATCTCGAGAAGGGAGTCATCGGCCATGATCCGGGCGTCTGCCCGCAGAGCCACGGCGATCGAGTCGGATGGTCGAGCGTCCACGCTGATCACCTCGCCGTTCCGGCTGACCACCAGCTCGGCGTAATACGTGCTCTTTTGCACCTTGGTGATGATCACCTTCGTCACGGCCCCGCCGAGTTCCCGCAACACAGAGCAGAAGAGATCGTGCGTGAGGGGCCGGGGACTGTCCATCTCGGCCAGCCGCATGGCGATCGCACTGGCTTCCGCCGGACCGATCCAGATGGGCAAGACGCGCT
>CAZBHZ010000051.1:0-10542 GCA_964492085.1 uncultured Gemmatimonadaceae bacterium | reverse complement strand
TGGATTGGTGGCTACCCGAGCCGGACACCGTCGAAAGCGTCACCAGGGCCTGGGCGACCGGGGCGCCGTCGCTGCCGCGGACGGAGCCGGAGACGCCGGCGGAGGTGATGGACTGAGCCTGGACGGTGTCACCTAAGACCAGCGCGCAGAGGCTGACTCCCAAAAGGCACGCACCCCGGAACCCTCCCCACAATCTTGGCCGTTCCCTATTCGGTCGGCGCAATACAGCCCTCTCGGATGAGCTTGGTCGAGCGACATCTTGAAGATATGCGCCCACGGGGTGAGCAGAGAATGTTTTGTTTTCGCTCCCAGCGGCACCCACGTGGATTTATGTTGGCGTCTCCCCTCTGCCGGACCCGCGACCTAGATGCCAAGAGTTCTTCTAACGGAAGGCGAGCAACGCTCGACCCTGGCCGTCGCGCGTTCGCTAGGCCAGGCCGGTTGCGAGATTGTCGTCACATCCTCGACCGGACGAAGCATGACCGGGGCTTCCCGATTCGTGACGGCTGACGTCGCCGTTCCGGACGTCGGATTACGCCCGATCGCGCACGCGAAGGCTGTGTCCCGGGTCGTCACAGACCATGAGATCGACACACTCGTCCCGATCACCGACGCGAGCGTCTCAGTGCTGCTGAGCCTTCGTGCTACACATCCAGACCTCGTCATCCCGCTCCCCTCCGCGGAGATGTGGATGGCGGCGACGGACAAGGCAGCACTGGCAGAGCTGGCCGTCGCGGTCGGCGTCCCGGTTCCGGACGGAATCGTGGTCACGAACCCGGACGACGAGAGGTGGAGACGCTGGGCCGAAGAACGATATCCGGTCATCCTCAAGCCCCACCGGTCCGTCGTCTTCGATGGGACACGTCTGCTCGATGGTCCGGTCGGCATCGTGTACGACGCCGAATCGATGACTGAGCGTCTTCGAGGCTTGCCAACCGAGTGCTTCCCCGTGTTGGTCCAGGAGCGAATCGTCGGCCCCGGTCGGGGGGCATTCTTTCTGGCCGATCGCGGTGATGTCACAGCCTCCTTCGCTCATGAGCGGATCCGCGAAAAGCCTCCCACAGGGGGTGTGAGCGTTCTGAGACGTGCGGCACCTGTCCGGGACGACATTCGCGCGCACTCCGAACGGCTGTTGCGCGAGTTGAACTGGACCGGGGTCGCGATGGTGGAGTTCAAGGAGGACGCAGAGACGGGCACGCCCTACCTGATGGAGATCAACGGGAGATTCTGGGGCTCACTCCAGCTGGCGATCGACGCGGGTGTCGACTTTCCACGTCTACTCATGAGTCAGGCCGGCTTGATCGACGATACAGGCTCGCGACACGACACCAACGGGCAGACTGAGGCCCAATCCCGGTGGTTGCTCGGCGACCTGGACCATCTCATCTGGATGCTCAAGGCGCCGAACTGGAAGCGGGAGCAGCACGGCCTGGGGTCACGCATGGGAGCCGTCCGACGCTTCGTTCGTCCGCACGGGCGCCGAACACGGCTCGAGGTGCTCACGCTCGACGACGCGAGACCATTCGTACGCGAAGCCATCCATTGGGTTCGCGCCCTAGTCGGCTGAAAGCGCCGAACTCAGCTCGTCAACGCACCGCTCGATTCGCTCGAACGTGTGATCGAAGAAGTCGCGTCCTCTCCCCCAAGGATCGATGATCGCCCGCTTCCCTGCCCACTCCGGATCGAGGTCTCCAAGCCACAACATCTTCGATAACGCTGACGGGTAGGCAGACCGCACACGCTGAACATTGAAGCGATCAAAGACGACGATCAGGTCGGCCTCCTCGACGTCTTCGCGTAGGATCTCTCGCGAGACATGATGTCCATGGTCGACACCGAGTCGGCGCGCCGCGTCGACCGCCTCGTGGGGAGGGTTCCGCCCTGGCCCGATGAAGCCCACGGAGTCGGCGGAGAGTCCTCGGTCATCGGCCAGTGCTTTCGCGAACGGGCTTCGACAGATGTTGCCCAGGCAGACGAACAAGATCTTCGCCGTTCGCCGCTCGCGAATGAAGCTGATCGCACGCCTTCGACGGCGTCCGTGAAGCGCTCGGTCCAAACGATCACGCATCCCGACCGCTACCGCCCGGACGCGCCCTAACACTCGAACCGCCCCGAACATCTCGCTTCGCGGAGGCCTCTCATCTGGCGACCTCCCGAACCTCGTGCGGCCCTAACTCAGCCAACCTCCGCATACATCTCAATGGGTGGACACGCGCACACGAGATTCCTGTCTCCATAAGCATTGTCCACTCGACGCACGACAGGCCAGAACTTCATGTCCCGAGTCCACGGAGCCGGGTACGCGGCCTGGGCCCTCGTGTAGGCGTGCGACCACTCGTCCGCCGTGACCATGGCGGCGGTGTGCGGAGCATTCTTGAGCGCGTTGTCCACCGGATCGGCGATCCCCAGCTCGACCTGTTCGATCTCGGCCCGGATCGAGATCAGGGCGTCACAGAGGCGATCCAGTTCGGCCTTCGACTCCGACTCGGTCGGCTCGATCATGAGCGTACCCGCCACCGGGAACGACACGGTCGGCGCGTGGAAGCCGTAGTCGATCAGCCGCTTCGCGACGTCCTCTTCCGTGACCCCGGTCGCCTTCTTGAGCGGTCGCACGTCGATGATGAACTCGTGTGCCACGAGCCCGCGATCTCCTCGGTAGAGCACGTCGTAGTGCTCCTCGAGACGCTTCGCCATGTAGTTGGCGTTCAGGATCGCGATCTGGGACGCGTTCTTCACGCCAGTGCGCCCGAGCATCGCGATGTACGCCCACGAAATGATCAGGATGCTCGCGCTGCCCCACGGTGCGGCCGAGACCGCGGTGATGGGCTTGGCGCCGCCGGTTCCATGCACGACGTGACCGGGCAGGAACGGCGCCAGCTTGTCGTTCACACAGATCGGGCCCATCCCCGGGCCGCCTCCACCATGCGGAATCGCAAACGTCTTGTGGAGGTTGATGTGGCACACGTCCGCACCGTAGTCCCCCGGGCGAGACACGCCCACCTGAGCATTCAGGTTCGCGCCGTCGAGATACACGAGGCCGCCGTGTTCGTGGATGATCGAGCAGGCCTCGACGATGCCCTCCTCGAAGACCCCGTGCGTCGAGGGGTACGTGACCATGAACGCGGCGAGATTGTCCGAATGCTGCTCCGCCTTGGCCCGGAGATCATCGAGGTCGATCTGACCATCGTCGGTGCTCTTCACCACCACGACCTTCATCCCGGCCATGACGGCGCTGGCCGGGTTGGTGCCGTGCGCCGAAGCGGGGATCAGGCAGACGTTCCGGTGGTGTTCCTCCCGGTCCTCGTGGTACGCACGGATCACGAGGAGTCCCGTGTACTCACCCTGCGCTCCCGAATTGGGCTGCAACGACGTTGCCGTGAATCCGGTGATCTCGGCGAGCCAGCGCTCGAGCTCCGAGAAGATGACCGCATAACCCTTCGCCTGATCGGCAGGCGCGAACGGGTGGAGCTTGCCGGCCTCCGGCCACGTCACGCCGGCCATCTGACTCGTCGCGTTCAGCTTCATCGTGCACGACCCCAGGGGGATCATGCTCGTGTTCAGCGAGAGATCTCTCGACTCGAGCTTGTGCAGGTACCGCAGCATCTCCGACTCGGAGTGGTAGCTGTTGAAGACCTCGTGCTCGAGATACGGGGAGGTTCGATCGGCCCACTCCGGCAGTGCCGGTGCCCCGCCGTCCCCGGCGAGCGCGTGAGCCGTGAAGTCCGGCGCCGCGCCACCGTTGAACGCAGAGAAGAGGTCGTCGAGGTCCTCCGCGCGCGTGACCTCGTCGAGCGCAATCCCGATCGTGCCATCCTGGAAGTCCCGGAGATTGATCCCCGACTCCAGGGCGAGGGCCAGAACTCCACCGGCATCCCCGTTGGGACGAACACGAATCGTGTCGAAGAAGTCCGGAGACGTCACCTCGTGGCCGAGACGCCGCAAACCCGCGGCGAGCACACCTGCCTGATCCCGGACTCGCTCGGCGATCCGCTTCAGGCCGGCCGGTCCGTGATACACCGCGTACGCGCCGGCCATGATCGCCAGCAGCACCTGAGCCGTGCATATGTTGGACGTCGCCTTGTCGCGGCGGATGTGCTGCTCCCGCGTCTGAAGGGCCATCCGAAGCGCAGGATTTCCGTCGGCGTCCACGGATACACCGATGATGCGCCCCGGGAGCTTTCTCTTGAACGCATCCTTCGCCGACATGAAGGCAGCGTGCGGGCCGCCATACCCCATGGGAACGCCGAACCGCTGTGAATTCCCCACCACGATGTCGGCACCCCACTCGCCCGGCGGCGTGAGCAGCGTCAACGCCAGCAGGTCGGACGCGACAACCACGGTCGCGCCAACGTCATGCGCGCCCGAGGCGAAGTCCTGGTAGTCGAGTACGCTGCCGTCGGTGGCTGGATACTGCAGGAGCACGCCGAAGACGTCGTCGGTCAGCTCGAAGGACGCGTGGTCACCCACGACCACATCGATTCCCAGTGGCCACGCCCGC
This sequence comes from uncultured Gemmatimonadaceae bacterium, assembly GCA_964492085.1. Taxonomy (GTDB): domain Bacteria; phylum Gemmatimonadota; class Gemmatimonadetes; order Longimicrobiales; family Gaopeijiaceae; genus UBA2589. The sequence continues at coordinate 6,044 of CAZBHZ010000051.1, read as the reverse complement.
GTCTTCACGACGTCGATCGTCTGCGGATGACACAGCTCGGACACGAAGAACGTGTTGGCGTCACCCTTCGCCGCCCCCTGAGCCAGATGCATCGCCTCCGCTGCGGCGGTGCCCTCATCGAGAAGGGACGCGTTCGCGATTTCCAGTCCGGTGAGGTCGATCACCATCGTCTGGAAATTGAGCAGTGCCTGGAGTCGGCCCTGCGCGATTTCCGCCTGGTACGGCGTGTACTGCGTGTACCAGCCCGGGTTTTCCATGATGTTTCGGAGAATGACACCCGGCGTGTGCGTGTCGGCGTACCCCATCCCCAGAAACGACCGGTTCATCCGGTTCCCCGACATGATCTCGCGAAGCCGGGTGAGCAACTCCGCTTCGGTCAGGGCGTCCGGCAGGTCGAGCGCCTCCCGAAAGTGGATGGAGGACGGGACGACATCGTCGACGAGGGCGTCCACCGAATCGTACTCGAGAGCCTGAAGCATCTCCTGAACGGCGGCTACACTGGGACCGAGGTGCCGAGCCTCGAAATCGGGCTGTGCGTCAATACGGGTCATGATCTCTTCACGTCAGAGGGCCGCGACCACCCGGAGGCAGATCGCGGCCCGAACTCGAAAAGCGGAGCGCGGCGTCGGGTCAGCCGATGTGCTCCGCGTAGCTGTCAGCGCTGAGGAGGGAGGATACCTCACTGGGGTCAGCGAGTTTCAGCTTGATCATCCACCCCGCTCCATAGGGATCGGAGTTCACGATCGAGGGGTCGTCGTCCAGCTCATCGTTGACCGCGACGATCTCTCCCTCGAGCGGGCAGTACAGGTCGGAGACCGCCTTCACCGCCTCGATCGTCCCGAACACATCCATCTTTCCGAACTGTGCCCCGCCGTCGGGCAGTTCCACGAAGACGACGTCTCCGAGCTCACCCTGTGCATAGTCCGTGATCCCCACTGCGTATACACCGTCCTCGCCGGTCGCCTTGAGGTATTCGTGCTCTTCGGTGTAGTAGAGGTCTGCCGGGATGTCGGACATCGTGGTCTCCGCGCGGTTTCTGGACGATCGGTCCTCAGGATACGGGGTTTTGACAGCAGGTCAAGATCCGTACTTTGGACCGCTCGACGCCCCGTAAACCCGAGCGTTTAGGCGCTTCCATGGACGCCGAATCCGCAGTCGACGAGCTCGTCGCGCCGTTGCGCGCGGACACGCTCTCCGGTGCGTCGGTTCTGGGACGCACGGCTGCCGATGTGCTCCGCCGGGCAGCCGTTCGACTTCAGGCCGGTTCGCTGGAGGAGCTCAGGTGGGGCCTCGGAGACGTCTGCCGCCGGATTCTCGACGCCCAGCCGAGCATGGCGCCCCTGGTCACCCTCATCCGCCGAGTCATGGTCGCCGTGGAAGAGGCGGACTCGCTCGAGTCTGGACGGCTCGCCGCCGCGCACGCGGCCGATGAGTTCCGACAGGGAGCCGAGGCGCGTATCCGAGCCGTGGCGGCGGCCGCCGTGGAGATCCTCCCGGCCGGTGGGACGGTGGCGACGCTCTCATCCTCCGCGACGGTGCAGACCCTCCTGCTCGAGGAAGCCGCTCCACGAGGCATCACCGTGCTGTGCTTCGAGAGTCGCCCCATGAACGAGGGGCGCATGTTCGCGGCGGCCCTGGCCTCGGCAGGCGTCGAGGTCCGATACGCCGTCGATGCGGCGGCTGGCGCCCTCGTCCCCGACTGCGACGCCGTCATCCTCGGAGCGGATAGCGTCGGGGACGCCGGGGTGGTCAACAAGATCGGATCGACCGCCCTCGCGCATGCCGCGCGTGCGGCCGGTGTGCCCGTGTACGTGCTCGCAGACGAAACGAAGATGCTGCCCACCGGATTCCCGCAGGTCCTCGACGACGACCGACCGGGCGAGGAGGTGTGGGATGCTCCGGGTGGTGTCGAGGTGTGGAATCGGTACTTCGAGGTCACGCCGGTGGAGAACGTCACGGCCGTGGTGTCGGAGGGAGGTGTGATGAACGTCGAGCAGACGCTGAGGCAGCGTCAGGCGATCGCTCTGCCCCCGGGGCTTCGGGCGTGGGCGAGGAGCCGGGTCTCGGAGCCCTGACCCCAACCCTCCACTCCCCCTCCCCCCCGTACTAGATTTCCGGCCCCGAACCAGCCGCCGATTCACACGCCGGACATATATGATGAGCACGCTGTTGACCGCCTCGCGCCCCGCCCTGTCGGACCTTACCGAACAGGAGAGGATGTTCCAGGAGGCAGCCCGCGATTTCGCGAACGCGGAGATCGCACCCAAGGTCATGGAGATGGACGAGGCGGCGCAGATGGACCCCGAGCTCCTCCCCCAGCTCTTCGAGATGGGGCTCATGGGGATCGAGATCCCCGAAGAGTTCGGCGGCACGGGCGCCGATTTCTTCACATCGATCCTCATCGTCGAGGAGCTGTCCCGCGTCGATCCCTCGGTCGCCGTGCTCGTCGACGTACAGAATACGCTTGTCATCAACGCGCTCCTGCGCTGGGCCAACGACGAGCAGAGGGCTCGCTACCTGCCGATGCTCGCGTCCGACACGGTCGGAGCGTACGCCCTGTCCGAGGCGGGGAGTGGTTCCGATGCCTTCGCACTCTCGTGCCGGGCGACGCGGGATGGAGACGACTGGATCCTCGAGGGTCACAAGCTCTGGATCACGAACGGGAACGAGGCCGGCGTCTTCATCGTCTTCGCCACGGTAGATCCCGACGCGGGCTACAAGGGGATCACGGCATTCCTCGTCGAGAAGGACTTCGACGGCTTCTCCGTGGGCAAGAAGGAGGACAAGCTCGGCATCCGGGCGTCATCCACGACGGAGCTGCTCTTCGACAACGTGCGCGTTTCGGGCACGAACGTCCTCGGCGAGGTCGGACAGGGATACAAGGTCGCGATCGAGACCCTCAACGAAGGTCGCATCGGGATCGGTGCCCAGATGCTCGGTCTCGCCCAGGGCGCACTCGATCACACGGTCCGGTACGTCCAGGAGCGCGAGCAGTTTGGTCGCGCGATCGGCTCGTTCCAGGGCGTCCAGTTCCAGCTCGCCGAGATGGCGACCGAAATCGAGGCAGCACGCCTCATGGTCTACAACGCCGCCCGTCTCAAGGACGCCGGTCAGCCCTTCGTGACTCCGGCGGCCATGGCCAAGCTGTACGCCTCAGAGATGGCGCAGAGGGTGGCGTCCACGTGCATCGATCTCCATGGTGGGTACGGCTTCACCAAGGAGTACCCGGTCGAAAAGCTCTACCGGGATGCCAAGATCGGAACCATCTACGAGGGCACGTCGAACATGCAGAAGCAGACCATCGCCAAGGCGTTGATGCGATGACCGGCCCACTGCTCGGACTCGGCCTCATCACCTTCGGTGTTGCTGAGGCGGTCCTCGTCTTCGGGATCCTGATGCTCCTCTTCGGAGCGAAGAAGCTCCCCGATCTCGCGCGGGGACTCGGTAGCGGGATCCGGAACTTCAAGGGCGAGCTGCAGGCGCCGCCCGACGAGCAGGACGACGAGTCACACGACGTCTGAGTCCGTGACGGGACACCTCTCCCGGATCGCGATCGTCCTCGATCACCCGAAGGATGTCGTCAACATCGGCGGCGTCATTCGGGTGATGAAGAACTTTGGACTCTCGGATCTTCGGCTGGTCAATCCGGATGAATTCGATCCCTACCGGCTCGAGGGAATTGCGCATCGCACCCAGGACCTGATCGAGTCCGCCGGCACCTTCGACTCACTCGACGACGCGATCGCCGATGCGACCTTCGTCGTCGGGACGACGGCCCGCGCGCGCACGGCTGGTCGGAGCTATTCGACCGTCGGCGATCTGGCTCCAGCGATCGCGAGTCGTACCGTGGACGGAACCGTCGCCATTCTGTTCGGGCGGGAAGATCGTGGGCTCACAAACGAGGACCTCGACCGATGCCACGCGGTGTCGATCATCCCGACCGATCCGGAGTATTCGAGCCTCAACCTGGCTCAGGCAGCGCTCGTCATGGCGTACGAGGTCTTCCTCGCGATCGACGGGGGCGCGATGGAGATGCCGAGGGGTCGCCGTGCGACGCGCCCTCCGACGTCCGGCGAGCTCGAGGAGACCTTCGGGGCGATCGCCAACGGACTGGCTGCCATCGACTTCTACAAGGCACGCAAGCCCGAGGCCGTCATGCGCACGCTGCGCACGATCATCTCCCGGGCGGAGCCGGACCTTCGAGAGGCAAGGCTTCTCGCCGCCGTGGGCTTCGAGATCGGGAATTATCTGCGCCGTCACGACCTGCCTCGAGCCGATGACGGTGATGTGGATCATACGCCACCGGTCGAGACCTCCGAATCCTGAGTGGATCCGCCCCGAATAAGCTGTTGTCGGTCGTACCTCAGCCACGCATTATGGTCGCGTGAGGACTCACTCCCAGGGCCCATCCGCCGGCACCCGGCGACTGATCCATGACCAGCTCCGACACAGGCCACCCCGCTTCTGACCAGGACCGGTTCCGCGCCCTGCTCGAGGCCAACCGGCGGCTCGATGCGACCCTGAGTCCGGACGAGCTCCACGAGGCCATCTACCGGGAGACGGCTGCCGCACTACCGGCACCGGGGTTCTTCCTCGCACTGCACGATCAGGGTCGAGACTTAGCCCGGGTCGTCTTCTTCGCAGAGCACGGTGAGGGACAGCACGCCGATATCGCCTATCGTGGATCCGACTCGGAAATCCTGACCAGTCACAAGGCCTCGCTGGTCAGGGACGGGCTGATCGATGCGTCGTTGATGTCGCTCGGAAACGACGAGTCCGAGCCCACCCGGTCGGCGGTGACAGCGCCCCTTCTGCATGATGGCCGCGTCATCGGGGCGATCAGCGCCCAGAGCTACGAAGCCGACGCCTACGATGAGGACGACCTCGACTTCTTCGAGGAGCTCGCTCGGGTCGCCGCCGTATCGATCTTCAATTCACAGCAGTTCGCGGAGCTCGAGCGACGCCGCCGCGAGGCCGAGCAGCTCGAGGAGATCGGACGAGCGCTCACCAGCAAACTGGATCCGGACCAGGTCGTTCGTCTGATCGTGTCCGCCGTGTCGGACGTACTCGACGTCGACGGCGTCGCCGTATGGCTGTGCGATCCAAAGGACCGAGCGCACTGCCGCGTCGCGGAATCGAGCGGGGAGATCAGGCTTCCCGTCGGGCTCGATTGGCAGCTCACGGACGAGCTCTATGCGCGGCTGATCGATCAGTGGGAGCCGGTGCATCTAGACAACCTCGCCGCCGCCAGTGAGGTGCCGGAGCACGTCGCCGAGCATCTGACCGGAGGCTCGGCGGTCGGGGTGCCGCTCATCATCGGTGGTCAGGTGGACGGCGTCCTGACCGCGGGGAGCAAGCAGGCACGTCGCTTCGGCAAAGAGGACATCGCAGTCCTTCAGCGTCTGGCGAGTCAGGCGTCGGTCGCGCTGGGCAACGCTCGGCTTCATGCGAATCTTCACGCGCTCTCGCTCACGGATCCGCTCACGGGCCTGCCCAACCGCCGCCGGCTACAGATCCACCTCGACCACGAAGTCGCCGCCGCCCGGCGGGGTCGCCCGATGGCCATTGCGGTCTTCGACATCGACAAGTTCAAGCACTACAACGACACCTTCGGACACATCGCGGGTGACGAGATCCTGAAAGCGGTCGGTAGTGTGCTGGAGAGGGAGAACCGCGCGATGAACGTCGTCGCGCGCTATGGCGGTGACGAGTTCGTGTCCGTCCTGTCCGATACAGGCGTCGAAGGTGCGCGACATTTCATCGACCGCGTGAAAGAGCAGATCGCCCGGAATGAAACGCTCGCGAAGTTCGGGATCTCGATTTCGATCGGGTGTGCTCAGTTCGACCCCGAGAGCATGTCGAGCGTGAACGATGTGCTCCGGGCGGCCGATGCCGACATGTACGAAGCCAAGGCCCGACGGCACGCCGAGCTCCAGCAGCAGGGGTAGCTGGGGTCAGGAGCAGGGGTAGACCGGCGATCTTCCCGCACTACCCTTTGGGCACGCTCCTTCACCCCATCTTCCGAGCCGACCCATGAGCGCTTC
>CAZBHZ010000050.1:0-10603 GCA_964492085.1 uncultured Gemmatimonadaceae bacterium | reverse complement strand
CTGTCTCTTCGGTCACGATCGCGCGCTGCACGACATCCATGCTCTCCGTGAGCACCGCATCGATCACGTGGATCACGCCGTTCGAGGTCTGGATGTCGACCGCCGTGATGTTCGCGCCGTTGATCTTGAACCCACTGGGCGACATCGCGTCTGCCGTGAAGGTCACGTCACCCATTTCCACCGTGGCGGCCGTCAGGCCGTCCGTGAGCGCGGAGGACGCCACCTCGGTCCCGAGGACGTGGTACGTCAGGACGTCGACCAGAATGCTCTGGTTCGCCGTCTCGAGAAGTGCGTCGACGGTACCGCCGAGCAGGGCGAACGCATCGTTGGTTGGGGCGAACACAGTGAACGATTCGGCCTCGTCGGACAGCGTACTCACGAGGTCACCAGCGGCCACCGCAGCGACAAGGGTGCTGAAGCCTTCGGTGATCGATGCCGTCTCGACAATGTTGAACTGCGGCAGAATCACCTCGTCGACGAGGTGAATCACACCATTCTCTACCGTGATGTCCGTCGCCGTGATGCTCACGCCGTTGACCTTCGGATCGGTCGGGTCGCTCAGGTCGACCGTGAGGTCACCGCCCTGAAGGGTGGTCACCATCGCACCGTCCGCGAGGTCGGCAGCGAGAATCGTCTGACCGGCGATCACGTGGAGACCGAGGACCTTTTGAAGAATGTCGATATTCCCCGCCTGGAGCAGCGCATTCAGCGTGTACTCGGGGAGAGCGGCGAAGGCGGCGTTGTCCGGAGCGAAGATCGTGAATGGGCCGGTGCCAGAGAGGTCGTCATCCAGTTCGGCGGCGAGGACCGCGGACGCGAGCGTCGTCGTTCCGTCCGTGAGAACGGCCGTCTCGTACGCGTTGTTATCACCGGGTACGAGGACGGCATCGATGATGTGGATCACACCATTGGACGCTTCGATGTCCGCGGTGATCACGTTGGCGTCGTTAATCGTGACGCCTCCGCCACCCAGGCCGACCGTGAGCGTACCGCCCTCGACCGTGGTGAATGTCTGGCCGTCGGAGAGCTCCGTGGAGAGGACTCCGGCGCCGGCCACGACGTGGAAGGTGAGAATTCGGGTCAGGAGGTCGACATTACCGGCCTCGAGAAGGCCATCGAGCACAGCGGGATCGAGACCAGCGAAGGCCGAATTGAGGGGCGCAAAGACGGTGAAGGGTCCGTCACCCTCGAGCGTCGTCACGAGATCGGCCGCCTGCAGGGCCGAGACGAGCGTCGAGAGGTCACCGGTGATCGCCGCCGTCGCCGCGATCGTGACTGGTTCCTCCGGTGTGATGACCACCGCGTCGTCACACGCAGTGATCGTCATCGCGACAAAAAGCAGAGTGGCAGCTCGGAATGGAAGAGAGCGGAACATTTGTTTCACAGATCCTTTGTAAAATAATTTCATGAACGAACCCTAAACACTTACAGCCCCCTGTCAAGCGATCTGTTCACTTAAAAGTTGAACAAATACGTAACAGTGTTGAGCACGAAGATAGACGTCTCCGTCCTCCTGGTTTGCACACCGCGCTGAGTCGGTACCGACAGTTCAACACGGACTTCGCCCGGCCTCGCGCCGCCTGTACCTTTGGAAGCACAAAGCGCCGGTGGTCCGCCGAGGCGGTCACCGGCGCTTCGTCTCAACTCCGGCTCCACCCCATGGCACCGGCGGACGCCCCTACCACCCGGCCGAGCAACTCCCGCCTTCGGGCGTATTACGAGCTCACGAAGCCCGGCATTGCCGGCTATGTGATGGTCACGGCCGGCGTCAGTGCTTTCGTTGCCAGCCGTGGGCGAATCGAGCTGGCACTCGCTCTGCACACGATGCTGGGGACCGGCCTCGCGACGGCTGGTGCGCTCACGCTGAATCAGTTCGTCGAACGCGACGTCGACGCGATCATGTACCGCACCCGCGGACGTCCCCTTCCGACGGGCCGCGTCACGCCTATGGAAGCGCTCGCATTCGGGAGCGTCTTCCTCCTTGGGGGGCTGATCTACCTCGCACTCGCGCTCGGCTCCCTGCCCGCGCTCATCACAGCCGCGAGTGGGCTCCTCTATCACGGCGTCTACACACCGCTCAAGACCAGATCCTACGTCGCCACGCTGGCCGGAGCCGTGCCCGGCGCGTTGCCGATGCTCATCGGCTGGACGGCAGTGACGGGCTCCTTCGACACGGGCGGCCTCGCCCTGTTCGCCATCGGGTACCTCTGGCAGCTGCCGCACGTACTCGGCCTGGCCTGGATGCTCAGGGAGGACTACGCACGGGTTGGCTTCCATCTCATTCCCGGGGGTGGCGCACGGTCGATCGGTATCCAGATGGTCGCATCGACCGCGCTGCTCATCCCCGTCAGCTGGACTCCGACCGTCATCGGATTCACGGGCCTCCCCTATGCGGTCGGAGCCACGGTGATCGGCGTGGCCTTTCTTTCGAGAGCCGTCCACGCGCTGCGGGACATGACCGACGAGCGAGCCCGTGGGGTCTTCTTCGCCTCCCTCCTCTATCACCCACTGCTTCTGGGCCTCATGCTGTTGGATACGCTCCGGCTCCTGATCGCCGGAAGCTGAACCCGAGCCTCAACCGTGCCGTCGGAGCACGCTCCCACGGCCCAGTTCACAAGGAGAGTCGCTTGATTCGGCTATCGCTCCTCACCACGACGCTGGTCATCCTCCTGACATCGGCCCCAGCCGACGCACAGACCCCGGAGCGTGTACGCGCCCGCGACCTCGGCATCGAGGTGGGCGTCTTTCGGACCGGGACGCACAACGCGATCACCGACGTGGACGGTGTCCGCGTGGGCCACAGCACGGTGATCGAGTCTCCGAGTGTCCGGACCGGGGTGACCGCGATCGTCCCGCACTCGGGCAACGCGTACATGAGCCGTGTGCCGGCCGCTCTCCACGTCGGAAACGGGTACGGCAAGCTTCTCGGCGTCACCCAGGTGCGGGAGCTGGGCGAGCTCGAGACCCCGATCCTGCTCACATGCACGCTCTGTGTATGGAAAGCGGCCGACGCCATGGTCGAGTGGATGCTCGCGCAATCCGGAATGGAGAACGTGCGCTCGCTCAACGCCTTCGTCGGAGAGACCAACGACGGCGGGCTGAACGACATCCGCTCGCGCCCGATCGAGCCGCATCACGTCGTCGCCGCACTCGAGTCCGCCTCCGACGGCGCGGTAGAAGAGGGCGCGGTCGGAGCCGGCACGGGCACGGTGGCATTTGGTTGGAAGGGAGGCATCGGCACCAGCAGCCGCGTGCTGCCCGAAAGTCTCGGGGGATACACCGTCGGTGTGCTCGTCCAGTCGAACTTCGGCGGCATCCTGCAGGTTGCGGGTGCTCCCGTAGGTCAGGAGCTCGGCCAGTACGCGTTCGCAAACCAGATCGGCGACGACGAGGACTACGATCCGGACGCTGACGTCCAGGAGTGGGGTTCGATCATGATGGTGGTCGCGACCGACGCCCCCCTGTCCGACCGAAACCTCGAGCGGATCGCACGGCGCGCGATGATGGGCCTGTCACGCACCGGCTCCTACGCGAGCAACGGATCCGGCGACTACGTCATCGCGTTCTCGACGGCCAACTCCGTGCGCCGCTCGACGACCAGCGGGATCCACAGCTACGACGAGCTCTCCAACGGCAACGTCAGTCCGCTGTTCGAGGCCACGGTCGAAGCCACAGAAGAGGCCATCCTCAACTCCCTCTTCATGGCGGAGACGGTCACGAGCAATGGACGTACGGTCGAGGCGCTGCCGATCGACCAGACGGTGGAGGTGCTCCGACGGTACGGAGTTCTCCGATGAGGAGAGCGCCTTGAGCGGCGTGATCGAGCTGACCGACTTCGACTGGACCGTCCGCACCTTCATCTATCGGTCCTTTGCAGAGTCGGGCCGTGCGCCCGTGCTCGGCGCCATGGCCGCGGCCGCTGGGGCTACTGAGCATCAAGTGCGCGCCTCACTACAGCGACTTTTCGAAGCGCACGAGATCGCTCCTCTGGCGAGTGGGAACGGCGTGTGGATGGCCAACCCGTTCTCGGCCGTCCCAACCGACTTCGTGGTGGAAACGCCGGACATGACGTGCTACGCGAACTGTGCGTGGGATGCCCTGGGCGTTCCGGCCATCCTGGGCACGGACGGGTGGACGCGTACACACTGCGCCGAGAGCGGTGACGAGATCGAGTTCGGGATTCAGGCCGGCTCACTGGCGAGTGGCGAGGGTGTGATCCATCTGGTCACACCCCTTCGTCATGCCTGGGACGACATCGGCTTCACCTGAGACCACTATCTCGCCTTCCGGTCGGAAGGGCATGTCGAGACCTGGCTGGAGCGGACCGGCCACCGGCGCGGTGTTACCGTGTCACTCGAACAGATGTGGGCGCTGGTACAGCCGTGGTACGCCGGACGTCTCGAACCCGCATGGAGGGGGCGCACCGTCGCCGAAGCGCAGGCGATCCTGGAGCGTGTGGGGCTTACGGGTCCGTTCTGGGATCTGGGCTGAGGAGGACGCCCGAGTCGATCAGGGCATCCAACTCTTCCTCCGCCAACCCGATGTCCCCCACGACCTCTCGGGTGTGCTGTCCGAGCAGGGGCGCCGGACGCAGACCGGGCTCGCCATGATTCGACATCTTCACCGCACTGCCCAGCGAGCGGACCCGCCCCGTGCGAGGGTGCTCGGTCTCGATGACCATGGAGCGGGCGACCGTCTGCGGATGCTCGAGCATTTCACCGATCGAGGCGATCGGACCCGCGGGGACCCCTTCATCCCCAAGCCTCTGGAGCCACGCGTCCGAGGTCCGTTCACGGAGTCGGTCAGCGAGGATCTCGACGAGTTCATCGAGGTGCTCCATGCGTCCCGCGTTGTCCTCGAAGCGTCGATCTTCGGCGAGGCCGGGCATCTCGAGCGCACGGGTCAGCCCCAGCCAGGTGGACTGGTTCGACGCGCCCACATTGATCCAGCCGTCCGAGGTTTCAAACGCCTGGTACGGGGCCGCCAGCGGGTGTGCCGAGCCAAGCGGACCGGGAGAGTTTCCCGAGGCGAGTGTGATGGCGCTCTGCCAGTACGTATGCGTGATGCCCGCCTCGAAGAGCGAGGTGTCGACGAGCTGGCCTTCACCCGTCCGCTCCCTCTCAAAGAGTGCCGACACGACACCGTACGCCGCGAGGATGCCGGCGGTAATGTCGGTGATCGGCGCACCGACCTTCACCGGTTCGCGCCCTGATCGCTCCCCGGTGACGCTCATCAGACCCGAGTATCCCTGAGCGATGAGGTCGAAGCCTCCCTGTTCCGCCATCGGACCCGTGCGGCCGAAACCCGTGATCTGGCAGTAGACGAGCTTCGAATTGAGCCCTCGAAGGGCCTCCCACCCCAGACCGATCCGCTCCATCGTACCCACACGAAAGTTCTCGATGACCACGTCCGCGTCGGCGAGCAATCGGCGTACGACCTCGACACCCTCCGGGGTACGAAGGTCGAGAGCCACGCTCCGCTTTCCCCGATTCAGCATCATAAAGGCCGCCGACTCACCCTCGAGGTCGGGGGGAAGAAAGCCTCGCGTGCCGTCGCCGTGAGGCAGGCGCTCGATCTTGACGACGTCGGCCCCCATGTCCGAGAGCATCAGTCCGCAGACCGGCCCAGCCATGATGTGGGCCAGCTCGACGACGCGTATGCCGGCCAGCGGTCCTCCAGATGTCCCCGTCATCAGCGCCCGACCTTCACCTCAGGAGCCCGAGAAGTCCGGGTCGCGCTTCTCGACGAACGCGCTCCGGCCTTCCCGATAATCATCCGTCTCGAACGCCTTGTATGCCTCGGCCCGCTCGTCCTCCGTTAGAGGCCGTCGCTCCAGCAACTGACGAACAAACTTCTTGTGCCACCGGTTTACGAGGGGTGCGCCCGCTGCGATCCGTGCGACCAGCCCAAAGCCGCGTTCGACAACTGACGCATCCGGCCAGACGCGGTTCACGAGGCCGACCGCGAGGGCTCGCTCGGCATTGATCAGCTCCCCACTCAGGAGGATCTCCAAAACGGCGCCTGGCCCGAGCAGCTGAAGTAGCGGTTCGAGTTCGTCGTGCGACATGGTGAGCCCGAGTCGGTTGATCGGGGCACCGAACTGGCTCGACTCACCGCACACGCGCAGATCGCAGCATGCAGCGATCTCGAGGCCCCCACCCACGCAGAGCCCCTCGATGATCGCGACTGTGGGGTGCCGGCAGACCTGGATGGCCCGCATCGCGCACGCGATCGCGTCGGAATAGGCGCGAACGTCTTCGGGCGAAGCGCGCTGATCCGCAAAGGCACGGATGTCGGAACCCGCAGAAAAGGCTCGACCCCCGGTGCCACGTAACGCCACGGCCAACACGTCGTCACGCTCCGCCAGCGCGTTCATGGCCTCGGCGAGAGCCCGCCATCCGGACACATCCAGCACGTTGTGCCGCTCCGGCCCGTCCAGTCGCACGGTCGCGATCGGGATGGTGACGTCGACGACGACGCGATCACTCATCGGTAGAACAGTTCAACAAGAGCCATGGGCACAACGGGCACGTACGTCACGAGGAGCAACATCGACACGAGCACGGCGATGAACCACAGATTCACCTTGCTCACTTCCCAAATATCTGCCTTCGCCACCGAGCACGCAGTAACGAGAACCGAGGCCACCGGAGGCGTCTGCTGACCGATGCCGAGGTTGAGCGTCACGATGAGCCCGAAATGTACCGGATCGATACCTGCTGCCTGCACCAGTGGCATCACGATCGGAACGACCAGGATGATCGCCGCCGCCGAATGAAGAAACAGTCCAATGACCAGAAAGAACGCGTTGAGCAGGAGCAGAATCGCCCAACGATCCTGCGTCATCCCCATGATCCCCTCGGCGACCCGCTGCGGGACCCGCACCTCGGTCAGATAGTCCCCCAGCAGCGCGGACGCCGCGACGAGGAGCATGACCACCGCCGTCTGCTGTCCGCCCTCGAGCATCGCCTTTCGCAGGAGTACCCAGTCGAGCTCTCGATATACGAGTCCCCCGATCAGAATCGAGGCCACGACGGCAAGGCCGGCTCCCTCGGTTGCCGTGACCCAACCCGAGAAGATTCCTCCCAGGATGATCAGCGGGAGCGTCAGCGCCCATCCGGCATCCTTGAACGTCGTCCAGACGCGCTGCATGCGGAACGTCTGCTCGCGAGGGAAGTCGTGCTTCCGTGCAAGACCGTACGCGACCAGCATCATGAGGCCTCCGCCGAGCACGCCGGGCACGATCCCCGCGACGAACAACTCCACGATCGACGACCCCGACATCACCCCGTAGATAATCATCGGGATCGACGGAGGGATGATCACGGCGAGCGTGGCGGACGAGGAGGTGACCGCGGCCGCGAACGCCCGTGAGTACCCCTTCTCCTTCATGGCCGGAATCAGAATCGATCCCAGAGCAGCGACATCCGCGACGGCTGAACCACTGATCTCGGCGAAGAAAAGCGATGCGCTGATCGTCACCATGGACAGGCCGCCCCTGATGAACCCGACCACCGCCGAGGCGAAGGCGATCAGACGCCGACTGATGCCGGACGCGTTCATGATCGCGCCGGCGAGAATGAAGAGCGGGATCGCGATCAGGGGAAACGAAGTCGCCCCGTCGAACATGACCAGCGCCGCGTTCGGTAGCGCCCCCACCCCGTCCGGACCGGTCAGCATCGCAACGACCGCGACGATCCCCAGGGCGATCGCAATCGGGATGCCGAGTACGACCAGTGCGAGAAGCAGGAGGCCGATGGACAGGAGGCTCATGCGTCGTCCCCTCCGGCCGCCGGCGCGACGTCACCCCCCGACGGCGCGGGTGGCGGGTCGCCGTCATCATCCACTCCCGTTCCCGAAAGCACATCCGGCATCGACAGGAGCTGAGCCGTAATGAAGAGGATCGCCCCGATCGGAATGACGGACTGCGCCAGAGACATCGGCACGGACGGAAGCGATACGAGCGTCGTCCCACCGAGCACCGAAAGCACACGGATCCCCGCCCACGCCAGGACGCCGAAGAAGGCGATGGTGCAGATCTCACCGAAGAGCACGACCACCGTCCGCGGCATCCCCTTCATCCGTTCGACGAGCGTCGGCATCCCGATGTGCGCCCGATGCAGCGCGGCGAGCGCGGCGCCGTAATACGTCAGCCACGCGAGGAGAATCGACGCGACCTCGTCATACCAGATGAGTGAGGCTCCGGACTTCCGGAACACGACACCGACGACCACGACGATGGCGAGCGCCGCCATGAGCCCGAGGACGACGGCCTCGAGGAACTTCCCGAGACCCTTCCGAGCGGAGTCGATACTCAGTTCGACCCCGCGGCGGTCGCGCGCTGAACCATGTCACCACCACCCGTCACCGTCGTCCCGAACTCCTCGTAGAGAGATGCGCTCGCGTCGAGGAAGGGCTGGCGGTCGGGTTCGTTCACACGGACCCCGGCCTCACGGACCTGGTCGAGCAGTTCGGCGTCCAGACGGGTCGCGGTCTCGTAGACGTACGCCTGAGTCGCCCGGGCCTCCTCCTCGAGAATCGACCGGATCTCCTCCGGCATCGCGTCCCAGCGCGCTGGCGACACGACGACGTAGGCCGGCGTGTATACGTGCCCGGTCAGAGAGAGGTAATCCTGCACCTCGTAGAATTTCGATGCCCAGATCTGCGCCAGCGGGTTCTCCTGTCCGTCGATCACCCCGGTCTGAAGTCCAATGAAGACCTCGGACAGCGCCATCGGCGTAGGGTTCGCGCCCAGAGCCTGAAACAACTTGAGCCTCCACACGCCGCTCGGTGTGCGAAGCTTCACGCCGGCGAGGTCCGCGGGCGTCTCGATGGGTTTCCGACTGTTCGTGACGTGCCTGAAGCCGTTCTCCCAGACCGCGAGGATACGGTAGCCGGCTGCGTCTGCCTGTGGTGCCAGATCGGGCCAGACGACGTCGTTCTCGATCGCCCCCATGTGCTCGCGATCGCGCACGAGATACGGCATCTCGAAGAGGCCGAACGCATCGACCTGAGACGACATGATCGTCGAGGGAAGCGCGAAGTCGACGGTTCCGAGCTTGATCTTCTGAAGCAGGAGTTCATCGCCGCCGAGCTGACTCGAGCCATATGTGATGACCTCCCACCCTTCGGGCAGCCGGTCGTTGGCTCGACGTGCAAATTCGTCGGCGGACAGCGCGAAGAGAGAGCCGGGCTCACCCACGTGACCGAATTTGAGCTCCCGAGGCGCAGAGGCGTCCGCCGCACAACCCGACAGCACCACGAGGCAAACGATGACAACCGCCCGCCCGAGTTCAACGCGTCCAAGCCCGCTCATACCGCGTCTCCCTTCATCAGAATGTCCATCGCCGCCGCCACGCCACCGGCCTCACACGGAACGCCGGTGAGTTGAAGCCCCATCTCGACGCCAGCCAGCGTACCCATCAGCTGCAGCGCATTCAAATCCCCCAGATGGCCGATGCGAAAGGCTTTCCCCTTGAACGGACCGAGGCCGGTGCCGAGCGACATGTCGAAACGATCGAGGATCAGCCGTCGTACCGCGTCCGCATCGTGTCCCTCCGGGACGAGGACCGCCGTGGCCGCGCGGCTCGCTTCGGACTCGTTCCGGGCGACGATCTCGAGGCCCCAGGTGTGGACTGCAGCCCTCGTGGCGCGGCCGAAGAGGTCGTGCCGCGCGAAGACGTGGTCGATACCCTCCTCCTCGAGCATCGCCAGCGCCTCCTCCATGCCGAAGAGCAGATTCGTAGCGGGCGTATACGGGAAGAAGCCGCGCTCATTGAACGCCTTCTGGTCGTCCCAGTCCCAGTACGAACGGGGCAGAGTCGCGGATGCGTGCGCCTGCATCGCGCGAGGACTCACGGCGAGGAGCGAGAGTCCGGGTGGCAACATCATCCCCTTCTGGGACCCCGTCACCGTGACGTCGATGCCCCACGCGTCATGCTGCAGGTCGGTCACCGCGAGAGACGACACCGCATCGACGAAAAGCATCGCAGGGTGCCCGGACGCGCGCATCGCGGCACCGATCGACTCGATGTCCGTCGTCACACCGGTCGACGTCTCGTTGTGCACCACCAGGACAGCCTTGATCGACGGATCTGCCTCGAGCTGTCCGAGCACGGCCTCCGGCGTGACACCGATCCGTGGGTCCCACGCTACCTGAACGACATCGATTCCGAACCGTCCGGCGACCCTGGCCCAGCTGTGCGCAAAGAAGCCCTGCTCGAACGAAACGACCCGGTCGCCTTCGGACAGCGTGTTCACGATCGCCGCCTCCCACGCTCCGCTCCCGGAGGCAGGATGAATGAAGACGTCGTGTTCTGTCCTGAAGAGCCGCCGCGTTCCTTCGAGGAGACGCGAGGTCAGCTCCGCAAACTCGGGTCCGCGGTGATCGATCGTCGCCTTCGACATCGCCCGCAGCACGCGGTCAGGCGTGTTCGTCGGACCGGGAAGCTGGAGGAAATGGCGTCCGCTGTGGTACGTCAACGTGCACTCGCTCGGATGCGACAGGAGACGGCGAGGGGTAGGTTGGCGCCGTCCAGGAACGGGCCAAGATAGGGCCCGCCACCCGATCAGACGACCAGATGGCCGCGACCCGAATCGCCCC
>CAZBHZ010000049.1:0-10623 GCA_964492085.1 uncultured Gemmatimonadaceae bacterium | reverse complement strand
TGCCGAACCCTGAGCAAAGACCAGAAGGGCACCCACAGCGAGCATGATCAGAATGATCGGGGCCAGCCACCACTTCTTCCGGACCTTCATGAAGGCCCAGAGCTCTTTAAGCAGACTCATGCGTTAATCCTAGAATTGCCGGCGGAGATCGCTCTCGGGACGGCCCTCGGTCGAGTACCAGAATCCATCCTTGGTCATCGGGTGCGACATCGGGTTGCGCCCCACGAGTCGGATGATCAACCCGGTCGGAGTGAGCACGACGAAGTAGACCACGCCCATGAAGATCGGAGTGGTGACCTTCGAAATCGCGAATGCCATTCGCATCCAGGCGCGATAGATCGGGCCCAGATACCCCGGGATGATCGCGCCGAGCAGCCACAGCGCTCCCCCCAATCCAGCCGTGACCTGAAAGGCGAGTTCCTTCTCGCGCCAATAAAGCAGCCCCGATAGAAGCAGGAACGCCGCCCCAACAGGGAATGCGAACCTCCGCCCATCCCGGGCGGTGAACTCAGTCGAGTTCAAACTCGTCACGCCAATCTCCTTCCTCGATGAATTCCGGCTGTTCTCGCTTGTCGAGCAGATACGGCCCGACCACCAGATAGTCCATGTCGGTTCTCATGAAACACACGTAGGCATCCTCGGGCGTGCACACGATCGGCTCTCCGCGGACGTTGAAGGACGTGTTCACGACGAGGGGACATCCGGTTCGCTCTTCGAATTTCGAGATCAGATCAAAGTAGTCCGGCGAGCGCTCCCTGCTGACGGTCTGGACGCGCGCCGAGTAGTCGACGTGCGTGATCGCCGGCACGTCCGAGCGAGGGATATTCAGTTTGTCGATCCCGAAGAGTTGCTCCTGCTCCTCGGTCATCGCGACCCGCCGCTCCTCCCTCACCGGGCTCACGAGCAGCATGTACGGAGACTCGGCATCCAGGTCGAAGTAGTCCGCGGCGCGATGCTCGAGCACGCTGGGGGCGAACGGCCGGAAGCTCTCACGAAACTTGATCTTCAGGTTCATCTTCGTCTGCATTTCCGGCGACCTCGGGTCACCGATGATGCTCCGGCTGCCCAGCGCACGCGGGCCGAATTCCATCCGACCGTTGAACCAGCCGATCACGTTGGCATTCGCAATGAGACCGGCGGTCTGGTCAAGCAGCGCTTCCCGCTCGAGCCGCTGATACTTCGCTCCGAATCGATCCAGACGCGTCGAGATCTCGTCGGGAGTGAATGACGGGCCGAGATACGCTCCCGCCATTCCGTCACGCTTCCCGTTCAGCTCGCGCGGCTTCTCCAGGTGCCTGTGCCAGATCAGCTGAGCCACGCCCAGTGCACCGCCGGCGTCGCCCGCAGCCGGCTGGATCCAGATGTTCTCGAACGGTCCTTCGCGAAGTACTCGGCCGTTGGCCACGCAGTTCAGAGCGACACCGCCAGCCAGGCAGAGGTTCTTCGAGCCCGAGCGCTCATGCGCCGTCCGCGCCATGCGCATCACAACCTCTTCGCACGCTTCCTGAACGGACCTCGCGAGATCCATCTCACGCTGACTGATTCGGGTCTCTGGTTTTCGGGGAGGACCACCGAACAGTTCATCGAACGCCGGGCTGGTCATCGTGAGCCCGCCCAGATAGTTGAAATACTTCTGGTTCAGCGTGAAGGACCCGTCGTCGCGGAGGTCCATCAGGTGGTCATAGATGAGGTCCAGGTATTTGGGCTCACCATAGGGGGCGAGCCCCATCACCTTGTACTCTCCGGAATTGACCTTGAACCCCGTGTAGTAGGTGAACGCCGAATACACGAGGCCCAGCGAGTCAGGCCAGTGGAGTTCGCTGAGAATCTCAAGGTCGTGCTGGTGTCCACGCCCGATCGATGCGGTCGCCCATTCCCCGACCCCATCCATCGTCAGGATGGCGGCCTCGTCGAACGGAGACGGAAAGAAGGCGCTGGCCGCGTGCGACTCGTGATGCTCGGCAAAGAGGATCTCGCCCTCATACCCGAGCTCACCCGCCACGTCATCCCTCTGAAAGAGCTTCTCCTTGATCCAGAGCGGGCCGGCCTTGAGGAACGAGCCGAAGCCACGGGGAGCGATCGACAGGTACGTCTCGAGAATGCGTTCGAACTTGAGCAACGGCTTGTCGTAGAAACCGACCAGATCGACCTCATCGATCGAGATGCCAGCACGATCGAGGCAGAAGGCGACCGCCTCGTTCGGAAACGATGCATCACCCTTGATCCGCGTAAAGCGTTCTTCCTGGCCGGCCGCTACGATCTCTCCGTCCCTCAGGAGGGCAGCTGCGCTGTCGTGGTAGTACGCAGAGATGCCGAGGATGTAGGTTGGTTTGGGCATGCCTTGGAGGACGACATGTGAGTGTCTGCTTTCCCGCCCGCCGACTGCTCGACGTGCCTCCACGTTAGCACACTCAGACCTACTGCTCCTACCGCTACGTGACGCATCCTCTAACGACCCACCACTTCACGGTAGACGTCGAAGAGTACTTCCACCCGACGGCACTCGCGCCGTACTACCCCATGGATGGGTGGACGGGACTCGAGCGACGGTCGCCCCGCGTCATGGACAGGGTGCTAGACTTTCTTGCCGAGCATGAGGTCACCGCGACCTTCTTCATCCTCGGATGGCTGGCGGAGCAGGAGCCGGATATGGTGCGAAGGTGCGCCGAAGCCGGTCACGAGATCGCGTCCCACGGGTATGAACACGAGCTCGTCGGCCGACTGGGTCCGGAGCGCTTTCGCGACTCCGTCCGACGCAGTCGTGAGGTCCTGCAGGACCTCATCGGACAGGACGTGATCGGCTACAGAGCACCAAGCTTCTCAATCGTGCCCGGCCTGGAGTGGGCATTCGATGTCCTGTTGGAGGAGGGTTATCGCTACGACGCCAGCCTTTTCCCCATCACGCAGCACCCGACGTACGGATATCCGTCCTCCCCACCCGACCCGCACTGGATCGATCGTCCGGCAGGCCGGCTCGCCGAGTTCCCTTCGACCACCGCCCGCTTCCTGGGCCGAAC
This sequence comes from uncultured Gemmatimonadaceae bacterium, assembly GCA_964492085.1. Classification (GTDB taxonomy): domain Bacteria; phylum Gemmatimonadota; class Gemmatimonadetes; order Longimicrobiales; family Gaopeijiaceae; genus UBA2589. Next base: position 7,606 of record CAZBHZ010000049.1, on the reverse strand, counting down.
CCTTCCCGCCTCGGGGGGAGCGTATTTCCGCATCCTGCCGCCCGCCCTCGTCTACCGCGGGCTTGGCCAGGCAAGCCGGAGAGGCCATCCAGGAATGTTCTACATCCATCCCTGGGAACTCGACGAGTGGGTCCCGGAGGTCAATGCGCCCCGGATCCAGATGATCCGCACCTTCTTCGGACGCACTCGGACGTGGAAGCGGATGGACACTATGCTCCAGCGCCTCTCGTTCGGTCCGATCCGGAGTCGATTCGAAGAGATGCAGCGCGAGGGCTAGGCCGGCTCGCCAGAAGTCGACTCTGCGTTGAGCCAGCGAACGCCTGCAGCACCAGCCGCACCCACGAGGACACCGAGCAGCCCCGCTGCGGGTTCGAGCAGGCCCGGCAGGATCAAGGGAGTCCCCGCGACGGCCAGGGCAGCGCCGCCGAAGCCGATGCCCACGCCCCACAACCACCCTCGGCGCCCAATCGCCCAGAATCCGATCGGGCTGAACAGGACCATGAGCCAGAGTAGATCCAGGCCGCGACGGAACGACTCCGGCGGCCCCTCCAGATAGAGGAGCAGTCCCCACGTCCGGCCGGGTGTCACACCGGCCCCACAACGCTCTACGTCGCCCACCTGAAGACACAGCTCCCCCTCGCGACGGGCGGCCACGAGCATGGTGTCGCCGGGCTGGACGCCGGCCAGCCCACCGAGGACACGAACGTCCGGCGAGTCGAACCGCATCGCCTTGCCCAGCGTACGCTCGCGGTAGACCAGATCGTCCCGGTGCGCGCCGAGCAGCACGATCTCCTGACGATTCCGATCGTAGATGCTCAGAATGGGAGCCACCGACCTCGGTCCTTCACCCGCGACCACCGACCCACGCAGTTCCCAGCCGTCCTCCAGCAACCGTCGATGCGGTGGCGCGTCCGGCAGCCGATACGAGGGGAACGGTCGCCCGGACAGCGAAGCGTCAAGAATTCGACCGCTGTACTGCGGCATATGCCCCAGCGCCGGCGTCCACTGCCCCCAGTAATCCGCATCGGTCTGTGTGGGCGTCAGGAGGACGCCGCCGATGAGGAGCGAGACCGCGACGAATCCGGCCGCCCCGAGGACCGCACCTGGCTTTGGTGACACGACCCGCCTTCGACCAGCCCGCCACAGCAAAGCACCGACGAGCGCCCCCGATGAATTCCAGAGCAGATCCGAGACGCCTGCGTGTCGGCCTGCGAGGAAAAGCTGGCTCCCCTCGATCAACGCCGATGCCACGAGTCCATAGAGGAACGCAACTCCGATACCTCGGCCTCGCGAGGCGACGAGGAAGCCGAGAGGGACAAACATCACGACGTTGAGGACCGCGTCCGCCGACCCTCGCGTTCCACAGATCAGGCACAACTCCGTCAACTGGTCGATCCCGAGCCACCTGCGCCTTCCCGGCCGGAGAGTGATCGAGGCGACGAGGCCCATCCACACGAGAGCCATGATCGGGCGCCACAACCTTTGAAGAAGCGATCTGGCGGTCATCGTAGGGGCCGTGGGCCTCGCGGGGCGCGGAACGCGGAAATACTCGGATCTGAAAGGCCTGCCGCGCTACATTAACGCGTCCGCCCCTCACGGGAGAACGCACCGCGTGCCCAATCCCGCGTCGGATCCGCCAGCAGAGCCACCGGTGGCGCCGAAGAACTCCGAACTCGAGGTCACGCCCTTCCAGGGCGATGCGGCGTCGTGGGATGCCCTGCTCACGGATCCCGAAGCGACGTTCTGCCATCGGTACGGCTGGAAAGCCGTCTTCGAGGAGACCCTCGGCCACGAGACGTTCTGGCTGGTCGCCCGTGACGAGTCGGAGCAGCCTCAGGGCGTACTTCCACTGACTCGGGTGAAGAGCCGGCTCTTCGGAGACTACCTCGTGTCCATGCCGTTCCTGAATTACGGCGGACCCGTCGGAACCCCGACAGCACAACGGGCCCTCGCCGCCGAGGCCCAGAACATCGGACAGAAGCTCGGCGTCGACCTGCTCGAACTCCGCACCCGGCACGTCATGGACGACGCGGATCTGTCCGTCAACGCCCGGAAGCTCACGGTCGTCAAGCAACTCCCTTCGGACCCGGAGGAACTCTGGGAGAAGGGGATCAAGGCCAAGGTCCGAAGCCAGATCAGACGACCCATGAAGGAGGGGATGGACATCCGATTCGGTCCGGAGCAGCTGGATGCGTTCTACGACATCTTCTCCACCACCATGCGTGACCTCGGTACGCCCGTGCTCCCCCTCCGCTTCTTCGAAGTCATCCGCTCGGAGTTCGGATCCGACGTGATCTTCACGGCGGTGTATCTCGGGGATGAACCCGTCGCCGCCGCCTGCGGCCTGGGATGGAGCGACGAGTTCGAGATCACATGGGCGGGTTCGTCCCGCGAACACGCCAGAAAAGCTCCGAACATGCTGCTGTATTGGGGCCTGATGGAGGAGTGTGTTCGTCGCGGCTTCGCGACCTTCAACTTCGGTCGATGCTCTCCGGATTCGGGAACCCATCGTTTCAAGAAGCAGTGGGGCGGCGACGACGTGCCGCTCCCCTGGCTCCAGTGGTCACCATCCGACGTCGTCGCGACCCCAAATCCGGACAGCGCGAAATTCCGCATGGCGACGCGGGCGTGGCAGAGACTCCCTGTCGGCGTAGCCAACATGATCGGGCCGCGCATCAGCCGTTCGCTGCCCTGACCCCGTGGCCCGGCACCTCCCACCCGTGTACTCGCCCGTCAGCCTGGGCGCCATCGTCGCTTCCGCGTTCGCCCGACGAACCACAAGCCACGCTCGACTCATCAGCCTTCTCGGCGACCACTTTCACGCCGAGCATGCACGTCTGACGGGAAGCGGCACACAGGCACTCCAACTGGCCCTCTCCGCAGCGTGCGGAGAGGGGGAGCGTGTGGCGATGCCGGCCTACTCGTGCTTCGATCTGGTTTCCGCAGCGGTGGGCGCGGACACGAGAATCGCGTTCTACGACATCGATCCTCACACACTCACGCCGGATCTCGACTCGCTCGAGAGGTGTGTGGCCGAGGGTGCGCGGACGATCGTGGCCGGAAATCTCTACGGGTATCCCCTCCCCTGGTCCGGCTTGAGGAGGATCGCTGAACACCATGGTGCGGTCCTGATCGAGGATGCCGCTCAGGGGCTGGGATCGATCGGACAGGGGACACCCGCGGGCCAGGCCGGTCACTACACCGTGCTCAGCTTCGGTCGCGGGAAGGGTTGGACGGGTGGCGGGGGTGGAGCCCTCCTCGCGCGCGGCGGCCTCGAGGCTCCCCCCGTTCCGGAGGGGAAGGCCGGGAGCCGTGTGCGTCCCGCAGCGACATCACTCGCAGCGTGGCTGCTCGGGCGACCGTCGTTGTACGGAGTTCCAGCCGCGATCCCCCAGCTCGGCCTGGGGGAGACCGTCTACCATCCGCCCCGCATGCCCGCGTCGATCTCGACGTCCTCGGCAGCGCTCGCCCGTCGAACCCGAGCCCGTTCCGTCGACGCGATCCCTCTTCGTCGGCAGCAGGTTCGGCGATGGGCGCAGGAGATTCTCGCTCACGACCCGAATGGTGATCACATCCTCCCATGCCTTCCCATCGGCGACGTCGACTCGGCGTCCGGCCTGCGCTTCGCGGTACGCCTGCAGCGACCGAATCTGACGTCGGACAGCTGGGACCGCCTGCGACGCCTCGGCGTGGAGTCCGGCTACCCCCTCGCCCTGCCTCGGCTCCCCGAAGCATCGAGCCTGTTCCGGGGGGATCCTGCGGACTTCCCCGGAGCAGAGTCACTGGCCGCGAGTCTGGTCACCCTCCCCACGCACGCATGGGTGCGGGACGTGGATCGCACAGCCGCATTGGACCTGCTGACGGCTCCGGTTCGGTAGCGCCAGCCCGCCCTCAGGAGATCGTCAGGAAGACGATCACCCCATTGTTCACGACGTTCGGGTCGACCTCCGTCACGAGGCCCAGCGATTCCGCGATGTTGCCAACCAGGGCCGGTGTCCCATCGCTGACCTCCATCCTGATCACCAGCGTGTCCGCGGCACCAGCCGACAGATCACCGATCGTCCACACCCCAGTCGCGTCATCGTACGATCCGGTCGTGGCGCGGGATGAGACGAAGGAGAGCGCTGTCGGGATCGTATCCTGCACCTCGAGGCCCCGGGCGGGGAACGGCCCCGCGTTCGCGGCGACGACCGTCACCTCCACGGTGTCACCGAGGCTCGCCTGGACCGTGTCGAGAGCCGCCGTCACGGACACGTCCGCGACTCTGACTTCCAGAACGACATCCGACGGCGCCCTCGGAAGCAACCGCCAGCGCACCGTGCCCGCATCGTCGAACGGCGTCAGTAGCCCCGTGGCCTGGCTGATGTTCAGGACGGTGTCCGGTCGCACCACCGAGGTGTTGAACCCGAGGAAGTCGCGCAGCACGACTTCGATCGAGTCCGCGCCATCGACCGCCCAGAAACGGAAGTGCCCGTCGACCGCGGTCGAGGTATCCGTAATCTCGACGTTCTGAATTCGAGCGAGAGCCGCGTCCAGCGCCCCACCCGACGCGATCGCACCGTCGGAGACCGAGACGTCGACGGGAGAGACCAGTTCGGCCTGCGGGACGAGTCGGAGCGCGGTCACGTCATCGAGAGCGACCCGACCGTTGTCGGTGACCACCCGACCCAGAACCCGCACGGAGTCCCCTACGCTGATCCCGACTCGCGCCATGTTCAGCGTACGGAGGTAGAGAGACGCTCCCTTCAGATGCACCTGACCCGTCGGATCGAAGTTCAGACGCGGATTGAGCACGATCCCACTCGTGAACACGCGGTTTCCGACGGTCGCTTCGAGAGCCTCTTCGAGGGTCAGGATCGGGTACGACACGCCCACGTCGATGCGAGCCGTGTCACCGACGGCCACCGTCACCGGCGCATCGTCGAGCACAGCGAGGGAGTCGGACAGGGCAGCCGAATCGAGTGAGATGAGGTACGACCCGACCGGCACGTCCAGGAGCGTGAAGACGCCGAGGGAGTCGGTCGTCGCTCGATCCGCCACCTGCGCCGTAGTCGCCGTCAAAAGAACGACGTCGACGCCGGCGATCGGCGTGTCGCCCCCAGACAATCCGCCACTTGCATCGGTATCGAGGAACGCCTGACCGAACAGGACACCGGCCCCTTCGATCTCGAGGAGAACGACGTCCGAGGCGTCGGTGCACGCGAGGGGGATGAACACGACCGACAGCACGGTCAGAAGTGCGCGTGCCGCACGGGAGGACATGGACAGGCCCGCCATCATCAACCTCCCACCCTGAAGCCGATCCGGATCATTCGTCCCCTGCCCGTGTGGTACAGGGATTGACCGAAGTCAGGGTTCACGAGGGTCGGAAGCGTCACAGTGCTCCCATCCGGAGACTCGGAGATCGATCCGCTCGGATCGATCAGCAAGAGAGCGTCGTCGAGCAAGGCATCCTTTGCCTCGATCAGGTTGAAGCCCTCGATCGTGAATCGTGCCTGACGGCCACCGAAGGAACCGACGCGAATCTGGACTCGAGCATCGAGCGTGTGCCGATCCCCGGCACGGCACGAATTCCTCGCTGCAAAGCCGTCGGCCTGGTCATCCAGGCAGGGCCATTCGTTGGCTACCGAACCGACCTCAGCGCCCGAGGGGACGTACGCAACGTCGTTTCGCATCGACCCATCGGCGTTGGCATCCACGCCGAGTCGGTATCCCGGTGTAAACGGTGCACCCGACTCGAAACGGTACAGCGCGGAGGTCGAGACGGGCCCGAAGTGCATCGTGAGTGCCCCCACGGCCCGATGCGGACGATCGAAGTCGGAGACACCCTCTCCCCACGGTGTCTCACCTTCGCTGGCAGGAAGACCTGGTTTGAGCGAGGCGCCCACGGTTCCACTCCCGGCTCCGACCCAGTTGTCCGTCGTCTCAGACCACGTGTAGCTGGCAAAGGCATCGAGAAGCGCCGTCGTGTGTTCGAGACCGACCGTGACGCCGACATACTCCGACCACCCGTCGGGATCGAGAGCCCAGACATCCCCGAAGTCCGCAAACCGGCGTGCATCGTCGGCGGTGGTCACGACGGTACCGCCGGCCTGCTCCGGCGTGCCGTAGACGGGTCGACCCCACGAGTCGGCGGCCGACGGTACGAGCGGCAGATTCAGGTTCCGACGTCGCATCAGAAAGTCCGTCCGTCGCGTCGAAGCACCGACGAATGCAGACGTCTGGTCGCCGACTCGCTGCGAGACCGTGACACTGAGGTTCGTGGTTCGCGGAGCGCGGGCGTCGGGTCCGAGGAGCGTCAGACTCGGAAGACCTGGCCCAGCCACGGCAGGAATCCCGCCCTCTGGCCAACCCAGAGACGAGCCCGAGTACCGTGTCGACGTCCCATCGGTATCCTGCGCGAGGACCTGATAGATCGCCCGCGGGTCGACGTCACCCTCGTGCAGCGACGCACCGATCATCACCCGTGTGCGGCCCGTTCCCCCGGGATCCCAGCCCAGCGAGAATCTGGCGCCAAACTGGTTGTACCCCGTGTCGAATTCATCCGACCCGAGGCCCGTCGCATCGAACCACTCCTCGTTCCGTGCGCCATCGCCTGCGATCCTCTCGAAGTCGTAGCGGCCACCGAGGACCAGTCGAACGTTGCTCGACGGCATCCCCTCGTATTGGGCGAAGACCCCGAATTCCTGCGAGCCGAAGGACTCCTCCGAAGCGCTCGTCCGCTGCCCGAAGCCCTGCCCTGAGAGCAGTTCGACGGGCCCCGAGAACAGCGCATCGCCGAGAGACGAGCGGGAATGAGCCATCGCGTGCCGGGACGCCCGTACCGTAGCCCCGAACTTCAACGACGAGTTCGAGCCGACCTCGTAACGAAGAAGGGGGTTCAGAACGACGTCGGTGCGGGACGATTCGCCGACCGAGGAGTGTGCCTCACCCAGGAACGCCGCCGGCTCGGTCAAGTACGCGGGGGACAATCCAGCCGCAGAAGCAGTGAAGTCACGGTAGCTCCCCGACACGCCCCCCCTCAGCTCGAGGGTCGTCCGGCGGGATGACGCGTTGATCAGACCCAGAGCCGCAGAGAAGTCGAGTGACTCCTCAGCCGGTGCAGCGAGACCCCGGAGCGTCAAAGGACCTGCGCCATCGAACGCCCGTTCGGTCACCGCGCCCGCTCCGCGAAGGAAGAATCGACTTGTCGAGCTGCGCTGGACGTCCAGCCGCGCCAGCCCCGCATAGCGTCGGTACGATTCAACCCCGGGCTGCGTGAGCCCGCCGAGCACGGTCGGATCCAGCGCCGCCAGATCGGTCGCAAGGGCATCGCCGACGCGGGGCGCGAGGGGCGCCTCGTGCTGGAGCGCTTCGCCGGACACGAACAGTGTGCCCGAGCTACCCACAGGGACCGTGCCCCGAGCAGCACCCTGGTAGGACAGCAGCGAAGGGCTCTCAAAGCCCAGCTCACCGGACGACCACAAGGGATCGCCGGACCACCCCGCGTCGATCTCGGCGCCGCCGTCGCCGGTTGCATTTCTCGTGGTGGTCACGAGATACCCGCCGGCGGACCCACTCCACTCCACGTCCGTGGCGTCATGCATGCTGGCCACGGACCCCAGGG
>CAZBHZ010000048.1:0-13826 GCA_964492085.1 uncultured Gemmatimonadaceae bacterium | reverse complement strand
CCGAGGATGAGCTGGTCCGTCGCGGGGTTGAGGATACCGCCGGCAACCGGAACGCCCCCCTCGAGGAGTCCGATCGAGATGCACCACTCCGGGATCCCCTGAATGAACTCCCGTGTCCCGTCGATCGGGTCCACGACCCAGACCCTGTCGCAGGAGAGGCGCACGTGATCGTCGACAGATTCCTCCGAGAGCCAGCCTTCGCCTGCCTGCGGCAGGATCTGCTTCAGCACGGCATCCGCGGCCTCGTCTGCCGCGGTCACGGGATCGTCCCGCTCTTCCTTGGTACGGAATTCGACTTCCCCCGAGGTGAAGGGCTGCACGGCCTCCGCCGCCGCCCGAAGGCCCTCGAGGATTCGATCCAGGTCACTCTGACGGCTCACGCCGAACTCCGTTCGTCCAGGTACGTCCGAAGCGCATCGCGCCACGGCATCATCTCTCTTCCAAGCTCCTCTTCCGTCGCGACCAAGTCGAGAACCGTGTACAGTGGACGCTCCGCCGGAGCCCCGTAGTCTCGCGATGAGACGGCCTGCGGCAACCCCCGCAGTCCGGCCTCCTCCACGATCGCCGTGGCGAACCCGTGCCATGTCGCGACTCCTCCGTCGCTGACGTTCACGACACCGCGCGCACCCCCGTCGATCAGATCGAGAACCGCACCAACCACATTTCGAGTCCACGTCGGACGCCCCCACTGGTCGTCGACGATGCGCAGTGGGTCACCGGCCGCGGTTCGATCCAGAACGAGATCCACGAAGTCACGCCGCCCATGCCCGTACAGCCACCCCGTGCGCACGATCATGTGGGGCGCCTCGTCTGTGCGGACCACGGAGAGCACCGCCTCTTCCGCCGCGACCTTCGACTTCGCGTAGGCACCCATCGGAGCTACGGGATCGTTGGGCAGGTAGGGCTCCCCCTTGCTCCCGTCGAAGACATAATCGGTCGAGATGTGCGCGATCCCCGCTCCAGCGTCCGCCGCCGCCCGCGCCACGTTCGCAGAGCCGTCTCGATTCACGCGCATCGCCTCATCGGGCTCGGACTCGGCCGGGTCGACCTTCGTGAAGCCAGCGCAGTGGATCACCCAGTCCGGAGACGCCGCGGCAACCACGCGCGCGCAGGCCGAAGCGTCCGTGATATCCATGTCCGCCCGTGAGGGGGCCACGGCCTCCCAGCCATCTCGGTGCCGTACGGCACGCACGAACTCGGACCCGAGCAGACCGGCTCCACCGGTCACAAGCAGCTTCACGGAATGCGGCGAATCAGACGCTGGCTACGCTTCGACCCACGCCCCTCACCCTGACCCCTTCACCAGAACCGACTCGTACAACTCCGCGAGCTTTTCCACCACGTTCCCGACGTCCACCTCCTCGGATACCTTCGCACCGTGGGCCCGGATGTCGTCCCGCAAACTCGCGTCGGCGGCCAATCTCATGAGGTCCGCCGCGAAGGGCTCCGGCTGACCGGATATCATCGGCAACGCCTCATCGAGTTCTTCCGACCACCCTCCGACACCCGACTGCATCTTCACCGTGGGCAGGCCCGCCGCGATGCCGATGAGAGCCGCCCGGGACCACGAAGCCCAGGGCGTCGCATCGATCGCGACATCGGCCGCCGCCCAGATCGGACCGGAATCGGTGCCCCGCCCGAGGAAGACGACGGAGTCAGCCAGGTTCAGCTCTTCGGCCTTCCAGCGCGTCGAACCCTCGTACCGTCCCGACCCGACGACAAAGATGCGCACGGCCGGGTTCTCGACCCGAGCTACGGAGAGCCCGGTCAGGATTCGGTCCATTCCGGCGCCCGAATCAAAGTTCGACATCAGGACGAAGACCGTCTCATCCTCCGCGATGCCCATGAGCCGCCGCGCGCCCTCGCGCGTCAGGCGGGCCACGCGGTCTCGAATGGCCGCCACATCGACCGACGTCGGTAGCACGGTGACGTGGCCTTCGGCCGCGGCGTAGGCCCGGACAGCAAGTCCGATCGACCCTTCGTTCGGCACAACGAAGCGCGTCCGATGGCGTCCTCGCGCCCGCCGCTCGAGCACACGCAGAAGGCGGCCGCGCAGGTCCTTCTCATGGTTCGGCGGCCTCGTGACCGAGCGCACCACCCCAACGTCCCGCGGGGCAGCGAGCTGAGCCACGGCGCCGCCCCACGAGCCGTACCCGTGCACGACATCCACGCCGGTCACTCGGATCAGGTCGCGCACCTTGCCTACGGCCTTGAGCGCCCCAAGCGGTCCCACGAGGCCGAGGGAGTAGGTGCGGACCTTCATCTCCTCGATCCGCTCCTTGAGCTCCTCTCGTCCCCCGAGCGTGACGACCCGAGGATCGAAGTTGGACCGGGAGAGCCGACCGAGCACGGTCGCCATCTCTTCGCCCACGTCGTTCGCGACGAGGGAGCCCATCACGTACAGAATCTTCGGTCGACTCATGCGCTGGCACGGAAGGGTCGAAGGTCGAGGGCGCCACCCTCAAAAGTAGAGGCCCTCCCGGAGATCCGGGAGGGCCTCGATGCTCGGTCTCGAGCCACGGTCACTTGGCCACGGTCCGACTTCGAACCCGTCAGGCCTCCACCGTCACCGGCGGAGCCTTCGTGATCTTGCCGGCGGAGATGCACCGGGTGCACACCCGCACCCGACGCCGATCACCCTTCTCGTCGACGATCTTCACCGTCTGGAGGTTCGGCAGCCACCGGCGCCGCGTCTTGTTGTGCGCGTGGCTGACATTGTTCCCTGTCGCGGGACCCTTGCCACACGAATAGCACACTCGAGCCATCTCTCTATACCTGCTTCGTTCGAATCGTTGAGTTTCGGGCTCAGTTGCCCTCGGCCCCACCCTCGGAGCCTTCGTCACCGCCACCCTCGCCGCGCATGACGTCGACGCGGTCAGCCGCGATGTAGTGCGTCGCGAACTCCGCGACGATGCGGTCCGTCTCGGAGATCGTCTGAGCCGTTGACCACTCTACCAGCGTGAGCGGCTGCATTTCGGTCACGACGCCCTCGACTGCGATGGTGTCACCCATGGCAACTGATGCGCCCTCGGCGAGGAGCTCCTCGGACCACGAGATGAGGAACGGGTTGCCACTCGGTGTCGCGAGCCAGAAGCCCTGCGTCCCGAGCATGCTGGCCACGGCTCCTTCGCTACGTAGCTTGGTGCCGACATACGGACTGGGATCGACCTCGATGTCGCCGATGGCGACAGTCTCGACCGTCGCGTCCGCACGCTCTTCATCGGCCGCGGCAAGCGCTGCAGCAGCGTCGGCCTGGGCCTGTTTTTCGGCAGCAGCCTGCCCGTTGAGCCAGAACATGAACCCACCGATGACCAGAAACGCCAGAATCATCAGTGGCATGCCCAGGTCTACTGCGCCGCGTCGTGAAGCGTTGTCCGACATGTCCTTCATCCTTCCTTTGGAAGAGTCTGCGCGTGTGAAGGCGGCCAACCTAACGGACGAGCTCGATGAGCGACATCTCTGCCGCGTCACCCTTTCGGTTCCCGAGCTTGAGCACCCGGGTGTAGCCTCCCGGACGCTCCATATACCGGGGAGCGATCTCGTCGAACAGCTTTCCGAGCACGTCACGGTCCTGGATCTTCATCGCCGCCAGCCTGCGCGCGTGAACGTCACCTCGGCGAGCCAGAGTGATCAGACGCTCCGCGTACGGGCGGAGTTCCTTGGCCTTGGCCGTCGTCGTCTCTATACGGCCATGGCGGAACAGGGATGTCGCGAGGTTGCGCATCGTCGCCTTGCGGTGACTCCGAGTGCGGGAGAGCTGCCTCCCTTTCTTGCGATGCCGCACCGTTACTCCTCGCCGCCAGCCGCGGCTTCAGCCTCGTCTTCCACGAAGAAGAGGCGACCGTCGTCTCCCTTCTCGAGCTTCATGCCGAAGCGAAGCCCGTGCTCCTCGAGGAAGTCCGAGATCTCCTTGAGAGACTTCTTCCCGAAGTTTTCGATCTGGAGCATCGAGTCCTCGGTGCGCTGGACGAGATCACCGAGCGTCCGGATGCTCTCTTTCTGCAGCGAGTTCCGGGACCGCACGGAGAGTTCGGCGAGATCCTCAATAGGACGCTCGAAGAGATCCTGGAGGCGCTCCGGAACCGGAGACGCACCCTGCGGCACGACTTCCGGAATTCCGCCTTCGCCGAAGTAGAGCATGTACTCGAGGTGCTTGCGGACGAGCTCCGCACCGTACGCCACCGCACCTTCAGGGTCGATCGACCCGTCGGTTTCGATGTGCAGCGTCAGGCGATCGAAGTCCGTGCGCTGGCCGACCCGCGTCTCCTCAACAGAGAAGTTGGCGCGACGCACCGGGTTGTAGATCGAATCGATCCGCACCAGGTCCACGGGCGCACCCCGAGGAATGGGATGCGCGTCCGCGAGCACGAAGCCGCGACCCTTGTTCACATGCAGCTCCATGTTGAGGGAGCGATCCTCCTGGAGCGTGAACAGGTGGTGATCATCGTCCATGACCTCGGAGCCCGCAGGCGCCTGAATCATCGACGCGGTCACCGGACCGGCCTTGTCGACGTGCAGCTCCAGCACCACCGAGTCCACATCGTCGTCCAGCGTGACGACGAGGGACTTGAGGTTCTGGATCACCTGATGGACGTCTTCCACGACGCCCTGGATCGTCTGGTGCTCGTGCACTACCCCATCGATGCGGAACGCCCAGACGGCCGATCCGCGCAGCGACGACAGAAGAACCCGGCGTACCGAGTTGCCGAGCGTGTGACCGAAGCCCCGTTCGAGCGGCTCGATCACGAACTGAGCCGACCGCGCACTGTCCGTGACGTCGACACGCTCGACGCGCTCGGGAAGTACGAGTCCGTTCAGATCTAGTTCCACAGTACCCTCCTGAATGCTCCGTTGACGCCGTGCGCTCCCCAGAGGAGCCACGGTGAGTGCATTACTTCGAGTAGAGCTCCACGATCAGCTGCTCGTTGATCGGGAACGAGATGTCCGAGCGCATCGGAATACGCACGACACGACCGACGCGGGCCTTCTCGTCCAGAGCGAGCCATTCGGGCAGCGCGGGCCGCGTACGAGCCTCGAGCGCTGCCTCGACCGGGAGGATGCTCTTCGACTTCGTGCGAATCGAAATCTCGTCACCGGCGGACACCCGGAAGCTCGGGATGTCCACCGTACGACCGTTCACCTCGACGTGACGGTGACGCACGATCTGGCGGGCCTGGTTGCGGCTCTGCGCAAAGCCCATCCGAAAAATGATGTTGTCGAGACGCGATTCCAGAGCGACGAGCAGGTTGTCACCCGTGACGCCCGGAATGTGGTTGGCGTACTCGAAGAGGCTCCGGAACTGCTTCTCGGGCAGCCCGTAGATCCTCTTGACCTTCTGCTTCTCACGGAGCTGCACCGCGTAATCCGACTGCTTGCGACGGCGGGCCTGGGCGGGACCGTGCTGTCCCGGTGGGTAGGCGCGACGCTCGATCGGGCACTTTTCCGTGTAGCACTTCTGACCCTTCAGGAACAGCTTCTGGCCTTCGCGGCGGCAGAGCTTACAGACGGGTCCGGTATAGCGAGCCATGACTTAAACCCTGCGCTTCTTCGGCGGCCGGCAGCCGTTGTGCGGCAGCGGCGTGACGTCGAGGATGGATTTGATGAAGAGGCCGGCGGCAGCGAGCGCCTGAATCGCGGACTCGCGCCCGGAACCAGGCCCCTGAACGCGCACGTCGACACGCTTCACGCCCATCGCCGCGGCTTCACGACCGACCTGCTCGCCCGCGACGGTCGCGGCGAAGGGGGTCGACTTCTTGGAGCCCTTGAACCCGGCCTTACCGGCCGTCGCCCAGCAGATCGTGTTGCCGGCGTTGTCCGTGATCGTGATCGCGGTGTTGTTGAACGTCGCTTTGATGTGGGCGATGCCCTCGGCCTCGACGACCTTCTTGCGCTTCTTGGTTGCTGGCTTGGCCACGTATGTGCGTCCTGTGCTGCGGATCTTCTCTATGAATCACAAGCCGCGAGCGCGGGGGCCAACGATGGGCCACCCGACGACCTCACGGCGTCGTGGTTACTTCCTGGGCGGCGCCTTCTTCCCGGCGATCGCCCGCTTCTTGCCCTTGTGCGTCCGCGCGTTGGTCTTCGTGCGCTGACCTCTGGAGGGCAAACCGCGACGATGCCGCAGACCGCGGTAGCAGCCGATATCCATCAGCCGCTTGATGTTCATGGAGCGCTCGGTCCTGAGCGCACCTTCCACCTTGAAGTTCCCCTCGATCTGGCGACGGAGACGATTCACATCGTCGTCGTCGAGATCCTGGGTACGACGATTCGGGTCCACACCGCACGCGTCGAGGATCTGCTTCGCCCGTGTCGGGCCGATCCCGAAAATGTACGTAAGGGCGATCTCGATCCGCTTACCACGCGGGAGATCGACTCCGGCAATACGCGCCATGATTAACCCTGTCGCTGCTTATGCTTGGGATTCCGTGAGCAAATGATGCGAACCACACCTTTGCGGCGGACCACTTTGCAGTGCTCACAGATCGGTTTTACGCTGCTTCGGACCTTCACTTCTCGTCTCCAAATCCGTTTGTAGCAGAGCTTGGAAGTATAACCAGCCCTGGGAACCCTCTCAAGGCGTGTCGGGAGCGGGATTTCCGACGCCGACTGGACCTTCCGCGAGGGTCAAGATCCTCGGTCCATCCTTCGTAAGTCCCACCGTGTGCTCGAAGTGGGCAGACAGTGAATGATCCGCCGTAATGACGGTCCAGCCGTCCTCGAGCGTTTTGATCCGGGGCGTGCCCGCAGACAGCATCGGCTCGATCGCGAGCACCATACCCTCCCGCAGCAACGGCCCGTGGCCGGCCCGACCATAATTGGGAACCTGGGGCTCCTCGTGAAGCTCACGGCCGACGCCATGCCCCACGAGTTCCCGGATGATCCCGTAGTTCATCCCTTCGCACGCCTTGATGACCGCGGCCCCGATGTCACCCACGTGATTGCCGGGCACCGCCGCGTCCATCGCGGCATCGAGGGAGCGCGACGTCACATCGAGAAGCGTCTGCGCTTCGGATGAGATCGTACCGACCGCGAAGGTGCGGGCCGAGTCGGAGTACCACCCGTCCAGGCGGACACCGATGTCGACCGAGACGATCTCGCCCTCGCTGAGAATCCGTTCATCGCTCGGGATACCGTGAACGACTTCCTCGTTGATCGAGATGCACGCGCTGCCCGGAAAGCCGTACAGCCCCTTGAAGGCGGGAATCGCCCCATCGTGGCCGACGATGAACTCCTCGACAAACGTGTCGATCTCGAGCGTCGAAACGCCCGGCACGATCCGCCTGGAAAGCTCCGCATGGCAGCGCCCGATGATCGAACCGCCGTGGGCGATGGTGTCCATCTCGCCCTGCGTCCGGAGATGGATCATGACGCATCCCCGGCGGGGCCCTTCACCGCCGAGCAGAACTCCCCGTAGATCTCGTCGACGTGCCGATCCGCAGCGATGTGCGTCATCGCGGCCGAGTGGTCTTCGTAGAAGGCGATGAGAGGCGCCGTCTGATCGAGGTAGACCTCGAGACGCCGCTTCACCGTCTCAGGCTCGTCGTCCGCGCGATGCACCAGCGTGGCCCCGCAGCGGTCGCAGACACCCTCCGATGCTGGTGGACTGAAGTACGCGTTGTAGACCGCCCCACAGTCGGGGCAGCTACGGCGACCCGAGAGGCGCTTCACGAGGACGTCGTCAGGCGCTTCGAAGAGTACCACGGTGTCGACCTTGCGCCCGTTCGCCTCGAGCACACCGTCGAGGCCGGTGGCCTGATCAGTCGTGCGTGGGAAGCCATCGAACATCACGTCGGTCGTCGCGTCGATCCCCGCGAGGTGCTCCCTCACGAGGTCCAGAATCAGATCGTCTGGGACGAGCTCACCGCGGTCCATGAAGCCCTGGGCGAGCGTCCCGAGTTCGGTCCCCTCCCGACGCGCGGCGCGAAGCAGGTCTCCAGTGGACACGTGCACAGCCGCAAGCTCGTCGACCAGGCGAACCGCCTGCGTTCCCTTCCCGACCCCGGGAGGTCCAAGCAGTACCACGACCATGACGGGCTTACCTCAACCGTACCGTCGAGCTACATGTACCGCTGGCGGCCGCGCATCTTCACGCGACCCTTCTTCATGAAGCCATCGTAGTGCCTCAGAAGAAGGAGCTGCTGCGCCTGCTGGACCGTGTCGAGTCCCACACCCACGACGATCAGGAGGCTCGTACCGCCAAAGAAGAACGTCTGGATCCCGAAGATGCCCATGATCCAGAAGGGCACCAGGGCGATGATGGCCAGATAGATCGAGCCCGGCAGCGTAACCCGCGTGAGCACCCGGTCGATGTACTCCGCCGTGCGGGCACCCGGCTTCACGCCAGGAATGAACGCACCCTGCTTCTTCAGGTTCTCCGCAAGGTCGACCGGATTGAAGATGATCGCCGTGTAGAAGTAGGTGAAGAACAGGATGAGGAGGCCGTACGTGATATCGTACGTCAGCGTCATCGGCTGGAACGCGTCCGCGAGGACGGACAGCGGGCCGAGATCCATAAACGCCGCCGCGGTACCCGGCACCACGATGAACGACTGCGCGAAGATGATCGGCATGACGCCCGCCGAGTTCACGCGCAGCGGGATGAAGCTCTTCTGGCCTTCACGGATCCGGCCACGGCCCACGACCTTGCGCGGGATCTGCACCGGGATCTTCCGAGCGGCCATCGTCATCGCGACCACGGCTGCGGTGATGAAGACCACCATCGCGAGCAGTGCGACGAGGCTGAAAGCCCCGATCTCGCCGAGCGTGAAGGACTCCCACGTACGGCCGATGGCCGCGGGGAACGTCTCGATGATCGAGAAGAAGATCAGGAGCGACATACCATTCCCGATCCCGCGATCCGTGATCTGCTCACCGAGCCACATCACGAAGATCGCGCCGACGGTCAGCACGATCACCGTCGTGAACATGAAGCTGAAGCCGGGGCTCGCGACCGCGCCCGGAATCGACTGCAGGAAGACGGAGTACCCATACGCCTGCGCGGCGGACAACGCGACGGTGGTGTAGCGCGTCCACTGTGTCAGCTTCTTGCGCCCGTCCTCACCTTCCTTCTGCAGCTTTTCGATGGTCGGGAAGACCGCCGCGAGAAGCTGGAACATGATGCTCGCGGAGATATACGGCATGATGCCGAGCGCGAGAATCGTGGCACGCGACAGCCCGCCACCCACGAACATGTCGTAGATGCCGAAGAAGGTGTTCTGCAGGTTCCCGAACGCCGCGCGGAGCGCGTTTACATCCAGCCCCGGTACGGTGATATGCGCACCGACCCGGTAGATCAGAAGGATGAAGAGCGTGAAGAGGACCTTCTCCTTGAGCTCCGGAGCCCGAAGGAGATTCGCGACGGGGTTGTTCGCCATGACTTAGCGGTGTCCTACTCGTCCGAGGAGCTTGAACCGATCACCGAGACCGAACCGCCTGCGGCTTCGATCTTCGCCTGGGCGGCGGCGCTGAACTTGTGGGCGCTGACAGTGAACGTTCCCGACACGTCTCCCACCGCCAGAACCTTGACCGGCTTCTTGAGCGATCGAACGAGGCCAGCGGCCTTCAGCGTCTCCGGGGAGATGTCGGAACCCTCCACCTTGGCGAAGTCGCGCAGGTTCACGACCTGGTACTCGACGCGGTTGAGGCTCTTGAAGCCTCGCTTCGGAATGCGGCGGATGAGCGGCATCTGACCGCCCTCGAAGCGTGGGTGCACGCTTCCACCCGAACGCGATTTCTGCCCCTTTTGACCGCGGCCTGCGGTCTTTCCATTTCCTGAACCCGGACCGCGACCCTTCCGCTTATGTGCCCGGTGGGAGCCACTGCTGGGGCTCAGATCATGCAACTCTGCCATTTACTCGACCTCTTCGACCTCGACCATGAAGGAGACCTTCTTGATCATCCCCTCGATGGCCGGAGTTAGCTCATGCACTACGCTCTGCTGGTGGCGTTTGATCCCCAGCGCCCGGATCGTGCGGCGGTGACCTTCCTGACGGCCAATCCCGCTGCGCTTCTGGGTGATACGGACCTTCTTCGCCTCGCTCTTCTTAGCCACGGTGTGCTCCCAATGCCTCGACGGAGATCCCGCGCTCCTCGGCCGCCTGCTCGGCGGTCACGAGTTCCTGGAGTCCGTTCATGGTTGCCCGTACCACGTTGATCGGGTTGTTGGTCCCGAGGCTCTTCGTGAGCACGTCCGTCACACCGGCCGCCTCGAGGACGGCGCGGACCGGACCGCCCGCAATGACTCCGGTTCCCGGCGCGGCAGGGCGCATCAGCACCCGACCGGCACCCCACTCGCCGACGATATCGTGCGGGAGCGTACCGTTCTCGATGGGGACCTTCACCATGTTGCGCTTGGCCCGCTCGAACGCCTTGCGGATGGCCTCGGCCACCTCGTTCGCCTTGGCGATCGAGACCCCGACGTTGCCCTTCTGATCGCCCACGGCCACCAGGGCAGAGAACGAGAAGCGGCGACCACCCTTTACGACCTTCGCGACACGGTTGATGAAGATGACGTTCTCGACCATGTCGCTGTCGCGTCCGCGCCGATCGTCACGCTTCTTGCCACCTTTGCCCCCACGGCCCCGGCCGCCCGGACCGCCCTGACCACGGCCACCCTGACCACCGCGACCACGGCCACCCTGACCACCGCGACCACCGCCGCCTTGACCGGCGTCACCGCCAGCCGACACGGTCTCGGCGCCTTCGGCGCTCTTCGTATCCTGCTTCTGCTCGTTGTCTGCCATCAGAACTCCAGGCCGCCCTCACGGGCGCCATCTGCGAAAGCCTTCACTCGCCCGTGGTATTTGTACCCACCGCGATCGAAGACCACGGAATCGATTCCCTGCTCTTTGGCGCGCTCCGCCAACAGCTTGCCGGCCGCGAACGCGTGCTCCGTCCGACGGTTTCCACCCTCGGCCTTGAAGTCGCGCAAATCGGCGGAGAGCGTCGACACCCCCACCAGGGTCTTCCCGGCGGAATCGTCGACGATCTGCCCCTCGATGTTCTTCAGAGAGCGCGAGACGACGAGGCGCGGACGCTCGGTCGTTCCTTCGACCTTGTTGCGAACGCGCCAGTGGCGGCGCTGCCGCTGCAGAGCGCGGTTCTTCCTGAGCTTGCTTGCTTTGATCATCACTAGGCTCCGGCGGTCTTACCGGCCTTACGCCGGACGTGCTCGCCCTGATAACGGACGCCCTTGCCCTTGTACGGCTCGGGCGGGCGGAACGACCGAATTTCGGCCGCCGCCTGGCCAACCTTCTGCTTGTCCGCACCCGACACCACCACGGTCGTCTGGTTCGGGCACTCGAGGCTCACACCATCGACCGGCTCGTAGTTCACGGGGTGGCTGAACCCGAGGTGCAGCGTAATTCCCTTCCCCTTCACCTCGGCGCGGTACCCGACGCCGATGATCTCCAGGGTCTTGGAGAATCCGTCCGTGACGCCGACCACCATGTTGTTGATCAGCGAGCGGGTCAGACCGTGAAGGGCGCGGTGATCCTTGTGATCAGAAGGCCGCTCGACGCGTACTTCGGCGTCTTCGACCACCACGTTCATTTCCGGGTGCACGTTCAGCTCGAGGGTCCCCTTGGGGCCCTTTACCGTGAGCGTGCCATTCGACTGCTTGACCTCGACGCCCTTGGCGATCGAGACAGGCATTCTTCCAATACGGGACATCGTTGGTGCCTCTTTACCAGACCCGAGCGAGGACCTCGCCGCCGACGCCCTGAGCACGGGCTTCGCGGTCGGAGAGGACTCCCGCCGAGGTGGACATGATCGCAATGCCGAGACCGTTGCGAACGCGCGGGATCTCGTCCTTACCGACGTAGTGACGGCGACCGGGACGCGAGACGCGCTCGAGGTGACGGATGATCGGCTTGTCATCGTGGTACTTCAGATACACGCGCAGCACACCGAAACGGCCGTCTTCGAGCACCTTGTGGGCGTGCACGAAGTGACTCTCCTCGAGGAGGCGTGCGACTTCGATCTTCAGCTTCGACACGGGCATGTCGACCCACTTGTGCTTCGCCTGTCCTGCATTGCGAATGCGGGTGAGCATGTCCGCGATGGGATCGGTCATCATGACTTGGTTCTCCTACCAGCTCGACTTGCGCACGCCGGGGATCTCACCCCGAAGCGACATCTGACGGAAGCAGATTCGGCAGATGCCGAACTTGCGCAGGTACGCGCGCGGGCGACCGCACCGCTGGCAACGGTTGCGTTGCCGAACCGCGAACTTCGGCTTCTTCTTGCCCTTCTCGACGAGTGCCTTTCTGGCCATCTAACTCTCTCTCTCTTATGCGGAAGCGCCGACCTGAACCGGCACCTCTCCACGGAAGGGGAAGCCCAGCGCACGCAGCAGTGCGAAGCCTTCGTCGTCCTTGTCGGTGGACGTCACGAACGTGAGGTCCATCCCGTGGATCTTCTTGACGTTGTCGAAGTTGATCTCGGGGAAGATGATCTGCTCACGGATCCCCATCGTGTAGTTACCACGCCCGTCGAACGACTTCGTGGACAGGCCACGGAAGTCGCGGATCCGGGGAATCGCGGTGCTGATGAGGCGGTCCAGGAAGAACCACATGCGATCACGGCGCAGCGTGACCGACGCCCCGACCGGCATACCCTCTCGCAGCTGGAAGTTCGAGATCGACTTCTTCGCGCGGTTCGTATTGGGCTTCTGGCCGGAAATGATCCCGAGCTCATCGAGCACACTGTCGAGCAGCTTCTGATCCTTCGCGGCTTCGCCGACCCCGACGTTGAGCACGATCTTATCGAGCTTCGGAATCTGATGCGGGTTCGAGAACGCGAACTCCTCCTGGAGCTTCGCGCGCACATACGAGTCGTAGTGCGCTTTCATTCTCGGCTGAATCTTGTCCACTTCGTTGCCTCTTGGCGGTTACCGGCCGGGCGCTCCAGGCGTATCCGGCACGCGTGACTTACTGCGGTTTGGCGATCGGATTCCCGCTCTTCACGGAGATCCGTTCCTTCGTGCCGTCTTCCTCGACGCGGATACGCACCCGACTCGCGTCCTCCGATCCGGGCTCCACGAGCATCACGTTCGAGATGTGGATCGGAGCCTCGAAACTGATGATGCCACCGTCCTGGTTCTGCTGACTCGGACGGGTGTGGCGCTTGCGCATGTTCACGCCCTCGACCCGGACACGATCCTTGTCCGGGAAGACTTCGAGGACGGCGCCGACCATGTCGCGGTAGTTCCCACGAATGACCTTCACCTGATCGCCCTTCATGATCTTGAGCTTGGCCATCAGAGCACCTCCGGGGCCAGCGAAACGATCTTCATGTACTTTTTCTCACGGAGCTCACGACCGACGGGGCCGAAGATGCGCGTACCCCTGGGCTCGCCGTTGTCATCGATGATCACGGCCGCGTTGTCGTCGAAGCGGATGTACGTCCCATCGCGACGGCGGCTCTCCTTTGCGGTGCGTACGACCACGGCCTTCACCACGGTCCCCTTCTTGATGCCCGCATTGGGGATGGCGTCCTTGACGGTCGCGACAATGACGTCGCCCACGCCGGCATAGCGCCGACGGGAGCCGCCGAGCACGCGGATGCACAGCGCGGCTTTGGCGCCCGTGTTGTCGGCGATCCGGAGGACCGACTCTTGCTGAATCATGGTGTCTCTCTAGCTCTGGCTATCGGTCAGACCGGGCGCTCGATCAGTTCGATCACGCGCCACCGCTTGGTCTTCGACAGCGGACGCGTCTCGACGATGCGCACGGTGTCCCCGACCTGGTACTCGTTGTTCTCGTCGTGGGCGTGGTACTTCTTGCTCCGCTTCACGCCCTTTCCGTACAGGGGGTGAGGGAACCGAC
>CAZBHZ010000047.1:14028-15338 GCA_964492085.1 uncultured Gemmatimonadaceae bacterium | reverse complement strand
CCCGGCTCGCCCTGAAGTCCAGGCAGACCCTGTGGGCCCTGCTCACCCTGTGCTCCGTCTTCTCCTCGACAATCGTTCGCATCGAAGACCGAGTTCCCATCCACGTCCTCAGACGGATCCGGGACACCGTCTGAGTCGAGATCCCAACACGCCAAGCCCGGAAGCCCCTGCTCGCCGATCGGCCCCTCTTCATTCCACTCGATCGGAACGTGCTCCGAGCGAACACACGAGTCCGGCAGATTCTCGTCGCCGACGAGATACAGCGTTCCCGTGCCCGGAATGAAGCATGCCTTAAGAGTTGAGGGAGAGGTCTGAGCCTCGACACCCGTTGGCGTTGCGACGAGGGCGAGTGCCGCGAACGCCCCGAAGAAGAAGGCGATCCGTGCACGCGTTGCAAGCCGTGAATTCTGGGATCTCATAGATCGAATGGTCAGGGGAAGTCGATGCCCAAAACATCGGCAGCGTGTACGAGCGTGATGTAGAACACTCCCAATTGGGGCCCATCACGGAACCGCAGGTTCGTCCCTTCCTCATCCCCGTACTCTTCCCACAAAGCCTGCGCTTCTTCGAAACGACCGACGGCTTCAAAGCCGCGGCCGGCCAGCATTTCAGTAGTCAGTCGTTGCAATGCCCCGCGGATCTCACCCGCGGCACTCGAGTCCTCGAGCGACGCAATAAACAGGTCGTCCGTCACGTAGTCCGACTGCGGAACCAAACTCGCCTGGAGGACCTCTGCAGCCGGCAGATTCACCTCGCCGACCGTGAGATTCAGGGTGTCCGCTTCCTGTCCGGCCCTCGCGATGATCATCGTGTTGCCGGGCACCAGGGCAGCGACCCGTCCCGCACTGTCGACAGTCGCGAACGTCGGATCGGTCGACTCGAAGAAGATCTTCTGTCCAGCCCGGGCGCCGACCGTTTCCAAACGGAGACGCTGGGACCCACCTTCCTGAATCTTCGTTCGCGGATCAACGAACCGGAGATCCGTGATGGAGAGATTCTCCAGGGGGCCACGCCCCAGGTTGATTTCCCGTATCTCCGTGGGCTCGAACGACGCCTGAACCGCGAACTCCGTGCGGCCCGCGAACTCGACCACGTCGACTGCGGGTTCCTCATCGATCAGCTCGATATCGAGCCTGAGGTCGAGGACCTGATCCTCCAGCAGTTGCAGCGTAAATTCGAAGGTCCACTCGACTTGGCTGGGATCGATGGCCCGCTCGATCGAATCAACCACCTCCCCGGACTGCGTATCGATCAGTTGAAGCCGCGCCACGTCGAGCGCCGCAATCACGGACGCCGAAGGCGGCGCCACG
>CAZBHZ010000047.1:11269-13928 GCA_964492085.1 uncultured Gemmatimonadaceae bacterium | reverse complement strand
GCGTGGGGCGCCGTCGGCGCACTGGCTGGCGGCGGCGGCACAATGCCCCCCATCTTGAGTATTCGGCGATGGACCGCTCACCTGTGCATGTTGGACCGGTGATCTCGTCTTACGGTCAGGATGGATCAACGCAGCCGGTCGCGCGTGCAGGAGTGTCACTCATGACGAATGCGAAAAGTGTAGCTCGCGATCGAAAGGCCCTGTTCGCAGGCCTGTCCATCTCGGTCGCAGCACACATCACTGCGTTGGTTGTGGTGACGGTACCGGGCGTGGGCCCCGGGGACGTGGACGCTCCGAGGTCCGAACGCCCGCTGGAGAACTTCGATGCGGTCCAGGTGGTGCAACTCGCGGAGCCGACGCCACCGATGACCGCGGCTGAAGCCCCACGGCCCACGGCTTCGACGGCGGGAGCGACAGCAGAGATCCCGACCGCAGGAGGGGATGCGGCCGCGCTCGAAGCACTGTTCGCCGGTATCGAGCCGGCTACAGCGGCGCTCAATCGGCCACGCGAGGGTCGCCCCGTCGTGACGTTCAAAGATCTGGACCTGATCAGTGACGACGAGGATTTGATGAACGCCCTGTACGGAGATCTTCTCGCGGGTGCCATTCAGGTCGAGAGCTCGGGCGGCGGACTGGGCGGATTGCTCAGTAGCATCGGCTCCGCGTTGAGCGGAGGCGGACACTGCCCCACTCCGCTCACGGGCTCCGGCTCACAGTTCCTGCGCTAAAACTCCGTATCGCAGGGCCCGCACGCCGCGGGCGAACGACTCAGCGTGGGCGCGACAGTTCGAGTGCGCGGATCTTCCGATGCAGGGTCCTGGGTGAGATGCCGAGCATGTCGGCGGCTCGCCCCTGATGCCACTCGCATTCCTCGAGCGCCCGCTCGATGGCCATGCGCTCGAGTCGATCGAGATTCAAAGAGGGTAGTCGGCGAACGCCGTCACCCTCCGGCTCGGCCAGAACCGCTCCCTCGAGCACCGGACCGGACGCCAGAGAACCCGCCAGGTCCGCCGCCCGTATCGTCTGCCCTCGCACGAGCAGCGCCAGGCGCTCGACCACATTGCGAAGCTCCCGAACGTTGCCGGGCCAGCCGTACGACTCGAGAAGCGCCATCGCATCCGCGTCGACCGACCACCAGTCTGATTCCCCGGGTTTGAACTCCTCCAGGAAATGCGAAACGAGGAGCTCGATATCACCCGGTCGCTCCCTGAGCGGCGGGAGGTCCAGCACGATCGAGTTAATCCGGTAGAAGAGATCCGCCCGGAACGCCTCCTCGTCAACCAGCTTCTGCAGCGGTCGGTTCGTGGCCGACACCAGTCGGAAGTTCGTGGGGAACTCCTTGACCCCGCCAACACGCCGGAACCGATGCGTCTCGAGCACCCGGAGCAGCTTTGCCTGCAGTGGGAGGGCCATGTCCCCGATTTCGTCGAGGAATAGCGTCCCACCATCGGCCATCTCTACAAGCCCGATCTTGCGCGATGCCGCACCCGTGAACGCCCCCTTCTCATGACCGAAGAGCTCGGACTCGGCCAGAGACTCGGCGACCGCGGCACAGTTCAGCGCCACCAGAGGTGCGTCGGCACGTCCCGATAGACGATGCAATTCACGGGCGATCAGCTCTTTTCCTGTCCCGGACTCCCCATGCACCAGGACAGAGACGTCGGAGGCCGCAACACGGGCCAGCATGGCCAGAGAATCCGTCAGCGTCTTGTCCTGGGTGATGATGGACACGCTCGACGCCTGGCGCTGGGCAGCAGCTCTGAGACGTTCCCCCTTCCCGATCGCCTCATGCGTCTGGGCCGCCCTCCACACGAGAGCCACCAGTCGATCGCCGTCGACCGGTTTCTCCAGGAAGTCGTAGGCACCCAGCTTCATGGCCTTCGTCGCGGTCGCCACCGTGCCCTTCCCGCTCAGGAAGATCACTTGAGGTCGGTGGGGGTCCCCCTCGATCGCCTCGAACACTTCGAGTCCATCGAGCGCGGGCATACTCAGGTCGAGTACAGCCACATCGAAGACCTCCTCGCGAAGCGCCCGCAGAGCTTCGCGGCCGTCCGGCACTTTCGCAATGTCCGTCGGAGCCCACCCTGCTTCGCGCAGGATCGACTCATTGAGGAGGAGTTGATCGGGGTCGTCGTCGGCGAGCAGAACGCGGATGACACGGTTTTCGGAAGCAGACATGACATACTGTCTACATCCCGAGCCCAACCTCATCAAGAGAAAAAAGAACGGCCCCGCAGGCGAAGCCTGCGAGGCCAACGCGCCACCCGATGCGGGGGGTGGGGGCACGTTCCCTGGGGGGTAGTTGGGCGGGCTGCGGGGCCGGCCCTGGGGGGATTCAGCCTTGTATCCTTGCATTCATCCGGCGAGCCGGATGTTTCAGCGGCCCCGCAGCCCGATATTTCTTTTGCCCTCGCTAAGAGCATGGGCGATGCCAAACCGCCAGAGTGTCGCAAACCATTACTGGTCAATGCTTTATGGCCACCAATGGGCCTGTGCACAGGTCGGTCAGGCTGACCGATTCAGACACCTTGACCGTGTCTGCGGGTCAGGTCGTCCGAAGTGCCGCGCCGTCGAGGCGTCTCTCAAGAGCGTATGCGGGGCCGGCCGTGGGACAGGCATAAGAAGAAGAGGCCCCGACCGACGGTCGGGGCCTCTCTTG
>CAZBHZ010000047.1:0-11169 GCA_964492085.1 uncultured Gemmatimonadaceae bacterium | reverse complement strand
GCCTGAGCCGGCACACTCAATGCCACCAGCGCAACCACCGCCGCGGCACTCGATTTTAGCGCTTTCATCGTCATGATCGCTTCTCTTTCTGACCTGGGGGGGGACCCCGACTCCGCATGATGCGGACTTCAATTTTAGAACCTCGTGCACCCGGCACGCAAGACTCGGATCGGCTCCGTCCCGCAAGCCACATTCCACCAAGCGCCTATTTCTTAGGCAAAGCCCGGGCCAACTCCATGCCGCAGGCCAAAAACACCACAACTCATTAGTCCTGAACGCTTTAGGTCGTATTCACAGGGGTATAACCAGGACCGTGCAGGCAGCACTTGTTGCGGGAGTGCGACACTTTTTGCCGAACGTTTGCGCCAATTCGTCCGATTCCCGGCCTTCCCCGGTCTGGGCCCAGAATTGTAACGATCAGCACTCACGCCGGAGTGGCCGGGCAGAGGGCGTAGATGGGCCGGATCGGGCGGTACGACTCAGCGTGGCGGGCCCTGGTTGACCCGGACCTCCGTGACCAGCACCTCGATCACCATGGGTGCGGCATCGTCGGACATCATCGCCTCGAACTGCCTCATCTGATCGGCCATCATGGCCTCGACCATCTGACGCTGCTGGGCAGGCATCGCCTCGAGCTCACGCTGCATCTCCTCGAACTGGGCACGCATCTCCGGATCGATCGCCGCGCCCAGGCCCTCGATGGTCGTCATCGTGCGGAACGGGACGAGCAGACCTTCGACCTCCCGGTAGTCACCCATGTCCATGGTGGCCGTGAGCGGAATGACGGATGCATCCCGCGTCATCTCCCCTTCGAAGATGAAGCGGCGGGGGGTGTAGGTATCGACATCGAGATACACGCGACCCCGCGTCGGCTCGAACTCCGAATCCTGAGCCACGTTGGTGCCGAAGCCGGTACCGCGCAGATCGCTGATCTCCAGGACATGCACGTCGTAGTCGTTGATCCTCTCTCGACCCCGATACTCGGAACGGTTCGCCAGATCCTCGCCGAGGGCATACACGTCGTCGATGCCGGTAGCCGGTGACCCCTCCTGGGCTGCCACTCCGGCCATGCTCGTCCGGAAGACCGGTCGGCCGTCGGACATCTCCTTCTCGTAGTACGTGACCGCCTCGAAGCCCATCACCGCCTGAACGAGCGTGTAATTCTCCACGTTCGCGATCCTGGCTTCGTACTCCGCCAGCATGGCGTCGACGATCTCGGACGCGGATTGGGCGGACAGCTGGCCTGGCGTGCCGACCAAGACCAGGGAGGCGAAGAGGCCAAGCGAAAGAGCGCGCACGTTCATGGAATCAGCCTCCCGAGATGCTGAACTTCTGGATTCGGCGACCCGTCGAGGCTTCGCCCACGTAGATGTTGCCCTGCGAATCGACCCCCATGCCGTGGGGGCGCAGGAACTGGCCGACCTGGCGCCCGCCCCTGCCGAAGTCACCGACGACCTCGAGGTCGCTGCGACGCAGGATCCAGACCTTGTGGTTGGTCCCGTCGGCGAGATACAGCCACTCCTGGTCCGCGTCCGGCGACAGCTGGATGACGAAAGCCGACCCGGACGCGAGGGTATTCGGCTCGATGATCTTCTCGGTGACGAAGGTGCCGTCCTGCTGGAAGACCTGGATCCGGTTGCCCCGCCGATCTGCCACGTAGATGAGCCCGTCGCTCGAACCGACGAGGCCGTGCACCGTGGACATCTGGGTCGGCGGATCTGAGGCATGCGCCGTGCCGCCGAAGTCGTACTGATACTCGTCCTGCGGCAATTCCCCGTACGCGCCCCAGTGCCGTAGATATGCGCCGGAGTCGCCATCGAAGACGATCACACGGCGGTTGCGGTACCCGTCTGCGATGAAGACCTCGTTCGTGCCGGGATCCACCCAGATGCCGGCGGGACCACCAAGCAACTCGGTGTCGGCGTTTCCGCCCGTCTCGTCGTACTCACCGATCTGCATGAGCAACTCGCCGGACCGCGTGAACTTCATTACCCGGTGATGGCGGTACGTGCCGACCCACACGTTGTCCTGATGATCCACGAAGAGCCCATGCGCGTTCCTCGGGAAGTCGGATACGTCCTGCGTCGTGGGGTCGCCCCATCCCTGGACCACGTTTCCGTCCGAGTCGAACTCGACGACGACCGGCGCCGGGCGGCAGCAGAGGCCGATCGGCGGTTCCTGCACAGCCGACGTCTCCTCCGGCGTGAGCGTCTCCGGGAGGTGGGTCACCCACACATGATCCTGCGCGTCGACAAACACGGCGGTGATCGACCCCATGATCCAGTCGTTCGGCATGGTACGCGGCCACGTTGGATCGACTGTGAAGGCGGGGACATCGCCGGACGCGGTGGCGCCCGCCATTGCGGTATCATCGGGTTCGGCGGCACACGCCCCGAGTACGAGGATCGTGCCAAGCAGTGCGGTAGTTCGGATCATGGTGCGCCCCGTCACGGTTCTCACGGCTGGGAGCCTTCGCCTTCGACTTGCGAGCAGCTCCGAATGGATCGGCGTCCAAAGTAGGCGACCCCCTTCCGGCGGGACATGGGCGCTGTCGAGCATGAGATCTCCTCTCTAGCTTGCGCCCGTCGATCTCCGCCGCCGCGCCACCATGTCGCAGAGCTCCGCTACACCTGTCGAGCGTACCGTCGCCAACCTCCTGATGCCGCTCATCCTGGGAGGGACGATCGCCGCACTCGCCCAATCCGGACGGGTGCAGTCGAGCGCACTTCTCACACAGTCCTTCCTCGGGGCTGCAGGCGTCCTCGGCGTGTGGAGCATCCTCCTGATCGCCGTGCCCAGGCTGAGACGGGCGGCTGGCCGGATCGAGACGACGCTTCGAGCTCAGCA
Organism: uncultured Gemmatimonadaceae bacterium; assembly: GCA_964492085.1. GTDB lineage: Bacteria > Gemmatimonadota > Gemmatimonadetes > Longimicrobiales > Gaopeijiaceae > UBA2589. The sequence goes on along the minus strand of CAZBHZ010000047.1, from coordinate 8,322 downwards.
CTACATCCAGGCCCTCTGTCAGTTCGCGGTCTATGCGTACTGGGGATGGTACTGGCGCCCGGTCTACGACATGAGCTTGTTGATCGGAGCCCAACTGCTCTTCGCCTACGGCTTCTCGATGCTGCTGTCGTGGTCGCGCGGTCGGGCGTACACGCTCGGGTTCGGCCCCATCCCGATCATTGGGAGCATCAATCTCTTCCTCTGGTTCCGGGACGACTGGTTCTATCTGCAGTTCCTGATGATCGCGGTGGGCTTCCTGGGGAAGGAGTTCATCCGGTGGCAGCGTGATGGCCGCTCGGCCCACATCTTCAACCCGTCAGCCTTCGCGCTCGGACTCTTCTCTCTGGTCCTGATCGCTTCGGGAAGCACCGGCCTCACGTGGGGTCAGGAAATCGCGTCGACGCTCACGCTGGCGCCGAGGATCTACCTCTTCCTCTTCCTGGTCGGTCTCGTCGTGATGTACTTCTTCGAGATCACCCTCGTCGCGGGTACGGCAGCCGCCGTCCTCTTCCTGCTGAGCGCCGCGTCCTTCCAGATCACTGGCGTTCCCTACTTTATCGACTCGGAAATCCCCGCGGCGGTGTTCCTCGGCCTGCACCTCCTGATCACCGACCCGTCGACTTCTCCTCGCACGCCGGTCGGGAAGACGATCTTCGGAGGGCTGTACGGGGTGGGCGTCTTCGGTCTCTACACGCTACTCGGTGCGATGGGCGCGCCCACCTTCTACGACAAGCTCCTGTGCGTGCCGCTGCTGAATCTCAGCGTGCGCGCGATCGACCAGCTCGTTCGAAACCGGGACTGGACCGAGGCGTGGACGGCAGCGACGGAAATCGCGGCCCGCCCGGTTTGGGTGAGCCCGCGGCTGAACCTCATGCGCATGGCGGTCTGGGTCCTCTTCTTCGGTGCGATGAGCATGACCGGCCGCACCGACGGGCAGCACACCGGAGACGCGTTGCCCTTCTGGGAGCTGGCGTGCGCGGACGGCCGCGGCAATGCGTGCGACCGACTGATCCAGCTCGAGGCCAGCTACTGCGGGGACAACTCGGCGTGGGCCTGCAACGAGCTGGGGATCCACTACCGCAGCGGTGCGATCACCGAAGTCGATGCCGAGCTCGGGCGATCGTATCTGGCCCGGGCCTGCGAACTCCGGTATCAGCCCGCGTGCATGAACCTGCTCGACCCGTCTCGCTCGCTCCGCACGGAGCCCAGGCCGCTCGACCTGCGCCTCCTGCTCCGTGAGGGCGGCCTGAATCTGATGGAGATGGAGATCCCCGAGCTCCTGGATCGCGCGTGCGCGCACGAGTGGTCCTTCGCCTGCCAGAGGGTCGCGAGCCGCTCGTGACCGAAGGCTCGTTCGAACCATCGCCCGCCGACCCTGCGGGGGCTGCGATGCGATCGACGGGGGTGGTCATCGCCGCGGTCGTGCTCGTCGCTCTCTCCTGGCTCGCGCTGGCGGTGGCTCCGGACCCCGACTTGGACGGCGCGGCGGGGGATGAGGACGGTTCAGGTCCTCGTGTCTCTCTTCCGTCCGAACTCGCGGGATTCCGGCCGGATCTCGCCTGGCTCCCGGACGACCCAATGCTCGGCTTCGAGGAGATCCCCGCGGGACGCTTCGCGATGGGAAGCGATCCAGGGCGGGATTCGCTCAGCTTCAACGTCGAGTGGTGGGGCAACGGTCGCGTGCAGGGACAGCCGAACCTGTCCACCTTCTACATGGCCCGCTACGAAGTCACGGTCGCCCAATACGCGGCCTTCCTGAACGCCTCCGGCCATCCGGTGCTCGACCCGAAGGCTGTTCAGGCGCCACCCGACCATCCGGTGACGTGGGTCGCATGGACCGACGCGATCGCCTATGCCGACTGGCTGGATGGCGAACTCCGCACGCGTGCCGACGCGGGAGACCTCGATCCTGTGGTGGCCGGACTCCTGCAGGACGGCTGGCGCGTCACCCTTCCCTCCGAGGCTCAATGGGAGAAGGCCGCGCGCGGAGCCGACGGCCGGATCTATCCATGGGGCGACACGCCGGAGCCGGGGTTCGCCAACTATCGGGCACGTGGCACCGCCCGGGTGGGCTCGTTCGACTGCCCCCCGTGCGCGCATGGTCTGGCCGACATGAGCGGCAACGTGTGGGAGTGGACGATCAGCCCGTATCAGCCCTATCCGTTCACCGACACGGACGATGGCGAGACGATGCGAAGTGAGGCCCTGTGGGTCATGCGCGGGGGATCGTTTGGAGACGCCGAGCAGATGATCCGCACGGCGAATCGCGGAGGTGCCGACCCGGGCGCGCGACGGCCGTTTATCGGATTCCGCGTCGCATTCGTGCCGGACTGACCTTGACGGCTCGACGCGTCGTTCGTCCGACGTCGCACCATCTCAGCCGTTGTGGCGCCTGCCCTGCTTCCTCGTCTCCCTCGGGCTCCGAGGTCGATCGCCCTGGCTGACCGTCCCGGTCTCGAGGAGGGTTTCGATCTCGTCCCCATCGAAGCCGAGCTCCTCGAGGATCTCCACGCTGTGCTCGCCCCGGGCGGGCGGGACCCCTTCCGCTCTGGGCCGGGCTCCATCCATACGCAGCGGCAGCGATACGTCCCGGTAGCCGTCGACAGCCGGGTGCACGACGGACGGGAACATGCCCGCGGCCTCCACCTGCGGGTCGTCTACGACCTCGTCGATGGACTGGATCGCCGACGCCGGGATCGAGTGCTCCTTCGCCCTGCGAAGCAGTTCCTCGGTCGTGAGGCGGCCGGTTGCCCCCTCCACCAGAGGATCCAGTTCGGCCCGGTGGGCGACGCGCTCCGGGTTCGACACGAAGCGGGGATCCTCGGCGAGCTCCGGTAGGTCGAGCGCGGTGCAGAGACGGCTGAAGATCGCGTCGTTGCCGGCCGCGATCATGACGTGTCCGTCGGATGTCCGGAACGCCCGGTATGGCGCGATCGCACCCAGGCTCGAACCCATCGGGCCCGGTACACGACCGGTCGCCATGAACCCCATCATGTGGTAGGAGACCCACGCCAGGGACGTGTCCATCAAAGAAGCTTCGAGCGCCGCTCCGGCACCGCTGCGGTCACGCTCCCGCAAGGCCGCGAGAATGGACAGCGCCGCCCACATCCCCGTGCCGAAATCGACTACTGAGCCACCCACACGCGTGGGTGCCCCCCCGGGCTCTCCGGTCACGGAGATGATGCCCGCATAGGCCTGCATGAGCGGGTCGTAGCCGGGCTGCTCACTCATCGGACCGTCCTGGCCGTACGCGCTGAGCGACATGTGTACGATGTCCTCTCGCCACGCGCGCACCGACGCGGCGTCGATACCCAGACGACGGGACGCGGCTGGCCGGGACGCCTGGACGAAGACATCGCAGGAGGTGGCGATCCGACGAAGCACATCCATCCCGGCCTCCTGCTTGAGGTCGAGGACGATGCTTCGCTTCCCTCGATTCGCCGAGAGGAAAAGCGTCGAATCCTCCCCCCAGAACGGCGGTCCCCAGAGCCGCCCGAGGTCACCCCCGGGCGGCTCCACCTTGATCACGGTGGCTCCAAGATCCGCCAGGATCTGCGCACAGAACGGTCCCGCGAGGTTCTGCGTGACATCGCAGACCCGGATGTCGGCAAGCGGAGCCCGCGTCCCACGCGGATTCGGTGCATCCACGGACTACTCGTTCCCCGTCGTTCGGGTGGGAATGGCACCGGTGCTCTGCCAGTAGAAGCCCTGCGCCGGGCGCTGCTCGGGCCACGTCTCATGGAGGGTGTCGCCCTCGAACATGCGGCCGTTCATCATCACCCAGCGGACCGTATTCGAGTTGTACAGGTCGTCGAGCGGGTTGGCGTCGAGCACGACCAGGTCGGCCAGCTTGCCCGGCTCCAGCGATCCAAGATCCTGATCCAGGCCGAGCGCGTCGGCGCCGATGATCGTCGCGATCCGGAGCGCCTCGTGGTTCGTCATCCGATCGGACGCTCCCGTAAGCCAGAGCTCCCAGTGGTAGCCGAGCCCCTGAAGCTGTCCGTGACTTCCCACCCCGGCCCGGCCGCCGGCCTCGACCACGTCGTCGAGGAAGTCGGAAATCTCACGATGGATGTACTGCGACTCGTCGAACCAGCCGGCACCCCCGGCTCGCCGGGCGGCCTTTTGATAAATCTCCTCCCACGGCGTGAAGGTCGCGAGCTTCTCGTCTCGCAACACGTCGGTCGTCGTGTAGAAGAGGTTTTCGGCCCATGGACCGCCGTACGTCACGACGATGGTCGGGGTCGTCGCCATGTTGGACTGCGCCACGAGTTCGACGACGTCGTCGAAGAGCGGCACGCCGGGCAGGTTGTGCTCCGTCCCGGAATACCCGTCCTGCGCCATCGTCAGGTTGAGACGCAGGTCGAGGCTGCCCTCGGTGGTCGGCATGAGTTCCAGCTCACGTGCGGCCTGGATGATCCACTGGCGCACTTCCCGGTTCCCCGCACCGTACATCTTGATGGTCTTGGTGTCGAAATAGTCCGAGTACCGTCGGAGGACGTCGCGGGCTTCGTCGAGGCTGCTGATCCCCTCACCCGAAAAGACACCCTGGCCCGTGCTGTAGATGCGAGGCCCGACCATGCGCCCGGCGCGCATGAAGTCCTCGTACGAGAGTACGTCGCTGGATCCGGTCTGCGGGTCGCGCGCCGTCGTCACACCGTACGCGAGGTTGGCCGCGTACGACCACGGCTGCGCGCGGTGCACGTTGAACGACGCCCGCAGGTGGGCGTGGGTGTCGACGTAGCCGGGCACGATGGTCCGGCCGGCCATGTCCATGCGGGCGGCGTCCCCCGGGATGGTGACACTGCCCGATGGACCCACGGCTTCGATCCGGTTGTTCCGGATCACGATATCTCCCTGCTCGAAGACCTCGTCCCCCTTCATCGTGATGATCCGGGCACCGGTCAGAGCGAGCACGCCCTCCGGCGTGTCACGTTCCACCTCCACCGTGATGCGGGACTCGGCAGGCCGATACTCGTCCTCCTCGTCATCATCCTCGTCGTCGGCTTCGTCCTCATCGGCCTCCTCCTCCTCACCAGCCTCCTCCTCCGCTTCGTCCTCGGCCGCGCGCGCAGCATCCACGCTGTCCGCAAACGCCTGCGCGGCATCCAGATCGTAGACGAAGTGTGCGTTTCCGAGCGCCCAGTGCACCTCCCGTCCGCTCGCGCCCCATGCCGGGAACTGGGCCCCGATATCCGTCAGCTGCTCGGTCGGGAATGCGGCCGACGAGGGGTTCGCCACCGAAATGGTCGGGGCCTCGGCGCCGACGCCGTACGGCACGGTCACCACGTAGAGCTGGTTCCCGACGAGCGCCATCGCCTGGTCGCCCTCGGGCGCCATGCGGATCATCGATGCGGCCGGGCCCTGTCCTCCACCCGGGCTCGCTCCCCGCACCTGTACGTGCTCACGCCGGTCCGTCCCGTCCCACCGCATCGAGACCAGACCCACACCCGACTGCGTCGCGTGGATACGATCGGATCCCCGTACGAAGTGGGGGGCGTTCAAGCCCGCAACGGGGGTGATCACGGACGCCGCTCCTCCGGTCGACGGCACCCAGACCAGATCGACCGAGCCGCGAGGAACCCCCTGGGTCAGGGCTTCCTCGTAGGCGATGCGCGGCCCCCGGATCGCGACCACACGGGCGCCGTCCGGAGAGAAGACTGGCTGCGTATAGAACGCGGCCTCGGAGGTAATCCGCTCGAGACCGTCTCCGTCGGGATCGACCGTGTAGAGCTGCCCACCCTCGGCGTCCGAGTACGAGGCGAACACGAGGCGCTCACCGTCCGGCGACCACGAAGGCTGCGCAGCCATCGCCTCCATCGAGGCGATGTGCTCCGGCTCCCCGTCGGGCAATTCCCTGACGTAGACGTCCCCCATGATCGTGAAGGCGAGGTGCCGTCCGTCCGGAGACGGCGCGAGATCCCGGATCTGCTTGGCGACGAAGGTCGGGCCGTCCTCGATCGGGTAGTCGAAGTCGACTTCGGGGCCCATGGGCAGTTCGACATCGACGCGGAAGGGAATCTCGACCACCTCGCTCCCGTCGATCGGTACTCGCCAGATCTTACCACCCCAGAAGGCCACCACCTCACGTGAGTCCGGCGTGAAGCTCATGCCCGGGTACGCGTCTCGGGCAGCCCGTGACTCCTGCTCGTCCCGCTGCACCGGGAAGGCGAGCCAGCGCTCGTCTCCCGTGTCGAGATTACGGATCCGGAGCCCCGTCTCCGACACGTGTCGGCTCCCGTACACGAGCCACCGACCGTCCGGTGACAGCGTCGGCCGGAACGCACCGCCGTATCGACCGGACCGCGCACTGTTCTCACCGGTTTCCCGGTCGTAGACCCAGAGCTGATAGTCCCGTCCGGGCGAGTTGTACTGCCACGTCCCCGTCCGGCGACCATACCAGATGAACCGGTCGTCAGAGCCGAACGCCGCCCCGGTGGTCCGGGCATTCCCGGGCTCCTCGATCAGCTGGATGCCGCCGCCACCCTCTCGGTGGTACATCCACAGCTTGCCCTGCCCCGGGCTCTGACGCGTCGCGACGATGTAGTTCCCGTCCGGAGTCCACTCGGGTGACTGGAATGCGCTCCGCTCGCCACGCGTGATCCGGGTCGTGTCGGCCTTGTCGAGCGAAATCGTCCAGACGGCGTCACCTCCGCTGCGATCGCTGACGAAGACGACCGATCGACCGTCCGGACTGAAACGCGGCTGACCATCGAAGGCCATGCCCTGCGTCAGCGCCGTCGCCTGTCCGCCGGAGAAGGGCATCGTGTAGAGATCGCCGAGCAGATCGAAGACGAGGGTCTGTCCGTCGGGGCTCACGTCCACGGAGATCCATGAGCCCTCCGTGAAGGTCCCCGACAGCGTGCGTTCGGGGGTCAGCGGGAGACCTTCCTTGAGAAGCTCGGTCGCCTCGTCGACCTCGTCCTGATCCTGGGCGTGGGCCTGAGACGGAACCGCCGATGCTGCAGTGAGGAACCCGGCACACAGCACCCCACGCAGCCAAACACGCTTCGACATCCTGCACTCCTGGCGAAAGTCTACTCGAGCTCCGGGCGGACCGGCTCGAATCGAGATCGCCCAAGATCGCCCTCGGGCGAGGGGCGGGCCACCCGGAAGCCCCGGCCCAATTTGTGGCGAGACAGGGCGGTTCCTGCCCCCGACCCAGGAACGCTCCCTCTTCCACTCTGTACAGCATTCGTGGCCAGCCCCAGCTTGGCCCGATCCCAACGACCCGAGTCGACTCCGATGCGTTTCATGACCCGCCCACGCGCCCTCCTCCTGATCATCGTCTGCGCCGCGCCCATCGCATGTGACGCGCAGCAGCGTCGTCCCGGGCAGGACCGACAACCCACGATCCCACCACCGTCGATCACGGAGTACAAGCCGCAATCCACGCTGGTGGTGCCGGAGCACGAGGTTCCTCGTGCCCGCTTCCCCCTCGTCGACATCCACGGTCATCCGCCGACACTCGACAGCCGGGAGACGATCGAACGCGTGTTGGGTGAGATGGACCGGCTGAACATCGGGGTCATGGTTCAGGCGCGTCCGAGCTCCGGTCAGAGACTCCGAAGTCAGATCGAAGCCGTGCGTGAGGCCGGACACGAAGACCGCTTCGTCTTCTTCGCGTCTCTCGATCTCCAGAACGTCGGCCCCGGCTCCGGTGCCCGAATCGCGGCACAACTCGAAGAGGACGTGGCCGCCGGTGCGGTCGGGATCGGTGAGATCAGCAAGGCGTTCGGACTCTACTACACGAAGACGGACGGCTCTCGCCTCGAGATGGACGACCCCGAGCTGGACATCGTCTGGGAAACCGCCGGTCGACTCGGCATCCCGGTCTTCGTCCACACGGCGGATCCCCCCGAGTTCTTCGAACCACTCGACTACACGAACGAGCGGTGGCTCGAGCTCGCGCTCTTCGAGAATCGCCGATTCATGGATCGCGACCGCTTCCCCTCCTTCGATGACCTGATGGAGGAGCGTAACCGGATGCTCATGAAGCATCCCAACACGACATGGATCCTCGCGCATATGGGGTGGCATACGGCCGACCTCGCACGCCTCGGGGAGATCTTCGACGCACATCCCAATGTGCTTGGCGAGGTCGGCGCGGTCCTGTACGACCTCGGACGCCAGCCCCGCTTCGCCGCCGAGTTCTTCGCCCGCTACAAGGACCGTATCCTTTTCGGAAAAGACTCGTTCCAGCCCGATGAATACCCGTACTTCTTCCGGGTCTTCGAGACCGCGGACGAGTACTTCGACTACTACCGGGACTACCACGCCTTCTGGAAGCTCTACGGCATGGACCTGCCGGACGATGTGCTC
>CAZBHZ010000046.1:0-16195 GCA_964492085.1 uncultured Gemmatimonadaceae bacterium | reverse complement strand
GGGCCGTCCTGCTCGCTCGCATCTACGACGTGCTGCCGCTGCTCTGTCCCGCCTGCCTCGGTGAAATGCGGATCCTCGCCTTCCTCACCGACCCTGGTGTCGTGCGGCCCATCCTCCGACACCTGCCCATTCCCGAGCATCCGCCCCCGGTCGCTCCGGCCCGGGGCCCGCCGCAGACCGAGCTCCTCGCCCACGATCCGCCCTCGCCCTGGGACACCGCGCACGATCCCCAACCAGGGCGCGACCCGTTCGATCAGAGCCTCCCCCGAGACGACGGCACCTGGAGCGCCTGATCCGCCCAGATCCCGAGGCTCGGCCGCTGCCTGCGGACCACCCGCCCATCCGCGCCCCCCCCGGTCGCACGACCTCATCCGGCCCGGACCACCCCGGTCACACCCGCCTCAGCCCGATCCGCACCATCCCACCCCTCGCTCGCGCCCTCCTGAAACGCCTCACCACCTTGCCTTCGTAAACCGTCCCACCCCAGTTGGATTTCCTATCCATAGATGACATGGCACAGCTCTCGTCGCGGCTCTGCGCCACGACCCTGATCGCCTTGTTCGTGATGTGGGTCAGCACATACTCGGCGACGCTGAACACGTACACGTCGACGCTGCTGTACGTCGTCGTCCCCCTCGCCCCGGTCGTGCTGTCGCTCGCGGGCAAGGACGTCTTCTCGCCCGTCTGGTCCGAGCACGTGGTCTCGCGGATCAAGTACGGGCTCTTCGTCCTCCAGGCGATCCTGTTGATCTACTCGCCGCTCGTCTTCACCGACGAGCAGTTCACGCGGATCGTGATCTTCTTCGTCGGGCTCAACGTCCTTCTGGTCGGCGTCGACCAGTTCAAGAGCGGCACGGGCAAGTTCAGGGCGCTGTATCTGATCCCTCCGCTCTATCTGATCCACCAGCTGCTCGACATGCGGATGGTGCAGTCGGAGCGCTTCTTCTACGTCGCCGAGAACCTCGATTCGAAGTTCGTGATCGACTACACGCTCTGGTTCCTGATGTACCCCAAGACCGAGAAGCGGTTCGGCATTCTGGCCCACACGATCGCCCCTCTGGTCTGTGTGGCCCGTCCCGAGATGTGGATCGTCGTTCGGTCGTTCGCCGGAAGCGTCGTGCTCTTCCTCACGTACACCGCCTTCGGGTACCGGAACCTGATCGAGAGCCGTGCGGAAGCGGGCGCAGTCGCCACGTTCCGCAGAGTGTACGTCAGGCTCTATGCGGCGATCTTCGTGGTGGGAGTGCTCGCCGAGTTGACCGGACACGTCTGACTCCCGGCGACGGGGAACCGTCCGCTGCAACTCGACCTGCGTCACATCGCCGTACTCGCTCCGGCACTAGAATCAAGCGGCTCGGGGCTGGAGGCCTGTCCGATGCGCGCACGCCATCTCATCGCGCTGGTCGCCCCGCTTCTGCTGGGGATGACCGCCACGGCGACCGCCGAACTGACGACGGTCGATCTCCCGGCCGAAGACCTGGTGCACGACCCCATCAGCGGACTGATCTACGCCAGCGTCTCGAACCGGCTCCACGGGTATCGCGATCACGTGGTGGCGATCGACCCGGCGGACGGCTCGATCGCCCACACGATCCACATCGGATCGGAGCCCGATGCGCTGGCCGTGTCCCCCGACGGGCGCTTCCTCTACGTCGGCCTGAACGGGGCGCACGCGATTCGTCGCGTTCCCCTCGCGACGCGGATCCCGGAGCCGATCTTCTCCCTGGGTCCCGGCCCGGGGGCCGAGGATCTGATCGCGTACGAGATCGAGGTCTTGCCGGACGCCCCTGGATCGGTCGCCGTCTCGCGCCGGGTGGACCGAACCAACGGCACGCATGCCGGAGTCGCGGTCTATGACGACGGAGTCATGCGGCCGTCCGTCGGACCGAATCGTGACGGCCGCATGCGGATCGAGTTCGCGGGCTCGGGGGATCGCGTCTTCGGAGTGATCTACGAGGACGGCGCACTGACGCTGCGCGTCATGCAGATCGACGGCGGTGGCATCACCGAGACGGACGCGCTGAACCTCAGCAGCACGAGCCGCTCGCTCGGCCTGGCGTTCGTGAGTAGAGCATGGCCGAGCCTACCGGTGGCGCACGGTCTGCGTTCGTTCTAGGGTCACGGTTCAATCCGTTGCGTGGGCTGAGTCTGGAGGCTGGGTTGAGCGACAGTACTGTCGAGGAGTCGACGTGGGTGGACCGAGCGCGCCCGTTTGTCGTGGCGCTCGGTGCGGGCCTGATATACGGCAGCTGGGCGCTGTATATCAACTCGGGTCACGGGCTGGATGCGGCCTTCCGGGCTGCGGGCGCGCAGGCAGCGCTGAGCATCACCGCGACGCTGACGGCGGTGCTGTTCCTCGAGTGGGTGTTCGCCCGTTTCTCGAATCCGTCCGCTGGCTACTGGGTCTCGGGTGCATCGACGGCGGCGCTCGGTGGCGGTGCGATGGCGGCCGGTCACTATGCGGCCGGCACCCCGGAGATCATTCCGACCATCGCGCCTTCCGTGGTCATCGGCACGACCTTCTACTTCGTGTACGCGAGCTTCCTGAACAAGCGCGTCAGCGGTGAGCACAGCGAAGGATCCTGGCACCTCAAGGCACTGGTCTGGCTGCTCGGGATGCTGATAACGGTTCCGCTGTGGGTCCCCGTCCTCATCGGCTACCGCCTGGTCGTTCGGGTGATGAAGGCCAACACCCCCCCCACCAACGACAAGCCGTGGTTCATCAACAACCACTGGCTCACCCGGGCGAGGTTCGAGGGACAGACCGCGCACATCGACAACGTGCGGAGCATGAACATGGAGCAGTGGAAGAACAAGGCCAAGCTGCCCATCCCCGAGGGGCCGTCGCCCTACCACCAGCAGCGAACCATCGACATGGATGCCATCGACGGCGTCTACCTGATGTTCAGCCCCTTCCACGTCTTCCTGAACTTCCGGGTCAAGACCGACGAGGGCCACGAGCACCTGGTGCTCTCGGTCGAGGGGCGGCACCAGTACCACGGTGCACCGGACCTGGGTTTCTGGGCGTACACCAACGGCAGCCTGACCCTGTACCCGACGATGACCACGGAGGAGGACGCGTTCTACCGCTGCGCCTCGGCCGGCGAGTTTCCGTATCCCATCTGCATGTACCCCATCCGCGACATGACCGCGGACGCGCTGCCCTACGAGCGCAGGCTCATCCACCGCCTGGTGCTCCTGAACGCGCTCAAGCGCTGCAACGAGGTCGCGGACACGCCCGAGACCTACGACTACTTCCAGAACTCCTGCGCCACCAACACCATGGCCCTCGGAAACCTCGCCATTGGCGGCGTGACCCGCAGGCATACGCGCAAGAACCTCTGGCTGCGCGGACTCGCGAGCTACCTGTCGCGGACCGAGCTGGGCATGCAGCACCTGCTGTACGAGATGAACCTCATCGACCGCGCCGCCATCGACCGCGACGATGCGCACGAGATGGACTTCGACGCACTGCACCAGTACTGCGACATCAGTCCGCAGCTGCAGGAGCTGATGGCGCAGGGCGTCAAGGGGGAGGCGCTGTCGCAGGCGGTGCGGGAGCGGTTCCGGAGCGCGGCGCACTGAGCTCGTCGTCCCGGTCCATGGTATCGGGAAAGCCATCCTCGTCGATGTCGGGGATGGGGGCACAGGCGAGGAGGGTGAGGAGCAGCATTCCGACACTCTACTGGCTACAGCGGGGTCAGCTCCACGTACACCTGCTCGGTATCCGGATGACACCCATCCTTCCCGACCCGGACATCGCTCTCCCAGGGCTCGTTACCCCTTGGCATTCACCATCACGGTGTACCGGCCGGAGCCCCCACCGCACGAGAAGAAGCGCTCGGCCTCCCCGCCAGTGTCGGGGGAGGGCATGCTGCCGCTCCGGTTGGTTGCGCTGATCCAGCGATGTAGTTCGGCGCAGTACATCCGGCGCGCCGAGGGCCGGGCGAAGGGGGGATCACGGTTGCAGGAAGAAGGGCCACGCACGGGCTGACCCGCCCCATACATGGCACAGATCCTCCGAGCCTCGACGCACAATGTGTCAGTGGGCGCTACTGGACTCGAAGGAATACCACTTCGACCTCTGAGGCTCCCCCTGTCCGGCCGGCTGGGGATGCTACTCCCAGCGTCCTCCCCGCCCATCCGCGCATCTCCGCGGCCAATCACCACACGCGGGGCTCTCGCCGCTCGCTCGCCGTACTCTCGCGCCACGTCGCCACCCGCATCCTCGTCTCCCCTGCTCTGCCTCGTCACCTCCTGCCCCATCCCTCCTCGCTTCCAGCCTCGACAGGCCCTTTGAACTTCCTATCCGTTCCTCGGCGATCCTCCAGGGCGGACCGAGGTTCTGGCCTCCACAATCAAGAGGCGGTAGGCTGCGGCCCACCGCTCTCGACGACGCCTGGCCGCCGGGACCGGCTTGACCGTGGTAATGGGCGCGGGGTCCAGGGCGAGCTCCGACTCCAGGCACCGGCGGACGCCGCTCACGCGAATCTCCAACCTTCCTCGACAGGGTCGCCGTACATGGATCACTTCGAGTACCTCTACGCCTTCGTCTCCATCATCGTAGGCCTCAGTGTCGCGCAGGTGCTTCAGGCCGCGGGGTCGTGGTGGGACGCGGACACGCGCAGTGGGCCCCACACCGGCTGGGTAATCCTGGTCCTCTTGCTCGCAGTTCAGATCTGGTGGGCGTGCTGGGATCTGCGCTCGGTGAACTGGACTCAGTTCCTCTTCTACTGGGAGATCTTCGGCATCGTCGTGCTGTTCATGCTGGCGACGCTCGTGGTCCCCACGGGGGGATCCGGGGGGCGATCGTGGGCGGCGCACCTCGAGTACCGTCACACGGCGATCTACGTCACGGGCCTCGTCTATCTGGTGTGGGCCACGCTGAACAGCTACATCCTTTTGGGCCTACCGCTGCTCCATCCCTACCGAGTCTCCCAAGGCACTCTTCTGCTGATCACTGTGGCGGGTCTGCGGTCTGTACCGGGGCGCTTCCGTGACAGCGTCTCATGGCTCTTGCTTGGCACCCTACTAGGCTTTCAGGCGATCTTCCGAATGCTCCCTCAACTCGGCTGACCGGCAGACCTGAGTCCGCCTGCCCTGGGCACGGAGCGGGGCAAATCCCCAATGCGCGCCTGATCCGGATCGTCCCCATGCCTGCTGCCGGAATTGCCAGATGAAGCGACTGCTCGACCTGGTCGGAATGTCCGTCGGCGGCTGGCTCGGTTGGACCGCCGGCGCCGCCATCTCACTCTTCACGGCGTTCATTGTCGGCTCGTCGACGCCCGCCTCAGCCCGACGTCCGCCTCATCTACGAACTACCGCGTCCCGCGCACGACGGCCGCGCCGTCGTCCGTGTCAGCCCCCTCGAGTTGCTCGACCGACTCGCGCGCCTGATCCCCCCGCCGCGCGTCCACCGGCACCGGTTGGGTTTCCCTTAAACCGCCCTGCCCCGGTTGGATTTGCTATCCATGACGCCGGACACATCATGAGGGCTTGGTGCAAGCAAGCTGAAGAGCGAGCCCGACTGACTTCCTGCCCGGGGCGAGGATGGCACGCGCTACGGCGCAAGTTCGCATCAGACCTGGTGCACACGCCCATGAAGGTCCTGTGCGAGCTGGGGGGCTGGAGGGACCAAAACACGATCCTGAAGTGCTACCAGCACCCGCATCAGGACCAGCTCGCGGGCGCGTTGGTGAGCCGTCGGACGCACCAGTCGCCGCCCCAACGGACACACGTGGGCCCCGTTGGGCCTCCGGTAGGCGGGCACAAGAAACCCCCGCCCGAGGCGCTAACCTCAAGCGAGGCCTCCGTTTCCCTCAGTGTGCTTGGGTAGATTTGAACGACCGACCTCACGCTTATCAGACCCCGTCGCGGGACCGCGAATCGCGGCAAAAAACCGTCTAACTCATTGATAGACTCAAAGATTTGTCGCTCCTGCCGACTCGAGGTACAGCATCCTGCCGAGGTTCAACAGCCAGAGAATAGCGGGGATTGCAGAAATTACTGCGGGATTCTTGTGATGCCCCCACCACCACCGAAGCGGCGAGGGCATGCGGACCGATTACCGCGACTCCGTCCAGTCTCAGCACTTCAGAGCGCCCCGCTGTCCCGTCTTCGAAGGGTTAGCACATTGGGTGCGGTCTCCGCTAGGCGTTGGTGAAGTAGGTGTTGACAAGCTTTTTGGCCCATGCGGCAACGGTTCCCGTCAGTTCACAGTCGACCATCGCCCCAGCACAGTATGTGCCACGCTGGCCCTGCATCGCTTGCAACTCTTCGAAGTGGCCAGCGCGAAGACCCTCCTCCTCGACATGCGGGAAGTAGTCAGGCCAAAATTCTTGGTGGACGATCTTGAGCACCTCGCCACCGAGCTCGGCGACATCGTCGAACACAGCAGCGGACAATGCTGCGGCATCAGTCTCCAAACCATACTGCCAGCCAAGAAACAGGTCCCGATCCGGATGGGGATGGGAATACATCATAAGCCGTCCCTTACGGTCAGGGGTGCATTGCTGGGCTAACAGGGCAGTCCCAACCCTCGGGCGCGAAAGACGGTTGTAACGTAGGGGTTGAAACGAATCCGACCGTACACTGCACGCTCCGCTTCCGATGGATCCAGCACCTCCAGCATCCGCGGATGAGAGACCGTCGTGATCAACCGATCGAAGGTTTCGGTTTGGCCATTCGAGGTGACGTGGATGGTCCACCCTTGGCCCTTCGCTCGCCGTCGTACCGCAGTCACCGGATGGTTCAGCCGGATATCAAGGTCTCTGGCTACGGCCTCCCAGAGCTTCTGAAGACCTGGGGCCACCGTCCTGAATCCACTGTCTAGGTCGAACACGGTTCGCAGCATTTTGAGCAGCAGACCTCGACCGATAAAGCTCATCGAATAGAGCGCCGGCATCTCGCTGTGAAAGCCATAGCCGAGGCCAGCCATCCAGTGGCGGTATGGCCATGCCACGGCCGATAGACCGTGCTTGGCGAAAAATGCGTCCGACGACTCAAATAGCTCATGCGGGAGCGATGACCAGCCCCCCGACTTAGCGACCTCCGGATAGCGAGCAATGACGAACATGTAACGTGCAAGGGGCCGCTGCCGTTTGAGCCGCAGAAAACCGCTTGTTCTGCCAAGAGCGGAACCCTAACAGCGCGCCCTCGTCGTCAAACCATGCGGCGACGGGGAAACGAGGACACCGTACCGGTCGATCAGGTCGACGAGCTCGGTGTCAGATTTAAAAAAGACGCAAGCACCAAGCTCGTACGGGCGACCATCTATGACTTGGTGCGCACCTTCCCTCCGACCGTTTGCGCAGCCTCATAAACAACCACCTCCGAAAAACCACTCCGCCGCAGAGACTCAGCTGCAGTTAAGCCGGCAACACCAGCTCCGATGATCGCGATACGCATAGATGTCTCGAGCGGTCGTCTGGCGACATTGGCGGTCACCGCGAACGACATGTGAGGTGATTCTTGTTAGAGCTTTACGATTCTCGGTAACGCCTGCGCCAGCAGTCAAGAAGATCGAGACCTCATGCGTCGTGTGATGCCATCCGTTGAGTCGACGCCGACCGACGATTTGATCCGAGGAACGAATCTCTATCTCTATCGGGCGCTGTGGCCATGCCGGCCCAGCCATGGCAGATCTCTTCAACGACCAACCCCCAGGGCTCCCAGCCGAGCTGACTAGCGGAGTCCTTCGGAGATTCCCGGTTAGCGTGGGACCGAGTTCGGCCGAGCCAGTCGGTCGCACGCGCACCACATTTCCGCGGAAGCAACGCCCTCCTGTTGCCTTGGCCGACTGCTACCACGCAGAGCTGGGTTAACATAATTTGTGGAATAACGGCCGCCTTACACGCTCACCTAAAATGTCCTGACAGTTTGTCCTGCTGTCGGCTCAGGCCTTTTGCCTACGGTCGTGGGAAGAAGTTGCTAGAGTCCGTCGCACCACACCTTTGGAAGCCAACCTCAAAGCCTAGTTTCAGGATAACTTCAGTCCGTTCTGAAGCCACCTCCGAATCCTGTCCTGAGCCCGATGGCGGCAAGTATGAACAGTGATTAACTGGGATGACCACTCTTTGGACTTGATGTCGTGGATGCGCCAGAGTCCAATTTTCGCCTCTTTTGATGACCGGGAACTCGAGAGGCTCAGATCCGTCCTGAGGTGGCGCGCCTTCACCGGCGGTGAGGTGCTGATCAACGAGGGAGACCGTTCGAGCCGCTTAACACTCATCGCGGCTGGCCTCGTAGAGGGATTTGAGACGGATCGCGATGGCACCGTCTCGGTGGTGGGTGAGGCTGGTCCCGGGCGGGTTTTGGGCATCAACGCTCTCCTGGGGGAAGGGCCCACTCGTACTGGGATCCGGGCCATCCGAGATGGCTTCTATGTCGAAATCGATCAGTCCGCCCTCGAAGTGTTCACCTCGCTCCACCCCCGCGGCTCCCTTGCCACCGCCGACCTTCTGTTGAACCAGCGGCAACCTGAATTCAGAGGTCGCACAGTCGATCGAGCCCTCACCGTGGCTCTGATATCGCTATCAGGTCAGACGCTCCTTGATCGAGTGAGTGAGCCTCTGGCTGCTGCCCTGTCAAAGGATCTGCAAACAGCGACGTTATCGCGCGCAGACCTGCCGACGACGCAGGAGCACCTGGAGGCCGCTGACGCTCGGGGTGAGATAGATTACGGTAGCTGCGTCCCTTGGCTTGATTCCGTTGATCCCGAAGTGGACTGCGTCTTACTTCGGGCTGACCTGAGCGATCCTCCCTGGGCCCTGCGCTGTCTTCGACAAGCGGACACAGTTCTTCTTCTCGGCGATACGTCACAGGACCCAACCATCTCAGAAGCGGAGCGCGAGCTATTCGAAATGTGTGACGTCAGGAATCAAGTGGATCGGATTCTTGTATTGTGGTCTCCAGACGGCACCGAGCGTCATACACGTACACTCCGATGGGTATCGAGCCGGCGTTCCTTCTCGCATACGTCACTCAGGGCAGGCCTCAACCCGGACGTCGAACGGCTTGCATCGCGTCTTGTCTCTCGGTCGCTTGCACCCAAGTGGCTGAGTGAATCAGCCCTGTTCAGGCGATTCCGTACCGAGCAACTGCGGTCCATCGAGTCCCACTTCTCTTTCCTCGACCTGCCAGGTCAGCACACCCTGTTCCATGCCGGTGATCACGCCGACGCACTGTATGTCGTGGTTACGGGGCGATTACAAGCGTATCGGAAGGACGCATCCGGAGCGGAGACTGTTCTGGGTGAAGTGGGCCCCGGAGAGGTAGTCGGCGAGATGGCCCTTCTCTCGGGAGAGGGCCGCACCGCCAGCGTTCGGGCCGTGCGCGATTCAAGCTTAGCGGTACTGTCTCGCAGCTCCTTTGAGAGGTTAGCGGAGACGCACCCTGATCTAGTTCTTGAACTAGCCCGAGTGGTCGTGAGTCGTGGAAGCAACGCCCCAAATCTCGGAATGCAGACACGCGCAGAGAACTTCGCCCTCATCCCGCTGCAGCAAGGGCTCATTGCTGAGGCTGAGGCATTCGCCGAAGGCCTTGCGAAAATCGGCTCAGTCGCGTTGGTCGACGCCTCGCTCGTCGAGCGAACCTTGGGGAACCAAGTGTCGACGATCCAACCAGGTCAACCCGGTGAGGTTGTACTGGTGGAGTGGCTCAACCGACTGGAAATCGAGCACGATTTCGTCATCTACGTTGCCGATTTGAGCGCAGGCGCGTGGACCAGGAGAGCCGTGCGGCAGGCGGATCAGATCCTACTCCTCGACAGGGCCTCCGACGGGCCCGACGTATCTCGGTTAGAAAACGTAATTTTCGATGAGCACGGCTTGGGCCGGCTGGCTCGAAAAAACTTACTCCTGGTGCAGCGCGCAGACGCTACCAGCGGCTCGCTCACGTCCAACTGGATCCGAGAGCGCTCGGTCGACCAATGGTTTCATGTACGAACTGACCACCCGGAGGATTATGCCCGCGTCGCACGAATCCTCACGGGACGAGCCACTGGCTTGGTTCTCGGAGGAGGCGCAACCCGCGGCATCGCTCATGTCGGGGTCTATCGAGCATTGCTCGAGGCTAAAATTCCAATCGACCTCCTCGCGGGCACTTCGGCCGGAGCCTCTGTCGCCTGTCTGATAGCAGCACAGTGGTCTCCAAACCAGATCCGAGACGGCATGGGCGCCATCAGCGGCCGGGTGAATCGTCAGATCCTCGACCTTGGGCCTCCGCTGGCCTCAGTCGCAAGCGGGCGCCGCGTCCGTAAGGAGCTGATCCAGCTCTTTGGAGAGATGAGGTTGGAGGATCAGCTGCTCCCTTGCACCGTGGTCACGACAGACATCGCTCGCGCAGAGAGTCATTTGATACGGTCCGGGCTGATGTGGCATGCGGTGCGGGCATCTTCATCCTTGCCGGGGGCTTGGCCGCCCGTTCAGGATGGAGACCGACTGTTGGTGGATGGGGGTGTCCTAAACAATCTGCCCACAAACCAAGTTCTGCCGGCGGCATCCCGAGGGCGGGTCATCGCCTGCCAGGTAAGCAGGGACGAGGCCGATGACTACCGTGGCTTCGACCCGTACGGGTCTGTCATCTCCGGATGGCGAACCGCGGCGCGCGCTCTGCTACCCGGGCGGAAACCCCATTATCCAGCCATGTTCGATGTGATATCGCGTTGCGTTACCCTCGGCAACGTTCTCAATTCCCCGACCGATTTGCGCACCAGCAACGAACTCCTTCATCTCAGCCCCCCTG
Source organism: uncultured Gemmatimonadaceae bacterium (assembly GCA_964492085.1). Lineage (GTDB taxonomy): Bacteria > Gemmatimonadota > Gemmatimonadetes > Longimicrobiales > Gaopeijiaceae > UBA2589. Next base: position 5,452 of record CAZBHZ010000046.1, on the reverse strand, counting down.
TGGCTCATTTCGGGATGTTCAGCATCAGGTCGCCCGCTCTCGTCGAAGAAATCATTGAAGTAGCCTACCAGCACGCGATGGAAAGGCTAGCCGTCTGGTGTAGCTGACCTCGGTGGGGGTCTAGAGCCTCGTTTACGGCGGCGGCTGACACGCGGGGCTACAGACGGATGTCAGCCTTCATCGAAACGGTCCTCTCATCGCACGTGTGGTTGCGGCAACGGGGTACGGGCATCTCCTCGGAGTCGTTCCGATCCCAGAAGCGGGGTCACCTCAGGGAGCCATTTGCCATCAAGCCACCCGGGCCTGTTCCATAGAGCATCCATCGTGCTCTCGGACCGGCCAGTGGCGCCTCTCAGTCGTCATCTCCTCCAAGCGGCTGTTGATCAGGACTGAGAACTTCGAGAAACCTCTGCCGAATATCGGACGCATGCTCTGATGCCCGCTCGGGCGTCCATCCTGTAGTGTCAATGGGCGGCAAGACCTGAAGCTTTAGTACACCGGGGCGCAACGTCATCGATCGCGGCTCCCAGCGGATATGGGCACCCTGTGCGACAATGGGGACAACCGGACAGCCCACCGCGATCGCCATGTGCACGAAACCCGGGCGAAACGGCAACAAACGTCCATCCTTCGGCATGGTGCCCTCGGGCCAAACGAGCATCGAGAGTCGCAATCGTTTCATGGTTGCGGCAAGCGAATCAACTGACCTGATTGCCTTGTTGCGATCCTTGCGATCCAAGAGCAGGTGTCCAGCCAGGAAGTAGGCCTGTCCAAAGAACGGAACCCGGAAAATCTCCTTCTTCGCGATCGATGCAGTCGGGCTGGGCACGACTTGCATGGCGACCCAAGGGTCGGCGTTCGAAGTGTGATTCATCACGAACAACGTCGGCTGGTCCACCCGCGTATGCTGCAAACCTTCGCACTCCAACTGGATGCCTGCGATGGCCGTGACGATTGGACCTATCGTATATCCGTAGAGATTACCCAGACGGACACGGAGACGGCGCAGTGGAAGCAAAGGAAGCGCGGCGATGATGAGCAACACCGCGCCCGGTATGATTACTGCGGCTGCGATGATGTGGCGGATCCACGAACTCAACCAGCTGACCGGTGCGTCCTCTTCTGCGCTCATGGCAAGGCAGCCATTGTCCGACGCCGAACGCAGCTCAGCATCAACCTTGCGCTCTCCCCCCTCGGGGGAGGCTCTGGCCGAGACAGCTGCAAACTGAACCGCCGTGTGTGCAAGCCGGAGGTGCCTGTTTCAGGCACCCACCTCACTGCGATCTCGAGCAACACCACGCCGCGGTTGCGGGGGACGGCCTCGGCCCAGCCCAGCGGCCCAGCCACGCTCAGCCCACCACAACCGAAGGGCCCCTTGGGCCGTACAGACGCCTGGCAAGTCCGGCCAGCCACCAACCCTGAGGCGAGTCCGGCAGGCAAAGCTTTCCGTCAACCACCCCTCTGACGATGGATTCGATACCGGGGGAGGGGCTCTCGAGCTCCATGAGCACATCGAGAAGCACTGCGTCCGAGGCATTTGTTCCCGTGGCCGTCGCCCAGGACTCGGCACGAGCAATCTGCTCGGGATGTCCCTTCAGCGGCTCTTCCAAACGCCAGTCCGGGCCGAGGTGGTTGATGGCGTCCAAAACGAATTGTTTCCGCTGTTTGAGTGGCAGCTCGAGGAGCTGACTCGGTAGGATCGGACGACCCAAGTGAATGTCGAATCGGCCAAGGTTGACCGGATATTCGAGTCGGTGGGGCATCTCCTCTGTCGGCAGCGCGCCACTGAATCGAACAGGGATAATCGCAGCCCTCGTTCTGAGGGATAGGTCCAGAAAGACCGAGCTCATTCGTTGAACGGGCGGACGTCGGCACTGCAGGCTGCGCGTCCCCTCAACGTGAACCATGACCGCCTGACCTGAATGCATCATCGTCTGAGACAAGCCCGCAACTACGGTCGGGAGACTCGCCTTGTCTCTTCGATCGAAAAACGTGATCACGCCCGGATCGTTGACGCCCGGCCAACTGAAAGTTTGAGCGATCAGGCTGCCTAGCCACGATCTCTGATGCTCGATCTTTGCGAGCGTCAACGTAGTCACACCATTCAGGGCGGACGCAAGATTGCTGAAAATCAGCGATTCAATACCGACCTGATGATTCCCGAGATAGATCAGACTCTGCCCATGCACGGCGGCGAAGGCGTCAGGCGCATGGATGATCACCCTATTGACAAAGCGGTCCACAAGACCATGAAAGATATCCTCACCGGGCCATCGACCCTGTCCGAACCACTGAGCCCACCAGCGATGAACCGGTGAAAAGTCGCGCTTCTCGGGCCCGGCTTCGACAACCGTACAGTGCGTGAGGCCTCGGGACACCGAGACCGGGAACTGGTTGAAAGGGACCATCGTAGAGGTAGCAAAAAGCTGCCCCGCTTCATGCTCAGTGGAGACTGACCTCGGGTGCACTCCTGCCCGATGTGACACGTGATCTCCGACGGCTACAGCCTCCAGTAGCTTCACAGGGTCGGCGCCCTCAGCCCCATAAATCGACGCAACAGTTCCCGGTAACCAGTCGCTGGCTTTTACGGTGGCCATCCGCGCAGTTGTTCGGGACGGCTCGAAATCTGACAGGGCGACATTCGCGACGTACTCACGCTCGAGGAGAAATCGCTTTCGAGACGCTGGAGGCTGCACCCCAATAGGGCCCTTCGAGAACAGCACCTCTGTTAGTTCCAGCTCCAACCATACTTTGCCCGAGACCTCGTCTGTGGCCTGCAACTCGAAGCGCGGATACCGAGGCTCTTCCAAACCCAAATAACGTGCGCGAACCCGCACACGCTCCTCAGGCCGGGGAGAGTAGATCGTGAGCCTGTCGATCCGTGACGGAAAGGCAACTTGCTCAGCCGAAATCCTCGCGTCCCAGCGGTCCGGCGAGTCGTGGGGCAGCACATGGATGAGGGCATCCAAGAGGCCCTGACCCAGATATCCGTCGGGAGCACTGCCGAGAGTGGTGTCGATAATACCCTCGGAACTGTTTACACCGAAGGATAGCGCGGTCAGCATCCGCAGACTCGGACCGTGGAACAGTGTTCCTCGCTCGTACGGTGCGAGTTCCGGGATCAGTACCTCCTTCGAGGGCCAAACTCCGGGTTCGGGAGGGGAAGGAGCCGTACTCACTGTGCCGACTGCTAGTCCGGTGAAATGAGTCGTTTCAACCGGGTTAGGCCACGCCTCCACGGTGACGCGTGCGGCATCATCACTCAGGATCTCTACTCGCCCCCGAATGCCCATTTTTTTCGGTAGCGGCAACCACCTCAAAATCTGAAATTGCCTTACCTCAGTCACCCTGCGGCCAAGGGCAGCTCGCGCACACTTCGCGGCAAAATCCAGCATCGACATCGCCGGAAGCGCGGGCACCGTAAAGGTCGGACAGTGGTCAAGTAACCATGCATCCTCCCCCCAAGGATCCAGAATTGTCACAGGCGACACAATTTCGCCCTGACGAACAGATCCGGGTGCTGCCGAGGGCTCGCAAACCGCATCGGACGTCAGGGTGACCTCCGACTGGAAAGCCGATGACTCCCGGGAGCGTGCGCGCACGAGCTGCGCCATTGAGACTAGTCCCGACCTCAAAAACTTGTCGTGAACCGCGACCTGCCCTCGCAGGTAGTCTAGGTGAGCCTTGGCGATCTCATGGAAAAGTTCTGTTCGGTGATCATTCATGAGGAATCGACGACGGGCGGGGGGCAACGAGATCAGAGCGTGCCCCCCACCGAAGAGATCTCGAGCGGCTGACCTGATCACATCGCTCAAACACACCGGTTAGCGCAGCCGACAGAGACGTTCCGACCGAGCTCCGGGGTTGGCTTCGCTCGCAGGAGCGGCGGAACCCTGACAGCGGATTGTGGGCACCCAACGAACAAGAAGGTCTCACGCGTGAACCGAACCAGGCCTCGGGTTAGGAACACGCTGGAGAAGCACCAAGCCGAGGAAAAACCACAGGGTCATGACCAGAAACGCGGGACGCTGGTTCCCCGAATAGTAGACAGTCACCGCACCAAAGATCCACGGACCTAGAGTCGAAGACGCCTTTCCACAAAGGGCATAGAACCCGAAAAGTTCCGATTCCCGCCCGTCAGGGATCAGCAAAGATACATAACTGCGGCTGGCTGCCTGGATGGCGCCAAGGCCAAAACCCACAAGCATTGCGAGTGCATAGAAGGTGGATTTTTCCTGCACAAGATAAGCGGCAACACTGGCATAAACCCAGAGACCAAGCACCCCTTGCACAACACGCTTGGGCCCAAACCAATCGGTTGGCCAGGCTAATGCGAACGCACCGGTGAGGGCAGCGATCTGAATTCCAATAAAGAGATAGACCAACTCGGTGTCGGTCAGCAGGAAGGTTTCTTTGGCAACAGGACCGGCCATCCCGATGATCGTCACCACACCATTGATGAAAAAAAAGAAGGCGATCAGGAAGTTTCGCAGATCCTTGAGGCCCCAAACTTCCGATACGATCTCTCGGAAGCTTGTCACGCCCCAGGCGGCAGCTTGCGCAATACTGGTAGTGGTAGTCCGATCCTTCGGCAGGAGGACGAGGGCGGGGACGGAGAAGAATCCATAGAAGACAGCCACCATCGCCCAGACCTGCCAGATCGGTTCGATCAGAAAGCCCGCTAGTATCAATCCAATGGCCGAACCTGCATAACCCACACCGAATCCCCACCCGGACACACGCCCTTGTGTTTCCGGAGATGCAATTTGGGGCAAAAAAGAGTTATAGAAGACAAGGGCGCTCTCGTAGCCCACGTTGGCGATGACGAACAGGATGAAGCCCCTCCAAGCCATCCCGGGGCCGACCGTCGTGAGCAGGGCCACTCCAACGATACAAACGCCCGAGCACAGGAACATGAAGCGCTTTCGCGCCCCCCCCCTGTCAGCAATCGCTCCGAGAAGGGGAGCGGCGAGCGCCGTAATGAAGGCAGACACCGAAAGGGCGTTCCCCCACAGCAGAGTACCTCGCCCTCCTTCGCCCCCAACGACTACGGACGCATAGTAGGTGGAGTAGATAGAGGCCACGATAACGACCGGGAAGACCGAGCTCGCAAAATCGTATAGCGCCCACGGAAACACGTATCGCCGATTGATCACGGATCTACATCCAGGCGCGTACAAAACTTCCGAGACGAAATGAACGCACTCCGGGGAGACAACCGGGTCTCAATCCACCGGTGCCGAGTTCTTCGTGTTGAACGCAGCAGAGCATTCATGACAGCAACCTTCCTGAATGGGACCGCACCGCCCGGACGAGGGCGAGACCGATTTAGCCGTCCTGCCGGCCCTCGCATCCTTTTGCTGCGAACTGCCGCGAAAAGTAATGGTTGAGGTGCGAGATGCACCCCCCGGTGAGATGAATAACTGCGCCGGCGTGATCTTGACCGCGCCCG
>CAZBHZ010000045.1:0-17235 GCA_964492085.1 uncultured Gemmatimonadaceae bacterium | reverse complement strand
GGTCTCGCCCGACGTTGCCGATCAGAGTGATCCGATTCACGGATCGAGCCATGAGTTCCTCCATTCCTGAGGGCTGGCCCGCACCACCGTGCGGGCGCGTGCAGGAGGATGGGGAAGGAGGTGGGGCGGGTGGATGGCGAGGTGGGACGCGGTCACACTGCGCTATCCCCTAGGTACTCAGATCGCGCCGGGCGGACCCATACTGTGGATGTGCATCAAACCGTTAGCACGCATAATTCCACGATTCTCGCTTGCCGCCCCGAATCCGCCGATGTCACGAACTCAGGCGAATGCCCCAACAGCCGACCCGATTGTTGCGAGGGAAGCGCTGAAGACGATCGTCCCAGGCGATGTGCACTTCTCAGTGTGGGATAGCGAACTGCCGATCGACCTCTATCCGCTGGAGCAAGAGGTCCTGGCGAGGGCTGTGTCCAGCCGCCGGACGCAATTCAGCCGCGGTCGTGCCGTCGCCCGCAGTGCGCTGGTTGCGGCGGGAGGGCCCCTTACCCCGATCCCGGTAGGGGCTAACCGCCAGCCCGTTTGGCCAGAAGGCTTCATCGGTAGCATCACGCACACCGCAGGTCTTGTCGCCGCGGCGGTAGCGCCGAGCCGTGCAGCCCGAGCATTGGGATTGGACGCGGAGCAGCGAGCACCCCTTCCCGAGGATGTGCGGGGTACCGTTCTACACTCCTGCGAGGAGCACCTCGATCCCGTCCGCGAGACCATCGTGTTCAGCGCAAAGGAGTCGATCCACAAGGCCCTGAACCCCCTCGCCGATGTTTGGCTGGATTTTCTGGACGTCCAGGTAGCGCTCGACCTAAAAGGATCATGGTCTGCAAAGCCAGCGGTCGGCCGGGGAGATCACGTACCTCCAGAGGTAGTGCAACTGAAGGGGCGGTACGCAATTACCACCTCTCATGTGATCACAATCTGCGTTCTGCGCTGACGACCTAACCCTTACAGTCGTACCAGCTCCTCCCCACCCCCCACTCCGCCACCACCGGCACGGCGAGCTCGACCGCTCCTTCCATCCGGTCGACGACCAGGTCGCGCACCCGATCGACCTCGTCCTCGGGGACCTCGAGCAGCAGCTCATCGTGCACCTGGAGGAGTACGACGGCGCCCGTGTCCATGTCGTCGAGGCCGGCCTGAACGTCGATCATCGCCTTCTTCATCATGTCGGCGGCCGTGCCCTGGATCGGCGTATTCTGCGCGACGCGCTCCCCGAATTGCCGCACGTTCCAGTTACCGGCCCGAAGTTCGGGTACGTACCGACGACGCCCCATGAGCGTCTCAACGTACCCGGCGTCCTTCGCCATCTGGACCTGAGCGTCGAGAAAATCACGAACACCGGAGAAGCGCTCGAAGTAGGTGGCGATGAACTGCTTCGCCTCCTCGCGTGAAATCCCGAGCTGACGCGCGAGCGAAAACGGCCCCTGACCGTACAGCGTCGCGAAGTTCACAGTCTTCGCCTGACCCCTCATGTCACCGGTGACCTCCTCGATCGGCACGTCGAAGATGACCGACGCCGTCTGCCGGTGGACGTCGATGCCCTCGGTGAACGCCGTGACGAACGCATCGTCACCGGAGAAGTGCGCCATCACCCGCAGCTCGATCTGCGAGTAGTCCACGGCGAGAAAGACCGTCCCGGGCGAAGCCACGAAGCCCTTCCGGATCTCGCGCCCGAGATCGGTCCGGATCGGGATGTTCTGGAGATTCGGATCGCTCGACGACAGCCGACCCGTCGCGGCCACGGTCTGATTGAAGCTCGTGTGGATACGACCCGTGCGCGGATTCACGAGCTGCGGTAGCGCATCGACGTACGTCGAGCGGAGCTTCTCGAGCTCCCGATACTCCATCATGAGCCGCGGGACCTCGTGCCCCATAGCAGCCAGCTCCTCGAGGACCGACGCGTCCGTCGACGGACCGGTCTTCGTCTTCTTGAGCACGGGCAACTCGAGCTTGTCGAAAAGCACCTGCCGGAGCTGAGGTGTGGAATTCAGGTTGAAATCCCCGCCTGCCAGTTTGAAGATCTCCTCCTCGATCAGGTCGAGCTCCCGCTTGAGCTTCGAGCGCATCGTGCGGAAGAAGTCGTCGTCGATCGCAATGCCCGCGAGCTCCATGCGCGTGAGCATGGGGACGAGCGGCATCTCGAGATCCGTCAGCAGGTCGGTAAGCCCTGACTCGTCGACTTGTTCGGACAGGTGCGTTGCGAGTTGACCCGCGAGATCCACGGCACCGCACAGATAGGCGCTCGCCCGCTCCACCGGCACATCCGAGAACGAGACCTTGCTCCGGCCAGAACCAGTCACGTCACCGCGCTCGAGTGGCTTGTGGGAGAAGACCTCCATACTGAGCGTCTTCAGTACGTGGTCCCGCCGCCCCGGATCGAGCACGTAGCTCGCCACCATCACGTCCGTCTCATGCCCGGCGAGGGTGACGCCCGCGGTCGACAGCACGAGGGCCGCATACTTCAGGTCGTGGCCGGACGTCCCCACGGCCGAATCCTCGAGCAGCGCCTTGAGCGCAGCCAACTCCGGCGTGGCGAGTCCGGGAAGATTTCGGACGTCCGCCGAGCCCTCCCCTTCGAAGGTGAGCTCGAACGGCTGAGCGTGGCCGAACGGCAGGTACCGGGCCGTCCCACCCTCGACGGACACCGCCAGGCCGACCAGTTGGCCTCTCAGCGGATCCTCGTGCGAACTCTCGACCGCGATCGTGAACGTCCCGGCAGCGCGCACGTCCGCGACCAGCCCCTCGAGCCCTTCCAGCGTATCGACAACCGCATAGTCGACATCGTCGTCCTCGGCGTCGACCGCGGCCTCGCCGTGCGTCCCACCCCCCTCCGCTTGAGCCGCGAGGGCGAACTGATCCGCGAGGCGCCGGAACTCGAGCTCCACGAAGAGATCGCGCAGGACTTCGTTGTCCGGCTCGTGAACCTTCCACGCTTCGAGATCGAGCTCGACGGCGAGGTCGGTCATGATCGTCACGAGACGCTTCGAGAGCCGCACTTCCTCCGCGTTCTCCGACAACGACTTTGACGCGCGCGGCGGCTTGAGCGATTCGGCATGCTCGATGAGCTCCTCGACATCCGGATATTGTGCGAGGAGCTGGACCGCAGTCTTCGGCCCCACCCCCCGGGCTCCCGGGACGTTGTCGGACGAGTCACCGACCAGCGCCAGGTAGTCCGCCACCTGTGACGGGGGGATGCCGAACTTCTCGCTCGCGTTCTCCTCGGTCACCCAGTCCGCCGCCACCCCGGACGAACCTCCTCGCCCAGGGTTCATGAGGTGCACGTGAGGTCCCACGAGCTGATAGAAGTCCTTGTCCCCCGACACGATGACGGCTTCGAGCCCCTGCTCCGCCGCTTGCCGGGCAAGCGTTCCGATTACGTCGTCGGCTTCGTATCCCTCGAGTTCCACGACCGGGTCGTTGAAGCCCTCCACGATCTGCCGGATCCGCCCGAGGCTGTCCCTGAGATCGTCCGGCATCTTCTCGCGCGTCGCCTTGTACTCCGGGTATTCCTCGTCGCGAAACGAGTCACCCGCATCGAAGACGACCGCGAGATAGTCGGGCTCGAACTGCTCCCTGATATCGAGCAGGAACCGCGTGAAGCCGAAGGGCGCCGAGGTGTTTTCCCCCGCGGAATTCGTGAGCGGCCGGCTGATGAAGGCGAAGTACGAGCGATAGATCAGCGCATATGCATCGATCAGGAAGATGCGGGGGCGGGTCTTCGGAGGGATCTGCACCGGGGCGGTTCGAGTCGGTTCTGAGGCGAGCGGCGCCGCAATCTATCGCCGCGTTCAGGCATGGGCGACGCATAAACAAAAGGGCTCCACGACCGGACGGTCGCGGAGCCCAGCGGGACCTGCGAAGAAGAGCGTCAGGAGCGCACGACGTGAGCTGCCTGCTCGCCCTTCTCGGATTCGAGGATCTCGAATTCCACCACTTCACCTTCGCTCAGCGTTCGGAAGCCTTCCGCCTCGATCGCCGAGAAATGGACGAAGAGGTCTTCACCTTCAGGACGCTCGATGAAGCCGTATCCCTTCGAGTCGTTGAACCATTTGACGGTCCCCTTCATGCCGCTACCTCCGACGGAGTTCACTCGCGCCACGCATCGCGTGGTCTTGATCCAATTGGAGGAGCGGAATCGAGCCGCGCAAGTTCGAGGGATGGAAGCCGAGCAGTTATGCGGACATGGATCTCGGGGCGCCGTCAGTCCTGTCCGTAGAGGGCGCGGTAGAGGCCGAGATTCCGCCGAACGCTCTTCACGTATCCGCGCGTTTCCGTGAAAGGAATCCGCTCCGTAAAGCGCAACGGGTCCGAGGCCTCCGGGTAACGACGCCAGCGGGTCGCACGGGTCGGTCCGGCGTTGTAGGCAGAAAGTACGAGTGGGAGTTCATCGTCATAGCGGCGGCTCATGTCGACGAAGAACGCCGCACCCAGATGGAGGTTCACCTCCGGCCGCGTCAGCGACTCCCGAGTGAAGCCGTTCGGGCCATGCGCGCGGGCCAGTTCCGCTCCCGTAGGCGGCATCACCTGCATGAGCCCGATCGCACCGGCGTGACTCACGATGTCCGCCTTGAACGCAGACTCCTGGCGGATGATCGCCGCCATCATGAACGGATCGACGCCCCATTCGGCGGCTTCACGCCGAACCAGTTCACGGTACGGGAACGGGTATGTGACCCGAAGGATCTGCCGGTCCCACGAGCCCTCGTCCTCCAACAACGCCCACCCGAGGTTGATCCCGTCGATTGTACGACCTCGATCGATCAGCGCTTCCGCCAAGCGAAGACGCGGCCCCCGCTCTTCCCCGGCGCGCTCACGGAGACGGGTGATCTCGGCGGACGCGCCCCGCTCCAGTCCGGCATTCGTGAGTACGTCGAGCCGAGCGAGTCCTTCCGTTAACCAGCCCGGCTCAGCCGGACCCGACCCATCCGGCACGTTCACGGCGAACGGGATATCCAGGAGGTCGGCCGCCATCACCGCGTAGTACTCGATCGGCTGCGTGAGGACGCGATTCAGATGATTCTGTGCGGCCGTGGTGTCGCCGAGCTGCAGTCGCGTACGTCCAGCCCAGTACGCCGCTTCCTGCCAACGGCGACCGTCGGGGAAGTCGGCGAGATACGCCTCGAAGACCGCGGCTGCGCGCTCGAGGTTCGAGCGCCTCAGGTGGATCTGTCCGGAGCGCATCCGCGCCTGCCCGGCCCGGGTGTGTGTCCGGACGTTTTCGGCCAGGAACGCGTACCGGTTGAGCGCACGGTCCAGGTCGCCGCGCGCCTCGGCATTGCTCCCCTGGCTCCAGGCAACCTCGGCCGCCTCACTGCTCGACGGATACTCTTCGAGGAGCCAACGCCGCAGCGTACTCACTTGAGCCGACATCCCCTGTCGGCTCCTCAACTGCGCCCAGATCTCCAGATTCCTGGCCCCGATGCGCTCGTTCTCCGTCGTCTCCCGGAGGTCGCGGAACTCCTCGAGTGCCTCGGAGTGGCGACGGGCCACGGTCGACATGAGGCGAGCTCGCTCGAGGCGGCTCGATTCGGGGAACGGCTGGCCTTCGACCAGCGCGAGTGACCGGGCTCGGTCGTATCCCGTGAGCGCACGCCGGCCGTCACCCGCACGGTCGAGGACGCGCGCCAGCTCGAGCGTTCGGGTAAACCCGTGCCCACCGAGGTCGGTCAGCGTCTCCGCGGCACGGATCCTCGTCCGGCCACCTCCCCGCTCGAATCCATCGAGAAGGAGCGGCCGTCCCGACGCCGTATCCCCGGCGGCGATCCGGAGCCGTCCCAGCTCGACCGACGCGCTGGCCTGACGGCCACCTTCGTACCGCCCCATGAGGGCCGCGAAGGCCTCGGCGGCACCGGCGGAGTCTGATGCCTGCAGCAGTGCGTCCGCCTCCACGCGCCAGAGCACTCCCGCCGCGGCCGGGTCGACGGCATGATCGACGAGCACGCGAACACCGTCCACGTCACCGGACTCGGCCGCAGCCAGTGCGAGCTCGGCAGCGATCCAGCTCCGCGCGTAGGGAGCAGGTCGCAGACCGGCCACCACATTCGAGGCGACGCCGTAGTCACCGGCCCACCACGAGGCTCGCGCCAGACGGACCCGAGCTGCAACCGCTTCCGACGAGTTCGAGGAGACGAGGGTGAGGTATCGTTCGTATGCCGCGGCTGCGCCTGCCCATTCCTCCGCATGCTCGAGCGACCGCCCCAGGAGCCCGTGGCCTGTCCCGTCGCTCTCGCGGTCCAACCAGCTCGCGTCTTGCAGTAGCTCGCGCACGGCCGGCCAGTTCTCCCACCCGGCCTCGGCCCGCGCGAGCGTCAGGACATCGGCGGGGGTCCCGCTCGCCGCACCCTCCGATCGAAGCACGCGGGCCGCGTGCCAATACCGACCGACCGACAGTTCATCGAGGGCCGAGTCGGAGACGGTCAGCTCACTCGTCCACGGCTCGGGATCCGCGCGGAACGCCGCTCCGGTGAGGAGAAGAACGCCGAGGGAAACGAGGGAGGTACGAAAGCTCATCTTGTACTATAAACGTCTGACGTCAGGTTGTTCGAACAAAAAAGGAGGCCGCCCCGAAGGGCGGCCTCCCATGCTACTCGACTCGTGCTCGGCGTCAGCCGGCGCGACCCGTCTCGATCGCGTGGAGCGTGTCGACCATCTTCTGCGCCGACTCCTCCATGTCGATGACCAGGCCATCGATCTTCGCCACGAAGTAGTTGTGGCCGACCGACACCGGGATCGCGATGACGAGGCCCGCGGCCGTCGTCAGGAGCGCGACCTTAATACCACCGGCAACCAGCGTCGCCTCGACCTCACCGGCCGCCTCGATCGACTGGAACGCGATGATCATACCGATCACCGTACCCAGGAAGCCGAGGAGCGGAGCGATGTTCGTGAGCGTCGCCAGAACGACGAGCCCCTTCTCGAGCTTGCTCATCTCGATGAGGCCCTGGTTTTCGATCGCCTTCATGACGCGATCGGTGCCTTCCTCGTGACGCTCGAGACCGGCGTACAGGATTTTGGCCGCAGGCGAATCGGTGTCACGCGTGAGCTCGAGAGCTTCGCGAATGCGCTGCTGGACGAGGAGCTCATCCACGTCCTTCAGGATGCGCTTCGTCTTGGAGGCCTTCGCCGTGAGCGTGACGAACTTGATGATGATGACGATGATGCCCAGGCCGAGACAGAAGGCGAGAGGCCACCGCATGAAGCCCATCCCCTCCCAGTTAACGGCAGCCTGCTCTTGCCACGTGAGCGTAGGCGTATCCATGCCCGGAATCTGAAGCAGGGCGGCGTACAGTTGGACCAACGGAACCTCCGGCCAGTTGTTCTTGTTACTGATCGTTAGAGAGCCCTTCCACACCACACGTATGGAAGGGCGGGGGTCAAGAGGCTCGCAACATGGCAGGGGGCCAAAAAGGTGTCAAGCCCATTGCCAGCTCACGATTTGGCGTGATGACACGCGACCAAATGGCCGTCTGGCGGCCCTTCCGTCGTGGGATATACGCCAGCACACTGCTCGTCTTTCAGCGGGTGCGGGCACCGAGGGTGAAAGTGGCAGCCCGCCGGGGGTTCGCTCGGACTCGGAACGTCACCCGTGAGGACGATCCGCTCGCGTTCCGAACGCCGAGCGGGGTCCGGTCGGGGTACGGCCGAGAGTAGGGCTCGGGTGTAGGGATGCCGCGGATTCCGATAGAGCTCCTCCGCATCCGCCACCTCGACCATCCGACCCAGATACATCACGGCGACCCGATCACTCACGTGCTCGACGAGCGAGAGGTCGTGCGCGATGAAGAGGTAGGTGAGGCCCAGATCCCGCTGGAGGTCGTCGAGAAGGTTCACCACCTGAGCCTGCACGGAGACGTCCAGGGCGCTGACCGGCTCGTCCAGGACCAGAAAGTCAGGCTCCACGGAGAGCGCTCTCGCGATCCCGAGACGCTGGCGCTGTCCACCACTGAACTCGTGTGGATACCGATCGACATGGTCCTCCCGGAGGCCGACGCGCTCCAGGAGCTCGATCACGCGACGGCGAGGCCCCGACTGATGGAGGCCATGCACCTTCAGCGCCTCCTCCAGCATCGCACCGACCGACATGCGAGGGTTCAGCGAGCCGAAGGGATCCTGGAAGACGATCTGGACCCGACGACGCAGAGACCGCAGCCCTGCACGATCCAGCTTCGCGACATCCTGTCCGTCGAACGTCACCGTACCCGACGTAGGCTCGAGCAGGCGCAGGATCGCCCGACCGGTCGTGGATTTACCACATCCGGATTCCCCGACCAGTCCGAGGGTCTCACCGGGCCACAGTTCGAAGCTCACGCCATCCACCGCGAATACGTGCCCGCTCGTCCGACCGAAGGTCCCTTTCCGGATCGGAAAATGGACCTTCAGATCCCGTACGCTGAGGAGCGGGGCGGCACTCCGATCGATCGTCGGGCGGCTCATGCGTCGCCCCCGCTGGCCCCGGCGGCCTTGAGCCCCGCCATGCCCCCCGCCCTCCAGCACCGCGCTGCGCGAGCCGGCTGGCCGATCGGGACCAGCACCTGATCCCTCGAACACGCGTCCGCGACCTCAGGACATCGCTCCGCGAAGCGGCAACCATCCGGCCATGCGGTCGGATTCGGCACCGTCCCGGGAATCGACGCCAACTGCTGTCCGCGCCGCTCTACGGCCGGGAGAGAGTCGAGCAGTCCCCTCGTATACGGATGGCTCGGGTGCGCGAAGATCTCGTCGACCGCACCGGTTTCCACGACCTGACCCGCGTACATCACCACGACGCGATCGCAGACCTCCGCCACCACGCCCAGGTCGTGCGTGATCAGGAGTACCGCCATCCCGTGTCGGGCACGCAACTCGGCGAGCAAGTCGAGAATCTGCGCCTGAATCGTCACGTCGAGCGCGGTCGTGGGCTCGTCGGCGATGAGCAGTCGCGGCTCGCACGACAGCGCCATCGCGATCATCACACGTTGGCGCATCCCCCCCGAGAGTTGGTGCGGATACTCATCTACCCGGCGGTCGGCGTCCGGAATGCCGACCTCGCCGAGGAGGCGGATCGCCTCCGTTCGTGCTGTGGACTTGTCCATGCCCCGATGCAGCCGCAGCGCCTCGGTGATCTGACTTCCGACCGTGTACACCGGATTCAGGGAGCTCATCGGCTCCTGGAAGATCATCGAGATGTCGTTGCCACGGAGCGCGCGCATGCGCTCGTCGGATGCGCGGAGCAGCTCTTCGCCGTCGAAGACGATCGAGCTGCCCTCCTCGATGCGAGCCGGTGGCTCGGGCAGGAGGCGCAGCACGGACAACGACGTGACCGTCTTGCCGCATCCGGACTCGCCGACGATTCCGAGCGTCTCCCCGGCACGGACGTCGAAAGAGACCCCGTCCACAGCGCGGGCGACCCCCTGGTCCGTGTGAAACCAGGTCCGGAGGTCGGACACGGTCAGAAGTGTGTCGCTCACGATCGAAGTCTCGGGTCGAGTGCGTCTCGTAGACCATCACCGACCAGGTTGAAGGCGAGAACCGTGAAGACGATGGCCAGGCCCGGGAAGGTCGAGAGCCACCATGCGTTCAGAAGCTCGTCCCGTCCATCGGCGACCATCGTCCCCCACGACGGGGTTGGCGGCTGAACACCGAGGGAGAGGAAGGACAGCCCCGCCTCGAGCACGATCGTGTTCCCGATGCCCAGCGTAGCCGCGACGATCACGGGCGGGAGCGCATTCGGGACGAGGTGTCGGAGGATGATTCGGCGCTTGGAATACCCCAGTGCGCGCGCAGCCTGCACGAACTCGCGCTCACGCAGGCCGAGCACCTCGCCGCGTACGATGCGCGCCGTCGACGGCCAGAGTGTCAGACCGAGGACGATGATCACCAGGGCGATCGAGCTCTCGAAGAGAGCGACGATGGCGATCAGCAGGACGAGGCGTGGGAACGAGATGACCATATCCACGAAGCGCATGATCACGTTGTCGACCGTACCCCCGAGGAACCCGGCGACGGCACCCACCATGGTGCCGATGGTCACACTGATCCCGACAGCGACGAAGCCGATCGTCAAAGAGATGCGCGCTCCATAGAGGATGCGGGACAGGACGTCCCGTGCCAGGTGATCGGTACCGAGAGGATGCGCGGTGGAGAGACCCTGGAGCCTCATCGTCGTCAGCTCGTACGCCTCGTAGGGATCGTGCGGCGTGATCAACGGCGCCAGGAGCGCCACCATGTAGATCAGGACGATCAGAATCAGGCCGGCTACGGCGGTCCGATTCTTCGAGAATGCCCGGACCGCAAGGCTCCACTGGTCGACACCCGTCGCCCCAGCGCCCGCCGGGCGGCCGAGGTCGCGCCAGCACCAGCCCCACGTCGCGATCAGGCCGACCACCGTCGTGAGGAGCGCGAGCCGCTCGTCCCACGCGCCCCCGGCTGCGGCCAGCAGACGATCGCTCCGGGTGACGACGATCGCGAGCAGCAGGAGCCAGGCGGACAGGGCCATCCCTCCTGCACCCCAGCGACCCCTGAGGATCTGAGGCAGCCCCGGTAGAAGCGATCCCACCGCACGACGGGTCGGCCGCGTCGCACCGACGGCGGCAAGGCCGCCCGTGTCGATTGGGCTACTCATAACGAACCCGTGGATCCACGACCGCGTAAAGCACGTCTGCGATGAGGTTCGCGACAATCACCGTCGTCGCGAAGAAGAAGCTCGAGGCCATGATCAGCGGGTAATCCCGGGTCCCGATGGCGTCGACGATGGTTCGCCCCATCCCCGGCCAGGCGAAGACGGTCTCGATGAAGACGGTCCCGCTGAAGAGGAACGGGATGTAGAGCCCGACCAGGGTGATGATCGGCGTGAGCGCGTTCCGGAGCGCATGCCGGAAGACGACGACCCGTTCCGGGAGGCCCTTCGCGCGGGCCGTGCGGACGAAGTCCTGACGCACCACCTCGAGCATGCTTCCGCGCATGAACCGGGCGATACCGGCGGTGAGCGCAAGCGAGAGCGCGAGTGTCGGCAGAACCAGGTGCCAGAGCCGGTCCAGAACTCGACCCATCGGAGACATCAGGTCGTAGTTGGCACTCGTCATGTCCGAGGCCGGGAACCAGATCGGGAGATCCCAGACCGCGTTCGCGAACAGGCTCATCGTGAGGACGAGCATGAGCGCGAGCCAGAACCCCGGCATCGAGTAGAAGAAAAGGAGCACGACACTCAGGATCGAGTCGGTCGCGGAGTACTGCCGCACCGCCTGAATCGTCCCGAGGAAGATCCCGATCACGAAGGCGAGGAGGAGGGAGCATCCGGACAGGAGCAACGTGTTCGGGAACGCGTTCGCGAGGACATCGGCGACCGGCCGCGCCATCGAATAGGAGTAGCCAAAGTCCCCGGTCACAATCGAGCCGATCCATTTTCCGTACTGAACCAGTAGAGGCTCGTCCAGACCGAAATTCGCCCGCACCTGCTCGACGACCGCCCGATCCATCCCTGGCGTGATGAACTGGAGCGCGGGGTCACCCGGCGCCAGATGGACCAGCAGGAACATGATCGTCGCGATCCCCCACACGAGAGGGATCGCGGCCAGCAGGCGACGGACGACGTAGCCAGTCATCGAGTTCGACGTGACAAGGGGCCGCACGCCCGGTCTCGGGACGGCACGTGCGAGCCCCGCCGACCCCTGCCCATCACGGTGTCAGCGCGCGTCCGGGTCGACGTACCACTCCTTCGCGTTCACCCACTCGCCACGTGCGTCCATCTCGACACCTGACAACCGGCCGTTGACGCCGGCGAGACGATCCCGGAAGAAGAAGTACGTGTACGGCTGTTCCTCCATGATCGCCTGCTGGTACTCGGCCCAGAGCGCCCGGGACGCCTCTCGATCCATCGTCGAGCTGATGGCGTCCAGAAGGCGGTCGATCTCAGGGTTGTTCGTGCCGGAGAAGGCGAACATCCTGTCCGACCGGTCCGAGTGGAAGAGGTCCATGTCGTCGAGTCGGAACTCGGCCTGCCACCCCATGACGACGCCTTCGAAGTCGCGGGCTTCGGTGGAAATCTGTCCGATGAGCGTATTCCACTCGGTCATCGTCGGGACGATCTCCACGCCGACCTCCGACGCCTGAACCTGCATGAGTTCGGCGATCGTCTGCCGGATCTCGTTGGGGTTGTACTTCACGGTGATCGACAGGCGCTCCCCCGACGCGTTCTCCCTCACGCCATCTCCATCACGATCGACCCATCCCGCGTCGGCGAGCAGTGTGCGAGCTCGCTCACGGTTGAAGGCAGCCGGGGATTCGAGGTCCGGGTCGAAGGCGAAGTGGAACGGCGGCACACCCGAATTGGCTACGCGACCGTACCCGCCGAGGATCGCTTGAACGATGCTCTCCCGGTCGATCGCCATCGTGAGCGCCTGTCGCACTCGCACGTCCGACAGCTTCGGAACGCGCGCATTCCAGCCCACGTACACGTAGTCCCGGCCCACGAAGTTCATCAGATCGAGGTCCGGGTCGTCGATGATCGTCTGGGCCTGGTCGGGCGTCGGCTGGATGTAGACGTCGACGCCCCCCGTGAGAAGCTCGGTCAAGAGCGTCGTCTGCTCGGGAATGACCCGGTAGACGTATCGATCCAGATAGGGACGCCCACCGAGACCCTCGGGAAATGTCGGATTCGCCTCGAAGATCCAGCGGCTCTGGGGCTCGTGCGAGTAAAAGACGAAGGGACCGTTACCGACGGGGCATTGTGTTCCGAACGGGTGCTGCGCCAGCTCCGAGTGCGGTACATCCCCCAGAAGGTGCTCCGGCAGAATCGCGAGGACCCGGAAGGGATCCATCGGATCGGAGTGCGGACGCATCGCGATCCGGACCGTGAAGTCGTCGAGGAGCTCGACGCCCTCCTCTCCGTGGACGAAGTGGTCCCAGAACGCCGCGTTCGCATAACCCGTTTCGGGATCAGTCACCGCGATGTAGGTGAACGCCACGTCATGCGCGTCCGTCTGCTCTCCGTCGTGCCAGAACACGTCCTGTCGGAGCCGAA
Organism: uncultured Gemmatimonadaceae bacterium; assembly: GCA_964492085.1. GTDB lineage: Bacteria > Gemmatimonadota > Gemmatimonadetes > Longimicrobiales > Gaopeijiaceae > UBA2589. The sequence goes on along the minus strand of CAZBHZ010000045.1, from coordinate 4,226 downwards.
AGGTGATCGACGTCTGATCGTCGGCGATCTCCCACGACTCGGCGAGGTACGGACGGGGCGCAGCGTTCTCATCGTAGTCGACGAGCGTCATCAGATTGACGAACTGCTGATGCTGTGTCGCCGAGTAGTCCCGAGACACGGCGGAGTTCATTCCGTCCGCGATCTCACCGACCGAGGCGACGACCGCCATGCCACCGTACCGGCCGTCCTCGGGCGTCGGATTCGATGCACGCGCCTGGGTGAGCCAGGCGTCGACAGCCGGAATGACCTGCTGACAGAAAGGATCGTTCGAAACGGTGCGGGTCGCGTCCGGGCCGCCGCAGGCGACCAGGGCCGCGGTCGCAGCCAGTAGCGTGAGCTTCTTCATGGGATCGCTCAATTCAGCTCTCGGGAGGGCGGGACCGGAGAGTGCCTGCCGTTCGTTCGAGGTCAGCGGCGCCACGTCCACTCGTCCAACCCGTATCGGGTCGTCACGAGATCGGTGATCATCTGTTTCTCGTCACCAGAGTATTCGCCTTCGACCCATGTTCCTCCAAAGACTTTCTTCATCGACGAGGCAACCGCATCTACCACCTCCTCGACCGTGACATGCCCGATTTGCTCAGCGAGGGTCGCGGGCTGTTCGTGGTCGACGCCGGGACCGAGGGTCGAGAGTAGCGTCTGATCGCCGGAGATGATGATCGAGCCGTGCTGCAGGAGCGCACCGTCGATCCTGGCCTGAGCGCTGCCGACCAGCTTTCGGCCGTCTGCGATGACCTCGCCTTCGGCCGGACTCTGGAAGCAGGGGCCGGCATCGAGAGGGGGAGTACCCCCTGCGGGCGCGCCTGAGCGAACCGCGTCGGCGCCGAGCGCCTGAATCGCGTGAACGAGGGCATCGCTGATGGCGTGATACGTCGCGCGCGCTCCGCCGAGCGCCCGCGTCGGCACAACGACTGCGTAGGTTAACTCCGCGTCGTGGAGGACGGCACGACCGCCCGTGGGCCGACGCACCACGTCCACGCCGAGCCGCTCGGCCAGTGCCGGATCGTAGATCCCGCTCGCCGGCTCGTTTCGGCCGAACGAGACGGTCGGGCGCGCCCAGGTGTAGAGGCGTAGCACGGCGTCCGGAACGTCGGCGCCCGGCGCCAAAGCCGATCCCGATATCGATCCCGTCTCGCCCATCCTACTGCGAGCGCGCTCCGAGACGGTCGCGGCCAGCGCATGGTCCGTGGCCATGTTCTCCGCAGCGGGCCGAGCCGGGTCACGGAAGACACGCCACCGCAGAGCGGGTAGGGCGGTCGTGGTCAGAAGTCGTACGAGTCGCCCGGGGCCATCACCTCGACGTGCGCGCGGTCCCCGACCATCTCTGCGAAGGCGTGAGCATCCTGCTCGATCGGTGGCCACGTGTCGTAGTGGCAGGGGATCACCACCTTCGGCCCGATGAAGTCGACGGCCGTCACCGCGTCATCCGGGCCCATCGTGAAGCGATCGCCGATCGGGAGGACTGCGACGTCTACCTTGTCCTTGAGCAGCTGCATGTCGGTGATCAGACCCGTGTCGCCGGCGTGATGGAAGCGCTCACCGGTCGTGAAGTTGATCAGCAGCCCGGCCGGGAGGGTCGAGAAGGCTTCCGCTCCCGGAAGGTTCACCATGCCGCCGTGCAGCGCCGGAGTCAGCTTCACGTATCCGAACGGATAGTGAACCCCTCCACCGATGTGCTGGGGGCTCGCATTCAGTCCTTTGCTCTCGAGGAACGACGCGATCTCATACGTCGCAATGCACGTCGCGCCCGTCCGCTCCGCCAGTCCGATCAGGTCGGCCACGTGGTCGTGATGCCCATGCGTGATCAGGATGTAATCGGCCTCGACGTCGTCAACGGAACCCGTGAACCCGGGGTTGTCCGTAAAGAATGGATCGATGACGAGCTTCGTGCCGTCGGCCGTCTCGATGGAGAAGGTCGCGTGGCCGTGGAAGGTGAGTTTGGGCATGGTCGGACGTGATGAGGATGCGGTTGGTCATGACCGGCGCGCTGGTCGCTATCGGGACGTGGCGCGCCGGACCGACAGGTTGGGAGGGATTGGCTACCCGATCAAGCCGGAGAGTCGAAGGAGGAGGCCATCGAGTGTGAGGCCTCGTGGGACATTGATCCGAGGAACTCGATGAGGGGGAGTCGGCTCTGATCCGACGATCAAACCACCGTCGACTCTGAACGCACCCTCGAAGACCTCACCGGCGATACGCGAGACCATGTCGTCGTAATGGCCATACGGATACGCCAGCCAGTCGACGTATCGGGACGTCCGCTGTGCGAGCCACTGCTTCGACTCCACTAACTCCCGCCTCACGTCGGCTTCGGCGAGCACGGGCAGGTTGGCGTGTGATACCGTGTGCGCTCCCAGAGTGAGGCCTTCGGACTCGACTGCGATGAGTTCATCCTCCGTGACCGGTAGGGCGTGGCCCGGAAGGTCCGCGATCGGGCGACCCTGCTCCCGAGCCCACGCCACCGCTCGAGTCCCGTCACCCTGCAGCTGCTCGAGTACGTGATCGCGAACCGCGGGCTCAAGCGGCTGCTCGTCCACCGCGAGCAGATCCCACCAGAAGCCCTCGCCCCCAAGTAGTCCGGTGGGAACGAAGACGGTCGATGGCATCCCTCGCTTTTCGAGTTCGTCCAGGCCGGCCGTCATCGCCCCCCGATACGCGTCGTCGAAGGTGATGGCAACGCGAAGCCGGGATTCCGAAGGCGACTGATGTATCTTCGAGAGTGGCACCACCTGGGCATGTCGCTGAATGAGGTCCAGCTGTGCCGCGAATTCTGCCTGGTGGACATGGAGACTTCGATCGCCAACCACAGACTCCCCGTCGGGAACGACGTTGTGGTACGCGAGGACCGCCACATCCTGCGTGCGCTGACGAAGCGCGAAGCGGGCCGCGCCCCCTCGGGCCAGCCCCTTCTCAATCCATCGTTTCCAGCCTGTCGCCATACTGCTCCCAGCGGGCCTGTTCGTGTTCGCTTCTCCGGAGCGTCAGCTGCGTCGCCCCAAAACTATCCCGAGAAGCGCTAAGGTGCCCCTCTCCATCGTTCACGCGCTTGCTCCGGCACCCTTCGGCGGGCTCGAGACCGTGCTTCTTCACCTTGCGACGGGGCTGCACGCGGCAGGCGAGGACGTGACAGTCGCTCCGATCGTGGGCCCCGGTGAGGGTAGCGAACACCCATTTGTGCATTCGCTCGAGGGCAGCGGCGTACGCGTCACACCCGTCGAGATCCCCAGCCGGGGGTACATCGCAGAGCGCCGCGCGGTGAGCGAACTATTGCGGAGTGTCAGGGCGGATGTCCTTCACACACACGGGTACAGGCCCGACGTCGTGGACTCCGGTATTGCCGTGCGCGCCGGCATTCCTCGTGTGACGACCGTGCACGGCTTTACGGGCGGTGGGCGCAGGAACCGACTCTACGAGGCCCTGCAGAAAAGGATCTTCCGACGCTTCGATGCCGTGATTGCCGTCTCGGCGAAACTGGAACGCGAACTCGTCGCCAGCGGCATTCCGGCAGAGGTCGTCCACCTTGTCCGCAACGCGTTTCCCAGTGGAGAACCGGCGCGGAGCCGGGCGGAGGCCAGAGCACGACTCGGGCTGCCCGAGGGTGTCCCCGTTGTCGGTTGGGTCGGTCGCCTGAGTCACGAGAAGGCACCGGATATCTTCGTCCAGGCCGCCGCGACCAGTGATGACGACGTCCACTTCTCGGTGATCGGGTCCGGCCCGGAACTCGAGCGCTGCGAGCGCATCGCATCGGACGCTGGCGTGGGCGACCGCGTTCGTTTCCATGGGCAGATCGAGGGCGCTGGCAGCCTGCTTCCGGCCTTCGATGTTCTCGCCCTCACCTCATGGACGGAGGGCACGCCGATGGTCCTTCTGGAGGCGATGTCTCAGGGAGTGCCGATCGTGACCACCGCCGTTGGGGGGATCCCCGATGTGCTGGCCGCGAACGAGGCTCGACTCGTACAGGCGGGCGACGTCGCAGGAATCGGCAAGGCCATACACGATCTACTGAACGACCCGGAACGGGCGCAATCGATGGCTGACGCAGCGCGTTCTCGACTGGAGCGCGACTTCGCTGTCGACAGCTGGATCGAACGTCATATTGAGATCTATCGCTCGCTCGTGAGGAGTTGATGTCTTCTTCGATCGCAGTCGGAGTCCTGGCAGCCGCCGTCCTTCTCGTCGCCTACACGTACTTCGGATACCCGCTC
>CAZBHZ010000044.1:0-18512 GCA_964492085.1 uncultured Gemmatimonadaceae bacterium | reverse complement strand
GGAGCCACGATCGCGGCGTCGGAGTTGATCTCGAACTTCGGCGTCGTCGGCTCCAGCTTGCCCCAGGTGATCTTCTCGTTGGCCGGCGCGCCCGAGTAGCCGCCGTACGACGGCTGGGCATCGGTGATCTGACAGAAGTAGCCCCAGTGGGGAACGTCGCGGCGCAGGTCCTGCGTGATGCACGGCACGGCGCAGATCGCGAAGTCACCGGCGATGCCGCCACCGATCTGAAAGAACCCCACGGAGGGCATCTGCCCTGCTCCGTGATTGGCCTCGTACCATTCGATGAGCGACTGGAATTGCTCCGTGCCCGACTTCACGCAGGAGTGATCCGGCAGTCGTCCCTTCATGACATTCGCGGCAAAGATGTTACCGGTCGTGGAGTCCTCCCATCCGGGCGCGTACACCGGGATGCCTGCCTCCAGAGCCGCGAGCATCCACGAGTTCGCCGGATCGATCTGAATGTGCTCGGCGAGACCGGGGTCCGAGAGCACCTCGAAAAGGAACTCCGACGGCAGCTTCCGCTCGCCGGATGCCGCCGCCTGCTGCCAGCATCTCAGGAGCCGGGTTTCGATATGGCGCATCACCGTCTCGGGGATACACGTATCCGTGACCCGATTCATCCCGCGCTCGTACAGTGCCTGCTCGTCATCGGCAGATAGATCCCGCCACGCCTGGATGATCTCATAGTCCTGGCCAGCCACCAGATTGAAGACGTCTTCCTCCAGGTTGGCACCCGTGCATGAAATCGCATGCACCTTACCCGCCCTGATCATCCGAGCGAGCGAGATCCCGAACTCACCCGTCGACATCGCGCCCGCCATCGCCACCAGCATCTTCCCACCGGCATCGACGTGAGCCTCGTACGCCTTCGCTGCATCCACGACCTCTCGGGCGTTGAAATGCAGATAGTGCGTTGCCATGAAGTCACGGATGGAACCCAATGCGACTCTCCTGTACGGGGGATCAGGAGGAGAAGTCTACGCATCACCGAACACGGCGATAGACTTCCCATATGACGAATACCGACACTGGTGGCATCCGCTTCGAACGGGACGACCATATCGCCCGAGTCACGCTCGACCGCCCCGACCGACACAACGCGCTCGAGGCGGCCGACGTGGACCGGATGGTGAGCCTGCTCGGCGACGTCGAGTCGGACGAGACGATCCGGGTTCTTCTTCTCACCGGTGCTGGTGACCACACCTTCTGCTCCGGCGCCTCGCTCGACCAGATGAGAACCGGTCAAATGAGTGGCGAACTCTTCGACACGATGACCGATCGCCTCGCGACGCTTCGCGTCCCGACCGTATGTGCCTTGAACGGAAACGTGTACGGAGGTGGGGCCGAGCTCGCGCTATGCTGTGACTTCCGAATCGGCGTCGAAGGAATGCGGATGTCGGTGCCCGCCGCACGTCTGGGTGTCTGTTACCCGATCGGTGGGCTCACCCGATACGTCCGTCGACTCGGGCCCGGAACGGCGAACCGGATTCTCCTCGCAGCCGAGGACATGGACGGGGCGGAGCTCTTCCGGATCGGCTTCCTGACGGAGCTGACGACACGAGACGCGCTCCACGCCGCCGTCCAGAGCCGTGTGGACCGACTCGCGGAACTCGCGCCGCTGGCTGTGCAGGGCATGAAGCAGATCATGCGGGCAATCGCAGACGGATCGACAGACGCGCTCGACGTCGATGGAATCGTCGAGCGCTGCACCACGTCGGACGACCTGCGCGAAGGTATCAACGCCTGGAAGGAGCGCCGCGAGCCCCGCTTCGAAGGCCGGTGACGAACCCCCAGGCGAATGCGTCGCCTACCGTGCGCGCCTCAGCACCCGGCCCGGGCGCCGACCGGTGAAGGCGCCGTCCGACACGACGGACTCACCATTCACGAAGACGTGGACCATGCCCTCGGAGTAGCGGTGCGGGTCAGTGTACTCCGCGAGGTCCCGCACGCTCGCGAGATCGAAGACGGCGATATCGGCGACGGCCCCCTCGCGCAGCGAACCGCGATCCGGCATGTCGAACACCGCGGCAGGCAGAGACGTCATGCTCCGGATCGCGTGCGCGAGATCGACTGTGCCCTTCTCCTTCACATAGAGGCGCAGCTTGCGCGCAAACGCTCCATACGTCCGCGGATGAGGAACACCCTCACCCATCGTGACGAGGCCACCGTCCGACGACGTCATCGTCCACGGCTGCACCATCAGCGTCTCGACATCGTCGTCGTGCATATTGTACGAGACGATACTGACGCCCCCACCCCGGATCAGGTCGGCCGCGGTATCGATCGGATCCTGACCGCGCTCCGCCGCCACCTCGCTAAGGAGCCGACCCTCGATCGAAGGGTCGGGACGATAGCGCCGGAACTGGATCCGGTCCGCACCACCGCGACGGATCAGTCCCTCTTCCATCCCCTCCCGGATCCGCGCCATGGTGTCCGGGTTCGCCATGCGGGTGAGCAGCGCGTCGCGACCACCCGCCTGCGACCACCTCGGTAGCAGAGCGGCTTCCAGTCCCGTCGCCGACGCCGTATACGGATACTGATCCGCGAACACCTCGATCCCCTCCTCACGGGCCCGCTCGACGCGGCTGGCGATCGCCTGCCCGTAGCCCCACACCAGCGGTCCAAGCGCCTTCACGTGGGTCAGAACGACCGGAAGCTTCGCGATGCGACCTACGTTGATGACCTCATCCACCGCCGCAATCAGACCGACGCTGTACGTCGACTCGTCCCGGTAATGGCTCGTGTAGGTGCCACCGTAGCGGGCTACGTCTCGTGCCAGCTCCTCGATCTCTTCAGGCGGCGCATAGCTCCCCGGAACGTAGAACGTGCCGGACGACATTCCCCAGGCGCCCTGCTCCATTCCCGCGATGACCAGCGAGCGCATGCGCTCAAGCTCGGACGGGGTCGCGTGACGGTCTTCCGGGCCCAGGACTTCACTTCGGACCGACCCGTGCGGAACGAGCTGAGCGACGTTCACGCCCAGACCATCCGCGAGCAGGGCCTCCCGCTGAGCTGCCTGGTCGACCGGCCCACCACCATCAGGGTTCACGAACACCGTGGTCAGGCCCATGGCGAGCAGCGGTTCGGCATGGCTGAGCTCCGGTGACGTCAGGCCCGGACCGGCGTGCGAGTGCACATCGATGAAGCCCGGTGTCACGTACAACCCGGTCGCGTCGATCACGCGATCGGCTCGAATGTCGGAGGCGTCACCGACTCTTAGAATCCGATCTCCCTGAATCACGACGTCCGCGTACATCCATGGATTCCCGGACCCGTCCAGTACTCGACCGTTGCGGATGACGGTCACCGGTTCCTGTGCGGCAGCGGCGACCGGTGCGCCACCGATCGCGATCACCAGGAATGCATGCAGCAGTGTCGAGCGGAGAAAATGACTCATGGCCAGGTGTCGGAGAGACGCGGGGTCGGTATCGTTGGGGGCAACGTACGCCGGGGACGGGAATCGATGCGAGACGGAGAGCGACTACGCCTCGAGCTGGAGCGACTCGACGGTCGGGGATACAAGGCCTACAAGGACCTCGGCGGCCTCTGGTCTCTGGACCGGTTCGAACTGAGCATCGATCACGTGCAGGGAGACCCGTTCGCCACGCCGACGCGCGTGAGCGTGAAACTCTCCTCCGGTGACTCCGGGCTCCCCGCGTCGGCCTACCGCACCAGATCGCGGCGCCTGGGTACGGCCGCGTATCTCGCCCGCAGCTTCGCCCGGGCCGCTCGAACGAGCGGGAGTACTCGAGCCGGAACGGGGCACAGCGGCGAGATCCGCATGCTGGACCCCGGGCAGGTCGTCATCGGTCAGTCCGCACTGCAGCTCGACGACGAGGGGGTGCTCGAGGCCCGATTCACGGTCGGGCTTCCCGCGCGCGGACGACGCATCGACGGGCACGCCGCCCGCGAGCTTCTCCTGACCCGCCTACCCGGCCTCGTCGCCTCCACGCTGCTCGACGGTGCGCACGATGTCGCCGAGATCGACCGGTGTGCCTCGACGAACGAGGACGCGGACGCGCTCCGATCGGCCCTCCGCCCTCGAGGCCTCGTTGCCTTCGTGGCCAACGGCAGCGCACTGCCTCGGCGCAGCGGTGTGGACGATCGTCCTCTCAGCCCCGCCGAAACGACCCTGTTCCAGAGCCCGGACTCGCTACAGACCGAGATCGAGGTTCCAAACCGCGGGGTGATCCGCGGCATGGGTGTAACGGAAGGAGTCACCCTGATCGTCGGTGGTGGCTTCCACGGTAAGAGCACGTTGCTACGCGCACTTCAGGCCGGCGTGTGGAACCACGCGCCGGGCGATGGACGGGAATTCGTCGTCACGCGGAGCGACGCCGTAAAGGTGCGGGCCGAGGACGGTCGATCCGTCGCCGGCGTCGACATCTCGTCCTTCATCGACGGCCTCCCCGGAGGTCGCACGACCACGGCGTTCCAGACTCCGAATGCGTCAGGGTCGACGAGCCAGGCAGCTGCCATCGTCGAAGCCCTGGAGACGGGTTCACGTCTCCTGCTCGTCGACGAGGACACGTCGGCGACCAATTTCATGATCCGCGACCGCCGCATGCAGGAACTCGTCCCCTCGGAGGGTGAGCCGATCACCCCGTTCGTGGATCGGATCGAGGAGCTTCGTGACGAACATGCCGTCAGTACGCTTCTCGTCCTCGGCGGAAGTGGTGACTACCTCGACGTGGCGAACCTCGTACTGCGCATGGATGCGTATCTGCCGACGGACGTCACGCCCGAGGCGCGAGCGACAGCAGCCGCGTTGCCGACCGGCCGCACGACCGAAGCACGCAGACCGCTCGTGCTGGGACCTCCGCGCGCCATCGACTGGACCTCGGTCGACCCGGCACGGGGTCGACGTGCGATTCACGTGAAGACCCCGGACCACCGCACGCTCCTCTTCGGGCGTGACACCGTCGACCTGGTCGCGCTGGAGCAGCTCGTCGGGCAGGGGCAGATGCGTGCCATCGGCCTCGCGTTGGCGTGGGCAGCCCGTACGCGACCCGGTGACCGGATCACCGACGTGCTCGATCGGGTTCAGGCGGCACTCGAGGAGGGGCTCGACACCTTCGACGAGTACCGGACCGGCGATCTGATGGCGTTTCGTCGGCAGGACGTCGCGGCAGTCTTGAACCGACTGCGATCCCTTCGTGTAGGTTAGGGCTCCGCAGACTCAGCGACCCGCCCAGAGGATCAAAATGCCTCGCACACTCTCCCGAATGGTCGACCCGTCACGCGTGGTCGCACTCGCACTCGTCCTCGCGTGTACCTCAACGGCACGCCTCGAAGCGCAGACCTCGGCTTCGGAGCTCACTCCCGTCGCCAGCGTGGAAGGCATCACCGAGTACCGGCTCGACAACGGACTCCGGGTTCTGCTCTTCCCGGATCCGAGCCAGCCCCGCATCACGGTCAACATCACCTACCTCGTGGGCTCACGGCACGAAGCGTACGGAGAGACAGGAATGGCCCACCTGCTGGAGCACCTGCTCTTCCAGGGCACGCCGAACCACCCGGATATCACACAGGAGTTGAGCGAACGCGGAGCGCAGCCCAACGGCACCACGGGGCCTGACCGAACCAACTACTTCGAAGTCTTCCCGGCGTCGGAGGACAACCTCGAGTGGGCGCTGGATCTCGAAGCCGATCGCATGGTGAACTCGTTCGTCGCAGCCGAGGATCTCGAGTCCGAGATGACGGTCGTCCGAAACGAAATGGAGTCCGGCGAGAACAATCCGCTGCGGATTCTTCTCCAGCGCGTTCTATCGACCGGTTACCTCTGGCACAACTACGCCAACTCGACCATCGGTGCGCGGGCCGACGTGGAGAACGTGCCGATCGAACGCCTGCAGGCCTTCTACCGGAAGTACTACCAGCCGGACAACGCAGTCCTGGTGGTGGCGGGTGACTTCGACCCGGCACACGCACTCGACGTCGTGGTCCAGGAGTTCGCACCCATCCCTCGTCCGGACCGTCAGGGCGACAACATCCTCTGGCCGACGTACACGCGAGAACCGACACAGGACGGCGAGCGATCCGTGACCCTGCGCAGGGTCGGCGAAGTACCCATTACGATGGCGATGTACCACGTTCCGGCCGGCGCTCATCAGGATTTCGCGGCGATCGACGTCCTGCGGTTCGTCCTCGGCGACGCGCCGTCCGGACGGCTGTACGAGGCCCTGGTCGAGTCGGGGGCGGCGACGGCGGCCAGTGCGCTCACCTTCCAGTACACGGAAGCCTCCCCGTTCTTCACCTACGCGCGCCTCGCACCTGATGGGGACATCGAGTCGGCGTTGCGGACGATGAACGAGACCGTAGAGGGCGTCTTGACCCAGCCGGTTACGGGTGACGAGGTCGACCGGGCGAAAACCGCGCTTCTGAATGGGATTCAACAGCAGCTCGACAACTCGGTCGGGATTGCGCTCGGTCTGTCGGAATGGACGGCTCGCGGCGACTGGAGGCTCTTCTTCCTCCACCGGGACCGGATCGAAGCCATCACGGCGGACGACGTGAACCGAGTCGCCCAGACGTACATCAAGCCATCGAACCGGACCGTAGGTCGCTTCATTCCGACGGACGCCCCCGACCGGGCCGAGATCCCGGGTCAACCCGACGTGTCGGCCATGGTCGAGGGATACGTGGGTCGTGAAGCAGTCGCGGAGGGTGAGGCGTTCGACCCGTCTCCATCCAATGTGGACGCGCGTACGAACACCTACGAACTGCCGAACGGGATGCAGGTCGCACTCCTGCCGAAGGAAACGAGAGGGGATCGCGCGACCATCCGTATGAGGCTGCACTTCGGCGACGAATCGTCTTTGATGGGTCGGGGCACCGCGGGTGGCATGGCTGGAGCCATGCTCATGCGAGGGACCGAGGTTCGCGATCGCCAGGCGATCCAGGACGAGCTCGACCGGCTTCAGGCGCAGGGCGGCGTCGGCGGCGGCCCGTCGCTCGCGACGGGTCAGTTCGAGACCGTTCGAGCCAACGTCGTCGACGTAATCCGCCTGATGGGCGAAATCGCCCGGCAGCCATCGTTCCCCGAGGAGGAGTTCGAGATCATCCGCGAGCAGCGGATCGCATCAATCGAGGAGTCGGGCACCGATCCTCAGGCCCTCGCGCAGCTCGAGCTCTCGCGCATCATGGATCCGCGCCCCGTGGGGCATCCGAGCTACACCGAGACGATCGAAGAGGCGGTTGCCAGCCTCCGCGCCGTCACGCTGGACGACGCACGGGCCTTTTACGAGGAGTTCTGGGGACCGCAAAACGGCAACATCGTTCTGGTCGGTGACTTCGACGAAGGCGCAGTCCGCGCCGCGATCGGGGAGGCCTTCGGTGATTGGGAGAGCCCGAGGGCGTTCGAGCGGATCGCGACCCCGTTCATCGACCCCGAAGCTCAGAACGTCGAACTCGAGACACCGGACAAGGCCAACGCCATCCTGTGGGCCCGTCAGAACTTCGAGCTTCGCGATACGGATCCCGATTACCCGGCGCTGATGCTGGCGTCGGAGATTATCGGGGGTGGGGTACTCAACTCCCGTCTCGCCGAGCGGATCCGGAACCAGGACGGCCTGAGCTACGCCGTTCAGGCCATCATCTCCGGACACCCGGTCGATGCAGCCGGCCAGTTCCTGGCCGTAGCGATCTTCGCGCCCGAAAACGTCGACCGCGTGGAAGCCGCCCTCATGGAAGAGTTGGAGAAGGTGATCGCCGACGGCTTCACGGCGGAGGAACTCGAGGGTGCTCGAAACGGGTGGCTCGAACGTCGTCAGCTCGGGCGCGCCCAGGACAACACGCTGGCCGCTGGCCTGTCGCAGAATCTCTACTTCGGCCGCACCTTCCAGTTCGATCAGGAGCTCGAGGATCAGGTTCGCGCGGTCACGCTCGAGGACGTCAACCAGGCCATCCGCGATCGACTCGACCTCTCGAAGCTGACCATCGTGAAGGCGGGCGATTTCGCGAATACGCGCAACCCGATCGGTGCGTGACGCCATCGGCCGGGAGCTCGCACCCGTGAGCTCCCGGCCCGCTCCATCCGCACGCGCATGACCTCCACGATCCCCCATGTCGACCCGGCCCTGCCGGGTCTGTCGATTGCTCAGGCCACACGCGCCGAGCCCTTCCTTCTGGAGGGCGATCGGGTGCGCTTCGCGGGCCACCAGACCCGGTCCGGCGGACAGGTGCTGTTTCGCAGCCCGGCAGGTACCGCAGACATGACCGCGGGCCTGCGGGCCGAGGGTCTCGGGCACGCGGCGAACCTCGTCCTCTACCCGGGCGTCGCCCGACGAGACTTCACCGGTCCACGGGGGTCGATGGTCGAGACCGTGGTGACACCCCGAACCCTTCCCTTCCTCGCCTGGCAGCTATCCGGCGCCGCGCTCGAAGAGACGGAGGTCCGCATCGACATCGCGACGCCGACCACCCACCCGACCGTGGAACCGACGTCGAGCGGGGTCGTGGTGCGTTCGAAGGACGTCGTGCTTCACCTGGCACTCGTTCCCGATCCCGTCGCGCTGGAGGTCACCGACTCCGATGGTGGGATCCTCGTGACGGCGCGACTGACCGGAGACACGCCGAGCACCGTAGTCCTCGCAAGCGGAACGAAGGAGGAGGTCGTCAGCGCCCAGCGAGCCGCCCTCCACCTCGGCGCGCACGCCGTAGCTGCGGCCCGAGCCGAGGACGACGTGCTTCGCACGCACACCGGAGTCGACGCCGTCGACGATGGACTCTCGTGGGCTCTGACGCGTGCACGGACGCTGATCATCGAGCGCCCTTCGGCTGCGCTCAGCCTCGGGCTCGCGGCCACCTCGATGGGCCATGGAGAGGTAGCGGCACGAGCCGTAGCCAGCCTCCGCGCTTCGACGTCGACACTCGTAGACGCCGGCCTGCTCGCGGCGAGGATCGGTTCCACCATGGGCGACGTAGGGCCCGCGGCCGACCTCGCCGAGCGGATCCTCGCAAGAGCGGATTCGCTGGAGTCCGATCTTCTCGGCCTCTCGGCGAGAAGCCTGGCCGACGCACTCCAGTATGGTGCATCACCGGACACGTTGATGTCCCTCCGGACCCTGGGGTCCCGCGCCTCCTCACCCGTAGCCACCTCCCGGCCATCGACCGGGGGCATCTCCCTGCCCATGGCGGGTGCCTCCACCGGGCCGGACGCGCCGACTCCTGGTCGGGCCACCTGGCTGGAGGGTCTCCTGTCGGGCGATGCGGGTGAGCCGTGCGTCGTGGAGGACGTTCGGGCATCCCGTGCCCGACGCGCGGCTTCGGCGTTCCGATCGGACCCGGATCGCGCGTGGGCGGACTGGCGGGCACTCATGGACGAGGGTCTGGCACAGGGTGTCGCAGGTCCCGGAACCTGGGATGACCTGTACGACCTCCAGACGGATCGCGGGGCCGGCGGGGACAGACCTGCAGCCACGGCAGAAGTGCTCCTGGCCTTTGTGCACGGCATGCTGGGACTCTCGCCGGACGCACCGGTCGGGCGTCTCCGACTCGCCCCCCGCATGCCGACCCACCTGACGTCCTTCGTCACGGCGGGCATCCCGATCGGGGACGGCACGATCCGGCTGACGTATGAGCGCGCCGGGAATACGGTCCGCTACTCGCTCGAGCCCGAGCGTATTGGCGTGCCGCCCCTGCTCGTCTTCGAACCATCGGTGCCGGGCAGCGTGCGGTCGATCGAGGTCGACGGTGAAGGAGCCGAGCTGGACCTGCGCACCGATGCCGGCCAGACGGTCGTACCGGTTCAGCTACCTCTCGACAATGTTCGAACGCTGGGCTTCACGATCGACTGACCCCGCCTCGAACGACGGCGGACTCAGGCCTCTTCGACGACGATGTACCCGTGTTCGATCAAGAGATCGCGAAGACGCCCTTGCCGCTCGGGCAGAGCGGTCTTGGCGACCTCGCGTGCAAACTCGATGCGATGGGCTTCTGAGACGTCGTCGAGCACGGTGATCGGCGCTCCGTAGCGCAGCAGAATGCGCTTCGCGTCGACAGCAACGGAATCGTTCACGGTTCGGGACTCAGGAGTCTGCGTAGAATTCGAAAAGCCGCCAAGTGTAACGATTTGGGAGCCTTCAGTGAAGCACGCCGGGCTCTTCTTCGTCGTCATACGGGTCGATCGTCAGCGTGGGCATGACCAGGGGGCCGTTCAGGTGAAAGCGGGGAACCTCGACTCTGAATTCCTCCCCATTGTCACGCACGAAGGTGTAATGCCCCTCCATGAACCCCACCGGAGAACGCAGGACACAGTAGCTCTGGTACTCGTGCGATTCACCCGGCGCGAGCACGGGCTGTTCGCCCACGACCCCCTCGCCGTCCACCATCGAGTCGTCACCCGCTGCATCATGGATGCGCCAGTGGCGGAAGAGGAGCTGAGCCGTGTCGTTCCCTTCGTTGGCCATGCTGATCGTGTACGAGAACACGAAGGTCCCCTCTGCCGGATCGGAGTCGGCGAGGGAGAATCGGGGAGAGACCTCGACCCGGATACCTTTGGTAGACTTCTCGTAGCGCATAAGACGTTGTACACCGACTTGGCCAGAAAGTCACGGCCCCGCGCCGACAGGCGCCGAACCTGTGCGGCGGCGGCGAGTCGAGGGCCGCCGGAGCACGTGGGAAAGCGCCGGGGCAGCGCCGATCGAACGAACTGGCTAGCTGCGGTCGATGATGAACGTGTGCTTGCGTCCCACCGAGTACAGAATCGAGTTCCCCAACAGCTCCACTACGGCGTTCGACAGCTCGTCCGTTTCGATCACGACTGCAACGGCAATGAGTTGCGTGGTATTCGGATCACCCGGCACGACGACCGGGGACAGTCGCTCGAAATCGAGCTCGTAGCCGTCGCCCTGGAACGAGAAGCCCTCCGGCAGGAACTCGTCGAGGTCCGCGGGAATGACGCCCTGTCCGACCTCGAGCGGCCACGCGAACCGGTCCGCATTGAACTGGTTGGTCGATACGCGCACCACCTCGATGTCACCCGCCACCTCGGTCGCCCGTGCGCGCCACGTCACGTTCCGAAGGTTCGGGATCGCGAGCCCGGCCAGGATCCCGACAATGGATACGGCCATCAGGAGCTCGATGAGCGAAAAACCGCCGCGACGCTGGTCTCTTCGATTCATCGCGATCACCCGGGCAAGTTCACGAACCCACCCACGAAGTCGGCACCGGTCTGCGTGGCCGAGTCGAAGGTGAAGTTCTGACCGTCGATGCTGAAGGTCAGGATGTAGGCGTTGTCCACCACTGCATAATCGACGCCCTGGTTCGCCAGCGTGCTCCCTGCCTCGATCAGCGAGGCCGGCAACCGTCCTTCTGCGTCCAGGAACTGCTCGATCCGCATGATTCCGTCAAAGTAGATCCCTGCGCGTGACGCCTGAATCACCTCCGGCGCGGCACGCGGATCATCCAGCGGGCTCATCACGATCCACTGCGGCTGAGCGAAGAGGAAATACATCGCCAGCAGCCCCAGATTGACCGTGATGGGCATCATCCACCTGGGCGGGCCCTTGGGCCCGGTCTGCCTCTTGACCGCCTGCTCGCGCTCCGCCGCATGAGCGAGCACTTCCGCCACGACGTCCGCCGCTTCCTGACCCGGAGCGGTGCCTTTCGCGTGAAACGGTTGTACGTCGTCCTTTTCGCTCATGAGCCCTGACGGGGGGTACCAGAATGGCGCGCGACGAGCTCGTTTTGAACTCGGCGACCGGGTCTCACCGGACCGCGACATTGTATTTGGGAAGGGAAGGTTAAGATAGCCCCGCGGCGCGCGGAACCGCGGGTCGACCACCCCCGCCGCGAGGCATAGCTTTCCAGCATGGCCCCGCGCTCCCTCTCCCGCTCCGTCGAAGACTACCTCAAGGCGATTTACGCCCTGTCCGAGCATGGAGACACGGCATCGACCTCGGCGATTGCGGAGGCTCTCGATATCCAGCCCGCGTCGGTAACGGGCATGGTCAAGCGCCTCGCAGAGGGCGGCCTCGTGGAGCATGTCCCCTACAAAGGCGTCCGGCTGACCGACCCCGGAACTAAGGAAGCACTCCGCGTAGTACGGCGGCATCGCATCCTCGAGACCTACCTGTGTGAGCGACTCGGGTATTCATGGGATGATGTTCACGAGGAGGCCGAACGCCTCGAACATGCGGCGTCCGATCAACTCATCGAGCAGATGTCCCGAGCGCTCGGCGCGCCCAGCCACGATCCGCACGGTGCGCCGATACCTACCAGGGCGGGGGTCATCGAGGAGACAGACCTCTTCACGCTCGCCGACGCGCTGCCGGGTGCCCGGCTCCGCATCCGTGCGGTCCGCGACGAACACTCGGCCGACCTTCGCTCGATGGAGGAAGAAGGCCTCCTGCCCGGTACGCGTGTCACCGTGGGGACCGAGGCGTCAGCCGACGGATCGATCCTCGTCTCGTTCGATGCGGGCTCGAGGCCCGGGCGTGCCGTGACCCGGGAACTGGCCCTGCAGATCTACGTGGTCGACGCGGACTGAGACGCGCTTCGCCACTCGGAACCCGACAGCATCGGTCGAAGGGATCAGTCGAGAGGACAGGCGGGAAGGCCACTCGCCTGACTGGTCACGAGGACATCGAACCCCCGGCCGACCGTTGAAGCGAACACGCCGGTCCCGTCGCCGGACAGACTCGGGACTCTCACCTGACCGGACGGGTTGAAGTTCCCACCTCGGGCCCAGTTCACATAATTCCGATCGACCGCGGTGATGGAGATCTCCGCGTTCGAACCCGCCGGCAGCCCTCGCTGCAGCCGCACGGCCAGATCGGCATCGAGGTCGAAGCGGTTGAACACACCGAACTCGGACGGAAACACGACCGTGGTGTCCGAATCCGAGATCGACAGACCGAGCAGGTAGAGCGGGTCGTCGCGGACGACGATCCCCTCAGGCCGAAGCGCGTTCGGAAGCCCCCGGATCGACGTTTCGCTGAGGTACGCCCAGGCCTCCGCCGACGTCGACCACTCGACCGTCATCAACGCATTCGGGACCAGCGAGCAGATGTCGGGGATCCCCACCAGCTCGAAGCCGCCGGGAACGCGTGTAGCCCCACGGATCTCCCCCCCTCCGGGCAGCTCCACCAACACCTCGACCACGTCGCCCGGCTCGATGAACGCCGTGGCCGCATCCGCGATGAAGCACGCACCCGGCTCCTCGATCGGGGACGACTCGAGACAGTCGTCCGTGTCCTCCGGCAGGAGCGGGAAGCTGAAGCCGTCGCTTCGTGTCATGGTGACGAGGGCATCGTACAGGGGCGGGAGAGACTCCGCGTCCGGGACGCCGACCGTCCTGTGTAGGAACGCCCGCGCGACATTGTCCGAGCGATCGGCTCCGATATCGAGGTAGATCTCCGCGATGACGACGTTCTCCACCTCCGCAAGAGTGATCTCCTCGAGCTCGCACCCGGCCAGGAACGACACGGCCGTGACCACGCTCAGGCCGAGACGCCATGACGGTCGCCCTCGAGCGATCGGTGACCACGCCCGCGTGCCCATCAGAACGAGACCTCCAGGCCGAACGTGGGAAGCACCGGAAACATCGAAATTCCGGAGCGTGCGGCGGGGTCGGCCTCGTACTCGTAGAAGTAGAAGAGCACGTTCCGGTGATTGTAGACGTTCACGAGGTTCACGTACGGCGTGAGGGCACCCCAATTCTTCGGGAACGTCCTGCGGAAGCTGACATCCAGTCTGTGGTAGAGGGGGTACCGCGTCGCGTTACGATCGCCGAGCACGACCCCATACCCCCCCGTCGCCGCGTCGTCGGCGTCACCGGTCCAGTCGAGCCCTCCTCCCTCGACGTAGCGGGGCGAATAATACGCGTAGGAGCCCGACGCCCGGGTGTAGGGAATTCCAGTTCCGAAATTCCATCTCAGCCCTCCACTCCATCCCCACGGCCCCGGATAGGTGAGGACGAGATCGACGTCCACGCGACGATCGTAGATCGGCGGGTACGTCACCTCCGGAGCCGGGGTGAGCGGAGATAGCAGGTCGGGGAAAGTTCGTTCCGCCTTCAGGTACGAAACGGCGACCCACCCGTTCACGTCACCCGTCTCCTTGCGAATCATGAGATCCGCACCCCAGGACGAACCGGTACCTCCGAGAATGTCGTCTGCCTCGTCATTCGGATTGTCGGCGGTGTTCAGCGTGACCACGCCGTCGAACGCGCGGTAGTAGCCTTCGATCGACCAGGACCAGTCAATGTCATGCCACCCCTCGAGACCGAACTGGATCTGATCCGAGACGGTGTGGGGCACGTCTTTCCCCGCGATCACCCAGATATCCAGACCGAGCGGTAGCTCTTCGTCCCGCATCGAGTGCAGGAACTGCGTGTAGCGGCCCGCTGCCAGCTTCACGGCCAGATCACCGTCCCGCAGAAAGCGTTTCACGGCCAGTCGGGGCGACGGCTCGAATACGGTCCCGCCCGCCTCCGGCAGAAATCCGTCGGCACGAACGCCGAGTTCGACAAGCCAGCGACGCGGGAGGCTGTACCGGGCCTGCGCATAATTGCCCAGAAGCCAGCCTGCTCCGGAGCCGCCGCCGAGGTTCGTGCCGCCTGTCTCGAAGCTGTTCCTGTACTCCATACGCTCGACCATCGAGCCGAGCTGGACACTCCAGCGCGGGCTGGGTCGGGTGTCCAGATCGGCCCGCACCTGCGCCTGCTGGATCCGGCTACTGAAGTTCGTGTCGTCGAAGTCGGGGAAGAGCAGACCCGAGTCGAAGCTGCTGACGTTGGCTCGCAGATCCAGCGACCCACCACCCCGGCGCGCGTGACTCCACCGGACACCGACGGCGTCGTTGCCCCAGTCCCAGTCCACCCGGAGCGGGAAACCCTCGTCCTCGATCTGCGTCAAATCGAAGACATCCGCCCCCGTGTAGGCGGTGACGGTCAGGCGGTCACCGGAGGGCGTCCACCCTTCGACCACCGCCTGAAGGTCCGTCAGGTGATATGGAAACTCGAAGGCGGGCTTGAGGAGCACGTCGAAGTACGATCGTCGTGCCGACACGCGATACCGAATGTTCGCCTGCCCCAGAGCATCGGCCACGTCGTCCGGGAGACGGCCGCCGACGGCGACTCGACTCGAAAGAAGCGATACGGCGGCATCTCCGCCGAACTCCCCCCGCCCCGCATCGCTCTCGATCTCGAGCACCGAGGACACGCGTCCTCCATGCTCCGCGGCGAAGCCACCGGACATGAGCTCGACCCGGTCGATCATGTCGGCGTTGAAGACGGAGAAGAGCCCGCCGAGGTGAAAGGGAGAGAAGATCGGCATTCCATCGAGGAGGATCAGGTTCTGGTCCTGTGAGCCTCCCCGCACGTGGAACGCAGCCGAGAAGTCCGATGTCGAGACGACGCCCGGAAGAACCTCGATGGCGCGCACGGGATCAGGCTCGGCGACGCCCGGTACCAGCCTCACGTCGTCCAGCTCCATCTCGCGAACGGTCACGCCGCCCAGCTCTTCGAAACGGACCCGCTCGCGGCTACGCTCGGCCTCGACGTCGATCCCCTCGAGCAGCAGCGCACTCCGCTCGAGCCGGATGTCGAGCTCGACCGTGCCGGCGAGCCCCAGCTCGATCGACTCGACGTGTCCCGCGTAGCCGAGCGCCGTGACGCGGACCTCCCACGGCCCTGGGAGCACGTCTGTAACTCGGAAGGAGCCGAGTCGATCCGACTCGGTCACGAACGCGCGCGTCTCTCCTCGGAAGAGAGAGACCGTCGCACCGTAGATCGCCGATCCCTCCGACTCCCGGACACGCCCCTGCACACTCCCCAGCTGCGCTTCGGCACCGGCGGTCACGGCAACCTGGGCGAGGAGCATCAGAACGAGCGATCGGACGTGGCGAGTCGCCATCGATCGGGGTTGGACGAGTTTGGTGCGCAAGGAAGACAGAGAAAGTTGAGCGGCGCCCGGATCTCCGGATCGTGTTCGGGTATGTACTCCGGCTGCCCTACCCGACGTCGACCCGAGAGCCGTGTTCGCCTGGTACTGCGACCAGTTCGTTCTTCCGTTGCCGGACCACCATCGCTTCCCGATGGAGAAGTACCGTCTCCTGCGCGAGCACGTGGCCGACGACGAACGAATTCAGCTGGAGATACCGGAGGCTGCTACCAACGACGACCTCACTCGGGTCCATTGCGAGAACTATGTCTCGAGGGTGACCTCGGGTGGCCTGAGCCGCGACGAGATCCGACGCATCGGATTCCCGTGGTCGCCAGAACTCGTCGAACGCTCCCGTCGATCCACGGGAGGAACGATCCACGCCGCGGAATGTGCGCGGCGGGACGGAATCTCGGTCAACCTGGCCGGGGGGACCCACCACGCGTTCACCGACGCCGGCGAAGGGTTCTGCGTTTTCAACGATGTCGCGGTGGCGACTCGATCACTGCAGGCGCGCGGTGCAGCCAATCGATGTGCGGTCCTCGACCTCGACGTTCATCAGGGGAACGGAACGGCCGCGATCTTCAGCGGGGACCCCACGGTCTTCACCCTCTCGGTCCACGGTGCATCCAACTACCCGTTTCGAAAGGAAGCCAGCGATCTCGACATCGGGCTCGAGGACGGTGCGACCGACGACGTCTTCCTGACCGCCGTACGCGACGGCGTGACGCGGGCGCTGGCTTCAGGACCGGACTTCGCGTTCTACATCGCCGGGGCGGATCCGTACGAGCACGACCGGCTCGGGCGCCTGTCCGTCACGAAAGCCGGACTACGCGAACGGGATCGTGTGGTCTTCGACGCCTGTGAAGAGGCCGGTGTTCCCGTGGCGGTCGTGATGTCCGGCGGATACGCTGAAGACGTGTACGACACCGTCGAAATTCACGCCGCTACGGTGCTCGAGGCCGCCCATCGCGTCTCGGCCTCGGCGTCCCCCCCTCGCTGACATGCCGCCAAACGTCGAATCCCTGACCCGCCTTCGCGAGTATCCCACGACCCCGCTGGCGAACCTCCCGACCCCGCTGATTCGCCTGAACCGACTGGGTGAGATGCTCGGCACGGAACGGTTGTGGGTGAAGATGGATGCGGAAACCGGCTTCGCCCTCGGAGGCAACAAGGTCCGAAAGCTCGAGTACGTCCTGGCACCCCCGATGCTCGAGGGCGTGACGTGTCTCATCACCGCGGGTGGACCGCAGTCCAATCACTGTCGTGTCACGGCCGCGTTCGCCGCCCGTCACGGGCTACGCTGTGTCCTGGTGACCAATCAGGGGCCCGAGAGCGACCCCACGGGCAACGCCCTGCTGCACCGGCTCTTCGGCGCCGAGATCGTGCTCGCCGGAGACCGCAGCGAACGCGCCACCCTGATGGAGTCGACCGCCGGAGAGCTGCATGCCCGGGGTGAGACACCGCTCGTCGTGCCGATCGGGGCATCCACGCCGCTGGGGTCGCTCGGCTACGCGCGAGCGGCCGTTGAGCTCTGCGAACAGCTCGATGCGCTCGACGACGGGTGCTCGGAAACGCTGGTGTTCAGCGCCTCGTCTTCAGG
The DNA here is from genome assembly GCA_964492085.1 of uncultured Gemmatimonadaceae bacterium. Classification (GTDB taxonomy): domain Bacteria; phylum Gemmatimonadota; class Gemmatimonadetes; order Longimicrobiales; family Gaopeijiaceae; genus UBA2589. The sequence goes on along the minus strand of CAZBHZ010000044.1, from coordinate 1,022 downwards.
CGGGACACTCGCCGGACTGATCCTGGGGCTCGCGCTGATGGACCGCACCGACGTGCGCCTGTCCGGTGTCAGCGCGGACACTTCAGCCGAGGAGCTCGACGAGATCTGCCGTCAACTCGCCGGCGAAGCAGCCGAGCTGCTCGGCACGGAGATCGATCCGAACATCGTCCCTTTCGCGTCCATCGACGACCAGGTCGGGGACGGATACGGCCTCCCCACGTCAGCCTCCCGCGAGGCTACCGAACTCTTCGCGCGGCACGCCGGGATCGTGTTGGACCCCACGTACACGTCAAAGGCGGCTGCGGCGCTCATCGCGCACCTCAGGGTCGACGGCGCAAAGGACCACCAGCGGATCGTCTTTCTTCACACCGGGGGAGCACCCGGCCTGCTGGCCTGACGGGCCGGTCACGCCCGGTCGAACCAACCGGCGAGACGCTCGAGCGCACCGAGCAGGTCGGGCTCGGTATCGAGCACGGGTCGGAGCGGGTCCTCACCCAGTCTCTTCATCCGGCGGGGCACACTCTTGATCGTGTGCCGACCGATCGTCAGACGCTTCGTCACCTCGGACCACTTCACCGGTGTGGATACGGTCGCGCCCGGCGTGGGACGTACCGCGAAGGGTGCCACGAGAAGCCGCCCATGTCCGTTCTGAAGAAAGTCGACGTAGACCTTGCCCGCCCTCCGCTCCGGGTTGCGCGTCAGCGTCGCGATGTCGGGGCACTCCGCGACGACCACACGCCCGAGCAGCTGCCCCAGCGTCCGTGACTGCTCATAGGTCAGCCGACCCGCGAGCGGAATCAGCACGTGAATCCCCGAGGAGCCGCTCGTCTTCACGAAGGTGGGCAATCCGATTTCCTCGCAGACGTCATGGATCTTGCGGGCGATCTCGATCACGTCCGTAAACGGCGCGTCCTTGGGATCGAGGTCGAGGATGCACCAGTCCGGCTGAGCCAGGCTGGAGATGCGGCTCGACCAGATGTGAATCGGGATCGTCCCCATGTTCACCACGTAGAGGAGGGACT
>CAZBHZ010000043.1:0-18944 GCA_964492085.1 uncultured Gemmatimonadaceae bacterium | reverse complement strand
CATGGTCATCTTCACGGACGACCGCGGAGAGATCATCGAGTGCAACCACGCTGCGGCGGTCGCACTCGGTTACGAGCGAAGCGACTTGATTGGCCAGCCTCTCGCTGTCCTTGTTTCGGATCCCGAAGGCCACACAGAGCGCTTCCGCAGCACGCTCGCAGCGGGTGGAGGTCCAGAGGGGGTACGGACGCTGCACCGCCGCGATGGCGGTGAGCTCAGAGTGGACTCGTACGTGACGGTCATCGATAGGGACCGCGAACCCGTCATGTGCCTGGTCCTGCGTGACGTCACGCGGCGGCTTGAGGCCGAGCGGGAGCAGGAGAGCCGGCAAAGACTCGAGTCGCTGGGGGTCCTGGCCGGAGGCATTGCTCACGACTTCAACAACCTCCTCGCTGGGATCGGGGGCCGGCTGTCTCTTGCTTCGTCCCGTGTCGAAAGGGGTGATGATGCTGAGCTGGGGGGCCTTCTGTCGGACGCGGAGGAGGCGGTGCATCGAGCGTCACGACTGACGACTCACTTGCTGACGTTCTCAAAAGGTGGCGAGCCGTTGAAGGAACGAGTCGACCTCGCGGCGATCGTCCGCAGCGAGGCGGAGTTCGCTGCAGCCGGTTCGACCATGGAACTTCACTACGCAATCGAGAACGGCCTGTGGGCCGTCACGGCCGATGGCGGCCAACTGCGTCAGGTGATTCAGAACCTCGTCATTAACGCAATCCAGGCGGTGGACGGTAAGGGCTCCATCGAGTTGGCTCTTCGCAACGTGGAGTCGGAGGCCGCCGACGAGTCGGTGGGGCAGCTGCAGCGGCACGTGGAGCTCCGTGTCTCCGACGACGGGCCCGGCATCCCAACCGAGAATCTCGATCGGATCTTCGAGCCATACTTCAGCACGAAGGAGGAGGGCAGTGGCCTGGGCCTGGCCACGGTACATTCCATCGTCTCCCGCCACGGTGGAGTGGTGACGGTATCCTCCGCCCCATCGTCCGGAACGACATTCAGTATCCTGTTGCCGGCCGCGGGGCATGAGGTGTCCGTCCTCAGAGCTCAGGACACCGCGCTCGAGGCTCCGACGGTCCAAGGCTCATCACCCAGACGCGTGCTGGTGATGGACGACGATCCTGTTATTCGGACTCTTTTGCAGGATATGTGCGGGATGATGGGCCTCGAGGCCGTCGAAGCGGAGCATGGAGAGGAGGCTTTGCAGCTCTTTCGGTCAGCCTTGGACTCGGGTCAGCCGTACGACGCAGTCCTTCTCGATCTGACGATCCGTGGAGGGATGGGCGGACTGGAGACCGGCGAAAAGCTGCTCGATCTGGTGCCTGACTTGCCGATCTTCCTGATGAGTGGGTATCACGAGGAAGGGATCCCGGTCCACCCTGAAGACATGGGATTCAGAGGGTTCATGCCGAAGCCGTTTGGGATCGATGACGTGCGCCGCCTACTGCAGCTGAGGCTGGACTAGGCCCCAAGGTCGCGGCGCTGCCGACGTACCGCTCGCTCCGTACCTGCCTCCGACTCGGGCGTGAAGTGGCAGAGCATTATGCTACGAGCATCGGTTCAATCATTCCCGTCGGCCGCGAGGGCTCTGGAGTCTATGGCACGTCCCACTTCGACCTTCCCCATCATGGTTGCGACGGCGGTGTTCCTATCCCCGCCCGTGATCGACGCGCAGACTCGTGAGATCGCGTTCTCCGTCGACGAGGGCACGTGGCTGTCGCTCGATGTCTCGCCCGCCGGCGACCAGCTCGTGTTCGAGCTGCTAGGGGACATCTACGGCCTTCCCGTGGCGGGGGGTGAGGCGACACCTGTCCTGACCGGCACCGCGTTTCAGTCCCAGCCCCGCTACTCCCCCGATGGGACCTGGGTCGCGTACGTCAGCGACGAGTCGGGTGCCGACAACCTCTGGATCGCGAGGTCCGACGGGTCGGACGCACGCCGGATCAGCGATCGGACCGGGTCGACGTTCATCTCTCCGGAATGGTCGGCGGACGGTGAGACGTTGTTTGCGACGGTCGTGACGGGCGCGTTTGAGCGTGTCGCTGAATTGTGGGCGTTCGACGTTACGGTCGGATCCGGGACGCGGCTTGTCGGGAACGGCAATGGACCATCGGCGCCCCTGGTGTCATCCCCGGCACCGGGCCCGTACGGTGCATCCGTCGCGCCCGACGGGTCCATCTACTACACCTCGGTGACGCCCCGCCCGTACGGCAGCAGGAGCGGGGCCACCAGTGCAGTGATGCGATACGATCCGGCCCTGGAACGCAGTGTGCCGGTGCCGCTGCAAGGTGCCCAGGCGATGAAGCCGCGCGTATCTCCCGACGGTGAGACGCTGGTCTATGCCGCAATGCGTGATGGACGCACGGGCCTGAAGGCGAGAGAGCTGTCGACGGGCATCGAGCGCTGGATCGCATACCCGATCCAACGGCATCAACTCGAGGGACGGGCGACGCGAGACGTACTCCCGAACTATGCCTTCGCGCCGGATGGGCGCTCTGTGTTCCTGGAGCTGCGCGGGCGCATCCGCCGCCTCGACCTGACGACCGAGGAGGTCACAGACGTTCCCTTCGAGGCACCTGTGCGCCTGCAGGTCGCCGAACGCCTCGACTTTCCCCGGGCCGTCGAGACCGGTCCGGTGCGTGCCCGGCGAGCGCACGGGCTCACGGTCGCGGCCGACGGACACGTGGCGTTCTCGTCGTTGGCTCGCATCTGGGTCGCCCCCGCTGCCGGTACCACTCCACGGCGCCTGACGGACGAGGCTCGGCCGCGCGAGTTCATGCCGGCGTGGTCGCCTGATGGTCGTTGGATCGCCTATGTCACGTGGACCGAGGAAGGCGGTCACCTGTGGAAGGCGAGCCTGGCAGGCGGGGCGCCTCAGCGCTTGTCCGATGCCCCCGCACTTTGGGCCGACCCGGTGTGGACCCCCGATGGGGGCGCGGTGATCGCACTGCGCGCCTCGCTCGGCGCCGCGGCATCGTTGTCGGCCGTCGGGCCGGGCAGTGCGGTGCCGCCCACGGCCGACATCGTCTCGGTTCCTGCCGACGGCGGGGCGCACCGCACGATCGCGCCCTCAAACGGAGCGAGGTTCCCGCACTTCGGGCCGGCGATGGATGCGGTGTACCTCTCGGGGGGAACGGCTGAGCTGGTCCGCCTTCCGCTCGCAGGCGGCGCGCCCGAGACGGTCGCGACGACGAGCGGTCCGCCCGCGGCCGAGCTGCGTATCAGCCCTGACGGGCGATTCGTTGCCGCGAGAGTCGGCCCGACCGTCATGCGTGCGCGGATGCCTGCGACCGATGGCGCCGGTCCGGTAACGCTCACGCCCGAGGGCCCGCCACTGACGTCGGCCGATGCCACGAGCCTGGCGTGGATGCCCGATGGTTCCACCCTGTTGTGGACCGAGGGGCCGCGTATCGGACACGCCAGTACGGACGGGGGTGCAGAGCCGACTGCGATTCCGCTCGATGTGGACCTGCCGCGCGCCACCGCGGTCGGCTCCGTCGTGCTGCAGGGTGCCAAGGTCGTGACGATGCGGGGCGACGAGGTGGTCGAGCGCGGTGACGTGTTCGTGTCGAACGGACGCATCGACTGGGTCGGACCGACCGGCACGCGACCTCCCCCGGACGGTGCCCGCGTCATCGACCTCTCGGGGCGCGTCATCGTGCCGGGCTTCATCGATGTTCACGCCCACTTCGGTGTTCGTGGTGAACTGCTCGAGCCCGAGGGCACGTTCGCGTTCTCCAACCTGGCGTTCGGCGTGACGACCGTGCGCAACCCGCAGGCCCAGGTCGACGTCTTCGAACTGGCCGACGTGATCGAAGCCGACGGCGTCCCCGCACCTCGCGTCGTGTCGACCGGGCCGGGGCTCTTCGGCATGCTGAACCTGCAGTCGTACGAGCAGACGCTGGCGTTGCTCCGGAGCTATCGGGACGAGTATGGCACGCACGTACTCAAGTCGTACCTGGTGGGGGACCGGCAGCAACGGGCGTGGGTCGCCCAGGCGTCTCGAGAGCTGGGCATGATGCCGACGACCGAAGGCGGGGCCGACACGAAGACCAATCTCACGCACGCGATCGATGGCTTCAGCGGGAACGAGCACGCCGTGCCGGTCGCGCCGATCTACGATGACATCGTTCAGCTCTTCGCCCGCACCGGCGTCACCTACACGCCGACACTGGTCGTCTCGTTCGGGGCTGCGCTCCCGATCTATCGTCTACTCGCTGACGAGCGGCCGCATGAGGACTCACGAGCGGCCCGGTGGCATCCCGAGGGCGAGCTGTACGAGCGAAGCTCCACGCGTCAGCTGTGGTTCCCACCCGAGGACTTCAGTGCCGTCGAGGTCGCGCGTGGCGCCGGCGCGATTCTGCGGGCGGGTGGCAGTGTGGCCCTCGGTGGACACGGCGAGGTGCAGGGCTTGTCGAGTCACTGGGAGATGAAACTGCTCGCCGACGGAGGTATGTCGAACCACGATGTCCTGCGTGTCGCGACGATCATGGGCGCCGAGGCCATCGGTCACGACGCCGATCTGGGGAGCATCGAGGCGGGGAAGCTCGCCGACCTGGTCGTGCTCAGCCGGGATCCACTCGCCGACATCGAAGCCACGCAGGACATCGAACAGGTCATGCGCGGCGGCGTCCTGTACGACGGCTTCACCCTCGACGAGGTATGGCCGACGCCTCGGGCTCGTCCGATGCCGTGGAAGCTCCGAAAGACCACATCGCCCGCGACGGCGGTGGCCGGCATCGAGGCGGCCGTGCGTGAAGCGATGGATCGGACGAACACGCCGGGGGTCGCGGTCGGGGTGGTCCACTACGGTGAGGTGCTGCTGTCGAAGGGCTTCGGACTCGCGAACATCGAGACCGGCTCGACGGTCACGACCGAGACGATGTTCCAGTCGGGTTCGGTCGGGAAGCAGTTCACGGCGGCCGGCGTGATGCTCCTGGTCGAAGACGGGCGCGTCGATCTCGACGCGTCGATTCGTGAGCACCTCCCGGAATCGCCGGAGTCGTGGCAGCCGATCACGGTGCGCCACCTCCTGACACACGCCTCGGGGATTCCCGACTACACCAGCGACTCGTTCGACTACGCGACGAACTACGCGGAAGACGACCTGGTGCGGATGGCGTCGGACCTCCCCCTCGAGTTTTCGGCTGGGACGCGCTGGAACTACTCGAATACCGGGTACGCCATGCTCGGCGTGATGATCAGTCGCGTCACGGGCGCGCCGTACTGGGAGTTCCTCCGCGAGCGCGTGTTCGATCCCGCGGGCATGCCCACGATCCGGATCAACACGGCAACGGAGATCGTGCCGCACCGCGCGCGCGGGTACATGCCGGGTCCCGAGGGGCTACAGAACGCGTCGCACGTGGCTGAACAGACCAACACGACGGCGGACGGCAGCATGCTGTTCAGCCTGCGCGACATGATCGCATGGAACGAGACGGTGCGGACGCGCTCGATCCTCTCTCCAGAGAGTTGGGATCAGATCCTCACGCCGATGGTGCTCAACAGCGGCAATTCCCACCCGTACGGCTTCGCCTGGTTCTTCGACGAGGTCGCGGGACAGCCTGTGCTCGAGCACAGCGGGGCATGGCAAGGCTTCGTGAACCAGTACACGCGTTTTCCGAGCCAGGACCTCTCGGTGATCGTGCTCACCAACGCGCGCAGCACGATGTCCGCTACGCTGGCGATGCAGATCGGGGCGATGATCGATCCCGTGCTCACCCCCGAGGCGCCGGCGACCGAGCCGATCGCGGATGACCCTGCCGTCACGGCCTACGTGGCGGATATGCTCGAAAAGATGTCGGACGGTTCGCTCGAGTTGGCCGACTTCGACTTCGTTCGGCAAACGGTCTTCCCCCGTATGCGGGCCGCTCTTCAGGCCCAGCTCGCCGGTCTCGGACGCCCGGACGACCTGACCCTGCTGGCGAGCAAGCAGGTCGGTGATGACACCGAACTCGAGTATCGGGCAACGTGGGGTGACCGACGCATGCGCGTGACACTCACGATCGGGCCAGACGGCGGCCTGACGAACTTCGTCTTCCTCGTGCCGGAGTCGCAGTAATGGCCGTGCGTGGGACGGCTTCGGTCGGGCTGGCCTTGATCCTGCTCTCGGGGTGTAGCGACGCTCCCGTCTATGACACGGTGCTCGTAGGGGGGGCGGTCGTGGACGGGAGTGGCGCGCCCGCGTTCGTCGCCGACGTCGCGATCGACGATGGGCTGATCGCCGCCATTGGTGCCGACCTCGCCGCACGGGGTGGGGAAGTCGTCGATGTCTCCGGCCTCATCGTAAGCCCCGGGTTCTGGGACAACCACGCGCACCTCGTGACGCTCGCAGAATACCCGGATGCCGAGAACTTCATCCGGCAGGGCATCACGACCGTGCTCGCGCCACTCCACAGTCAGCCCCAGCCCTGGCCCCTCGACGCGTACATGGACGACGTTCGCATGGGGCTCAACGTGGGCATGTTCGCGGGCCACACCTGGATCCGGGAGCGTGTGATCGGTCTGGAGAACCGCCCCCCGACGGTGTCGGAGCTCGAGTGGATGCGCGCGCTTGTCGATTCCACGATGCAGCAGGGTGCCCTGGGCCTGTCGACCGGGTTGGAGTACGTGCCCGCCGCGTACGCCGAGCCCGACGAAGTCGTGGCCCTCGCCGAGGTGGCAGCCCGTTATGGCGGCATCTATGTGACGCACATGCGCGACGAGGGCGTGCGCGTGGTCGATGCTGTTCAGGAAACGCTGGAGGTCGGGCGTCGGGCCGGGATCCCCGTGCAGATCAACCACCACAAGGTGACCGGCGCCGCCAATTGGGGCAGCACGAGTCGGACGCTCGCCCTCCTGGACTCGGCCTCCGCCGCAGGGCAGGAGGTCGCGCATGACGTCTACCCGTACACGGCGTTCAGCACGTACTCGGACCTGCTATTCCCGGCGTGGGTGCTCGCGGACGGCCCCGAGGCGTTCGCGGCGCGTGTGGCTGACCCGGCCGTCCGCGCTCGTCTTGTATCCGAGATGCGCACGATCTTCGGACAGCAGACGGGCCCCGGACCCGAGAGCGTGCAGTTCCGGACCCTCGACGGCCGGCCGGACATGACGGGCCGAACCCTGGCCGACTACCTCGTCGACGCGGGGCGTCCGACCACGCTCGACGAGACGATCGAACTTCTGATCGAGCTCCAGCTGAACGGGCGCTTCATCGGCAACTTCTACGGTATGGACGAGGCCGATGTCATCCGCATCATGCAGCATCCGACGTCGATGTTCGAGACCGATGGCGATCTCGTGCAGCCCGGCGTGGGCTTCCCCCACCCGCGCACCTACGGGTCGTATCCTCGGATTCTGGGTCGCTACGTCCGCGAGCTGGGGGTCCTGACTCTGGAAGAGGCCGTGCGGAAGATGACGTCCGCGCCTGCGGAGTGGCTCGGGCAGTCCGACCGGGGACGTCTCGGTGTCGGCATGGTGGCCGATATCACCGTCTTCGACGCGGATCGCATCACTGATCGATCGCAGTACACTGACCCACACCACTACTCCGAGGGCGTGGTCCACGTTTGGGTTGGAGGGACGGCGGTGCTGCGCGCGGAGGAGATGACCGGTGCGCGGCCGGGGCGTTTCCTCGAGCGCGGACGCCGGTAGCCGGGTCGTTCGCGGCGACGACCCGACTAGCCCACGGGCTTTTCGAAGATCATGACGTGCTGTTGAGGCAGGAAGTCTTCCGTCACCACCCATTCCAGACCCGCGAGCTCGACCTCCGTGATGGCCTGCTCCTCGGTCATCTTGTGCAACTCCTTGATGGGGACGAGTGGATCCTCCCCACGGTATTCGACGAGAACCAGGCGTCCGCCCGGTCGGAGGGCTTGCTCGATTCCAGCCAGCATCTCTCGTGGGGCAGAGAACTCGTGGTACGCGTCGACGATCAGAACGATGTCGACCTCTCCCGGGGGCAGTCGGGGGTCGTCGACGGTGCCGAGCACGCCCTCGACGTTGGTGAGACCCTCTTGCGCGACCCGTGACGCGAGGATGTCGAGCATCTCCGGCTGGATATCCACCCCAAGGACGCGCCCCCCGTCCAGTCTTCGCGCCCAAGGGAGAGCGAAGTATCCGGTGCCGACACCGATGTCCGCGACGGTCGTTCCCTCCAGCTCGGTGAGGAAGTCGAGGAGAAGGTCGGTACGCTCCTCCTGTTCGCGCGTCGGCCGCTCCAGCCAGCCGGCGCCCAGGTGGCCCATGACATGCGAAATTTCTCGTCCCCGGTAGTATCTGCCGATCCCGTCGACGGTCGATGGACCCTCGACGTATTCGGTGGTCTCGAGTGAAGCGAGCGTGGCCGAGGACCGCGACTCGGCCATCGCCGCCGAAACCCTCGATGTGTCGTTCGACTCCCGGGAGCCTGAGCTTGTACAACCAGTGAAGGCCGGCAGGGTGAGCGCCACAAGGAAGGCAAGGCGGCGACTCATCGAGCCGAATGGGCTCCGGTCGAACATGATGGACATCATGGCAGGCAGGGGAGTGAGACGGGCCGAGATCTACACGGTGAGGGTGAGGATGTGCCGGTGTGACATTGGGGCCGTGTGCCGGGCATCTTCCGATCAACCGACCGCATGGCGCCGCCCCTCGAAATGACATCGGCGTAGAGTCCGATGACACACGACGCCCTGCACGCGCTCGAATGAGCGGAGGTGTTTCGGTCGAAGGGGAGCGGTCCAGTGCTGCTCTCCCCCGGCGATCCACATCGCTGCTCGAGGACGGATGGCGGGTCGTGGATGCGGGATACGACCCTGGTCTGGACGGGCCTGCGCATCCGTCGTCGTCTTCCGAGTCCTTTCGCCGGTGTGCCGGGTGTAGTCACTTGCGCGTCGCAACGTCGACGATCTCCACGGATGGCCCATGAAGACTGCTCTGACCCCCATGGAGTTCGCTCGCCGGGCCCGCACCCTGTACGGATCGCGAGACGCGGTCGTCGACGGTACGGGACGATGGACCTACGAGGAGTTCTTCGACCGCTGCGATCGATGGTCCGGTGCGTTGCAGGCGTTCGGCGTGCAGCCGGGAGATCGTGTCGCGTACATCGCGCCGAACACGCACCAGCACCTGGAAGGGTACTACGCCGTGCCGCAGATCGGCGCGGTCATCGTACCTCTCAACTATCGACTGCTCCCCGCAGACTGGGTGTACATGATCGAGCATTCGGGATGCAGGGTGGTCTGCGCTCACGAGGACTTCCTCGAGCAGATCGATTCGGTCCGAGATCAGATGCCCTCCGTTGAGCGCTTCATTGCGCTCGAGGGGGACCGGCCGGGATGGGAGCAATACGATGTACTGGTGAGCGACGCGGACCCGAACTTCACGGCGCCTGACATCTCCGAGGACGACCTGATCGCGATCAACTACACGAGCGGTACGACGTCGCACCCCAAGGGTGTCATGATCACGCACCGCAACGCGTGGGTGAACGCGGTGGGGACCCTCGTGCACCATCCGATGACCACCGCCGACCGTTATTTGTGGACGCTCCCGATGTTCCACGCCAACGGGTGGACGTTCGTCTGGATTGTCACGGCGGCAGGCGGGAGACACGTCTGTGCCCGCAAGGTCGACGCCGATACCATCTTTTCGCTCGCCGAGCGCGAGCAGGTTACGGCACTGTGTGCTGCTCCGACGGTGCTGATCATGATCGCGAACGCGCCACCCGACCTTCGGGCCGCGGCTCCATCGGGCGTGCGTGTGCTGACGGCGGGTGCGCCGCCCGCTGCGGACACGATCGGGCGTGTGGAGGGAGAGCTCGGCTGGACCGTGACGCACGTCTACGGTCTGACGGAGACCGCGCCCCTGATCAGTGTGTGCGAGGTCCGACCCGAGCACGAGGCCCTGTCCATCGAGGAGCGGGCGAGGCACAAGGCGCGCCAGGGTGTCGAGCTGATCACGTCCGGGGAGCTCCGCGTCATCGACGAGGACGGCAACGACGTCCCTCGGGACGGCACGACCGTAGGAGAAATCGTGGTGCGCGGAAACGTGGTCATGGACGGCTACTACCGCGATCCCGATGCCACCGCGAGAGCGTTCGAGGGGGGCTGGTTCCACTCCGGAGACGCTGCGGTCGTAGATCCGGACGGGTACATGTTGATTCAGGACCGCATCAAGGACGTGATCATCAGCGGTGGCGAGAACATCTCGTCGGTCGAGCTCGAAGGTGTGCTCCTCGGTCACCCCGCGGTCCTCGAAGTCGCCGTGGTCGGGTTACCGCACGAGCGCTGGGGTGAGGCGCCCCATGCGTTCTGCGTCATGAAGGAGGGCGCCAATTTCGACTTCGAGGAGCTTGTCGAATTCTCCCGGGGTCGGCTGGCCGGCTTCAAGATCCCGAAGGGTCTGACCGTGGTCGACGAGCTACCGAAGACGGCGACGGGGAAGATCCAGAAGTATGTGCTCCGAGGGGACCGGTCGGGGATCCACACGCAGTAGGCGTGGCACCGTCGACAGGATTGGACTTGTCGCTCGATGCCAGGCGGGCCCGTGGGCTCGCATGTGTCCCCTGAAGCCGCCCGTGCCCGCTCCCGGTTGTCTCAGCCGTCCAAGCCTCTCATCATCGTATCGCGTCGAGTGCCGAAGAGGTCTCAGCAGGGAAGGGTGAACGTGGGATGTAAGGTCGCAGTGAGGATGAGGGTGTTCCTGCGTGTGGTCCCTGTCTCGCTTCTGCTCGTGGCGTGCTCGGTTGACCCACAGGGGCGCACGGAGTTCGACGGCGTTGTGAAGGTGGGTGTGCTCCACTCCCGAACCGGGACTCTGGCGGTGTCCGAGAATACCGTGGCCGAGGCGGAACTTCTTGCGATTCGCGAGATCAATGCCGCGGGGGGTATCACGGTCAATGGTCAGCGCCTGGCATTGGTCGCGATCGAGGAGGACGGTCAGTCGACTCCCGAGATGTTTGCGGCCCGGGCGGCACGACTCATCGATCGGGACAGCGTAGCAGTCATCTTCGGTGGATGGACCTCCGCGAGCCGCAAAGCGATGCTGCCAGTCCTCGAGTCTCGGAACCACCTCCTCATGTACCCGATTCAATACGAAGGAGAGGAGTGTTCCGCGCACGTTCTCTACGCGGGTGCCACCCCGAATCAGCAGACAGAGCCCGCCGTCGAATGGCTGTTTCAGACCCACGGAACGAGGTTTGTCCTGGCCGGGAGTGATTATGTCTACCCGAGGACGGCCAACCGCATCATCCGACAGCATATCGAGTCGCTGGGCGGAGAGGTGGCGGGTGAATTCTACGAAGAACTCGGGGCCATGGATCTCGACGTGATGATCGAGCGAATTCGCGGCAGCCTTCCCCGAGGCGGCATCATCATCAACACCATCAACGGGGACTCCAACGTCGCCTTTTTCAAATCCTTGCGTGCAGCCGGGCTCACCCGGGAGGCTGGTTACATCGTCATGAGCTTCTCGATCGCGGAAGAGGAGGTGTCAGCGATCGGCCCCGAGGAAACAGAGGGTTCGTATGCGGCGTGGACCTTTTTTGAGAGCGTGAGCAGCCCCGAGGCCGAGGAATTCACGCGACGATTCCGTGATTCCTACGGGCCGCACAGGGTGACGAGTGACCCCGCCGCGACCGCGTATTCCATGGTGCACCTCTGGTCGGCTGCTGCGGAGCGGGCAGGTTCTGTTCGGCCGGTTGACGTGCGTGGAGCGCTCCCGGGAACATCGTTGTCCGGGCCGCTCGGAGAACTCACGATCCTCCCGAATCACCATGTGCGAAAGGCAATGTATATCGGAGAAGCCCGCGCCGACGGTCAGTTCGAGGTGGTGCATAGCGAACCGCCCGTAGCGGCGAGGGCGTGGTCTCAGAGAATCGCCGGGAATCAGGGATTCGTGTGTGACTGGACGCAGGATCGACCCGATGCGTCCAGATTTACATCTCAACCCGTGTCTCGATTCCCGTGAGCCGGATCGGGTGGCCGGGCAGGGCCCAGTGGCCTTGGATGTTTTTCGGCGTAGTGGTCCTCATGCTGCTGCTCTGGGGTCGTCCTTCCGGGGACCGGGCGAACGAGGCAGCGCTGGTGGAGCAGAGCAGTTTCGACGAGGCCGCGGAGGTCTTCTCTCCGCAGGTTGACCTTGGTGAAGTCCGAGACGACCAACACGTGGTTTTCGTGGGCCTCCACGTGGACAAAGTGTACGAGCTGTCTCTGCAGTCTCGAACGTTCTCGGCGGACGGCTTCGTGTGGCTGGAGTGGTCACCGAAGACGAATGAGATCCTCGAGGAGGAAAACCTCAACCCGGCTGATCTGATACGGTTGACCAATCAGATCGAAGCGTGGGACAGCAGCTTCGAGCCTGAAGGGGCTGCTCCGCAGGTCCTGTCCGCAGGGCGGCGTCATCAGCGTTATCGATTTTCGAGCCGCTTCTACGATGACGAGATCGATTTTGAACGAGATCCCTTCGATGTCCTGATCCTGCCGATCATCGTGGAGATTCAGCCGGATGTATTCTCAGACAAATACGAGCAGGCGCTGCTCTTTCCACATCACGAGCAAAACGGGTTTCTCGGTCTCGATGGTTCGCTGAGCGGCTACCGGCTCGAGGGAGCCTCACTCGAGCCGCTCATGCACAGATACCCCACGCGCTTCGGTTCCTGGTATCAACCCGTGAAGAGTCAGGTTCGGTTGGAGATCCACTACCGGTCGGATTACGAGAGCGCCTTTGTTCGTTGGGTGCTGCCCATTCTGATGATCATGGCCGTCGTCATCATGACACCCACTGTCATCGGAACCCTTGCGGATATTCGTCTTGCCGTGCCGACGACCGCGCTGTTGACCCTCGTCTTCATGCATCAGGCGTATCGGAGCGAGCTTCCCTCGCTGCCCTACCTGACATTACTCGACAATCTCTTTTCGTGGAGCTACCTGATCTGCGTGGGCCTTTTCGGTCTCTTTACCTGGGGCACGAATGTGTATGCGCGAGCGCCGGAAGGTGAGAAGGCGCTCGCGGCGGCGAGGATCGATCGGGTGGATTTTGTCTTTCAGATCAGTGCGATCACGATTCTTCTGGTCCTCGGTGTCGTGCAGTGGCTGGGTTGATCCCCGTGATCGCTGCATGATCGGATCAGGAGTCCCTTTTCAAGACGGCGATTCGCCGAGACGCTCGGGACGGAGTCGCAGGGTCGATCGAAGCCAGCGAGAGAAGCTTCGAACAGCGATGAAGTGACCAGGACGCGGGGAGAGCCCGCTCGCAAGACACACAAAACTTTCGGGGAGGACGGATCATGAGCCTGTTTGGCGAGAAATGTCATCGGTGCGGTAGCCGGACGAGGAAGAAGGACGGGGACACGCCCGTCTGCCCCCCCTGCGCCGAGACGATGCGGCTGATGTCGGAAGCGGACGTCGAAGAGCGCCGCACATGCCCCATCGACGGCACCACCATGGACAAGGAGGTTCGGTACATGGTGGTCATGGATCGTTGCCCCGAGTGTCGAGGCGTGTGGCTGGATGGCGGAGAACTCCAGTTGATCGGGGAGCACGCGGAGGAGGCAGCTCTACGCGCACTCGCTGGCGCGTTCAGTTTTCCTCCGGCGTGATGATTCGGTAGCGCCCGGAGGGGCTCTCTCAAGCGGGGGCGCCGGCAGTCAGCGCATCCGTTGCGGCTCTTCCAGTAGTCGGAGATACGCGGTGTCAGGCGACGTATGAATGGGGACGTAGCTACCCGTGTTCGCCCGGATCCTTTGATCTCAGATCAAGCTCGCGGACGACATCAGGTGAGGAACCTGGCGAACGGGTGGAAGCGTAATCGGTTTTCCGGATCGACCTGCGCCTTGGCCTTCGACACCGCGCGGGCCATCGTGCTGGACCCGAAGATCTCCGCTGCAACGGACGATCGAGCGACATCATCGGACTGGGAGTGGGTCCCGCTGAAATCGACGCCAAGCTCGGGGACCGCGCGTGCATGGTCGACCCACCGGTCCGTGACGTCCGCGATCGCCTGGCGCTCGGCGGGAGTTTTGAGACTCGAGTCGTAAAGCGTGATGAGGTCAACGAAAAAGGTGTGTTCGCAGTTGCCCGTCGGGATCCGACGCCCTGTCTGAACCGCACCGCCCAGGGTGCGTATCTCGATGATCGACATCTTCGCCTCATCGAGTGGGGCTCCTGCGATCAGGACGTCCGCGACGAAGTCGAGCACTTCATCGGTGGGACTCGTGGTTGTCCCGGCGCAGTGGCAACTCGTCGCAAGCGGACTGCCCTTCTGCTCGGCGATCACCGGCCAGAGTGCTGCGGCAGTCTCGTACCAGGAGTTCCAGCGGGTATCCGCCAGGGTCGGCAGCCGGCTGGAGACTGCGAGTGCTCGGAGGGGCTCGGTGAACAGATCGACACCGCCCGTGAACGAGTCGTAGAACACGGTGGTCACGACGAGAGCGTTCGTTCCGGTTACCACGAGTTCGACGGATACGGACTCGTTCGGGATCACAGCCTCCTTCATGAACTGCATGGCCGCGCGCGAGAATGCGACCGCCTGCTCGCGGCTCTCGAACCCGAGAACGAGTTGCTCGGCGCCCTGTATCGCTCGGGCATCGGCAAGCCGGAAGGTCATGTCGACCACGATGGCAAGCGCGCTCCCCGCGCCGAGCATGAGCGTGAAAAGCTCATCCTCCGGTTTCAGAGTCCGTAGAGTGCCGTCGGCCATCACGACGGTCATCCTGACGGCTCGCTGTCCGAGTAGCCCGAGCCTGCGGGAGAAGTAGCCGCTGAGCCCGCCATTGAGGGTGTAGCCGATCACACCCACGCCCGGGCCGGTTCCGACGGGCAGCGCACCATCCTGCTGGTGCACCGCCTCGACGAGCTCCCGAAAAACAACCCCGGATCCGACGGTGACGAATCGTTCGCCGCCGCTCTCCTCGAACGCGATGCCGTTGAGCTCCACCAGGTCGAAGATCACCGCCCCATGGTCCGCGACCAGAGCCACGCCCGAGGATTCGTGCCCGCCGCAAACGCAGGAGATCGGCGTCTCGGGGGGAAGTGACTTGACGAGCTCAGCGACCTCGTTGGCCGACCGTGGTCGGCAGATCCGGTCCGCCAGACTGGTGACATGCGTGGATGAGCCATCGGGCCCCGGCAGGACCTTGTTCGCGCTCACGCTCCATGCCCGCTGGGCGAACCATGCGTCGTTCGACATCTCGAGTGTCTCCTCTGACATGGCCCCGGCTCCAGGCTGCGGCGCGCCTCGACGAAGGCGGAGACTAGTTTGCGGACAGTCGCAGGGATAGCGCTCGGACCCCGAGTGCCGGAAAAGGAACTCGGATCAGGACTCCCGTCTTCTCGTGCTCCGCTCGATCAGCGCCGCGGGCGCAACTCCTCCACGCGGGTCGTGAAGAATCCCAGTTCGATGTACTTGTCGCAGACGACATCGGCATACTTGGGTGAGAAGAAGCGACCGACCGAATAGACGGTGCCCCCACGCATGGTCGTGGGCTCGACACCCGGCATGAGAGCAGCGACGCCGGCGGTCTGCTCGTCAGTCTGTGGAACGATGATCACTTCGTGAGCGCCATGATCTCCGGACTTCGTCACGTACTTCAGGATCATCGCGGTGACCTCATCGACAACGACTTCTTCTGCCTCCGACACGTAGTCGTCGGCGTTGATGAAGTGATGGAGAACATCGAGGAGCTCAGTCACCTGGTCCGTAGGGGGAGCAAGCTCGAGGTAGTCGGCCACGTGTTTCCGAAGCTCCAGAACGTCGCCGACATCGTCCGTTGCTCCCTCGGTCAGATCCGGAACGGGAATGCCCCAGCGATTGGAGAATTCTTCGATCAGAGCGATTTCTCGGGCGTCAATGTGCTGGTCGACGGCTGCGATCGCCTGGAAGATGGCGATCAGCTGGCTGGCCCCCTGAGCTTCACGCAACAAGCCGCCAACTGAATCGCCGATCTGCTCCTTTCGACGCAAGTCTTCGAAGCGGCGAAGAAGGTCCTCCGCCGTGACCCTCTCCCGCGCTGTTCCCGAGATGTCGTGCAGCACCTCACCCTTGTACATCATCACGATCCGATCCCCAAGATCGACGGCTTGCTGCATCGAATGCGTGACCATGAGGGTCGTGAGCTGGTCCCGGTTGATGATCTGGCGCGTCAAGTCGATCACCTGATCTGCACTCTTGGGATCAAGTGCCGCGGTATGCTCGTCGAGCAGAAGCAGATCCGGCTTCAGCCATGAGGCCATCAGGAGCGTCAGGGCCTGCCGCTGGCCTCCCGAGAGGCTCCCGATGGGATTATCTAGACGATCTTCGAGCCCCATGTTCAACGTGCGGACGCGGTCTCGCAGATTGTCCCGCATACCAGGATCGAGTGCCGCACCGAGTCCTCGACTTCGCCCTCTGCGGGCAGCCAGGGCGAGGTTCTCTGCGATCGTCATGCTGGGTGCCGTCCCTCGGAACGGGTCCTGAAACACTCTGCCGATCCGCTTGGCTCGCCGATGCTCCGGCCACCGAGTGAGGTCTTCTCCAGCCAGCTCGATCGAGCCGCTATCGACCATGAACGATCCGGCGACGGCATTGAGCAGGGTGGATTTTCCGGACCCGTTCATTCCGATGATGATCAAGAACGAGCCTTCCGCGAGTTCGAGTGACACCTCGGTCAGCGCTCGGACCTGATTGGCGGTCCCCGGATTGAATGTCTTGGAGATTCCAGAGATTCGGAGCACGACGTCAGCCTCCCACCGAATCGGTTGCTGCCGGCGGATTGAGCTTCCGGATGATGGTTGGGGCGATCAGGGCAAGGAAGACGAAGATCGCAGTGATCAGCTTGAGGTCGTTGGGATCGAGCCCCCAGCGGAGTGCGACGGCAACCAACAGCCGGAACAGAACGGAGCCCATGATCGCTCCGGCGATCAGCAAGCCGAGTGAGCGACTGCCCACCAGGGCCTCCCCGATGATGACGCTGGCGAGGCCAAGGACGATGATCCCGATGCCCATCTGGACATCTGCAAAGCCCTGGTATTGGGCGACCAGTGCGCCACTGACCGCGATCAGACCATTCGACATCGCCAACCCGACAATCGTCAACGTCTCCACACTCACGCCGAGAGCGCCCATCATGTCCGGGTTGTCGCCGGAGGCACGCATGGCCGTGCCTACCTCCGTCCGGAAGAACCAGTACAGAGCGACTCCGGTGAGGACAACGAGGAGCAGCGCGGCGAGCAGCATGGACATGTCGCGCATCGCGACCGGCCATCCGAAGATGATCAGCTCGGTCCGCCCTCCGAAGACGATGGCCCCGAAGCCTTCTGCGTACGTGGCCAGCGTCGTCTCGTTGATGAGCGGCAGGTTGCTGCGGCCCATTACGCGAAGATTGATCGAGTAGAGTGCCGTCATGGAAAGGATGCCGGCCAGAAGCGGCTGAATCCTGAACTTGGTTGCCATGAGCCCGGTGCCCGTGCCCGCGACGATTCCCGTGAGACCAGCGATCAGGGTGGCCCACACGGGTCCCACCCCGTGGATAATGAGCGCTGCGGCGACCGCGCCCCCGAGCGTAATGGAGCCTTCTGCCGTGATGTCGGGGATGTTGAAGATCCGAAAGCTCACGTAGACGCCGAGCGCCAGGATTCCAAGAATCAAACCGAGGGTGAGTGCACCAATGAGGAGATTCACAGTCCTAGCTCTCCCCTCTCATCCAGACCAGCGAGGCTGGGGGGGGCGCGGGAGGTACGTCCTGCTCCCGGACACCGGAGGCGTCGACGACCTTCGTTGCACGCCTGACGAGCGAATCAGGAATGATCCAGGGTCTTCGGAGGCCTTCGAGCGCGGTAAGGTTCAGGTGGAGCTCGACGGGCATCCAGTTCTCGATCGGAATCGTCGCGGGATCCCTCCCCTCGAGAATGTCCGCGGCCAGCGTCCCCTGAACGAATCCGACGTCGTAGTAGTTCGCGCCGAGGTCGAGCAGAGAGCCTCGCTCCGCGGACCCGGGCAGGGAGGTGATGACCGGTACCCCTGAACGTCGGGCGGCATCGACCATGACCTCGAGAGCCGTACTGACCGTGATGTCGGGGCTGACCCAAAGGACATCTACGCCGCGTGACATCACGGACAGGGCGACCTCACCCGCGGACGTCGAGGTCTCGGCATTGCCCTCGACCAGGGTCAAGCCCAACTCCTCAGCCACGGCGCGGGCCATACGGGTGGCCGCTTCCGAGTTGGCTTCCGCAGGGTTCCACACGAGTCCTACGCGGCGGGCTTCCGGCTGTATCTGCTGGAGCAGCACGAACAGCTCGCGAACGGGCGGGAGGCTCCCGAGGCCCGCCATGTACGGCGGATGATCGAGCCGGTCTTCGAAGCTGATCTCCACCCCGGCCGCGAAGGGATTGGAGGTGATCCCGAATACATGCGGCCGTGGTGAGGACTGGAAGCGATTGGCGTTCGCGACCGTCTGCAGGGACAGGGTAGAGACCGTCAAGATCATGTCCAGATCCGCGCTCGTGACCTCCTTGGCGATCGTGTTCGAGGTAGCGATGTCCCCCTGCGCGTTGTAACGGAGGACTTCGAAGTCGTCTCCTTCCCCGAACCCCCGGGCCGCCAGAGCATCAAGGGCGCCGGCGACGCCGTCGTCCAATGCCTCCAGTGACGCGTGCTGGACTGCGGCGATTCGTCGCACGTTGCTCTCAGCCTGCGATGCGCGGTCGGACGACTGTCGAGAGCCGAGGTCGGACATCAGCAGGACCCCCGAGGCGGCCGCGATCGTCGTCATGCCGAGGGTCAGACGGCGGGCTCCATCCAGGGTAGCGTTCATCGTGCTCTTCTCGTGGCGGGTGCAGACCGACCGGGTCGAGTTGCACAGGCTCAGGGGCGGCCAGACTAGACGCGGTGATCGAGGGAGGCAAGGAACGCGAAGGTGTGCCTGGGCGGGATCATGGGTGGATCGCCGGCTTCAGGCAGGGATAGGAAATCCAAACGCCCTGCGCGAGAGAGGGGCAAGCTAGGACGGGGGT
>CAZBHZ010000042.1:0-19826 GCA_964492085.1 uncultured Gemmatimonadaceae bacterium | reverse complement strand
AGTCGAGGAGGGCGATCAGGAACTCCCGGGTTCGCTCGAGCGCTCCGATCAGCGCCAGTGGGTTGTGCGTGCCGTCCTCGTAGAGGAAGGCCTGAACATCCGGCTCCGTCCGCCCGTCGGCCTCGAGGGCCGAGATCAGAGCCTCCGCCTGACTCACGTTCACGACCGCGTCGGCGGTACCGTGATGGATCTGGACGGCGGGAAGTCGATCGGCGAAAAGCACCGACGAACGCCGGACGAGCTCGAGCCGGGCGTTCGCGATGTCGAGCTGCCCGTTGGCGAGGGGCTGAAGGACGTCCCGGTCCAGGTCGTCCATCCCCGGCAGCTCTCGCGGGCTGCCGTTCAGCGCCTCCTCGACGATCTCCTGAACGAACGGTCCGAAAAAGTCGGACGGTCCGAAGAACTCCACGATCCGATCGATGCGATCGTCACGGATCCCCATGAGCAACCCGACTCCCGCGCCACGGCTGAACCCGAGCACACCGATGCGTGTCGAGTCGGCCTGGGCCTCGACCTCGAACGCAGCGTCGAGCAGGGCGATCGCATCATCGACATCCCGGTCCCAGGGGCTTCCGGTCCCCTCCGACGTCCAGCTTCGGACACCAAAGGTCAGTGGCTCCGAGCGAAACGATGGGACGACCCACACGAACTCGTCCGCGCGCTCACCGAGTCCCGGTACGGTGAAGAGCACCTGGTCGAGCCCCACCCCGGACGCTCCACCATGCGCGTAGACGATCACGGGCGCCGGACCCATGAGCGACGTCGGCGTAATCACTGCTCCGAAATGCCGCACCGCGCCGTCGACCAGATGGGATACGACGCGAACCCTGACCTCGAGCGCAAGGACCGACAGGATGGTGTCCAGCTCTACCGATACGCCCACCGCGTCCGGCGTCCGACCCGCCCAGTCACTCGACACCGCAGCGACCTCCGCGGACGTGGCCGGAGCGAAGAGGGAATCGAGATCGACTCCGCCGGCGATGCGGTCGTCCACGCCGACTCCGTCGTCCCCACATCCCCACAGCGCGAGGGCGAGTACCGGAGCAGCCACGCGCGCGAGGGCGAGGATTCGGTGAGACGTCATGACAGGGACGCTACCGAATCGTGCGAAGGGTGGCGACCCCGGTTACGCTCCCCCTCCCTGCGATCACGATCCGGTCACACCGAGCCGACCCGGAATACCCGAGGAGACCACCATGCTGGAAATCCTGTCCCGTCGACGACTCATCCGCGGCGCTGCGGGCGCGTCGCTGGCATCACTCCTGCCGGGTGCCGCGCGCGCCCAGTCCCCGGCGCCCGACGCGCCTTGGCAAGTCAGCCCGGAGGCCCGCCTCCGCGAGCTGGGTATCGAACTACACGTGCCCCCGCCACCCGTCGCCACCTACGTGGGCACGGTGATCGTAGGCAACACGCTCTACGTTGCAGGACACACGCCCCGAATGCCCGACGCATCTCCGGGACACCAAGGCATCGTCGGGCAGGACCTGACCGTCGAGCAGGGCCAGGCTGCCGCGCGTCAGTGCGGGATCAATATCCTCGCCACCATGCGCGCGAGGCTCGGAAGTCTCGATCGGGTCGCTCGACTGGTCCGGACGTTCGGCATGGTGAACGCCGTTCCCGGCTTCTCTCAGCAGCCGGCGGTGATCAACGGCTTCAGTGACCTCATGGTCGATATCTTCGGCGAAGACGCGGGCATCGGGACGCGCGCCGCGGTCGGCATGGGCTCGCTGCCGGGCAACATGGCGGCCGAAGTCGAGACATTCTGGGAGCTCCGAAGCTGACGCTCCGGGGCCGCGGCCCGACCGCCGCGGCCCCATCTCGATTCCCGACCCGACATGCCAGGCACGCGGAGCGCCCGCCATCCGGAGTGCCTGATCAGCGCGTCCCGGAGGGGCGCAGCTCGTTCCAGCGCTCGATGAAGCCCACGGCCGCTGCGACCATCGACGCGGTATCGGCCCACCCTCGCTCCGAGGTTGCCTCGCGAGGGTCACGCACGCCCCAAACGCCGGTCGACGTCATCTCGTCGGCGGACGTCCCCTTCCCCGTCGCCTCGTCTTTCAGACCCTCGGCCAGAAATACCGTCAACGCGGTCGGATCACCCGCAACAACGTCAGGCAGCATATCCGCCATGTGCGAAGGAAGCGTCAAGTCAGCGGGGATTGCCACATCGAGGTCCACGAGTTCAGGCGTCAGATACATCGAATTGGACGTCTCACCCGTCCCCCCGTGCCGATCGAAGACGGGCGCGGACGGATCTTCAGGCCGGTCGATGTCCGGCCTGAACGGCCCGAGGACAGACCCCAGGTCGACGGCGATCCCCTCGGTCTCCTGGTTGATGCGATCAACAATGAACGTCGTAATCGCTCGGTTTCCGCCGTGTGCATTGAGGATCAAGAAGCGTTTGAAACCATGTCGCATGAGGCTCCGAGCCGCCTCCACATAGACCTCCTGGATGAGCGAGGACGGGAGGGAGATCGTGCCTTCGAAGCCCATGTGATACGGCGACTGCCCGGGGAGCAGGATCGGAGCGACGAGCACGTCGACGTGCTGTGCGATCAACTTGGCGCGCTCGACGCCATTCAGATAATCGGTCCCGATCGGAAGATGCAGGCCGTGCTGCTCCAGCGAAGCCACGGGAATGATCACCATGTCAGAGCGGGTCAGCAGATCCTGCACCTCCGGACGTGTCATGTGCGGGAGGTAGTTGCGGACCTTCTCGATCCGGGGGAGGGGGCTCTCGGGCGGCAACAGATCCTGTGCCTGAAGGGGGGCCTGATGCAGGCCGGCCATCCAGGCAGCAAGAACCGCGGAGCATGAGAGGATACGTCGCATGGTCGGGTACTCCTGAGCATCGGGTGAGGCGTCCCATCGTAGGTGCATCACGGGGCGCGAGCCACGGATCGACGTGCCCGCACCGGCCACACCGGGTCGAATACGGCACTCACTCCTATCGAGGACCCACCCGATCATCCCCGCGCCGGGAGCCACCGTTACCTTCAAACCGCGTTCCCTCTCTCACGACTGGCATGAGCTCCATCGATCCCCGCCACGTCCTCCAGGACGTCTTCGGATACGACGATTTCCGACCGGGTCAGCGGGAGATCATCGATGTCGTGCTCGAACGGCGTGACTGCATCGGGGTGATGCCGACCGGCGCCGGGAAGTCGCTGACCTACCAGCTGCCGGCGCGCATGATGGAAGGAACGGTGCTCGTCCTCTCGCCGCTGATCAGCCTCATGAAGGACCAGGTCGACGCTCTGCGAGAGCTCGGCTTTCAAGCGGTGGAGATCAACAGTTCTCTCGACTACGGCGAACGGGAGTCTCGCCTCGATGGACTGCGCCGTGGGGATTACGAACTGGTGTACCTCGCTCCGGAGGCACTCGACGGGCGGCTCCGCGACTTCGTGCAGGGATGCCCGATCTCTCTACTCGTGGTGGACGAAGCCCACTGCATCAGCCAGTGGGGTCATGACTTTCGACCCTCGTATCGCCGGCTGCGCGGACTCAAGCAGGGACTGGACGTTCCGGTGCTCGCCCTGACCGCTACGGCGACCCGTACGGTCGCGCGTGACATCCTGCGCCAGCTCGGAATGTCGAAGCCCGGCGGCTACAAGGGATCGTTCTTTCGGTCGAACCTGGAGATCGGTGTCCGCAAGAAGGGCGAAGGCAACACCCGGGAGGAGATCCTCGCGCTCATCAAGCGTCACGAGGGTGAAACCGGCATCGTCTACTGCCTCAGCCGCAAGGCGGTGGAGCAGACGGCCACGTTCCTGACGTCCAACGGAGTGAAGGCGCGACCCTACCACGCCGGGATGGAGCCCGAGGATCGCGAGCGAAACCAGGAAGCGTTTCAGCACGACGAGATCGACGTCATCGTCGCGACCGTCGCGTTCGGTATGGGGATCGACAAGTCCAACGTGCGATTCGTGATCCACCGCGACATGCCGCGCGACCTCGAGTCCTGGTACCAGGAGATCGGCCGCGCGGGGCGCGACGGCCTGCCCAGTGAGTGCTTCCTCTTCTACTCGTGGGCCGACGTGAAGCTTCACGAGCGGTTCCTCGACGACATCGACGACCCGGAACTCCGACGGCAGAAGCACCAGCGAACCGTGGACCTTTTTCGTCTGGTCGAATCGGGGCAGTGCCGGCACCAGTCCATCCTCGCGTATTTCGACGAGGAGATGGTTCCGTGCTCTACCTCGTGCGACGCGTGCACGGGTGTTGGACCTGACGAGCTGGCAGCGGAAGCCATGGCGAGTCTGGGGACCGTCCGGGGCACCCGAAGCCGATCCAGGCACGTGAGTTCGACCGGAACGACGCTCTCGCCCGAGCAGGAAGAGATCTTCCAGAGCCTCCGCGATCTCCGAAAGGATCTGGCAGAGCGTCAGCGCGTACCGGCCTACATCGTCTTCGGAGATCAGGTGCTGGTCGAGATGGCGATCCGACAACCCCGGGACGAGGCACAGTTCCTCGACGTGCCGGGCGTGGGACCGGCAAAACTGGAAAAATATGGTTCGGCGTTCCTCTCTCGGATTTCCGACGCCCGGAGGCTCGCCCAGCGATGAAGATCCGCCCCTGCACCACCCCCTTCCTTCTCCTCGTGCTGGCGGTGACGGCGTGCGCGGGTGGAGCGGGCACCGCTCCGACCGAAGCCACCCCGCTGATGCCTCAGGCGCACGAGGCCCCGGAACCGATCGACCTCCTGCTCGATCATTTCCACATCGAGTCGATCGTGGTCCCGCGGGGTCGAGCCTTCACCCGCCAGGCCGCACTCCTGATCGGCGACCTGAGCGATGAGGAGCTCGAGCGGCTCGTCTCCGCCGTCCAGGAAGGCTTCGAGGCCGGTCGCCTGCGGGGCGACGTCACCGCCTACATGCTCGAGCAGGCACCCGAGGGTTTCATCGAGGAAATCGCTCGATGGGTCGAATCGGGTGCCAGTGCCGACGTCGACCGTCAGGCGAGTGCGTACGAACCCCCCGTCCCTCTGGAGGAGTGGCTCGACACGTATACGGAGGAGCCCCCTTCCGCCGAGCGTGTGCGCCTCGTCGCCCGCTGGTCCGAGGCGAGACAGGAAGGGACGTTCTTCCTCCTCCTGGAGCAGGCGCTCGACGAAGCCTCGCACGAGGTCTGGGGCGCACTCCGGAACAATGCGCCCGACTTCGACTCTCTCAGCGGAGATGCCCTGTTCGCACGCCTCAACCAGAGCGCGATGGCCGCGGTCGTCACCGCACTCCATGCACACGAACCCGTCTCCGACGAAGTCATGCGGGCCTCGGCTGTCGAGTACGAGTCAGAGGCCGGTCAGTGGTTCGTGGAGACGTACCAGATCGCAGTCGCCGAAGCGGTCCGTGCCGCAGGCGACCGCGTCGCCGAAACGCTGCGCCGCTCTCCGGTCTCAGCCCCCCAGTAGCCGACTCGAGATGCCCGCCCGGTCCACGCGGGAACCATAGAGGTACACGTCGGAGATCATGCGCGTGTGCGTGATGTCGTCGAGCGGGTTGGCATCGAGCACGATGAAGTCCGCGCTCTTCCCGACGGCGATCGTCCCGGTGTCGTCGAGCTCCATGGTCGCTGCGGCGATACTGGTCGCTGCCACGATCACGTCGGCGGGGCTGAGTCCGGCGCGCACCATGTCCTCAAGCTCCTGATGAACGGTCCACGAATTACCGCCGTCCGTACCGAACGCTACCGAAATCCCCTCAGCGTGCAGCCGCACCAGATTCCGCGCCTGAATTCCGAAGGCCTCCTGCGCGGCCGGGTTTTCGCTCTGGTTCGCCTCCATTTGAGCGATTCGCTCGGCCGGGACCGTCCCCGACATCCATGACAGGTCACCGACCGGCACACCCGGGCCGGGAAGGTTCGGGATCAGCACGACCTCAGGCCGTGCTTTCCACATGTCGATGACCTCATCGTCGACGTCCATGTCGCGAATGCCGTGCGCGAACTGATCGATTCCGGCTTCGAGAAGGCCTTTCGCATCCTCGAGACGGAACACATGTGCCGTCACCCGGAGACCATTCGCGTGAGCCTCGTCGATGACGGCTCCGTACAGCTCCGGTGACAGGCGCTCGTAACGACCACCCCGGTCGTCCACCCAGATCTTCACGATGTCTACGTCGAGGGACGCGAGTTCCTGCACCGCGGCGCGGGCCTCTTCCTCGGAGGTGACCCAGTATGGGACCTCACTGCGACCTGGCTCGGGCGACGTGATACCGCGGCCCGCCGACTGCGAGCGGGCCGCATCCGGGATCGATTCCGAACGCATCTCGAGGCCGACCGTGCCCTCGTCGAGTCCGAAACTTGAGGCGGCACCCGCTCCGTAATATGCAGCCTGCTGAAGCTCCGCCGTTCGAGCGTCTCGCGCCGACGGAAGGTGGAAGTGCGCGTTATTGAGGGTCGGCATGACCGTCTTGCCCGCCATGTCGATCTGCGTACCGGCGGCCGCGCCGTCGATCGCGGACGAGGGGCCCACCGCAGTAAAGACTCCGTTCTCGACGATGAGCGTCGCGTCCTCGATGACGGCGCCATCGCCCGTGATGACGCGCGCGCCTTCGTACGCGACCGCATTGGGCATGCTCGGCCCACCACACGCGGCCGAGACCACGACGGCAGCGAGAGCGAGAGGATGGTAAGGGCGACGACGTTCGGATCGAGTTGTGCCTGAGCGCATGATGAGTCGGGGTCAGAGGGATCTGAAGAACTGACGGCTACACTGCCCGAGCGCGGCCGGCAAGTCGCGCACCACGCGTCACCGATCGTACAATGCGCTTCGAGACCGACCGCACGACCCTGCCTACGACCCCGACATGACCACGTATACGCCCAGGCTTGCCGCACGCACCGGTGCGACGGCCCTAGTCATCCAATTGCTCTTCGGTACCACACTTTCGGCTCAGACCGTGCTTCACACGGAGCCATACCTTCAGTCCAAGTTCCACGACTTCCGAGTCGTCGAAGTCGCCCGTGGGCTGATCAACCCTCACTCGATGGTGTTCACGCCCGAGGGAGACCTGCTCGTGACAGAGCGCCCCGGACGGATGCGCATCATCCGCGACGGGGTGCTGCTCCCGGACTCCGTCGAGGGCCTTCCGGATATCATCGCGCTGGGGCGAGGCGCCCGCGCGATGAACGGACTGGAGCAAGCCGGACTTCGGGACGTGCGACTGCACCCGGACTTCGCGGAGAATCGTCTGCTCTATCTGAGTTACGTGAAGCCCGGGGCGGATTCACTCGGCACCCTGGCGGTGGCGCGTGGCCGATACGAGGACGGTCGCCTCCACGATGTCGAGGAGGTGTTCCACGCCCGTGCATCCGGGAACGGGACCGAGCGCAGCTCGATGTGGGGAGGCAGGCTCGCACTCGATGGACGAGGCTACCTCTACGTCACACTGGGTGATCGTCAGTGGCCCTCGTCCGGTGATCTGTGGGCCCACCCCGCTCAGGACCTCATGAACCACAACGGAGCGACGGTCCGGCTTCACGAGGACGGTCGTGTTCCCGATGACAACCCGCTGGTCGGTCGGTCGGATGCCCTCCCGGAGATCTGGACCTGGGGCCACCGGAACGCCCAGGGTCTGGCGGTACATCCGGAGACCGGGGATGTCTGGTCCAACGAGCACGGACCCCAGGGCGGTGACGAGATCAACCTGCTCCGTAGCGGGTCGAACTACGGGTGGCCGGTCGTGGGGTACGGCGTGAACTACCGGACCGGCCTCGCCATCCATCACGGAACCCACCAGGACGGCATGGACGACCCCGCGCACGTCTGGGTCCCGTCGATCGGGGTGAGCGGACTGATCTTCTACACGGGTGACGCATTCCCGGAGTGGCAGGGCGACATGTTCGTCGGTGGCATGAGCGGCGAACGGCTCGTCCGACTTCGCCTGGACGGACAGGAGGTCGTGCGGGAGGAGACCATCCTTCAGGACATGGGTCGCATCCGGGAGGTCCAGCAGGGACCGGACGGGTTCCTCTACCTCGCTATCGACGGTGGAACCCGGTGGGAAGACGGACCACCCACCCAGATCCTGCGCGTCGAGCCGGCCGGCATGCGACAGTGACGCAATCGGGCCCAACGCCGACCATGGCGGGCCTCACCACGATCGGTCGTGCTCGAGGGAGCGGCTCCGACTAGAAGACGACCCGGCGGCCCACGATCGGAAGTCCCGGCCGAACACCCTCGACATTCTCACCGTCGCGGACGACGAGTGTCCCGTTCACCATCACGAACTCGACGCCGATCGAGTAGGAGAGGTCGTCCTCGAAGGTGGCCGTATCGATGATCCGGGCAGGGTCGAAGATCGTGATATCCGCGTCACTGCCGATCTGAATCCGGCCTTTCCGCTTCATCTGAGGGGAGGTCGTTTCGAGACGCTGGGCGGGCATGAGCGTCACCTTCCGAAGTCCGTCCATCAGCGAGAGGGCGCCCTCGTCGCGTACGTATCGACCGAGGAAACGGGCAAAGGTACCGGCGCCGCGGGGATGGGCCCCCGGGGCGTACGGCATACCGTCCGATGCGACCATCACGTGAGACGCCTGGAGACCCATCTCGATCCATTCGGGCCGCATCATGTGAATGATCACGACGCCCCCCTCCTCCCGATACGAATGGAAGGTTTCCTCGGTGAGGCGTTCACCCGTGTCCTGCCACTGGAGATCGCCGTAGCTGATCTGCAGCCGCTCCTGCCACCCCTCATCGAAGATCGCAGACTCCAGGGACGTCGACGCGGCGGTGTACGGATACACCTCCGTCGTCACGTCCACGCCGGCCTCCTGAGCGCCCCGAATCAGATCCAGGTTGGTCTCGATGGCCCACAGGCTCGAGCTGTTCAGGTGCACGATGTGCAGGGGTGCAGCCGTCGCCGTGGCATTCGCTACGACTTCCTGGATCGCGTCGATCCCCATCGAGCGCACGTGCGTGTAGATCGTGAACTGCTCCTGACCCGCAAACTCGAAGACACGGTAGATCTCGTCCCGATTGGCGCCCGGGTAATACTGATGAGGCATGCCGATGCCGAGTGCGCCGGCATCCATGCCCGCCTTCAGTCGTTCGAAGAGCCGCGGGTAAAGGGCAGGATCGAGCTCGTCATATGTACCCTGAGACATGGCCCGGTCGAGCTCCGCCAGTTGCTCCTCCGTGGGCTCCGGATCGAGCGCCGCGAACGCCGCCTCTACATCGGCTGCGTACTCGGGCATCACGGCCGATCGGGCCATCCCATGTGCAACCGTGGCCCCGAAATTCAGGATTGCGTCGCCCCGACGTTCCCGGAGGAAGAGCCGGGCGTCGGATACACCAGACTCCAGCTCCAGCGCGGTCGTCACCCCGTCCCGCGCCTGATACCGGTTGGCGTCATTCGACTGGCCGTGCGCATGCAGATCGATGAAGCCCGGAGCCACGACGAGTCCCGCGGCATCGACGATCGTCTCCCCCTCAAGGGGATCTTCCGAGATCGCGACGATGGTCTGACCTCGGATCCCCACGTCGCGGATCGCGTCGAGGCCCGTCTCCGGATCCATGACACGACCGCCACGGATCACCACGTCATAGGTCTCCTGCGCGTGGGCCGGGAGCGCGATGACGAGCCCTGCGGTCAGCGTGACGGCGAGAAGGCCGCTTCGGAACGATCGATTCGACATCATGGTCTCCTACGGCCGGCCCGGCGCCAGGCCGAGCAGCTCACGCACAGGGTTTTCGAGGCTGGTGAGGCCCGCGGCAAGGCCGAACTCGAGCGCATCCTCGGGTGCCTCCCCATCGATCCAGTATGCCTTCAGGGCGAGCATCGCCCCGACGCGGTTGCTGCTCGCACAGTACAGCACGGCCGGCTGGTCACCGACCTCGCTCATGATGGCGGCAAACGTCTCCACGTTCTCGCGCGTCAGCGAACCGGCACCCGAGATCGGGAGTCGGTCGAAGGCGAACCCTTCGCTCGACGCCAGCGCTTCCTCCCAGCCCGCACCATTTTCCGTCGTCGGTCGGAGGGAGACGAAGTGCTCGACACCCGCAGAGCGAAGGGCGTCCAGTTGCTCCTGTGTGGGCTGACCGGCGGTGATGAGGCCCTCGACCGGCATGCGCGCGTTTCGGACGCCCTGCTCCGTGGCGACGGCGAGCGTTGCCTCGGCTACGGAAGTCGCAACGGGGTTCGAATCGGCAGGAGGAGCCTCCTCGGCGGCGCAGGCGGCGAGCGTCACGGTGATCGCGACGAGGGCGGAGGGACGGGTCCAGAGCTTCATACGACGCAGTCGGTTGAGGGGTGGACGCGCAACATAGGGAGGCCTTGGAGGACGGACCACGGGCGAGCATCGGGCGTACTATGTCGCAACCCGATCCGATTCAGGTCGAACTCGACCCTTCGTGGAAGTCCTCGTGCACCGAAACAAACCCCTCCTGATCGTTGCCCTCGCGAGCATGGTGCTGTCCACGCCGATCGCTGCGCAGGAGCAGCTGTGCGAAGGGGCAGAGCGGTTCATGCGCGAAGTGATGAGCATGGTCGCCGTAGCCGAGCCTGACACCATCGACGATTGGAGGACCCGTCGTCTCGTGGCCGGGTGCAGGGTCACGGCCGCAGGCGCGTCAGGTCAGCCCTCTGCAGACATCGCGCGAGGCTTTTACGAGGTCATCACAGAGAGTGGCTGGGTCCGTACACCCGACCCGAGAGACGCGCCGAACGAGGCTTCGTTGCGCTTCCGCAGAGACGGAGCGGACTGCCTCTTCAACTACTACGACTCCGCGATGTCTCTGAACACGGATACGGAGATGATCGTCAGCGACGCGGTGTACGTCGGACAGGGCGAGAAGCTCTACAACTTCCTGGTGCTCTGCACGCCCGCAGCACCGGCCGCGCCCAGAGGCTGAGCCCGACGCTACTCCACGACCGGGTGCATGAGGAAGTCTTGCGCATCCAGGTAGTCGAGCCTCCCCGGCACGGCATTCTGGATCAGGGCACGTAGGAAGCCGGTGATCCCGTCTCCGGCCCAGCGCTCACCGAGCCAGGCCCCGAACGTCTCGGCAAGATCTTCGTCCTGCGGGAAATCCCTTGCAAAGCCGGAAATGAACGTCGGGTCACTGTCCTGAGCGGCCAGCCATCCGGGTGAGGACGCATGATCCGCGTCCAGAGAAACGTGCACGGCTTCGTGAGCCAGGACTTCCTCCAGAAACCCCTCGAGACGGTATCGCTCGCCCTGGACGGTGTGGACGATCAAACCCGTATCGATCGCACGAAACCCTTCATCGCCGTCATGAACCGCGATCGATGTCACCCCTTCCCTGAGCACATTCGGCAGCACGCCCAGTCGGCGCGCATACAGATCGGCGAATTCAGCCGCGCTGATGCTGTCGAACTCCGCGTTGACCTGTATCTCGAGCGAGAGTGCATCATCGAAGTCGACCTGGAAGAGCCAGACGTCATAGGTCCCCACCTGACCCGTGCGCACATCGAACATGTCCCGCGAGCCTGCCCCGAGCGCGCGCAGCGAGTCGAACGCACTCGGATCCTGAATCGTGAGGATGTCGGGATCGATGAACGCCGTCCCGTTCAGGGGTGGCTGCACCGGCACTTCCTCGACAATCGGTTCGTCACCGCACGCGGTGAGCAGAAGGGACAGCCCGAAGCAGGCAGCCACGATGCGGTGCTGGGTCATGTGCGACGTTGTCCGATTCGATTGGGTGCACCCTCGAACAATCGAGCACTCGAGGAAAACATGATCTTGTCGGCCCAAAGGTACGTTACTTTGGCGCCCGACGTTCATGATACGCGCCGACCGAAGAACGGTTTCGCCAGGTCGAGCTCTCCCATGGTGCGATCATCAACATCGGTCCCGTACCTTGACCCGATGAACTTCCCGATGGACACCACGCCATGAGACGGTCCGCGATCTCGGCCCTGACCATGGTTCTGCTGGCATGCGGCCCCGGTGACGGTGTGCACCTCACGACCGGGTTGGCCGACGCGAATGGAGAGCCGGCCGGCAACCCGTGGCTCGGGCTCTATCAGGGGGATGGCCAAGGGGCGATCTCCGGCATCTTCGTCATGCCGGAGGACGTCGTTCTCGTGATCCAGCCAGACGCGGACAGTGTCCGACTCGACACGTGCACAGACTGTGTCACGGTTCGACTCGACACGATCTTCGCCCAGGCCAACGTTCCGACCAGAAGCCTCGTCAGCCTCGACCTGGGTTATGCGGAGGGAGGAGTGGTGAGATCGCTGCGTCTGGATCGCTACAGCGCGAACGGCGGAATCGGCAACGTCATCAACGCGAATCTGACGTTGTCGGGGGCCGTCACGGGGACGATCGAGTACCTGCTGGAGCGACGGTAGCCGAGCCCAACGACGAAGCCCGGAGCCGCTCTCGCGACTCCGGGCCTATGTCGGGACGGCCGGATTCGAACCGGCGACCCCTGCAACCCCATTGCAGTGCGCTACCGGGCTGCGCCACGTCCCGAGGACCGGGAAGCTAAAGGCTTCCCTCAGGGTCGGGAAGCGCCGCGGCCCGGCTGACGTCCGAACCCGTCACCCCGCCCGGGACTTCATCAGGACCAGAGCAGGAGGAGCAGGGCACCCGCCCCGATCGCCACAAGACCAAGTCCCCAGAGTCGCTTCGCGAAGGCGCGACTTCCGAGTGTTCCGGCCAGCCCGAGCTTGAATACCAGATTCGATAGCGTGGCGATCAGGACCAACCGCCATCCGACATCGGGGCTGAGCCGGTCCGTCGAGACCAGGCGGGCAGTGGAAAGCGTGATCGCATCCACATCAGTGAGTCCCGAAATCGCCGCCGCGACGAAAAGGCCTGTATCCCCCATGAGGTCCTGACCCGCAGCGACGACGAGGAGCACGAACGCATACAGAGCGCCGAAGAGAATCGCGGGCTTCAACTCCGTCGGATTCACGGGTTCCAGGGGAGTATCCGAGGGAGTCGTGGCCGTCTTCCATATGAGGGCAGTAACGACGACGAAGACCGCGAGCATGATGGAGATTGGCGCGGCAGCCGTGCGGAGGAACGACGGGGACACGGCCCCGATCTCCACGAGCACTCGAATGAAGACGACTCCGCTCGCGATCCATACGACCACGGCCGCTGTCGCATCTCGTCCGGCCTTCTCCTTCGTCAGCCGGGCGTACGACACGGTGGTGGCCGTACTCGAGATGACACCCCCCAGCACCCCCGCCAGAGCGGTTCCGGCATTCGACCCCATCAGCCTGAAGGCCGCGTAGCCTACGAGATTGAGACCGACGATCAGGACGACCATCCACCAGACCTGCCGCGGATTCACCACCTCGTAGGGTCCGAACGTCTGATCGGGTAACACCGGCAGAATCACGAGGGAGATAAGAACGAACTGCATGATCGCCCGGACGTCACGATCACTGAGGCGATCGACCCACGTGTGCAGCTCCTCCCGGAGGTGCAGGAGAATGGCCGTCGCAGCCCCACCGACGATCGCGACCTCTCGCGGCCCCACGACCACCAGCGCTCCGATCAGGTACATGAGCACGATCGCGGACTCTGTCGTCTGTCCCGGATCACTCTCGGGGTCCGACTGCATGAGCACGACGTTTCCAGTCACCATGAGGGCGGCTACAGCGAACAGTCCTCCAACGATGACCCACGGTGTCGTGGCCTCGCCCACAAGTGCTGCCATGGCCCCGGCCCACGTCACGAGCGCGAAGGTCCTCAGCCCCGCGAGCGGAGATTCCGCGCGCTCCTTTTGCAGCCCCACCAGCAAGCCCAATCCGAGGGCGATGGCCATATCCATGAAGGTCGTGCTCAGCATGCCTGCTCCGTCGCTTGGTCGCCTCCAGCAACCTCATCGAGTCGAGCCGAGACAGCAACAAAGAAGCGGGTTGACCTTTTCTCAGAATCTCGACTAGATTCCGCGTCCTGTTGCGGGGTGGAGCAGTCTGGTAGCTCGTCGGGCTCATAACCCGAAGGTCGCAGGTTCGAATCCTGCCCCCGCTATAGCTCGTGAAGCGCCGCCGAACGGCGGCGTTTCCCACGTTGGGGATTGGAGGGAGGTACGGATGAAGACGTCTGATCTCTGGACGGTCTCCGATACGTGGAGCCCGCGAAGTCGGGCGGGGGCAGAGAGACGGTAAGCGACCGTTTCTCGAGATGCTCCCCGCTCGCGCCACTCCCGGCTCGAGCGGGTTTTTTGTCTCGGCCAGGTAGCTCAGTTGGTAGAGCACATGACTGAAAATCATGGTGTCGGCGGTTCGATTCCGCCCCTGGCCATGATGACCGTCGCAAGGCGGATGCAGGACAGGTAGGAAAGGCTAGAGGTCCGTAGCTCAATTGGTAGAGCACCGGTCTCCAAAACCGGGGGTTGGGGGTTCGAGTCCCTCCGGGCCTGTAGGAAGGGTGAGAGCCCCGGTCGTCTAATGGTTAGGACACCAGGTTTTCAACCTGGCAATCGGAGTTCGATTCTCCGTCGGGGTATGTGAAGCACGCAGGATCGCTGATTTAAAACCTGGGGCTGTAGCTCAGTCGGTTAGAGTGCCGGTCTGTCACACCGGAGGTCGCGAGTTCGAGTCTCGTCAGCCCCGCTGAGCAGTTGATTGAAATAGGAAGGTCAGGAAGCGCCGAGCCGGCGCGGATTTTCCACGGTTTGTGTGTGTTGGGGCCGTAGCTCAGTTGGGAGAGCGCTTGAATGGCATTCAAGAGGTCAGGGGTTCGATTCCCCTCGGCTCCATGAGGTCGGGTAGAGCCCGACATCACGGAAGCGCTCGGGTGGCGGAATTGGTAGACGCGCAGGGTTCAGGACCCTGTGGGGGTTAACCCCGTGAGGGTTCGAGTCCCTCCTCGAGCATCGTCGCCCTCAGGGCGATGTCGTATGAATCGCCCACGTGCTGGAATTGGTAGACAGGCTGGTTTGAGGGACCAGTGCCGGAAACGGCGTACAGGTTCGAGTCCTGTCGTGGGCATACCTGAGCAGTACCCTGCGCCCGTAGCTCAATTGGATAGAGCGTCTGACTACGGATCAGGAGGTTGGGGGTTCGAGTCCTCCCGGGCGCATTTTGCCGACCCTGATCAGGGCGTCGGGCGCGTAGCTCAGTTGGTTAGAGCGCTACGTTGACATCGTAGAGGTCACAGGTTCGAATCCTGTCGCGCCCATGAGGGCTCTCCGAAGGGCCCGTGTGGGAGCGCGAAGGGTCGGCGCAAGCCAATCCTGTCGCGCCCACTGAGTATGACCGAAGGGGGGCCGTAGCTCAGTTGGGAGAGCGCAGCGTTCGCAACGCTGAGGTCAGGGGTTCGATTCCCCTCGGCTCCACTCCAGTTGCCACCATAGCTCAGCTGGTAGAGCACGTCACTCGTAATGACGGGGTCGTCGGTTCAAGTCCGACTGGTGGCTCTAGTGCCCCGTGGTGTAACTGGCAACACGCCGGATTCTGGCTCCGGAGAGTCTAGGTTCGAGCCCTAGCGGGGCAACTCGGGACGTGACCCCACCACAGTCGCGTTCCATGGGAGGGATGGCCGAGTGGCTTAAGGCGGCGCCCTGCTAAGGCGTTGGTGCTTGCACCGCGTGGGTTCGAATCCCACTCCCTCCGCTTTAGGTCGTGCAGTGCTCGTACGCGGCCGCGTTTGGACGGGTGGCCGAGTGGCTTAAGGCGCACGATTGGAAATCGTGTGGACATTGTCCGCGTGGGTTCGAATCCCACCCCGTCCGTTGTTGTTACCCGAGTAGTCCGGGGTGTGGCTCAGTCCGGTAGAGCGCTGCGTTCGGGTCGCAGAGGTCCCCGGTTCGAATCCGGGCACCCCGATTGATGGTTCGGAAGGAACCCCGGAAATCCGGGCATGCCGATTGCCGCACAACCTCACTCCACACGACCTGCGTTGTCCCGATCCGGGCAACGGAGCATACTCTGATGCCCGGACCCTCATGGGTTCGGGCATTGTTGTTTGGAGCGCTGGCAGAATGGTAATGCACTCGCCTCGAAAGCGAGCGCCCGAAAGGGCTTGGGGGTTCGAGTCCCTCGCGCTCCGCTACAGCCCCTCAGACCGACCGGTCTGGGGGGCTTGTTCATGGCTGGTCATCCGACTCGTCCGCCCAGGTCCGTCCACACGCCGGACCCCGATGAGGCGCGCCCCTCCAGCGACCGAAAGCGGGGCTTCTCCGCCAACATCAAATCCGCGAGAATGGTCCGCCGTGTCGCTCCACTTCAGGGTGCCCGTTCCGATCTGATGTCTTCACCGACCGAGGCCCCCACCCAACGCGCCATCTTCCTTTTCTGGGCCCCCCTCGCGGCCACGTGGGTGATGATGGCCTCCGAGGGTCCCTTCCTCGCCGCGATTATCGCCCGGCTTCCGGATCCGACGTACAACCTCGCAGCTCACGGCGTCGCGTTCGCGCTCGCGATTCTGATCGAGGCGCCGGTGATCATGCTGATGAGCGCTGCGACATCGATCGTGAGAGATCGGGTGAGCTTCATCAAGCTGAGGAACTTCTCCCGAGTCCTCTGCCTGGGTACGACCGGCCTACTCCTCGTCGTCCTTATTCCGGACGTGTACGACGTGCTGATCCCGGGGCTGATGGGCGTACCTCCGGAGGTGGCCGAACTGACCTATGGCGCCCTCTGGTTCATGCTGCCCTGGCCGAGCGCCATCGGATATCGGCGCTTCCTCCAGGGCGTCCTGATCCGGTCAGGCAAGACGAAGCTCGTGGCCTACGGCACGGTCATCCGCCTGGGCGGCATGGTCATCGCCGCCCTGGTCGGGTTCTTCGTGCTCGGCATACCCGGAGCGTGGGTCGGTGCGCTCTCTCTCGCAACGGGCGTGACGGTTGAGGCGGTCGCCGCGCGCTTCATGGCAGCCGGCACCGTCCGTGAGATCCTCGACGGCCAGCTTGACGTCGGTGAACCCCGCGATATCAGCTACGGCGAGATCGCGACATTCTATTACCCCCTGGCACTCACGTCTCTGATCGGACTCACGGTGCAGCCGCTCCTGACCTTCTTCATGGGCCGCAGCATCTCTCCCGTGGAGTCTCTGGCGGTCTTCCCCGTCGTCCACTCCCTCTCCTTCTTCTTCCGCTCCATGGGGCTCGCCTATCAAGACACGGCGATTGCGCTCATGGGGGAACGTTTCGTAAACCACGGCGCTCTCTCGAAATTCGCCCTCAGCCTCGGCACCGCGACGTCCGCCGGACTCGCCCTCGTCGCATTCACGCCACTCTCCCACGTCTACTTCGTGTCGATCTCGGGCCTGACCCCGGAGCTGGCCGAATTCGCCCTCACACCGACCAGGGTCATTGTTCTGCTTCCCGCCCTGTCCGTTCTGCTGTCCCTTCAGCGCGCCGTCCTGGTGGAGGGACGGCGGACTCAACTCATCACCGTGGCCAGCGCGGTCGAAGTCATGACCGTGGCCACCGTGTTCTCCGCGCTCGGATTCGGTCTCGACATGGTAGGCGCCACTGCAGCCTTCTCCGCGTTCTTCGCCGGCCGCCTCATGAGCAACCTCTACCTCGCCTGGGGATCCCGAGGGATCAGAGCGGGCTGACGGTCAGAGCTGAATACGCTCGAGCCCGACTTCGCACGGTCTCACGGCGAATCCGACGCACTCAGGGTCATCGGTACCGGCGTCGAACACCTCGTGCATCGCCGCACCGACAGCGTCGGCGTCGGACGGGTCGCACATCGCGATGAGTCCGGATCCGGCCCCCGAAACCGTCGCCGCCCAGGCCCCTGCGTCCACGGCCGCTGAAATCGCCGTAAGGGCGCTCGGGATGAGTGCGAGTCGGTGCGGCACGTGCAGCTCGTCACGAACACCAATCCGAATCAGCTCCGGATTCCCCTCTGCAAGGCCACGAAGAAGGGCGACCAGGCGCCCCAGGGCCGTGGCGGCCATCTTGTGAGGTACCTGCTTCGGCAGGAGACTCCGGGCCTCGTCGGTGGAGACCCCGGCTGCCGGCGCGGCATAGGCGAAGCCAACCGCAGGACTGAGCGTCAGGCCCATGACCACGGGCCCGTCAGGCGTGCTGGCCACCGCACGCAGCCCCCCGAACAGGCTGGGTGCCGCGTTGTCGCCGTGCCCCTCTGTTCGAAGGGCATCAGCGAAGACCGCGGCGTCGTCTCGAGGCAGCCCCTGCACAGCCAGAGACAGATCGAAGCCAGCGACGCGAGCGGCGGCCGATGCCCCGAGTCCCCGAGCGACCGGAATGTCAGAGTGCAGTGTCAGCAGCCCGGATGGCTCGATACCCGCCTTCTTCAATCGCCGTGTCAGCACATCGGCGACGACATCGGGCTCCCCGGCTTCCTCGAGACGCTGAAGTGTTCCAGTCCGCGTCACGGACAACTCACCCCGGTCATCGGGCGTAAAAGAAACGTCGAGGAAGCGGTCAAGCGCGAGGCCGATGGTGTCATATCCAGCGCCCAGATTCGACGTCGAGCACGGGACGCGAAGACGCGCAGGTCTGAGGTCGTTCACGGGTTCACTCCGTCGAGAACCGCGTGCACTTCTTCCAGATTCGCGGTGATCACCGACATCGACTCCTTCCTTTGACGGGCATCCCGAATCGAGGGAGGGATCTCCACCGGCTCCCCGATCGCCTCCTCGACGACATCAGGGAACTTCCCGGGATGAGCGGTCGCAAGCACGACGACCGAAGCGGACGACGCATCATGGCGAGAGGCTGCGGCATACGCCACGGCCGTGTGAGGGTCCATCACGTAGCCTGTGCGCCGATAAACCTCCCCGATCGTCGATGCGGTCTCATCGTCCGTGACCCACGTCCCTCGCACGTCGGCGCGCAGTGCATCGTCATCGTACCGGTACAACCGACGGATACGCTCGAGGTTGCTGGGGCTTCCGACATCCATGGCATTCGACACAGTCCGGACTGAAGGCTTCGGCACGAACGCATCCCCGCGCAGGAAATCCGCGACTCCGTGATTCTTGTTGAAAGCCGCCGTGAAGCCCGCGTGGGGCATGCCGCCCATCGCCGCGATCAGTCCTGCGCACAGATTCCCGAGGTTACCCGAGGGGACCACGAAGTGGACAGGCTCATCGAACCTTCGGGCGGCATCGAGATAGTAGATCGCCTGCGGCAACAAACGAGCGACGTTGATGGAATTGGCCGAGGTCAAGCCGTGCCGTGTACTCAGCCCCTCGTCAGCGAAGCACGCTTTCACCATGCGTTGACAGTCATCGAACGTACCTCGCACACCGACCGCAACGACGTTGCCTCCGAGTGTCGTCATCTGGCGACGCTGTCGCTCGCTCACCCCGTCGAGAGGAAAGAGAGCGACGACCCTGGTGCCCGGCCGACCGAGGAACGCACTGGCAACAGCGCCACCGGTATCGCCCGATGTCGCGACCAGAATCGTTACCGGCTCATTCGACGCGGTAGCTAGTCTCGGCACGAGTGCGGCCATGAACCGGGCGCCTACGTCCTTGAATGCGTGCGTAGGCCCGTGAAACAGTTCCAGGACGAACCGGCCGGTCTCCACTTCCACGAGCGGGAATGGGAAGTCGCACGCTTCCCGGGCTACGGCCCGCATCAGATCCGCGTCGAGATCTCCGATGAGTCGCGGAGCCGCCCACTGCGGGGTTGATTCATCTGGCGGCGGCCAAGGGAATGACGGCTTCGCCACCGGAACGAACAGGCCGCCGTCTGTCGGCATGCCGTGAAGGACCGCGTCCCTAACGGACACCGGTCCATCTCCTCTCGTGCTTTCATATCCAGTCATCGGTGGCTTTCTGCGATGCGGGTTGGACGCGAAGAGGCGCCGACGCCTGCAATGGACGTCGACGCCTCCACCGGCTGGACCAGCCGCCAACCGTAGTCCGCAGCTACCCTACTTCTTCCGGCCCTTCTTCTTAGGTGCAGCCTTCTTCTT
>CAZBHZ010000041.1:0-19963 GCA_964492085.1 uncultured Gemmatimonadaceae bacterium | reverse complement strand
TTCCATCCAACCCTCTAGGGTTGGGAAAAGAGGTGAATTCAAGAACTCCTCGTTGGGGTCAATCGTCTCTCTAAGTTCAACGAGTCGGATGATACGAGAGGAATCAATCTTCCCATCTCTATAAAGGACGAGTTCTTCGGTCCTTCCTTGGGACCAAAGTTCTTGGAGACAAGTTTTCAGTCGGTCTAGTTGGTCCTTCGTGACTAATCCCGTTCGTTTCCGTATTCTTCCGATTGGTTGGGGAAAAGTCTTATCAATGACCTTTGAACCGACTTCTTTTTTCCGTTTCATTCCGTCTCACATCTCTGAATGTGTGAGAAGTGTGGGAAAAACGGGGTGAAAACGAAAGAAGTGAGAATAAAAGTCAAGTAAACAAAGGGTTTTTTATGATGTTCAACATTATGGGAGGATGACGGCGATGGCCGACGGCACGATCGATCTCCGTGGGGCGTTCCTTCCCGTTACGACGCCTTTCCACGCCACGACCGGTGACGTGGACGTACCTGCCTTTCGCTCGAATCTGAGCCGCTGGTTCGAGAGTCCGGTGTCCGGAATTCTGATCTCTGGCTCGACTGGGGAGTCGGTGTTCCTGGACGAAGAGGAGCGGGCGACGCTCGTCGAGGCGGCGGCCGATGTCGTCCCTGAGCACGCGAGCGTCATCGCGGGTACCGGGACCGAATCGACGCGACACACGATCCGGCTCACGCAGCAGGCCGCGTCAGCGGGAGCGGATGCCGTGCTCGTGAGTCCTCCGGCGTACTTCAAGGGCGCCATGTCCGACGAGGTGCTGACGACGCACTTCACCGCCGTGGCCGAGGCGTCGCCGGTCCCCGTGCTGATCTATCAGGTCCCGCTTCGACTCAGCACCCTCGAGTTTTCGACCGATCTCATCGGACGGTTGTCCGAGCACCCGAACATTGTCGGGATCAAGGACTCTCGGGGGCAGCTCGATCTTGCGGTCGAACTCGTCGGCGCCACGTCGGACGACTTCCAGGTTCTGGTCGGAAGCGGTGCGATCCTGCACCCTGCCATGCAGGGTGGATGTGTCGGGGGCATTGTGGCCGTCGGGCTGATGGCGTGTTCGGAGGCTGCGGGTATCGCGGTGGCGCACGCCGATGGACGTGACGCAGATGCTGCGGCGCTTCAGGCGCGGATCGCTCCCGTGCACCAGCAGATCGTCGGCGGCATGGGCGTGCCGGGCGTGAAGGCCGCGCTCGATCTCCTCGGCTTCAGCGGAGGGGCTCCGAGACCACCCCTTCAGGCGGCATCATCGGACCGGATCGAGACGATTCGGGGCATTCTCGAAGACGCCGATTTGCTCGCGCCTGCGGGGGTCTGAGCTCAGCGAATTCGCGTTGACACTCCTGTGAGCGACGGGTAGCTTTTTCCAGAGGATATACCAGTCACGGGCCCATTCCCCGCCGGGGACGGGCCCGTTTCTTTTTGTCGGTTACAGAGGACATCATGCCGGATCAGGGCTCCTGCACTGTCATCGTCGGTTGTCAGTGGGGCGACGAGGGGAAGGGCAAGATCGTCGACGTGCTCGCCGAGCGGGTCGACATCGTGGCCCGCTACCAGGGTGGCGCGAACGCAGGCCACACGGTGCACGTCGGAGAGGATGAATTCGTCCTCCACCAGATTCCCTCGGGCATCCTGCACGAGGGACGTCGCTGTCTGCTGGGCAACGGGGTGGTTCTCGACGTGCAGCAGTTTTTCGAGGAGTACGATGCAATCCTCGAACGCGGTATCGACATCGAGGGGCGCGTAGGTGTCAGCTACCGGGCGCAGCTGCTGATGCCCTACCACCGTTTCCTCGACAAGGCGGTCGAACTCGCGGCCGATACGAAGATCGGCACGACGGGTCGCGGCATCGGTCCCGCGTATGAAGACAAGGCTGGCCGTCGGGGTGTGCGCGCAGCCGATCTCCTGAACCCGGACCGCCTCGCGAAGCGGATCGAGGCAGCCAAGTCGCGCGTCGTGGCTCGCCTCGAAGAGCTGGGGGCCGGCACCGAAGAGCTGGACCGCGCCATGGACGAGACGCTGGCCCTGAGCGAGCGCCTTCTCGGTATCGCGACGGACGTCGGTCCGGAGATCAGCACGGCTCTGCGGGCGGGGCGGCACGTTCTCCTCGAGGGAGCCCAGGGGACTGCGCTCGACCTCGACCACGGTACCTACCCCTTCGTGACGTCGTCCAACACGACCGCGGGTGCCGCGGCGACCGGGAGCGGCATCGGGCCAACCCAGATCACCGACGTCATCGGGATTGTGAAGGCGTATACCACGAGGGTCGGCGAAGGCCCGCTGCCGAGCGCGATGTCACCGGAAATGGACGAGCACGTGCGCACGCTCGGTGGCGAGTTCGGTGCGACGACCGGCAGACCTCGTCGGTGTGGCTGGTTCGACTCGGTGCTCACGCGGTTCGCGTCCCAGGTGAACGGACTCACCGGGATCGCGGTCACGAAGCTGGATGTGCTCGATACGCTCGACGAGGTGAAGATCGCGACCGCGTACCGGATGCCGGACGGGAAGACACGCGAGTTCTTTCCGGCGGACACGTGGGCGCTGTCCGAAGTCGAGCCGATCTACGAGACGATGCCGGGGTGGAATTCGTCGACCTGCGACGTACGTCGGATCGAGGATCTGCCGCCGAATGCGCGGGCCTACCTGGATCGGATCGAGGAGCTGACGAACGCGCCGGTGAAGTTCGTGTCGGTCGGGACGAAGCGGAGTCAGATCATCCCGGTCGACTGACGGCGTCGGCTCAGCCGATACCGTTCCCGAAGATCGCGAAGAAGGTCCGCACGATCATCGAGATGGTCATGACCATTCCGGGCAGCAGCGCGAGACCCAGGGAAAAGGTGAGGCCCATTCGGTACAGAGCCGGACCGATCGGCAGGAGTTCGCGACCCCAGATCTTGTGAACGATGATCTCGATTGCAGGGCCGAGGGTGTAGCAGACGTTGGCCAGTAATCCGAACACGACGACGCCCTGCCAGGGTGCCACGGCAGCCACGCTCCCACCGGTCATGATGAACTCTCCGGTGAAGATCCAGCCGACGGAGGCGGCGCCGCAGAGCCCGACGGCGATGTTGTAGGGGATCCGCCGTTTCTCCCACCATCCCAGGATTGCCCCCACGTTGCGCTGGGCCGGCGCGGGGAAGAGGAACTCGGTGAGCGCGCCCACCGGTCTGGGTTGATCAAGGTGCTCCACATCAAGCTCCCATGTGGGATGTGCACGGCGACGGCGGGGTTTCCCGTCGAGGCCCACTGACAAATCTACTTTGTGGTGCAAAGTGAGTGCCAGAGTCCCGGTCGCGGCGAGACTCGTGAGTGCCGACATCCACTCTGACTTACCCGGAGACCCCCGGGGCGCGGCCTCCACACCCCGGAGCCCCTGCACTACTTTTCGGTCCGCGAAGCTCGCGCCGGTCGGCGCATGTCAGCAACGGGTGGTCGGGAGGCCAGAGAGGGATGTTCGACGAACTCGGCTCAAAACTCGACGGGGCGCTCAAGAAGCTTCGGCAGCGAGGTGTGCTCACCGAGCCGATGATCAAGGAAGGCCTGCGCGAAGTCCGGCGGGTCCTCCTTGAAGCCGACGTCAACTTCAAGGTCACCCGCGAGTTTCTGGGGCGCGTTCAGGAACGGGCTCTCGGCGAGCAGGTCCTGAAGGCGGTCTCCCCCGGCCAGCAGATCGTGAAGATCGTCCACGACGAGCTGGCGAACCTGTTCGGTGAAGAGCGGGCCACGCTGGAGAAGGCGACGAGCGGCCCAACGGTGATCCTGATGGTTGGATTGCAGGGCGCGGGTAAGACCACCACGGCGGCCAAGCTCGCGCGACGGCTCGGGCGAACGGGGCAGATGCCCATGCTCGCGGCGTGCGACCTGCAACGACCGGCCGCGATCGAGCAGCTTCAGACGCTCGGTCAGCAGATCGGCGCGGAGGTCTTCTCCGGAGAGTTCGGTGGCGATCCGGTGGCGACGGCGCTCGCGGCCAGACAGCGGGCGATCGAGTCGAAGCATTCGGCGCTCATCGTCGATACCGCAGGTCGTCTTCAGATCGATGAAGCGCTCATGGAGGAGCTGACGCGCGTGCGCGACGCGGTGCAGCCTCACGAGATCCTGCTCGTCGCCGATGCGATGACCGGTCAGGAGGCCGTCACGATCGCGCAGGGCTTCGAGGAGGCACTCGGGCTGACGGGCGTGGTGATGACGAAGATGGATGGCGACGCCCGCGGCGGTGCAGCGCTCTCCATCCGTGGGGTCACCGGGCGGCCCATCAAGTATCTCGGTGTCGGCGAAGGTATCGACGATCTCGACTCCGCCGATCCACAGCGATTGGCGGGCCGCATCCTCCAGATGGGCGACGTCGTCGGGCTGGTCGAGCGAGCCCAGGTCGCCGTGGACGAGGAGGAGCAGGAGCGCCTTCAGAAGCAGATGATGTCCGGGCGCTTCACGCTCGAAGACTTCCTCGTCGCGATGCGCCAGATCCAGAAGATGGGGCCCCTCGATCAGCTCCTGAAGCTGATCCCGGGTGCGAACCGGATGAAGATCCCGGCCGCAAACATGGATCCGAAACGCTTCAAGCACGTCGAGGCGATCATCCTCTCGATGACGCTGGAAGAGCGGCAGAATCCGAAGATTCTCAACGGCTCTCGCCGCGCGCG
Source organism: uncultured Gemmatimonadaceae bacterium (assembly GCA_964492085.1). Lineage (GTDB taxonomy): Bacteria > Gemmatimonadota > Gemmatimonadetes > Longimicrobiales > Gaopeijiaceae > UBA2589. The sequence continues at coordinate 15,299 of CAZBHZ010000041.1, read as the reverse complement.
CATCGCGAAGGGGAGTGGCCGTCCCGTGTCGGAAGTGAACCGTCTCCTGAAGCAGTTCAAGGAGATGCAGAAGTTCATGAAGCAGATGCGGGGGATGATGGGCGGCATGGGCGGCGGCGGTCTGCCGGGTATGCCCGGAATGCCGTTCGGCCGGTAACTACCGCTCCGGCCCGGCGGCCGAGCCCCACCGCCACCTCGGGTCGGCGACACCCTCGAAGGCTCCCGTCGTGCGATCGATCGCGATGGCGTTGAGGCGCGAGAACCAGACGTCAAAGGGCCGCTCGACGACCTCGTGACCGAGTGCCTCGGCGAGCTCTGCTCCGGCGGGCCGGCTTCCGGTCGAGCCTTCGGCCTGTTCGAACGTCCAGGTCGACGACGGGTGGAGCCGTGGCGCGGCCATCGCCTCGGCGAGGGACGCTCCGTCCAGTTCGACGCGGAGCAGCGTGTTGACGAGGCCGGAAATGATCCGTCGGCTGCCTGCCCCTCCGATGACGAAGACGGGACGTCCGTCCCGTAGGCCAATCAGTGGAGACTGGGACGACCAGGGCCGGTCCCCGGGCTCGACCCGGCCCAGATACCCTCCGAGGGTCGCCGCGTACAGAAAGCCGAGGCCGGGTGTCGCAACTCGTGATCCACCGCTCGGGCCGAGAGACTGTGTCATCGAGACGGCGTTGCCCTGGTCGTCCACGACCGAGAGATGTGTGGTGAAGGGGGACTCGGCCGATGTCTCCCGAGACGACAACGCGGTCGCCGTGCCGTGGGGCTCCGGCCGCTCGGCCGTCTGGTGGACAGCGGCGCCCAGCGCGGCACGGATCTCTGCTGCGCGCTCCCGGGCCCGCTCGACCGACGTGACCCAGGCTGCGTCCTCTTCACCGGGTCGAGCGTCGGCCAGCGCCGATTCGCGGTCCTCGAAGGCAGCCAGAAGCGAGAGCGCGGTCGCTACGGCACGCTCGTCGGATGAGAGCGTATCCACGCCGACCAGCGCGGCGATCTGCAGCGCTTCGATGGTCGTCCCACCGGATGCCGGCAGGTACGTCCCCAGTAGCTCGAGGTCTCCGATCCGGCCGCGCGTCAGGATGGACGGAACGGGTTGATACGCGGCGAGGTCGACCCGGTCGACGTAACCGTTCTGCTCGAGATCTTGTGCGATGACCTCTGCGATCCGGCCCCGATAGAAGGCTTCAGCCCCCTCATCTCCGAGGATTCGGAGGACGTCGGCGAGGGCGGGCTGGCGCAGTAGATCACCCTCGGCATGCGGCGTGCCATCGGATCGGAGGAATGCGGCTCGGGCTCCGTCTGACTCCCGAAGTCGATCGGCGATCGACGCGAGGCGACCTGCTTCTCCGCCCGTGAGCGTCACGCCGCCGTCTGCGAGGGCGAGTGCAGGCGCGATGACGTCCGACCACGCCATCGAACCGCCGCGCTGCAAGACGGCCGCAAGGGCTGCCACGGTGCCGGGGACACCGATCACCGCATACCCGTCGTCGGCCTGTTCGGCGGTGTCGGGGTCGTAGTCGGCGGGCACGGACGTGGTGCCGTCGAAACCGAACGCCGTTCCGTCGGCGAGATAGACCAGTGCCTGCGTCCGACCGCCCAGGCCAGATTGTGTCGGTTCCGCCACCGCCAGCGCCAGAGCGGTGGCCACGGCCGCATCGATTGCATTTCCTCCGGCTTCCAGGATCGTGACGCCCGCGGCGGTAGCGTCTGGTGAGCCGGTGACGACCATCCCATGGGTGGAGTGGGACGAGAGCCTCGAGAGGGCGTTCGAGGATGGAGCAGACGAGGTCGTGTCCGAAACCGGGGAGCACGCGGTTACCGTGACGACGAGGATGGGGCCGAGGATGCGCATGTCGACAAAGTCGTGCGTGAAGTGCGACAGGGCGAGTCGATGCCGGAGTCCCCGGAGGTTCACGGGCCCGTCATCGCTGTACAGCGCATCCGCACTCGTTTATTCTTTGCGTCTGCCCTTTTTCCGGGTTTCCCCCGGGCAGGGGCGCCGGTCGACCGGCGTTCGAACGCAAGAAACACCACAGACTCAGAAGAATGCCTGCACGTATTCGTCTCCGGCGCATGGGCCGGAAGAAGAAGCCCCACTACCGCGTCGTCGTCGCCGACAGCGCATCACCGCGCGACGGTCGTTTCGTCGAGACCCTCGGGTACTACAAGCCGCTTGCGAGTCCTGCGCGACTCGTGATCGACCTCGAGCGTGTCGACCACTGGATCAGCGAGGGCGCGAGCCCGTCCGGCACCGTGAAATCGCTCATCTCGAAGGCTCGCCGCGGCGGTGACGACACCGTGGCCGTGGGGGTCGAGGATCCGGAAGAGGCAAAGGCGAAGCGCGCCGAGCAGCTCGCCGCCAAGCGTGCCGCAGAGACCAAGGCCGCGACCGAGAAGGCTGCTGCGGAAGAGGCTGCTGCGAAGGCGGCTGAGGAAGCTGCGGCTGCCGAGAAGGCTGCGGAGGAAGAAGCTGCGCAGGCCGAAGCGGAGGAAGCCCCGGCTGCCGAGGCGGCTGAGGAAGCTGCCGAGGCCGAAGAAGAGGCTGCCGATGATGAGCCGGCTGCCGAGGCCGAGGAGGCTCCGGCTGCCGAGGCTGAAGAGGCCGAGGGCGCTGACGAGGAAGAGGAGAAGTCCGAGTAACCCTCGGGCGACACTCCACCATGGGTCGGCAGGACCCGACTCACCTCGTCGTCGGCCACCTCACCCGGCCGCACGGCACCCGCGGCGAGTTCCTCTGCGGGATTCTCACGGACCACCCCGAGAGCGTGTTCGCTCCCGGGGTGGTTTTGTCGTTGGGAGGACCGAAGGACGACGCCCCCGACCCGGACATGCCCCCCCTGCGGATCGAATCTGTACGCAGCTCGCCGAAGGGGGTGCTCGTCACGTTCGGTGGGGTCGCGGATCGGACCCAGGCCGAGGCGCTTCAGGGGCGCTATCTCTTCCTGCCCATGGAGGAGCTCGAGCCGCTCGGGGAGGGCGAGGTCTTCTATCACCAGCTGCTGGGTCTGAATGTCGAGACCGTGGGTGGGGAAGAGGTGGGTGAGGTCAAGGAGGTCTTCGAGACGGGCCCGGTCGACCTGCTCGAGGTCCGGGGCAGCAACGGCGTGCTCATGATCCCGTTTCGAACGGAGATCGTCGTCGAGATCGATGTCGAGACGGGTCGACTGGTGATCGATCCGCCCGACGGCCTGTTGGAGTTGTGAGTATGCGGATCAACATCGTCTCGATCTTCCCGGGCTTCTTCGAGGGGCCACTCGGGCTGTCCATTCCGGCGCGCGCGGCTCAGGCCGGACTCGTCGAATACCGACTGGTCGACCTCCGCGACTACACGCACGACCGACATCGGACCGTGGACGATCTTCCCTATGGCGGGGGCGCGGGGATGGTCATGAAGCCGGAGCCCTTCTTCGAGGCGGTCGATGACCTCACGCCCAGGGGTCCGATCGTGCTTCTTTCTGCCCGTGGTCGCCCGTTCCGGCACGCGGATGCGGTGCGTTTCAGCGTTGAACCCGAGCTCACGCTTCTCTGCGGCCACTACAAGGACGTCGACCAGCGGGTCGCCGATCATCTGGCTACCGAGGAGATCTCGTTGGGTGACTTCGTCGTATCAGGAGGAGAGATCGGGGCTCTGGCCGTGACGGACGCCGTGGTACGTCTCCTCCCTGGTGCGATCGGTGACCACGACGCGGCGGCCACCGACTCGTTCTATGACGGGCGCAGCCTCTCCGCACCCTCCTACACGAGACCGCCGGAATACCGGGGACATACCGTACCCGAGATTCTGCGCTCTGGTGACCATGGCCGGATCGAGGCGTGGCGGGAGGCCGAGGCTGAACGCCTCATGAAGCAACGCCGTGAGGGTAGCACGGACGACGTGAGCTAGCGGCGCTTCCGTCGGCGAGCCCTAGAAGTTGTCCAGCCCCTCCCGACCCCCTTCTTTCCAGTCCGGTCTCGGGCCGTTGGCGAGGAACAGAACGGCTTCCACGGCCGCGTCCACCAACACGGCCATGTGATCGAAGTCGACAAGCTCGACCTCGTCGGACGGCTGGTGGTAGTCGGTGTGCAGTCCGAACGACGACATCGTGTGCGCCGGAATCCCGAGTACCGCGAAGGCGATATTGTCGCTGCGGAAGAAGAAGTTCTGCTCCAGGCGTGGGTCCGGGACGATCGGGGACCCGGCCGCGGCCAGCTGGTCACCCATCGTCGTCCGCTCGAACCCTGTCAGCCACGCCTTGCCGAAGCCGCCGACTGCCTCGTCGGGACGCCCGATCATTTCGATCTGCAGGTCCGCGACGGTCTGATGCATCGGGATGACGGGGTTTGAGATGTAGTAGCGCGTGCCCAGTAACCCCATTTCCTCACCGGTGCTCAAGAGGATCACGACCGTGCGACGCGGCGCTTCGCGCTGAATCAGATCGCGGGCGATCTCGAGGACCGCGACGGTGCCCGAACCGTCGTCGTCGGCGCCGTTGTAGATCGAATCGGGCACACCTGCTTCATCGGGCACCGAAGCGCCGATCCCCACATGGTCGAAGTGGGCGCCGACGACGATCGCCTCGTTGGCGACGTTCGGGTCCGAGCCCCGAATCACCCCGATGACGTTCGACTCGGTCAGGATGATCGACTCGGCTGGGAGATCGTCCCATCCCTCGTAGTCGATCTCCATCACCATGCGCTCGCGGGGGCCGTTGTCCGTCTCTTCGGAGATCCGGGCCATCGGAACGGTTTGCAGATAGCTGCCCTCGTCTCCGGCTGGCTCGATTCCGTATCGCTCGAGTTCCGCCGCGAGGAACGTGGCGGCCCGGTGGGCCCCGGGGGTGCCCGTGCGTCGCCCCTCCATCGAGTCGGCTGCGAGCGTGGAGAGCAGGGCTTCGAGACGTTGCGCGCGGGGCCAGTCCGCGTCGGCCAGCGCGGCCTCCGTGACGCCGTCGGACGCGGGGTCACCGCCACCACAGGCACCGAGACTCACCAACATCAGAGCGGTCAGGAGGGCCCGGGATGGGACGATCCGGGACGACGAGCGGAGCGACGAACGCGGGTCAGCACTCGCGTGAGATTCAGACGGCTTCATGAGGGCCCGGCGGTGACGGGGTCGGGGCCGGACGGCCCCGGGCAGACCGCGCAAATTGGTGGTCTTCGGGGTTCACGTCCATGACGGACCTCATTATCTTGGACGTCTGTTTTGGAACACCTGCGACCGTGTCGTTGGAGTCGATCATGTCCGACATCATCAAAGAACTCGAAAAAGAGCAACTGCGGGACGACGTCCCCGAGTTCGCTCCGGGCGACACCGTTCGTGTGCTCTACCTCGTTCGCGAAGGGGCCAAGGAGCGCATTCAGGCGTTCGAGGGTGTCTGCATCGGACGCAAGGGCGGTGGTGTGGACGAGACCTTCACGGTCCGCAAGATCTCCAGCGGTATCGGTGTCGAGCGGATCTTCCCGCTCCACGCTCCGACCGTGAGTGGCATCGAGGTCGTGCGTCGTGGTCGTGTTCGCCGAGCAAAGCTCTACTACCTGCGTGGCCGCCGCGGTAAGGCCGCCCGCATCGCGGAGAAGCGCACCGCTCGCTGACCATCGCCCGGCGTTGAAGCCGGTGGAGTCAGGGTCGCCGCGGCCCCAGGACCTGCTCGAATACGAGCGACGGTTCTGGGGCCGCGGCCGTTTGGTCGCGGGCGTGGACGAAGCAGGGCGGGGCCCCCTGGCGGGGCCGGTCGTAGCGGCGGCCGTCGTGCTCCCAGAGGGCGTGCACGTTGAGGGCGCCGATGACTCCAAGCAGCTGTCCAGGGAGACACGGGATGAGCTGTACCACGCGATCACGGCATCGGCTCTGGCCTTTGGGGTCGGTGCAGCGTCGGTGCGAGAGATCGACCGTCGGAATATCCTCCAGGCGACGACCGCTGCCATGCAGCGGGCGCTCGATCGTCTGACCACGTCGGACTGCGCGATCGTCGTCGATGGCCTGCCGGTAAAGTGGCTCGGGCGCGAGCACGACGCCGTCGTGGGTGGAGATGCCCTCGTTCACTCGATTGGATGTGCGTCGATTCTCGCGAAGGTCGTGCGTGACCGGCTGATGCTGCGCCTGGCGGAACGGTATCCGGGTTACGGTTGGGACCGGAACATGGGGTACGGGACCGCGGAGCACCGGAACGCGATTGAGGAGCTCGGGCTGACTCCGCACCACCGGCTGACGTTCACCGGGCTGCAATACGGCCTCGACCTCTAGTCGCCCGGTCTTCGTGAGACTTCCGGACAGACTCCGGGTATGACAGCCGCTCCCCTGATCGGTAGCTTGGCGCGCCGATCACCTGCCCCCTGGCCTCGTGCACCATGAACCGTCATTCCTCGTTCCTAGCGGTCGTTACCGGTGTCTCCGCCTTCTTGTTCACGGTGCCTCTCGCGGCCCAGGCTCCATCGGAAGTAGCGCGGCCCGTCTTCGAAGATGGTCAGGCTCAGATCGTCGACGCATTCAATGATGCGGAGATGTGGCTTCGGCATGACCTGTGGGTCGAGACGGACTTCGACTCCGACGGCGATGGTCGACTCGACCGCGTCCACGTCGACGTCACTCGTCCGGCGCAGACGGACAGCGAAGGGCTTCGCGTCCCCGTCGTGTATGAAACGTCTCCCTATTACTCAGGGGTTGGAACGCTGGATGAGCAGTACTTTTGGAACGTCCGGCACGAGATCGGCGCTGAGCCGCCTGTCCGAGGCGAGATGCCCCCGATCGCGCAGCAGAGCCGCCGCCCGACGATCTCCAACACCCATGTCGGCACGTGGCTCCCGAGGGGCTTTGCCGTCGTGCATTCGCAGTCGCCGGGCACGGGCCTGTCCCAGGGATGCCCGACCGTCGGTGGACCGAATGAGTCGCTTGCGCCGAAGGCGGTCATCGACTGGCTGAACGGTCGGGCCCGGGGCTTCAGCGAGCCGGTCGGCGGGGAGGAAGTCGAGGCGTACTGGGCGACCGGAAAGGTCGGGATGACCGGCACCTCCTACAACGGCACCCTGCCGCTCGCCGCCGCCACCACGGGCGTCGAAGGACTGGAGGCCATCATCCCTGTCGCCCCGAACACGTCGTACTACCACTACTACCGCTCGAACGGGCTGGTTCGCGCTCCCGGCGGCTATCTGGGGGAAGACGTCGACGTCCTCTACGACTTCATCAATTCGGGGGATCCCGAGCGTCGCGCCTGGTGCAATGAACACGTCCGAGACACGGAGATGGCGGAGGGTAAGGACCGGGTCACAGGTGACTACAACGACTTCTGGTTCGGCCGTGATTATCTGAACGCGATCGACGGGGTCCAGGCCGCGACGCTCATGGCGCACGCGTTCAACGACTGGAACGTGATGCCGGAGCACAGCTACCGGATCACGGAGGCGCTGAAGGAGCGCGGGGTGCCCGTGCAGATCTACTACCACCAGGGGGGGCACGGCGGCCCGCCGCCGCTGGAGCGGATGAACCGCTGGTTCACGCGCTACCTCTATGACGTGGAAAACGGCGTCGAGGACGATCCGAAGGCGTGGATCGTCCGGGAGGGGGTTCAGGGGAACGACCCGACACCGTATGACGACTATCCGAACCCGGAGGCGGAGGGCGTGACGCTGTACCCGAGCGGTCCCGGAAACGAGGTCGGATCGCTCTCACTCATCGCGTCGGACAACGGAGGCGTCGAGCGGCTGATCGACGATGTCGGCCTCGATGGCGCGAATCACGCCGGTGCGGCTAGGTCTCAGAGCCGGCTCCTCTACGCCACGCCCGAACTCACGCAGGACGTACACCTCTCGGGGGTCGCGACCCTCACGATCCGGGTCGCCGCAAACGCGGACGCGGCGAACCTGTCGGTGTGGCTCGTCTCTCTGCCGTGGACGGATCAGGGGACGATCAACGACAACCTGATCACGCGCGGGTGGGCCGATCCTCAGAACGAGACGTCGCTGCGCGAGAGCACACCCCTTACTCCGGGGGAGTTCCGCACGTTGACCTTCGAGCTGCAGCCGGACGATCAGATCATCCCGGCGGGGCAACGGATCGGACTCATGATCTTCTCGAGTGATCCCGAGTTCACGCTGTGGCCCGAGCCCGGTACCGAGTTGCAGGTCGATCTGGCGGGTACGTCGATCACGCTTCCCGTGGTCGGTGGAGCTGCCGGACTGGGGCGGATCATCAGCGAGTAGCGAGCGCCTGCGGGCGCGCGCGGATCTGTGTACTCGGACCAGGAGGTCCGCGGCTAGAAGAGGTCGCGCGCTTCGAGACCGAGGCGGAACTGACGCTCGATGACGGCCTGCCACCCGTCCGGGCGAGCATCGAACAGGTTAGTGACGCCGAAGACGAGATGGAGACCTCGCGGCAGCTGGAGCGTTCCCTGCGCGTCGAAAGAGACGAATCGTTCCTGCGTGCCGAGCACGTCACGCTGCCCGAATTCGTCGATCGCTACGATCGGAGCCCCGCCGGTCAGCACCGTGGTCACGTGCGCGCGAAGCCCCTCGAGCACCGGGAAGGTCCGCCCCAGTCGGACGCGGCCGGAATGCCTGGCCCGACGATCGAGCGGCAGGTCGTCCTCGAGTGACGACGCGTCCAGGAGAACGTACTCGGCCAGCGCGTCCCACGTCCCGACACGGCCGGAGGCGGACACCTCGAAGCCCCGGGTCCGGGCTTCGGACAGGTTGCTCGGGGAGAAGATCAGGAGACCAGACGGGTTGTTCCCGATGAAGCTGGTCTCGATGAGGTTGGAGATGCGGTTCGTATATGCTTCGAGGCCGAGCGTGAAGCGGGCAGAGGCGGCCCAGTCGATCCCTGCGGTCATGTTCCACGAACTCTCGGGCTCGAGGTCCGGGGAGCCCTGCACGGTGTAACCCGCGCCGATGTTGGCGAAGTCCCACGCGAGTTCCTTGAAGGACGGCGCGCGGAACCCGCGGCCGACCAGCGCGCGCAGACGAAGGGTCGACCCGGTCAGCGTCGTGACGCCGAGCGTGGGAGACACGGCGTTGCCCCAACGATCGTTGAACGTCCCTCGGATCCCACCGGTCACTGTCGTGGCGCCGACCGTCCACGCGTCCTGACCGAAGACTTCGAACTGGTCGTCCGCCGCCGTGTCTTCGAGGATCTTGTCGGGTGACTCGATGGAGCGACGGGAACCCTCGACGCCGACGTCGATCTGGTGCCCCCCGAACGATCGTGAGTGGAGGAGGGTCGCCTTCCAGAGATCCTCGACCTGCTTCTCGTCCTCGTTTCCCGAGATCGGCGCGGTCCCGCGCGCGCGCCGGAAGAGGTGCTCGTACCCCTGGGCCAGAACGCGGGCAGTCCACTCGCCGCCCAGTCCCGGGAGGGTCGCCTCGCCCCAGCCGGTCAGACCCTCGTTGTCATTGAAGCCCGAGAAGCCCCCGCCGACGGGCCAGCGCTGGCGCTCTCTCAGGTAGGAGATGTCGGCTCGGGCGCGAAGACCTCCGGAGTCTCCCGCACGGATGGTGGAGCGGAAGTCCCAGACGCGCGCGAATGCGTCCGCAGTCCCGTCGAGCCCGGGCACCTGTTCCTGCTGTCGCCAGCTTCCCGTCGCGCGCACGACCACGGGCCCGCCCCCCGACACCGTGACGTGTCCCTCGTATCGTCCGCTCGAGCCGGACAGGGCACGAGCTTCGGCCTGAAGACCTTCCTCGGGTGTGCGGGTGATCACGTTGATCACGCCGCCGAGGGCGTCGGAGCCGTACAGGGTCGAGAGCGGACCTTTTACGACCTCCACACGCTCCACCCCGGAAAGCGAGATGCGGCTCAGGTCACGGTTCTCGAGCAGAGCACCATTCGCGGGCTGACCGTCGATCAACACGAGCACCCGCGCGTCCCCGATTCCGCGGATCTGGATGGTAGACCCGACCGGTGCCTTCGGCGTTGATTGCAGGCCCGGCAGCTCGTCGAGAAGCTGGTCCGCGGATGCGGCGCCCGAGATCTGAATCTCCTCCGCCGTCACCTCTGCGATCGGAATCGCGATCTCGGAGCGTCTCCGTGCTCGAGCTCCGGCCGTCACGAGCACGGACGCGAGTTCCAGCGGGTCTGCGTCGAGCGCGAGGCTCCAACCCAGGGATGCCGCCTCCTCGTACGAGATCAGGAGTGGCTGGTGCCCGAGCGACCGAATCTCGATCCACCCGGGCGACCGCCACCCGTCGGGCAGCGAGAAGCCACCACTGAGGTTCGTTTCGATCCTGGCCACTGGGTCAGCGTCGGGTCGTCCGGGACGCCAATAGATCTCGGCAAACGCGATGCCGGCCCCGGAAAGCGGGTCTACGACCCGCCCGTCCTGGGCCGACACCGGCCCGGCGAGGAGCAGTCCGGCCGCGACAGCGGCCAGAATGCGGACCATCACTGGATCTGCTCGAACCTCAGCGTCGGGAAGCCCGACTCACCCGTCGCGCTGTAGTAGTCGACGACCTGGACCTTGTAGATCGCCGCATCGACGCGAACGAGGAAGACATTGTGCGTGGGCCAGAGACGTTGATTGCCTTCGATGTTGTACCAGAACACGCCACCGGCCCCCTCGATCGAACCGGGGAAGGCGCCGCTGATCGCCGACAGGAAGCCAGCATACTCCGGCGCATCATTGGCGGTGGTCAGAGCGTTGAAGTCGTCGGTCGGGTCAAGCGGGAACGTCCCGGCGCCGCAGGCATCATTGAACTCGATCGTGAAGAATGGCGACAGCGAGAGGTCCCAATCGCAGGCGGTCGGGGCCACGACCGATCCCGAGCCGAGATCGACGAAGCCGGGACCCATCGTCAGGTCGACCACCACGGTGCCAGCGGCTCCCAGAGTCCCTTCCGCGTCCTGATGGCGGTACTCGACCGTGATGCTCGTCGGCGTCTGGCCGCCCATGACGAGGTCGGAGATGCGGAAAAGGGAGAAGCCGCCATCCGCTTCCTGAACCTTCCACGCGGCTCCCGGATTCGCCACAAGGTTGTTAGAGAGAAAGTCGAATCGGAACCAGGGGCCGGTGACGTCCTCGACCAGGCCGTCCTCGACGAAGCTGGCCCCCGAAATATCGGTCGCCGTGACGGCCGCGAATGCCGCTTCTGCATCGGCCGGCGTGAACGACACGACCTCAGTGTCCGTCGCTGCCGAGTTGTTCGCCAGATTTGCACCCGCCACGCTGCCTGGGCCGGCGACGCCACCGTTCAACGTCACGCCGAAGCGGCGGAACGCCATGTCCCATTCCTCGGACGTGGCCGGGTCCGTGATGGAGACGAGTGATCCACCGTCGGAAAACGTGAAATACGAGAACGTGACGGCCGAGGACGCATCGATGGTGAGTTGTCCTTCAATGAACTGGTCTTCGGGGTTCGTGACCTCGTCCTCGCACGCCACGAGCGCGGCGGTTGCGAGAGTCAGGGCACAAAAACGAAGGGCACGATTCCGCTGCATGAAACGAACAATCCGGCGATGAGGTCGGGGAGGAAACAGCACGACGTCCGGACGATCGAAGAGACCTTCGCCCGGGACAATTCGGTTCATTACGGGGGCTGCGTCCGTGCTTGTACGGAGGGGATTGCGAGACACTCCGGACTGCCCGTAGGGTGCGGTGAGAATCCACCATCGGAGACGCCGACATGAGCGAGCATCCAGGTACCGCGGCCAAGGCCGGCACCCTCTTCCTCTGGATCGTCACGATCGCGGCGGGGGCCGGCATGGCGCTCGCCGGTGTGACCAAGTTCACGTCGTCCGAGATGTGGACGGGGCTGTTCGCGGGATGGGGATACCCGGCAGCGTTCGCGTACGTGATCGGACTCCTCGAGGTCACCGGAGCCGTTGCCTTTCTGGTCCCCCGTTTCGCCACCTACGCCGGGACGCTGATTGCGCTGATCATGGGGGGTGCCGTGATCACGATCCTGGTCAATCAGGCCGACATGCCGCTCCTCGTACCGGCGACGAATCTGGTCATTTTCGGGACCGTCGCCTTCCTGCGGCGTGATCTGCGGTGGACCCCCGGTGGAGCGCCGCAGGACTGAGGAGTAGCGCCGCTACGTGCCGTGCACCGGCCGTAGTCTGCGGAAGGCCACCGTGGCGCCCCAACCGACCAGCCCGAAGCCTGCGACGGATGCGAATACGTGCTGGTGACCAAGGATGCCGGGTGACCCGTCGAGGAGCACACCCATGAGTGGACCCATGAAGACATCCGGCGTAAAGCCGATGAAGGAGACCACGCCGATTGCGCTTCCCGTGTACGCCATGGGCACGGCCCCTTCGGCGAGCAGCGCGAAGTAGACGCCGCGCAGCGCGTATACGCCGACGCTGGTCGTGACGATCGTGGCGATAAGCATCCATGCGACCCCGGGAACGAGGAGGCCCGAAGCGATGAGCAGACTGCCGGCGGTCATGAGCGCGAAGCCCCAGAGGATCACACGCGACGAGTCGATGCGGTCGGCCAGATACCCGGCCGTGATGGCGGTCACTGCGCGCATCCAGAAGGACAGTGTGCCGATCGCACCCGCCTGAACGTCGTTGTACCCGAGCGCGTCCCGGGCCAGGAGTGAGAAGTCGTCCGTAGCCTTGTAGCCCACGTACGCGCATACGACGATCACCGCGTGCAGCCATACGGTAGACATGCGCATGGACGCTCGTACGCCATCCATCGAGAGCCGCGGGCGCCCGGTTGCGTCTGCGTTCGCGGTCGGCGCGTGCGCTGGGACGACGACGAAGACCAGTGCCGCGACGAGCAGTGTAACTCCCGTGAAGACCCAGATGACGCCGGAGAACGCCGCTGACCGTTGCTCGAGCGTCGCGACGTCCGGGGCCACCGGCAGGAGTACCGCAAAGACGAGTACCGTGGCCGACGCGATGAGCGCGGCGAGGAGTCCTCGTCCTCCGTCGAGCAGGCCATACGCACGGCCCTGAGCGTGATCCCCACCCCACTCGCGTGTCGCACGCAGCATGGCCGACCAGAAGAGCAGGATGGTCGTGGCTCCCCACCCCCCCCAGAGCACGTTCATGACGTCGGTCGACGGAATCGTGGTCAGCACCACGCCGCCGAGCCCTGTGGCGACCAGTGCGGTAGCCATCAGCGAGCGTGCCGAGTACCGGTCGGCGAGCGGCCCTCCGGCGAAGTACGCGATCATCGCGACGACACCGTACACCGAGAAGGCGACTCCGAGCTCGAGGTTGGTGATCCCGAATACGTCCAGAAGGGTGGGTCGGAAGACCCGAGCCAGGACGAACGGCAGGAGGAAGACGGATTCGCCGGCGGCCATCAATGCGATGATGATCGCAGTGCGGCGGAGGGTGGATTGGTCGGACGCGGTCAGAGCCAAGGTCGCGCGGGTGGCAGGAGCCGGCGCGACCAAGGTAGGGTGGGGACGTGTGGCTCGCGAAGGCGCTCGCGGGCTCGGTGCACCCCGCGGTGCCTTTTGTTCACTGCACGTGCACCCCGCTGCCTCCGCGCAGGACGTACTTCTGGATCTTGCCGGTTGCGGTCTTCGGAAGTTCCTCGAGCACGGTCATTCCCTTCGGAACCTTGAACCCAGCCAGCCGCTCTTTGGCGAAGGCCCGCAACTCGTCGAAATCGAGCATCGTGTCGGGGTGGAGGAGGCAGAACGCGTGCGGGGCCTCACCCCATTTTTCGTGCGGCAGCCCGACGACGGCGACTTCCTGAATCGCGGGATGCTCAAGGAGGACACCCTCCACCTCGACAGACGAAATGTTCTCACCACCGCTGATGATCACGTCTTTGATTCGATCCTGGATCAGCATGTAGCCATCCGATTCGACCACGGCGGCGTCCCCGGTGTGGAAGAAACCTCCCTCGAAGGCTTTTGCGGTCGCCTCGGGATCCCTGTAGTAGCCCTTCATCACGACGTTGCCGCGAACCACGATCTCGCCGACCGTCTCTCCGTCCCAGGGCACGTCATTGCCCGCCTCGTCGACGACGCGCAACTCACCGGACGTCGCCATCTCCACACCCTGTCGGGCCTTATGCCGTGCCCGCTCCTCGGTGGAAAGTGCCGTGTGTTCCGGGCGCATCTCACAGATGCTGATGAGGGGCGAGGTCTCCGTGAGTCCGTACACGTGTGTCACAGTCCAACCGAGATCGTCCTCGACGCGCCCGATCGTGTGAGCAGCTGGCGCGGCGCCCGCGGTGAGGACCCGGACGCCCGTCGGGGCCGTAGCCCTCAGCTCCTCCGGGGCGTTCGCGATCATGATGAGCACGGTCGGGGCTGCGCACAGCATGGTAATGCCTTCTTGCTTCGCGAGACCGAACACGGTCTCCGGAGCCACGTTTGGCGTACATACGTGCCGGCCCCCGATCGCCGTGACGATCCAGACGAAGGTCCACCCGTTCGCGTGAAACATCGGGAGTGTCCAGAGATACCGATCCGCTGATGTCATCGGGTGGTGCAACAGCGTGCCCACGACGTTCACCCACGCGTTCCGGTGTGTGATCATCACGCCCTTGGGGTCGGACGTGGTGCCGCTCGTGTAGTTGATCGCCAGAAGATCGTCTTCCGCGATCTCCACCGGAGGAACGTCGGGTTGTGTCGCAGTCACGAGTTCCTCGTAGCTCAGCCAGCCTTCTCTCGGCCCGTCGAGCGAAATGAAATACTCGACGTTCGGCAGCTGATCCCGCACACCCTCGATCTGCTCCACGTAGTCTTCGTGGACGCAGAGGACCTTGGTCCCCGAGTGGTTCAGCATGTAGACCCAGTCGGACGGGAGGAGCCGATAATTCAGCGGGACGATGACCGCGCCGAGCTGGGGGACAGCGTAGTACCCCTCGAGGTGCCGGTGCGTGTTCGGAGCGATGTACGCGACCCGGTCACCCTGCTCCACGCCCAAGCCGGCCAGAGCAGTCGACCAGCGATCGCAGCGATCGAAGAACTCGGAGAATGTCCAACGTCCGTGTCCATCGACGACCGCTTCCTGCGACCCGTACAAGGTGCGCGCGCGACGAGCGAATTCCATCGGGGTCTGAGGTGTGTTCATGGTTATCCTGACGGATTCGCGTGGACGTGTGATGCTACCTGTGCGACGAAGATGGGGGACGATTCAACGCCCCGCGAGAGACCTCCGCGGGTGTGCAGTAGGTAGCCGGCTCGAGCGCTCATCGCCGTCCTTTGGTCAACCGCGGGCTCCCGTGTGTTCTTCGGATGCGCGATGTCGCTAGAACGGTCGATGAGAACGGGTTAGGATAATCGCGACCCGGTAGCTCAGTTGGCAGAGCAACTGACTTTTAATCAGTAGGTCGTGGGTTCGAGCCCCACCCGGGTCATTGTTGCGGCTCAATGACTTACGGGAACGGCTGGCCCTTCTTGGGCTGGCCGTTGTTCGT
>CAZBHZ010000040.1:0-20007 GCA_964492085.1 uncultured Gemmatimonadaceae bacterium | reverse complement strand
GGGGAGCGTCGAAGCCTCGCGGCTCGTGCGGACAGGCCAGGGTCGGTCTTCGCCGCCGAGACCTCGTTGGGGTCACTCGATCTGGCGTCCGGAGCAGACTCCGTCACGGTGGTGCGCAGACTGGAGGCACGCTTCGACGAGATCTTTGCGAACGTCCCTGCCGCAAATCGCCCGTATGGGGACGTGGCTGGAATGTGGGCCGGCATGGTCGGTGATCCCGACCGGGCCCGCGTGTGGGCGGACCGCGCCCTTGGCGCCCTGCCACCGGAGGCGGCGGGGTCACCGTTCTATGAAGAGATCGTTCTTACGATCGAGGGATTCCTCGGACTCGCCGAGGGAGACTACCGGGTGACGATCGAGTCGCTTCAGGAAGTCGCGCGGAGACAGAACGACTGTGAGGTGTGCTTCCTCGACGTCTTCGCTGACGCCCATGAAGGACTCGGGGAGCCGGACTCGGCGGCCGTGTACCTGGAGCGTTTTCTCGCGCTCGATGAAATGAACTCGGTCTGGGCACGCGAGGTTTCCGCCGCCGACCGGCTCGAACAACTCGCACGACTCTACGAGGCGATCGGTCGGGATGCCGACGCCGCGGAGACGTGGACACGCTTCGCGGACCGGTGGGCCGATGCCGACCCGGTGCTGCAGCCGCGCGTCAGGGCGGCGCGGGCGAACGCGGAGCGACTGAGCGGATCACCCAGTCCGTAGGCTCGCCCGCAGGCGTGACCCTGTCAGACGTCCTGGCCCTCGACCATTGCCGCTGCTCTGAGGAGCGCCCGGGCCTTATTGAGCGTTTCCTCGTACTCCGTCGCCGGATCCGAGTCGAGCACGATGCCTGCCCCCGACTGCACGTAGGCCATCCCGTCCTTCGCGAGCACCGTACGGATCGTGATCGCCGTGTCCATCGACTGACCACCGTAGTTGAAGTGCCCCACGGCTCCCGCGTACGGCCCACGGCTCACCGGCTCCAACTCGTCGATGATCTCCATCGCCCGGACTTTGGGCGCACCGGAGACCGTTCCCGCCGGAAAGCACGCCTTGAAGACGTCGATCGCACCCAGACCCTCGCGGAGGCGACCTTCGACCTGACTGACGATGTGCATGACGTGCGAGTAGCGCTCGACGACCATCAGGTCGGGCACGTGGACGGAACCGTACTCGGCGATCCGCCCGACGTCGTTGCGACCGAGGTCGACCAGCATACGGTGTTCGGCCAGCTCCTTCTGATCCGATAGAAGATCCTCCGCGAGTGCACGCTCCTCTTCGGATGTCGCACCGCGCGGACGCGTCCCGGCGATGGGGCGAACCGTCACCGTCTGGTCCTCGACCCGGACGAGCACTTCCGGCGAGCTCCCGATCAGGCAGACGCCATCCAGCTCGAGGAAATACAGGTACGGCGACGGGTTCAGACTCCGGAGCCCCCGGTAGAGATCGAATGGTGTCGAATCGAGGGGGAAGGACAGACGCTGACTCAGCACCACCTGAAACGCGTCTCCTGCCCGTATGTATTCCCGGATCCGCTCGACACCGGCCTCAAATGTCTCCCGCGTCGTCGTCGACGCGAACGGCGGATCTTCATCCGGCTCCGGGGCCAGCGAGAGCGGCGAAGGCGGTCGTGCCCGATCGAGGCGGCGCACCACGTCAGCGGTACGCTCAGCGGCTGAATCGTACACCGTCCGGAGGGCACGCTCATCCGCGTCCTGGGGAACCGGCACGGCCGCGATCGCCATGGCGCGACCTTTCAGGTTGTCGATTGCGAGCACGATATCCGTGAAGACGAACACCCCATCCGGCAGCCCAAGGTCATCCGGCGGCGCCTCGGGCAGGTGCTCAATCTCTCGCACGATGTCGTAGGAGAAGTACCCGACCGCTCCTCCCCAGAAGCGCGGGAGCCCGTCGACCTGAGCGGGCTGCTCCGCGCGCAGACGGGCGTCCAGGTCCGCGAGAGGGTCATCGGTCTCGACGTCGACCCAGCCGTCACCGGGCGTCCACACCGAGACGCGCCCGTCCTGAACCCGCCAGGCGCTGCGCGGCCGCGTGCCGAGAAAGGTGTATCGGGCCCACTGTTCTCCTCCTACGACCGACTCGAGGAGGAATCCGAAGGGCGGTTCTGCTAGCTTCGCATACGCGGTGACCGCGGTATCCACATCGAACAGGAACTCCTGCCAGACCGGAACAACGCCGGACTGCGCGGCTAGGGAGCGGAAGTGTTCGAAAGACGGAAAGAGCTGCATGAGCAACACACACACGGCGGGTCGATGAGCGCCCCAATGTCCTCGAGCCCCCAGGGGCCGTCAACGCCGCTCGTGGCCGTCGATACAGGTGGCACGTTCACCGATCTCGTGCTTCTGACGGACGGTGAAATCCGCACGCTGAAGGTGCCGTCTACGCCGCATGACCCTTCTCAGGCTGTCCTGGACGGCATCCGGGAGATTCTGGGTGAGGCCAATGAGTTCGTCCTCCTGCATGGCTCGACGGTGGCGACGAACGCTCTTCTCGAACGACGAGGCGCGCGCGTCGTCCTCGTGACGAACGAAGGCTTCGAGGACGTCATTGAGATCGGGCGACAGGATCGACCTCAGCTCTACGCACTCGTCGGCCATCGGCCTCCGCCTCTCGTCGATCGCGACGACCGCATCGGCGTGCCCGGGCGCCTTGGACCGCAAGGCGAGGAACTCACGCCGCTCGACGCTGAGCGACTCGAGGGACTGGCTGACGAAATCCGTGCTCGTGGTGCGGAGTCCGTAGCCGTTTCACTGCTGCACGCCTACGCCAATCCCGAGCACGAGCGCGCCGTGTCGAGGGCGATCGTCGACGGGCTTGCAGACGACGCACGTCCGGTTTCCGTCTCCAGTGACCTCGTCCCCGAGTTCCGTGAATACGAGCGAACTTCGACCACCGTGCTCAACGCGTACGTCGCGCCGATCATGGACCGCTACCTGGGTCGACTCGCGCGGGAGGCGGGAGCATCCAGAGTCTCGATCATGGGCTCGAACGGAGGCGCGCTCCCCATCGACCGTGCGCGCCGCGAACCCGTCCATACGGTCCTGTCCGGTCCAGCCGGGGGCGTCGTCGGTGCACTGACCTGGGCCCGAAGAGCTGGCTTCGACTCGGTTCTTTCCTTCGACATGGGAGGGACGTCCACTGACGTATCTCTCTGCCCGGGTCGCCCGCTGCGAACGCGCGAATTTTCCATCGGGGGCCAGCCGGCCGCGATCCCGGTCATCGACATCCACACCGTCGGCGCCGGCGGCGGATCGATCGCGCGGGTCGATGCGGGAGGGGCATTGCGCGTCGGACCTCGAAGCGCCGGAGCTCAGCCCGGGCCGATCTGTTACGGCAACGGTGGCACGGACGTCACGGTCACGGACGCGCATGTCTGGCTGGGCAGACTGCCGGCCGACGCCTTCCTCGGTGGGACGCGAACTCTGGATCGTGCCGCGATCGAGGCTCCGCTGCGGGAGATCGCCGAGGCGCTGAGGATGAGCCTCGAGGAGGCAGCCGAGGGCGTGCTCGCCGTCGCGGACACGGCCATGGAGCGAGCCCTTCGAGTCATCTCCGTAGAACGTGGATACGATCCGGTGGACTTCGCGGTCGTCGCCTTCGGAGGGGCGGGCGCCCTGCACGTTGCAGAGCTCACCCGGCGCCTTGGTGCCCGCACGGCCCTGGTCCCGCCCGATCCGGGTCTGCTTTCCGCCTACGGTATGCTCGCATCCCCGGTCACGAGGGAGATGTCGCGTACCGTGCTCCTGAACAACGGGATGCCGGGCATCGATGCACAGCTCGCGGGCGAACTCGATGCCCTCGAGGAGGCCGCGCGCAGCTCCATGATCCAGGAGGGCGTATCCGACGAACAGCTGACCACCGAACGCTGGATCGACGCACGCTACCAGGGCCAGAGCTTCGAACTCGGTGTTCCTGCCGACGGATGGGTCGAAGCGTTTCACTCGGCCCACGACGAGCGCTACGGCTACCGACGAGATGAAACACCGGTGGAAGCCGTGACACTCCGGGTGATCGCATCCGCACCCCCCAACGACCTGGGGGCGACCCACCTCGACGAAGCATCATCCGGCATCGAGCCACGGCCGATCTCAGTCGTCTATGCGGGACAGCCTCATGAGGCGATGAGCCTGTGGAGGCGAGACCTCAGTCCCGGCGACACGTTTCCGGGTCCGCTCGTGGTTCAGGAGTACAGCGGCACGGCATGGGTCCCACCCGGGTGGACGATGACCGTGGACGCCTGGGGTACGTTACACGTGACGGCAGACTGAGGCCCCGGCAGTCCCTATCTTTCCGGACTCGTGTGAAGGCACGGAGATCCGAACGCACCAGACCAGCATGAGCCGAGACGCCACGAAAACCGCACGGTCCGACGACGACGCCTCGATGGCGCGCGGCCGCGGCTCCGATCTGTCCTATGACAACGCGAGCTCGGATGACCTGAAGCCGCCCTATATCGCGGCACTGATCGCCGGGCTCGCCGTCTTCGCCCTCTACGCGATCACCCTCGCGCCGACGACGGCGTTCTGGGATACGAGTGAGTACATCGCGACGGGCGAGATCATGGGTATCCCTCATCCGCCGGGGAACCCGCTCTTCGTCGTGCTCGCACGTGCCTGGTCGATCCTGCTGGCCCCGCTCGGTCTGTCCGTCGCGGTGAAGATCAATCTCTTCAGCACATTGATGAGCGCGACGGCGCACGCCCTGTGGTTCCTGGTCGTGCACCACATCCTGAGGCACTTCTCGGAGGACCGCGTCTTCCGCCTGGCCGGTGCCGGAGCGGCGGTCCTGGTGAGCGCGACGGCCTTCACCGTGTGGAACCAGTCGAACGTCAACGAGAAGGTCTACACCGTCTCGCTCCTCACCATCGCGCTGCTCTCCTGGCTGGCCGTGCGGTGGCAGGAGAATCTCGGCAAGGGCAAAGACGACAACCTGCTCGTGCTGATGGCCTTCGTCCTCGCACTGAGTGTCGGCAACCACCTCATGGCGTTCCTGGCCGCGCCGGCCATCGGCCTCTTCATCCTGTGGGTCCATCCGCAGACGCTTCTGAACTGGCGGCTGTATGTCGCGGGGCTGGTCGCGGCGATCGTCGGCCTCTCGATCCACCTCTTCCTTCCGATCCGAGCCGGCCTCAGCCCGGTCATCAACGAGGCTGCGCCGACGTGCCCGGACATCGGATCGGCGATCACCGCCGTGGTCAGCTACGGCAAGGCCGGTTGCGTTGCGCTCTCCGAGGCGCTCAACCGTTCACAGTACTCCAAGCCCCCGCTCGTTCCCCGTCAGGCTCCGCTCGCTGATCAGTTCGTGAACTATCTGCAGTACTTCGACTGGCAGTGGGCCCGGTCTCTTGGCGGTGAACAGGGTGTCTTTGCCCGCATCCGCCTACCCTTCACGATGCTCTTCAGTGGCCTCGGCATCTGGGGAGCCGTGGAGCACTACCGCAGGGACAAGGCCAGCTTCATCTATGTGGCCACGCTGTTCGCGACGCTCTCGGTCGCTCTGGTCTACTATCTGAACTTCAAGTACGGGTACTCACTGCTCGCCCCGGTCACGGACCGCTCGCTGCACGAGGTCCGTGAGCGCGACTACTTCTTCGTCGTGAGCTTCTCGGTCTGGGGCCTGTGGGCGGGCATGGGCATCGCGACCCTCTGGAAGGAGGCGGCCCTGGAGGTCGGCGCGGGCTTCAAGAAGACCAGTCCGATCCTCGGACTCGCATTGCTTCCGCTCGTGCTGAACTGGAGCTGGGCAACCCGCACGTACGACTACGCCGCGAGGGACTGGGCGTACAACCTGCTCCAGAGTGTCGAACCGTACTCCGTGCTCTTCACCAACGGTGACAACGACACCTTTCCCCTGTGGTACCTACAGGAGGTCGAGGGCATCCGTCGGGACGTGACCGTCATCGTGACGTCGTACCTCAACACGGACTGGTACACCAAGCAGCTGAAGGACCTGACCGCCCCCTGCGGAGACATCGACCCCGCGTCCGACTGGAGTGTGATCCAGTGCCAACGGCCCTACGATCCCACGAACACGCCGGCTGCGTACGTCACGGATCCGGCCCAGGCCGACGGCCAGACACCCATCGTACTGGAGTCGATCTCAGCGCCGACGAAAAGCATTCTGCCCCTGACCAACGAGCAGATCGAAGAAGCCGCTCTCGCCTACACACGGCTGGATCAGGGCGTCGCCGTTCAGATCGGCAACATCGAGGCGCGCCTGCCCGGAGGCATGCTCCTCCAGCCCTGGCAACGCTTCGCCCTGACCCTCCTCGTCGAGTCGATCGACGACCGGCCCATCTACTTCGCCTCTAGCGGAAACGCGGCGGCATCGCTGGGTGTGCAACCGTACCTGGTCCGGCAGGGGCTCGCCTTCCGCTTGAGTAACGGGGCTCCAGCCGACAATCCGCGCTTCACTCAGCTCGGTCAGTCGCCGTACCTGCCAGTCACCGGTGAGTTCGTCGACCACGAGCGTACCGCCCTGCTCGCTGACGAGGTCTTCATGCATCGGGGTGGTATTCCCGAATGGGATCACTGGCCGGATATCGCGACCATCGGCATTCCGAACTACTACTCGTGGGTCTATCTGGCGTTGGTCGAGGCTGCGGTCCGCGCGGGCGACGTGGAGGCTCGCGATCGGTACGAGGCGCTCGCCCAGCAGTGGCAGATACTCGGGATGCCCGAACAGGCCGGGTTGTAACCCGCTCCCGGCTGTCCGGGTCTTGCGAGCGTCCATGGCGTGCCGGGATCTCGTACTGAGCCGATCAGCGTCCCATATCGACGACGACACCGAGATTGTCGCGCTCGGCCACATCGAGCACCCGCGCCGCCACCGCCAGGTCCTGCACCGCGTTTCCCACCGACTTGAAGAAGGTGATCTCCTGGTCGTTGCGCCGACCCTCCGCGCGACCCAGAAGGATCTCGCCGATCTCCGCAGACATGACCGACTCGTCGACGACCCCGTCCCGGATCGGTCCCACGATGTCCCCGGCCTCCTCCATGATGGCGTCTCGTTGATCCACCACGACCCGGGCACGCCGAATCAAATCGGTGTCGACCTCTCGCATGTCGGTGGTGAAGGAGCCGACACCCGTCACGTGCGTCCCGGCCTCGATCCGGCTCCCGGGAAAGACCGGCGTCGCGCTGCTGGTGGCGGCGATGACGATATCGGCGCCGGAGATCGCCTCCGTCGGATCGTCGACACGTCGCGCCTCCACACCCTCGAGTTCCCGAGCCAGCACATCCGCGCTCGATCCGGAGGGAGACACGATGCGGACCTCGCGAATGTCTCGCACGCAGCGAACCGCCTCCAGCTGGGTTCTGGCCTGCACACTCGCGCCGAAGAGGGCGACGACTTCCGCATCCGCGCGGGCGAGCAGGTCGGCGGCGAGACCGCCGATCGCGCCCGTTCTCAGGGCCGTAAGCCACGTTCCGTCCATGATCGCCCTGGCACGGCCCGTCACCGGATCGAGAACCAGCACGACAGCATGGATCACAGGCAGGCCTTCCTCGGCGTTCGCCGGGTTGACGGACACCACCTTCGCGCCGGCCTGACCGGACGGCTTCATATAAGCCGGCATGAACAGGGAGACCCCGTACTCGGTCTCGAGCCCGAGCCGTACGGGGACGGTCGCCCCGCCCGAGGAGAGCGTCGCGAACGCATCGCGCATCGCATCGATGGCTGCCGGCATGTCGACGGCGGCTCGAACATCCGATTCCGAAAGAATTCGCATTTGCATGGTTTGAACGTCGGGTGCAGAGTGCGCTGACATTGTACCGACCAGAGACCGGAGAGACACCGATGCAGGCCGAATCGCACGACATCGTCGTGGTGGGTGGCGGCGCATTCGGCGCGATATCTGCGCTTGAGCTCGCACGGCGCGGCCATCGCGTCACCGTGCTCGATCGGACCAGGGATCCGCACCCACAGGCCTCGTCGACGGACATCAGCAAGATGATCCGCATGGACTACGGGTCGGACGTTTTCTACCACGAACTGGCTGAGGCCTCCCTCGATATCTGGGAGGGGTGGAATGCGTCCTGGCCTCGCCCCCTTTACCACCCGGAGGGCTTTCTCGTCCTTTCGAAGTCGACATTCACACCCGGAGGGTTCGAGTTCGAGAGCGAGCGAGTTCTCCGTGAGCGTGGGTACGAACCGCTCCGCTTCGATGCGGCACACCTCAAGGAGACGTGGCCCGCGTGGAACGCGGATCACTATCCGGATGGATATGTCAGCCCACGCGGAGGCTGGGCCGAAAGCGGTGCGGTCGTGCAGCGTCTCCTCGACCTGGGGCGATCTGCCGGAGTGCATTTCGTACCTGGCGCCTTCACCGCGCTCTCCGAGAAGGGCTCACGGGTATCCGGCGTGAGGTATACCGCGATCGACGGAACGACCGGAAGCCTGAACGCCGACCGTGTCGTCGTAGCGGCCGGAGCCTGGACCCCTGTGCTCCTGCCCTGGCTCGACGACACTCTCAAGCCGGTCGCACAACCGGTCGTGCACTATGGCGTAGACGATCCGGTCCAGTGGCAGCACCCCATATTCCCACCCTTTGCCGCCGACACCGCCGGCTCCGGGTGGTACGGCTTCCCCGCACTCGATGATGGCCGCCTCAAGCTCGGCCACCACGCCGACGGTCGAGTCGTGGAGCCGGACGCACGAGGCGAGGTGTCCCCCGATCATCTCGAGCTCGCGCGGTCTTTTCTCCGGGAGTCCATCCCGGATCTGGCCGACGCACCGGTGGTCGGGACCCGCGTCTGTCTCTACTGCGACACCTTCGATGGCGATCTGTGGATCGGCGAGGACCCGGAACGGGCGGGTCTCATCGTCGCGGCCGGTGGGAGTGGCCATGGCTTCAAGTTCACGCCGATGATCGGTAGACTCGTCGCCGATACGATCGAAGGGCAGGACAACCGCTGGCTCCACCGGTTCGCGTGGCGCGCGCTGGGCGAGGCGAGGCGCGAAGCGGCCCGACTTCAACATTGATCTCCCCCGGAAGAGGATTCCAATGAAATTCATTCGGACGAGTGAGGCCGTCGAACCGGCCGGGCACTACAGCCAGGCGGTTGTCTACGGAGGTGTCGTGTACGCGGCGGGCGTACTGGGCAAGGACCCGGACAACCCGGATGCCGACCCTGGAGATGCGGCCCAGCAGACCCGTCAGGCGCTGGCCAACCTCTCGGCCGTTCTCGAGGCAGCCGGATCGGACCTGGGATGCGTCGTACGCATGATGATCTACGTCTCGGGCATCGAGCACTGGGGCGCCGTGAACGAGGCGTATGCCGACGTGATGGGAGAGCACAAGCCAGCTCGTGCGATCGTGCCGGTGAAAAACTTCGTGGAGCCGTACGTCGTGGAAATCGTCGCGACCGCAGCGCTCGGCGGCTGATTCCTCAGGTACTGAGCCGAGGCAGCGTCATGTTGTCGAGGAACAGACGATCGCGCGCAGACAGAGAGCCTGCCCCATCCGCGTCGAGGAGGTCCAGGAGCCGCCGGACCTCGTCGCGGTTGAGCGGATGCAATTCCTCGAGGTCGATGTCACCCCAGCGCTCCCGGTCTTCCCGACTGTGGACACCGGAAGACGAGCCCGGCGAGTTGTGCGCATCCGCCCATCGGCCCTCTGGGAGCCCCCGGCGCTTGCTCTCCTGATGCCACATGTGCACGGCGAACGAGCTGACCAGTACAGCGATCGCGATCGGAAGGAGTAGGCTCATGATCTGCACCCGGTTTCAGCCGACCCAGCCGAAAGACTCTCCTGAGCCTCCCGCCCCGTAGTATACAACGGGATTGGCGTTGCGAAGGTTGTAGCGTTCAAGCGCCACTGTGCGACGGGCCGGGGTTCACCCGCGTCGAGCGTGGCACCGATCGGATCGCGAGACGCCCGGGCCCTGCCGCCGCCGGCCGGAGGACAGGTCCAGTAACAGCCTCGTCATCACGAACCTCCAGCACGTAGTCGAAGAGCTCGGGACGAACATCCACAGCGTCCCCCCGACTGAAGAGGACGATCCTCGGCACTTCGCGAAGAAGCTGCTTGGTGAGCACGAGCGTGCGAATCCGAGCTTCGGCGTCGAGCCGGTCGAACGGCTGCTCGATGGCGAGACTCGCGATGATCCTGCCACGAGCGGCGATCAGCGAGGCAGCGGCCAGGCGAATCGCAATGCGTCCGATGGCGAGATCCTCCTCGGACAGTGGCGTCAGTGGACCTTCACTGCCCTGGAGACGGACAGCCCCGTCCTCGAATGTGAGCGCGAGGACTCGACCACCCGATACTCGTGACACGAACCGTGAGGCTCGGTCCAGAAGAAGGTCCGTCGCCCGAGCAATGCGCGCAGAGCGGACTCGGCTGAGAGCAGAAACGACCGCGGACTGAACGTCATCCAGCTCCGGCGGGGGTACGATGGAGCCGCCTTCGAGTTCCTCGAGTCGAGCCCTCAGCACCTCCACCCGTTCGGATCCGGCCTCGACTGCAGCGTGCAGAGTGAGCGACGTCCGCTCCAGATCCTGCAGGTGTTGTGGCTTCAGCTCGAGCTGCTCCCAACGACTCTTCCACCAGCTGCCGTCCTGAACGACGGACTCCCACTCGTCCCGCAGCTCCGCCAGGACTTCTTCGTAGTGACTTTCGAGGACCCGCCCGCACGTCGGACACGGTGCCTCCGGGCCGGACAACTCCATATTCCGGATCCGACTCCGCAACTCTCGAGCCCTGTCCCGATACGCGAACAGGGTGGTCTCGGCGTCCTGCCGCTCGCGGAGCCAGTCCATCGTCGCGACCTCGAGATCACCGTCTACCTCGGTGACATCCGCCCGGCTGGCGAGCAGTTCGCGCTGAGCCGTGCGGAACTCCGCCGCCACCTGTTCGGGGTCGACACGAACGGCGCCGCGCACCGGCCGTTCACGCGCCTCGGGAACGACCTCCGAGGGCATGCGAGCCCCCATCGCATCGAGCGCCGCGTCGACCAGCCCCATGCCTCGACTCTCGGCGACGGCGTCGACAGCCCGCCGCAGTGCACCATCGAGTGTCTCCGCCTCCGCACCGGCCCACCAGCGAGCGATGGCCGACGACGAAGTGGAGCGACCCGCCCGGATGAACATGTCGGCGACCGCTCGACGGGCACGCCCACCTCCCCCCAGGATCGCCGTCAGTCCCGTCGGTACCGACGTGCTGACGCGGCCGATTCCCTGCACGGTTCCATCGAGCGCCTCGATCACGCCGATCGGTGAGTCCAGCGATGTGGGTGCGTCATCCGGCACGAGTTCGAGGACGAGATTGCGGGCGTCGTGCCCTTCCTGTCCGTCATGTGTGAGCTCGGTATGGACGGCTTCCCTCACCTGCCGCGCCGCGTCGACGGGGAGCCACGCCTCCGCAGGGACGTCGATGTCCTTACCCGCCTCGACGGCCAGGTGAAGCGCCTCACCCCTGAGCTCACGCAGCGGCTCGCCCTGCAATGCCAGCAGGTCATGTGGTCTCGCGCCCTGCAACCGGAGGCGTACGATCTTGTCGGTGATGCCACCCGGAACTTCGCTCAGTACCTCGCTTACCCGCCGTCGGATGCGGTCGGGGTCGCCCGGACCGACCTTTACTGGAGCCAACGCGACGACCGGCCGACCCGGGATGGGGTGGAACGCGACGTGACCGGACTCGAGGTCGATGGTCAGAAAGCCCTTCTCGTCGGCGGCCTCGCCCCACGGGTCCAGGGCAACGCGCTCCAGCGAGCCCGGATAACGCACCCGATCGGACAGCTTCTGGCGTCGGTGTTCCCCTCCTAGAGCGACGTAGTCCCACTCCGCGGGATCGATCAAGATGCCCTCGTCTCCACCTCGGGCGGCTTCCGCGTGCATGACCAGCAGATTCCACCTCCTCCGTGGATCCGGGTCGGGCAGCGCTGGAGCGCTCCGGACCACGGCGCGGTACGGCACCAGACACGCGTGAAGTCCGAGTCGATCGATCTCGATGGTGTGCGTGCGGGCCGTGACCGCATCGACGTTGGCGAAGGTATCGAGCACCGCCAGCGCTCCCGGATCACCAGGACGTCGTGGCGTGTCACGGGGGCCCGCGACCATCAGGACACGCGTTTCAGGCAATGCGGTATTCATCGCTTCGAGGCCCCGGGCCAGCGCTACGACTGCGCTCGCGGGAGGATCCGGGCGATCGAAGACATCTCCGGCCACGACGACGACGTCCGGCCTCAGCTTGATGAGTTGCTGTACGGCTCGCTCGAACGCCGCTGCCACGTCCCGTTCCCGCATGTCCGTCCCGCGGTCCACACGCCCATAGGCTCGAAAGCCGAGGTGCAGGTCGGAGAGGTGCGCTATGATCACGATGCGCTCGAAGCGTTGAGACGCGCGTGTACGCCTTCGGCGAGGGGCACACGGGAAAAGAGGGTCAGGAGCCCCTTGCCCACAGGCACACGGGTCCGGCTCCATTCTTCGAGGTGCTCCGGCACCGGCTCGACGAGGCTCGGTCCGAACGCGACCACCCCCGACGGCGTCATGGCATCGGTCGTGCGCCACAGCGTGGCGCGGGAGAGCCCCCGAAGACCCCCGATCGGAGCGAGCGCGTCCAGGTCCACAAGAATCAGGTCGTAGGTCGTGCGCACGGAGGCGATCAGGTCATCCAGATTCCCGACGGCAACCGCCTGACGCTCGACCACGCCGACCGAAAGCCCCGTGTCGAAGTACTCACGCCCGAGCTCGATTACGGCAGCCGTCCGCTCCGCCACATCGACCTGTACTGTCGGGTGCTCCCGCAGCGCGCTTCGAGGCGCGGACGAGACCCCACCACCGAGACACAGCACCCGCCACGCCGACCCGGACGGCGGTAGCAACGCACGAACCGCGGCCTCATCCCACGCCGGCGTCGATGCTCCGCTACCCGCATCCTTCGACCGACGGAGGAAGTCGCCTTCGAACAGCTCGACGTGCGCGATGCCCTCCGACTCGAGGTGCCGCTCCTGCACGCGGACGTCACCGCTCACAGAGGGCCGATGCGCCTCAACGAAGATCTCGGTCCGGGAGCCCAGCACCGCGCCATACACCATGCCGGCCACCGAGAGGAGAACCAGGCAGCCGACGAGCATCGTGCCCGGCATCGGTACCCGCGGCAGCATGAAGCCCGTGAGCACGAAACCCAGCGAGGCACCGGCTGCAGCGGCCGCCCCGGGACCGGAGAGGCGCCCACCCTCATCCGTGACCGCTGCAGAGGTCATGCCTCCGAGCACCGCCCCGGCGGCGTACAGCGGCGCGGCGCCCATGATCACCAGACCGGCAGACTGGCCCAGTCGCCCCTCACCCAGCAGGGGGATGAAGGTCCATGCCGAGCCGTAGGTCGCCGCCACGAGGAAGACGACGAGGCCGAGAATCCAGCGCCGTCGGACCCGATCGACCAGGTCGCGCCCCGGCCCCGGCGCACTCCACAGACCGGCCGCGAACGCGAATCCCTGGACGCCGAGCACGGTCGTGAGGGATCGGACCAGCCCCGGCCCACCGTACAGAAGAAGAGACAGTGCGACCTCCGCCGCGACGGCGGCCGATGCACCCACCAGGAGTGGGGGTACCCACTCCAGTCGAGGCGGCGGCCCGGAGGTCATCCGCCCGACGAGCTGAGACGGCCCCTGTGATAGACGAGCGCATCCCGATCCGTCACCAGCGCGTGCTCAACCCTTCCGATCAGGATCGAGTGATCGCCTCCATCAAGCACCTCATACCGCAAGCACTCGAGCCACGCCATCGCGCCATCGATGAGCGGGGCGCCCAGAACCCCCGGCTTCCACGCGACATCGTCGAAGCGACCCTGCGACGGGTCGGTTGCGAATCGTTCCGCGACAACGCCCTGCCCGCCGGAGAGGAGATTGACCGAAAACGCGTCGGACATGACCAGTCGGTCGTGAGACGTGGCTCCGTGCCCGATGCATATGAGGACCAGCGGCGGCTCGAGTGACAGTGAGGTGAAGGAGTTCACAGTCAATCCGAACGGCTCACCCTCCTCCGCCCGCGCCGCAACGATCGTGACGCCGGTCGGATACGAGCTCATCACCTCGCGGAGCGAGGCGTTTCGGTCCGTTTGCTGGTCCATGCGCAGCTTGCTCACCGGGGGGTCCACACTAGCTTGTGCTCTCGTACCCCGGTGAGGGCACGACGACGCGCGGCGACGCCAAGGGATTGATGCGAAAGCACTTACTAGCGGTGGCGGTGATCTTAACCGCGGGTACCGGCTGCGACAACGTGGAATTCGGCGGCATTCACGTCGAGCTTCGGTCGCCCGAGCCCGCGAGTCGCCAGACCGTCGAGGGCGTGGAGACGACCACGGCCACGGGGCCGACGAACGTGCACGAGCCCCTGCTGCTGGCCGGTGTGCGCGATGGCGCTCGGGGACGCTTCACCGTGGTCGGTGAGATCCACCCCGATGCCCTTCGTCCGTTTCCCGACCCGCGCTTCATCGATGACGCGGAGCGCATTGCAGAGCTGACTGCGCCGGGGACGGAGTGGGCGGTCTTCTCTGAGGGTGTGCGAGTCGGTCGTCTCATCGTCGAGTCGGCGGCGAACGCGATCGGATACTGCGGTTCGCGAACCGAGATCCGTGGCATCGTCGAACTCGTGGCTACAGCGGCCGACGCCGAGCGGCTGCTCGCCATGCCAGCTGCCGAGGTCGAACAGCCGTACGAGGAATACCAGACGATTGACCACGCATACGACCAGCGAGTCGCGACGCTGACCATCGCCGGTGACGCGATCCCGCGGTACGGTGCCCGATGGCCCGAACTCGGTACGCTCGACGCACGGGATCACATCCAGGCCTTCCAGCTGCGCAACACTCCAGGGCAGTCAGTCGCCGCGACGTTCGTGGTGGATGACGACCTCGAGGTCGGGGCAGCGGGGCAGCGCGCGTACTCTCTGTTCGTCCTCGCTCACGAGCGTGACGTCGGATACACCGAAGCGTACACGTGGTACCAGGATGCGGCCGAGAACGGGAAAGCCGCTCCCCGGTACTTCGATCACCTCGATTGGGACGGAGACGGAGCCGACGAGATCCTGCTTGATGTCTTCGGAAGTGACCAGCGCTGGTTCGCAGCGCTGAGCCAGGAGGGCGACGCGTGGGTTCGCAGCTATCACGACAGTTGCGCAGGCTCCTGATCTGCGGTGGGCCGCCATCCGGGTGGGTGCCCCGGTGCGGGGCGATCCGTGCGCCCGGAACGCATTCTGGTCCAGAATGCGTCCTCGCTCTAGAACCCGTCCCGCTCCTCCGCTTCCTGGCGCAGTAGCACGTAGTTCTCGTAGCGGGACGCGGCGATCAGTCCGCGTTCCAGTGCGTCGCGCACGGCGCACCCGGGCTCATGCACGTGCGTGCAACCCCGAAACCGGCACCCATCGGCCGGCTCGGCAAACTCGGGAAAGCACGATCCTATGGCCTCCGGGTCGACAGCCCATAACCCCACGTCCCCGAAGCCGGGCGTGTCCGCGACCAGGCCTCCGCACTCCAGCGTGATCAGCCGGGAACCGACCGTCGTATGGCGCCCGGTTCCAGTCTTGCGGGACAGTGCCCCGGTACGCAGCTCCAGGCCCGGATCCACGGCGTTCAGGAGGGTCGACTTCCCCGCCCCCGAAGGTCCGATCAACGCCGAGCTTCCGCTGCATAGTTCGCCATGAAGCTCCGGAATACCCGCGCCGGTCGACGCGCTCGTCACCAGAACCCGATACCCGACAGACCGATACAGAGCGGACCACGCCTCGGACAGGGACTCGGTGTCCTCGAGGTCCGCCTTGTTCAGCACCAGAACCGGCCGCATCCCGCTTGATTCGACGAGGACTAGCATCCGATCGACGAGCTGTAGCGACCCGCGGGGCTCCCGAAGTGCGATCACGACGAACACACGATCCAGGTTCGCCGCCAGGATCTTCGGTGCTCGACCCCGTCCCCGCCGAACCAGTTCCGTACGCCGTTCCAGCACGGCTTCGATGGTCGCCGCGGCCGGAGCAATACGAACGTCGACCTCGTCGCCGATCACAACCCGGCTGCCTGTCCGCTGCTCTTTCTTCAGACGGCCACGCAGCGAGGCCTCGACACGGGACCCGTCCTCGAGCACGACCGAGTAGACGCCTCCGCCCGTCTCATGAACCACACCGGGACGCTGCTGGGCGTCAGTCATCTACGCGCGCGAAAAGCCCCCGCCGGAGCACGGAGTTCCGACAGGGGCTGTTCAAAGCTGAACCGGGGCAACGCCCCTGAGATCACGCGGCGAACGACTCCAGCGCATCACCCTTGCCACCCTCCCGGAGGCGGCGAAGAGCGCGATCACGCAGCTGGCGAATCCGCTCACGCGTCACACCGAGCATGTTCCCGATCTCCTCGAGGGTGTGCTCCCGCTCACCTTCGAGACCGAAATACAGGCGGAGGACCTTCGCATCGCGCGGTTCGAGTGTCTCGAGAGCCTCGGTGATCGTCTCCGTCAGGAGTCGCCCCTCGACCTCGACCTCGGGCTCAGCGGCCTCTTCCGTGATGAAGCGCTCGACGAGCTGCGAGTCTTCCGAATCACCGATCGGTGCATCGAGACGGATCTCCGCCGCGTTCAGCGTCTGGAGCGACTCGACCAGCTCCGGCGTGAGGTGCGTCGCCTCTGCCAACTCGTCCGTGGTGGGCTCGCGACCCTTCTCCTGCTTGAGCCGCTCTTTCTCACGGAAGATCCGCGCGAGATCGCTGGCCCGGTTGAGGGGCACGCGTACGGCCCGGCCGTGGTTGGCCAGCGACGCGAGGATCGCCTGACGGATCCACCACACCGCGTAGCTGATGAACTTCACGCCCTGCTCCGGATCGAATTTCCGTGCAGCCGTGACAAGGCCGACGTTGCCCTCCTGAATGAGATCCGTCAGAGAGACACCGCGGTTCTGATATTTCTTCGCAACACTGATCACGAAGCGAAGGTTCGCACGAGCGAGCTCCTGAATGGCTTCCTGATCTCCCTCCTGAGCGCGAGCCCCGAGCTCTTTCTCACGCTCGGGCGTGATGAGTTCGTGACGACTCACGTCGCGAAGATACTGATCGAGAGCGCTCTGTTCCTCGACACTCGCGTCGAATCCCGCGAGAAGGTTTCCCTTCCCCCGGCGCTTGCGACGCTTCGTCGTGGTGGCAGCAGCCATCGTATCCTGTTCTCCTTCAACGCACTCCGAGTCGACAGGACGATCCCGCCGCGTGGAGGCGCAATTCTTTGCTTCTAAACGCGCAAAATCCTAAGCCGTCTACGATGCAGGTCGCCTGATAGCCTGTCAATGGCCTCGCGGCCCCAAGGGCCGCAGGTTTCGAACCCGCCCGTACGGAAGTTTGACCCGGCAAGACGCCCAGCGGCTGGAATCCGTATGGAGGAGAAGCCGCCGAAGTTCAGGTCACTCTTGTAACCCTTTTGCAGGCCGCAGTTCCTTGTTTCGCCCGTCGCCGAGTTGGACAGAGCGTGTTGGTGCTCCGGTCGTGCTCCATCTAGATTCGACGCCCAAGCTCAGCCGCCTGAGTGCCCAGGGTCCCAACTTGCCTTCTCTCCGTTCCGTGCGTGGTCAGTCCGATATCGGCCGCATTCGCCGAAGAAACGAGGATGCGCTGGCACTGAACGGAAGCTCCGGTGTCGCTGTGGTCGCCGACGGCATGGGTGGTCATCCCGGTGGGGACGTTGCATCGCGTCTTGCAGTCTCGGCTACCGCCGACGCGCTTGCGGACGCCATGCAGGGGTGTCCCGACCCCGCAGGATTCGTCGCGCACATGCGCGCCATCATGCTCGATGCCGTGCTCGGTGCTCATGCCACGATCCGCGAACGAGGTGTGCAGGAGCCACACCTGAATGGAATGGGCACGACGCTCACCGCCATGGTCACGCATCCGGACACGGGCGCGTGGGTCATTGGCCATGTCGGTGACTCCCGTGCATACCGGATTCACGGTGAGACCATGGATCAGGTCACGCGGGACGACACGTGGATCCAGCAGCAGATCGAAAACAATCCGGACCTCGATCCAGCTCGTGCCCGGCACAGCCCGTATGCTCACCTGCTTACCCAGTGTCTGGGGCTCGAAGATACGCCGACACCCCAGATTCTCGACGGGACAGCAGCACCGGGTGACCGCTTCCTCCTGTGCTCCGACGGGCTGGTCGGCATGCTCGAAGACGACACCATGCTGTCGATCCTCGCTCAGGCGTTTTCCGAGAACGGCGCGGACCCGGCCGCACCGCTCCTGAACCTGGTCGAAGCCGCGAATGAGGCTGGAGGGCACGACAACATCACCGCCGTGCTGGTGTCGTTCGAGAGCAACTGAGCGGCGTCGAGCCTGGCGGCTCGCGGCCTCAGACAGCGCCAATCGGACGGGTAATCCGGTCCAGCACCTGCTCCGCCGACACGTCGCGACGCTCGAGCGTGAACACCCTCAGAACCCGAGCCGTCGTATAGAGCTCGCGCGCGACCTTCGGGAGATCCAGAATACCTTCGACGCCCTCGAGCCCGAGTCGCTGGACAGCACCATCACGCCGCTCGACGAGCAGGTCGAGCTGGAACATCGCCGGCTTCACCGGAAAATCGATCATCACCTCTCCGGACTCGAGACCGAGCTCTTCGGCAAGGTCGTCTTCAACGGCGCGCTTCCAGGGCGAGTCACCCACGGCCCAATCCTCGACCTGTCGACCGGACAGGTCGGCCGCCGTCAACTCGAGCGCTCGCTTCGGCAGCTTCCGGTGACGAAGCGCCGGGATCCAGCGGGTCGCGATCCGCTCACCGACCTCGTCGTCCGATTCCTGCCCCCGTCGACTGATCTCGTAGAGGAGCTCTTCATCGGTCGGGCCAATGAGCTCCTCCGGGTCGAGCAGTCCACCACGCACGGCCTCCTCGACGATTCGTTTGTACAAAGCGGTCGCCGCGCGGACCGCATGATGCCAATAGACGTTTCTGAACATCTGGTACTTCGCAAACAGCAAAGACTCCAGTGCCGCGATCGCCTTCTCGTGTACTCCGACCTCGTACCTGCCCGTCACCGGGTCAGGAAGAAGCATGAGACCCTGGAGGAGACGCGAGACGTCCACCTCTCCGTACGGTACTCCGCAGAACCGGGCATCCCGACGGAGATACTCCATCTTGTCGAGATCCAGGCTTCCACTGATCAGGCCGCGCAGAGGGATCTCACCGTCCCCCCGAATCAGCTCTGCCAGGCGTTCCGGCGCGGTCAGGCCCAGAGGCGCCAGCGCGTCGCGAAGGGAGGGTGAGGCGAAGAACCGTTTGCTGACTTCTTCGTGGTGCGCCGGCAGGTGCTCGGTCTCGAGCTCCTCCAGCGCGTGCGAATACGCGTAGTGCCCGATGTCGTGCAGGAGCGCGGCGTACGGGATCAACTCCTCGTCTTCCCACGCCTCGGGGGGTACGCCTCCGCGCTCCCGAAGATGGTGAAGCGCGGTCCGCGTCAGGTGATAGACACCGAGGGCATGGTCGAAGCGCGTATGCGTAGCCCCGGGATAGACGAGGTGAGCCAGGCCGAGCTGCCGGATGTATCGCAATCTCTGGAACTCGGCCGTATCGACGATGCGGACCGCGGTGGGATCCAGTCGAATCGTCTCCCAGAGCGGATCGCGGATCAATTTGTCGGAGCCCGTCATCGTCATGCCTCACAATGTGTCCCGGGTGGGACGGCGTACCCATGGTCGAACACGACACTTTGGCATCGCAGGAACGACCTCCCTATCTTCCCGAACAAATCACGAAAGCGCCAGCCCCCCCGTTCACCTCGTACCCGATCGTGCAGCCCAACCCGACCCTCCGTGAGCATGTCCGCGCCAAGGCGGAAAATCGGCCCGGCGTGTACCGCATGTTCGGGCCCGGAAATGAGCTGCTGTACGTTGGAAAATCGGTCCATGTACGCACCCGGGTCCTCTCCTACTTCCGCGCCGACAAAGGCGAGAAGGCGTGGGAACTGATCCACGAAACCGCGCGGATCGAGTGGGACTACATCCCGAATGAGTTCTTCTCCCTGATCCAGGAGATGAAGCTCAT
>CAZBHZ010000039.1:0-20493 GCA_964492085.1 uncultured Gemmatimonadaceae bacterium | reverse complement strand
GGGCGTCACCGCCTCCCGTGTTTACGGCGATACGTCGGATTTCGGACATGGCGGCGGGAGCGAGGCGGTCGACAGGAATGGATGTGGGCCGAAAAAAGAAAGCGTCCGACCCCTGGGGGGTCGGACGCCCATTGTAAGTGCTACCGGCCGATTACGGCATCGGCTCGCGTATCAGGTCTTGGTCAGAAGTTGAATCGGAAGGTGCCCTTGAATTCCATGCCCACCGTACTGATGTCCGTGCCTGTGATATCTCTGATCGAGCCGAAGTACACGCGGGCTTTCGGGAAGAACTCCGTTCCGGCGAGTCGGATCGGGATGTCACCACCGGCGGCGAGCATCCAGCCCGAACCGGCGTCGTTGCCGTCGGTCTCTTCCCGCCTCTGGTACTTGTAGTCGATGTGCGGCCGGAAGACGTAGCCACCGCCGATGCCGATCGTCCCGATTACACCACCGACAATCAGATTCTGCTTCGCCGTCACTACCGTGGTGTCACCGACGAAGTCACCGTTCTGATCCACGATGTCCAGCGTCAGATCGCCGTTCTCGCGCATCAGGTCCGCCGCGTAGATCGACCAGGCACCGGCACCGGCACGGAAGGCGTAGCTGGCGTCGAACCGCAGGCGATTCCCGGCCTGGAAGAGGTTCCTGCCACGAGCCTTGTCGTCGGTGTAGGTGACGAACGTCGCGCCCGCGGTCAGCGTGCTCGTTCCGAAGTTCCGGTCGAGGCCGACGCGGACCCGTGACTCGTTGCCCGGCTGGTAGGTCAGGGTCGGATCGTCCGCGCTCGGTTCGAACTCGGCCCGGACGGCATAGGCCGCGGCGACGCCGATGCCGAAGCCGCCAGCCGTAGCCGCCGACGCGACCGATGTCGTTACCGCGCCGCCGGTCCCCCACGTCGTCTCCCGGAAGCCCAGAAGATCGGTGGAGAGCACGGAAGCGACGATCGCCTCCTCGCCATTATGAGCCGAGTTCCCTGTGGGGACGTTCGCCGACACCGAGACCAGCGCCCAGGGCGTAGCCTGGAGCGAGGCCTTCACACTTGTGTCGACGGGTCCAGACAGTCCGAAGACCTGATTGTCCTGCTCCACGCGACCCTCTGCCCACGCGCCGAATACGTCGAACATGAGACGGTCGCCGGCCGGGATCCGGACGGCGATCGGAACCATGAAGAGCTGTGCCGCGTCCGCGCCCAGTCCCTCGTCGAAGGAGTACCCTCGATAATCGACGCCACCTCCGGCGACGACCTGACTCTCAGCCGGAACGGCCAGTGCGAGCGTCAGGGCCAGCGTGGCCCCGGCGCCGAGCGATCGACCGATCACTGTTCACCCCCGGGGCGGCGAATCACGATCCGGATCTGGGCCTGGGCCGTGCCGGGGACGGTCTCCTGGTTTTGACCCTCCTGAACCGGCTCGCGCGTCGTCGGCTGCGTCTGCGTCGACGTCGGGTTCTGAATCTGCTCCGACGTCGAGACACCCAGCGTCCCCGTGGTGGGTGTCGGATCGACGCCCTCGAACACGTTGGTCAGCGTCTGCGTCGTGGTGGTAGTCGTCGTGGTGGGGACAACTTGCCCGGTCTCGGGATCCGTGGTCACGTCGTCCTCGGGGTCGGAACCGGATCCGATCGGCTGCTGTGGTGAGATACCGATACCCGAGAAATCCTGCGTCGTCGTGGCTGGAGGTGGAGCAATGATGGCTCCACCCGTCTCGCCGGTGGCGACCGCGATTCCTTCGACCTCCGCGGTGTTCACCGTGGACGCATCCAGCAGGGCCGAAGCTTCGGCCGAGGCGAGCTCGACGGCGAAGTAGCCGGGGTCCAGCGACTCGGCAAGGCTGAACTCCTCCTGAGCCGCATCGTAGTTGCCGCCGTCCAGCTCGCGAAGACCCCGGCCGTACGCGAGGAAGGCGAGGACGTTGCTCATGCGGTTGTCGAGGATTCGTTGCTCCTCGGCCGGCGTCAGCGTGACGCCGAGGACCTCACGAATCGTCCGGATGACGATGGCCTTCTCCATGTCGAAGATCTGCTCGAGGATCGCCGATTCCGTGAGCTGACCGGCGGATGCCGTGTTCGGAATGTTCAGAACGTCCGCGTCGGCCTGAAGATCGTCTTCCCCGAGGGTCGTGAGTACGCCCTGGAAGACATGCTCCGTGCGAAGCAGTCGACCTGCGCGCACGCCGGACTCCGTGTCGGCGTACCCCGACGACGTCAGGGCCATCTCGTCCAGCAGCGTCTGTACTTCGGCGCGTTCGAGCACGACGAGAGCATTTGAGAACGCGAAGTCGGTGATCATCATGTCCGACAGCGCGTAGATCAGCGGTTCTAGGTCGTCCCGGTTCGAATTGAAGCCCATCGGCATGACCGCGATCGACTGCGGCGTGATCTGCCCCGTTGCCGTGATCTCCGTCTCCTGCGCCAAGGCCTGCTGAGCCCGGGCGCGGAGGAGGTTGCGCCCGATCATTGTGAGGCGTTTTCTCACCTCGTCACGGGCGGGGCCGGATGTCCCGACGACCAGGTAGCGGTCGTACGCGCTTCGGGCAGCGGACCAATCTTCCAGTTCTTCCTGTACAAAGCCCAGGTACAGGAACGCGGGACCACTTTCGTTGCCGGCGTCGACCGCACTTTGCAGAGAGACTCGGGCTGCTTCGTAGTCCTCGGCCTTGAACTGGGCCATGCCCAACTGTACCTGCAGGTTGGAATCATCCGGGTTGTTGGCGATTTCCTGCTGCAAGCGCGGAATGTCGACAGGTGAGACGTCGGGCAGGGAGCCCGCGCAGGCGGCCGCTCCAACTCCGACAGCGAGAGACAGGAGGCCCCGTGAGAGGCGTCTGGATGCGAGCTTCATGGCGTGGCTCCTTGGGGCGCAGCAGTCGGACCTTGTAGACAAAACAAGGGGTGGCGAAGAGCACAGAATCTCCTCGCATCCCCGACAGTACTAGCATAAACTATAGGAGGGCCAGAATCGGCGGGCAAAGAGAAACTTTCGCTCTTGCCGGCTGTTCTCTACCCTCAAAAACGAGCTGTTTGGGGGCCCCCGGCCCTGTTTTCGGAGATACGAATGCGTAAAGCCTGCTTCGCCTTCGTGACTGTTCTGACGGTCGCGGCGTTGAGCTTGACCGTGACCGAGGCGAAGGGCCAGCAGGATGTCGCGACCGTCGCGGTCATGGACTTCAATGCGTTCATGATGGGCGAGGGTGGTGCGTCGGTGAACCTGGGGAAGGCCATCAGCTCCATGCTCGTCACCGAGTTCAGCGGACGCGAGGGGATGCGTATCGTCGAGCGCCGCCAGCTGATGGATCTCATCCAGGAGCAGGATCTGTCCCTCTCGGGTCGCGTCGACGACAACGTCGCCATCGAGGTCGGGAAGATGTTGGGCGTTCAGTATGTGCTGCTTGGTCAGGCCATGAGCATCGTGGACAATCTCCGGATCGACATCCGCGCCGTCGACGTTGAGACGTCCGAGGTCGTCGCGGTCATGAAGAAGACCGATGCGACCATCCACCTTCTGAACGTGGTTGTGGAGTTGGCCGACGAGTTCAGCGAGGCGCTCTCGCTGACACCTCCGTCGAGCCGGCCAGAGGTGGAGGAGGTTCCCGTCGCCGCCACAATCGCTCTCAGTCGCGCACTTACCTATGAGGATGACGGGCAGATCGAGCAGGCCATCGAGCAGTACGAGGCCGTGCTCGCGATCCACCCCACTCACCGGGACGCCCAGCGGGCTCTGGAGCGTCTGCGAGGAGAAACCTAGATGAATTCGATCGCGATTTTGCGTGTACCGAGGCTGGCGATGCTGTTCACCGCCGGCCTCGTCTCAGCTCCGGCCTTTGCGTCGGGGCAGGACATCGTCTTCGAGGGGGAGCTTCCCCGAACTATGGTCTTCATTCAGGAAGAGGGACGGGGCAAGGTCGCGTCCCGAGAGATGACCTCGTTCCTGCTGGAGGCAGGCTTCCCCGTGATCGATCCCGCGCTCGCGATCGACGAATCTGCTCAGGCGCTCGTCATGGCCGCCATGAACGGAAACGACGGAGCCGCGACTCAGCTCGGGCGTGACTGGGGTGCTCAGGTGCTTGTGCTCGGTGTCGCGGACTACGCGACGCGAGACAATCCTGGGCCGGGTGACCTCATTACGGCGACGACGGAAGTCGCGGTGAGGGCTCTCAGGCTCGACTTCGGCGAGGTCGTCTCGGACGCTGTAGCGGACGCGAGAGCGATCGAAGCCACCGGCCAGGCCGCGCGTGCATTGGCGATCCGTGAGGCCACTCAGGATGTCATACGGGAGTTTATCGGGCCGGTCGTGAATGACTGGGTCGCCCGCTCATGGCAGGAAGCCATGTACTGGGCGCCCGATCCGGGCTCCATTCAGTCTGCCGTCGGCGGGGGTGCGACATCCGTGACCGCGTCGGCCAGCGCCCGTCCGGTCCAGTCGAGTGGTTCGACAGAGGCGCCCGGGCTGGCCGTCATCCGTGCCGATGTCCTTCCCGACGATGGGGCGGCGACACGCGGCATCGGTGTCGTTCGGCGCCAGGAGGCTGGGATGTCCAACGTACAGAACCTCGTGCGTCTCGAGGGTGTCGTCGTCGGGGACGCGACCTCCGTCGAGGTGCAGGGGCAGCCGGCGATGATGGAAGAGATCTCGGCTGAGGAGCTCTCCTTGCTGGGGATCGAAGATCAGCGCGCGCTGCGCTTCTCCCGTGACTTCTCGCTCCCGATCAGCACCGATACGGTCGAGATCGTGGCCGAAGGTTCCGGCGGGCAGACCGTCCAGACCATTGCCGCTCCTCGAATCGACAAGCGCTGGGCCGTCGTGGTCGGGGTCGGTGAGTACGAGTCGAACGACATCCCTGATCTCGAGTTCGCTCCAGCGGACGCACGCGCGGTGAAGGAGTTTCTCGAGAGTGACGCTGCGGGCCCCTTCGACGAGGTGCTCTATCTGGAGAACGAGCAGGCAACGGGTGCCGCGATGCGCGAGGCGCTCTTCGTCTTCTTGCAGCAGGCAGACTGGGACGACCTCGTCGTGATCTACTACGCGGGTCACGGAGCTCCGGACCCGGGCCGACCCGATAACCTCTACCTGCTCCCGACGGATGCGGAGCTCGGCTCCCTCGCGGCCACGGGCTTCCCGATGTGGGACGTGAAGACGGCGCTGCGCCGTCAGATCGCCGCCGAGCGTGTTCTCGTCATCGCGGATGCGTGCCACTCGGCCGGGACGGCGGATGGTGACGTCGTTGGCGGTTCGTCGTCGAACCAGATCTCAGGCGGGTTCCAGGGACTCTTCACACCCTCGCGTCGTCTCATGATGACCGCGGCGGATACGAACGAGTTCAGCCTGGAGGACGAGCGATGGGGAGGGCACGGCGTCTTCACCCACTTCCTGCTCGACGGCCTGCGCGGCTCAGGTGACCTCGACAGCAATGGGATCGTCACCTTCACGGAGCTGTTCGATCACGTGAGCAACAATGTACGCCAGGCCACGAGTGGTCGTCAGAATCCTCAGCGGAGCGGGTTCGGCGACATTCCGCTCGCGGTGGTCGGTGGTGGGGGTGCTCAGGACCGGTAACGGCCCAAAGATCTCGTGACGTCGCAGGGGTAATGGCGGACCGATTCGAGCCTGGGGGACGCCACGTCGGATTCGTCGCCGTGGGCGTCGTGCTTCTGGGGGCACTCGCTCCATTGTCCCCGCTCCAGGATGCGGCCACGGGCGTGTCCGTGGATGTCGCCGAGAAGACCGAGCCATTCGCGTGGATCGTGTTCGCGCCCCTCTTCTCGGTCTGGGATACCCTTTCCCTGCTCACGCTGTCCCAGCACTACGCGGTGTTGGTCACCCTCGTCGCGCTGTATGTCTCCGGGAGGACTCGGGCCTGGCGGCGCGCCCGGGAGGTGGCTCGCGCATCCTTGGAGGGCGCTTCGGAGGGCGGTCTGGGACGTCGTGTACGTTTCGCCATCGTGCAGGAGACGATGCGAGCATCGATCGCGCTTCTTGCGCTCCTGGCGTTCTATGCCGCGGGCATGCTCCTGCCCAGATCCATGACCGGCGTGGACATCCTCGATGCCGACCTGGTCGCGATCGACTTTCACTCGCACACAGAGTATTCACACGACGGGTGGAGCCTCTTCACACCACGACGGAATCGGGCGTGGCACGAGTCCGGTGGCTTCGACGCCGCATATGTGACCGACCACTACACGTGGCGCGGCTTCGACGAGGGCGCGGTGGACAACCCTCCGAAGGCGGGCGAGCGCACAGTGCTACTGGAGGGCGCCGAGATACGGATCTACCGGCGTCCGACGAACATTCTGGGTTCCAGGGACCGCTACGTCTTCGCGCTGGACGAGGACTCCGTCTTCATGAGTCCCGAGGCGATGGATGAACGCTACGCGCCCGGCCATGGCCAGCAGCCTCCGACGCTCTTCTACACGATGCCCGGCAACCTCATGCGCGTCGTTCCGTTCTCGGAGGACGTACCTTCGGGGATGATCGGCATCGAGATCAACGACGGCTCGCCGCGGGGTCTGGAGCAGGTGAAGGGGGAGCGAGCTGAGATCCTCGCCCTCGCCGACTCGATGAACCTGGCGCTGATCGGAGCCGCGAACCTGCACGGCTGGGGCCGAACGGTGGCGTCGTGGAGCCTGATGAGGATCCCGGGCTGGCAGGAACTCGCGCCACGCGAGTTGGGCGACCGGATCGAAGCTCTGCTGCACGAGAAGCGCCGGGACGCGGTTCAGGTCGTCGAGCGTCGGGTCCCGTATCACGGGGGGTCCCCCGTTCTGGTCGCCATGACCCTGCCGTGGGTCGGCATCGCGCACGTGCGCATGATGAGCGTGGGTGAGCGACTGAGCTGGGTGGTGTGGATCCTGGTCATTGGCCAGGCGCTCGCGAGGCGGCGCTCGATGGCCGCCGGCGAATCCGTCAGCGAGGAGCGCGCCGACTAGGCGTTGACCGCGGCCCGCGGCTGCACGTCATGGAAGGTCAGCTCGTCTTCCTGTTCGATGCTGCGCCGGAGTGTCCACTCGTTGTCGAAGAGGATCAGCGCGGCCCCGTCGGCGTCCTCGACGCGCCGGCGACCGTAGGCATTCGCCACCTTGTCGATGGCCTTGTCCGGGCCGGTGACCCAGCGGGCGCAGTGAAACGGGAGTCGTTCGAGCCGTGCCGAGACGCCATACTCGCGCTCGAGACGATCGAGGAGCACGTCGAACTGTAGCCCTCCTACCGCTCCGACGATCGGGATCGGTCCAGTGATGGACGGCGCGAAGAGCAGGAGGATCGTCCCCTCTTCGGCCAGGTGGCTCAGGCCGCGGTCCAGGTGCTTTCTGCGCAGCGCATCCTCGATGTGGACCTGCGCGAAGTGCTCCGGCGAGAACCGTGGTACCCCGGGATACTCGATGCGGCCACCCACCGCGACCGTGTCGCCGACGCGCAGACTGCCCCGATCGAGCAGTCCGACGACGTCGCCGGCCACGGCGTTGATGTCTGCGTGTGCTCGCTCTCTCGCCATGAACTCCTGCGGCTGCGCCAGTCGAAGCTTCTGACCCGTGCGAGAGACGACGGCCTCGGCTCCCTCGTCGAATTCGCCGGAGCAGACGCGCACGAAGGCCACTCGATCCCGGTGACGCGGATCCATGTTGGCCTGGACCTTGAAGACGAAGCCCGAGAATGGGTGTCCGTCCGGCGCGACCGGTCCGTCCGTGCTCTCCCTGGGCGTGGGCGGGGGGGCGAGCGACAGGAAGCGCTCCAGAAAGACGTCCACGCCGAAGTTCGTAAGGGCCGAACCGAAGCACACGGGGCTCGCTTCTCCCCTCGCCACGGCTTCGAAGTCCGCCTCGGCCCCGGCGATTTCGATCAGCTCCACCTCCTCTGCGAGTCGCTCCACTCCCTCGATCCCGATCGCGGCTTCGAGTTCGTCGCTTTCAAGGTCGACGAGCGCCGCGTTCGGCCGGGACTGACCGTGATCACCCGTTTCCTCGTAGAGCCACACCTTCGAGCGCTCACGGTCGAAGACCCCGATCAGGCGGCCGTCACGGCGCACGGGCCATGTCGACACGAAACAGTCGATCCCGAGCTCGGCCTGGACGTCGTCGAGCAGGCCGAGGGGGTCTTCACCGACGCGGTCGCACTTGTTGACGAAGGTATGGATCGGGAGACGCCGCTTCTTGCATACGCTGAAGAGCTTCCTGGTTTGCGTCTCGACGCCCCTCCGG
This sequence comes from uncultured Gemmatimonadaceae bacterium, assembly GCA_964492085.1. Taxonomy (GTDB): domain Bacteria; phylum Gemmatimonadota; class Gemmatimonadetes; order Longimicrobiales; family Gaopeijiaceae; genus UBA2589. The sequence continues at coordinate 12,303 of CAZBHZ010000039.1, read as the reverse complement.
TTGTCGAGCAGCATGATCGCGCTGTCCGCGGCCGTCAGCGCGCGGTAGGTGTCCTCCGAGAAGTCCTGGTGGCCCGGTGTGTCCAGCAGGTTGATGCGGAAGCCCTGGTAGTCGAAGTGCAGTACGGACGCGGTAATCGAGATGCCACGCTCCTGCTCCATCTCTAGCCAGTCCGAGGTCGCGTGCCGATCAGAACGGCGAGACTTTACCGAGCCCGCCGCCCGAATGGCTCCACCATAGAGGAGCAGCTTCTCGGTCAGCGTCGTCTTGCCCGCATCCGGGTGGCTGATGATGGCGAACGTGCGGCGACGGCCGATCTCGTCGGCGAGCGCGGCGGCAGAGAGAGCCACGGATTCGGTTCGGTCGTGAAGGTGGAAGGGCTCGCCGTTCTGCGTGTCGAAGCGACGCCGGGCGAATGACAGCGGCGCGGGGCCCTGATCGGAAGTAAGATGCTCCGATTCCGAGAGTGCGTCACCCCGAGTCGACTCCTGCCGGCCCTGTCATGCCCGAGATCACACAGATCATTCAGTCGCCCTGGGTTCACCGCGCGGTCTTCGTCGTCGGCGGATTCGTCCTGGGCTATCTGGTCGAGCGCGTGGTCGTGAGCCGGTTGCACAGGGTCGCTCTGGAGACACGCTTCACGTGGGACGACCTGCTGGTGTCCGCGATTCGTTGGTTGCCGACGGTATGGTTGTCGGCTGCCGGCATCTACTTCGCGAGCACGCTCGGAGATGAGCCTGAGTGGGTGATCCCCATCGTGTCCCACGCCCTCACCATCACGCTGATCGGATCGGTGGCAATCGGGGGCATGCGGCTGGTGAAGGGAGCGGTGGAGTCGATGTCCGCGGAGACCAAGGGCTCGGTCGGATCTCCTTCGCTCGTGGTCAACCTTGCTCAGGGTGCGGTCGCAGTCCTCGGACTGTTCATCATCCTGCAGAACCTGGGCATCGACATCACGCCGCTGATCACCGCCCTCGGGATCGGTGGCCTGGCTGTCGCACTCGCCCTTCAGGACACCCTCGGTAATCTCTTTGCAGGAGTTCAGATCATCCTGTCACGTCAGGTCCGCCCGCGAGACTACGTGCAGTTGAGTTCGGGAGAGGAGGGGTGGGTCACCGATGTGAGGGCACGGAACACGACCATTCAGACGTTTCCCGACGGCAACCTCGTTTCCGTTCCGAATTCCTCGCTGGCCTCCGCCAGTGTGAAGAACTACAACCTGCCGCGACCCACGCTTTGGGTGACAGTCGCGGTTGGTGTGAGCTACGAGTCGGATCTGGAGCACGTGGAGCAGGTAGCCCTCGATGTGGCCCGCAGTGTCCTCAGGGATCTCGAAGGCGGAGTCCCCGGAGAGGATCCCGTTCTGCTGTTCAACGCATTCGCGGACTCGAGCATCAACTTCGAGGTCCGGATGATGGTTCGTGAATTCAGGAGCCAGGGGCCGATCCGTCACGAGTTCATCAAGCGACTCCACCGCCGGTTCGGGAAGGAGGGGATCGAAATCCCGTTCCCGATTCGGACCGTCGTCATGAGGGGAGGGGAGTCCGCCGCGCCGGCGAATGCGGCCAGGTGACGAAGCGGCGTACGGACGTGAAAACGCCCCCGGACCGTGGTCCGGGGGCGTTTTGCGTTTCGGTCAGGTTCGTTCGGATCAGCCGCTCGCACCCGGGTGCACGTGGAATTTCACGCGTGTGTTTTCCCACTCGAGGATGACATCACCCATGGTGTTTTCGGACATGGGCTCGAAGCGGTACTGAAGCGTCTCGACGTAGTCCTCCATCGCTTCCACCGGAACCGTGAACGTTCCGACCTCACTGGAGCGGACGTTCTCGTCGATCGGAATGCCCCAGCGCTCCCAGTTCGAATTGACGAAGAAGACCCATTCGTCCGGACCGGGGATCGCGTAAATCGAGTAGCTGCCTGGACCGACCTCGACGCCGCCAATGCTGGCGGGACCGGCGAGATGGATTGTCGTCGGCTCGTTCGCGCCGATCCGCTCGGGCTGCCCGTACACGACGAGGCCTCCGATGATCTCACGGCCGCGCGCGGACGGAGCGCCATAGCAGAGAAGGCCGTCGTGGCCTCCAACCGCGAAGGAGGTGGACTGGAGAGGGCTCGGGCGCTCCTGGGCTTCGGCCATCGTTCCACGGGCGAGGTAGCACTCGAGGGCATCGCCAGCTGCGACGTCCATGTCGCTGGCGGTGGCGGTGCCTTCCTCCATCGCTTCACCGCTGCCACCACAGGCGGCGACCACGAGGCCACCCATGACGAGGGCGGAGAAGGTCGAAATTCGTCGCATGATTACTCCTGAGTCCATCGAAGTTGAGTACGGGGCGAAGCTAGAAAGCTATGACGTGAGTCCGTACCGGGCGACAGGGACCGGATCTTTTGGCCCGGGCGTCCCACGCGCTCTTCTTGCTCGACCTTGAGCCAAAACCTATCTGTACGTGCCCATCCAGCCGCTCCATGGAGGTCAGAGCGTGGCGAACGAGCCCAGGCTCGCCGTTGAATCCATCGCCGGCAGGCGCGACTACCAGGAAGATTCCCTCCTGGCGCAGCACCTGTCCGACGGCCGTACGCTGGTTGCCGTCGCGGATGGCATGGGTGGGCATGCGGCCGGTGAAGTTGCGAGCGCGCTGGCACTCGAGACGCTGGTGGCGTCCCTCGAGGGTGGGGATGCCCTCGATGAGGCGTTTGTGAAGGCGAACACCGCGGTCTGGGACAAAGCGCGCGAGCCTGGCAAGAAAGGCATGGGCACGACGCTGGTGGCGGCCCTCGTGGAAGATGGCGAGTACATGATCGCGAACGTGGGAGACAGTCGCGGTTACGTCCTGTCCGCCGACGGGATCCGCCAGGTCACCCATGATCACTCGTTCGCGGCAGAGGCGGAGCGACACGGGCAGCCGATCGCGGAAGAGATGGCGATCCGGTACAAGGATGCGCTCACGCGATCGATCGGAACCGAAGAGTTCGTCCAGGTCGATGTCTTCGGTCCGTTTCCGGTCGTCGACGACTCGGCCCTGTTCATATGCTCCGACGGGCTCTACAAGGTCCTCGAGGACGATGCGCTACTTCGCATCTATCTGCAGTCCAGTGGCCCGCGTGGGGCCGCTCAGGCCCTCGTGACGAGGGCCTTCGACGACGGGTCGGACGACAACATCTCCGCGGCGATCGCCGAATACGGCGAAGTCCCTCGAACGGTTGAGCACGGAACCATGCCGATCGACTTCGTTCCACCGTCCGATTCGGAAGATCAGTCCGACGAGGTGGCCGAGGACCAGGCCGATGAGGCAGCGGACGAGGTCGCTGACGCGCCTGAAGCCGCTCTCGCCGGGGAAGGCGAGTTGACCGAGTCGGAGGATGCGCCGGCCGTCGTTGCAGCGGCATCGACATCGGATGATGTCCCGGCCACGACGGGCATCAGGCTCGTGCCCATGATCACGCTGCTCGTGGTGATTGGCGCGCTGCTCGCCTTCTTCCTGTTCTAGGGACCTGGAGTCCCGTCAGGCCACGTCGTCCATGAATGTGATCGTGAGTCCCTGTGACTCGATGACGTCACCGTTCTTGAGCCGCGAACGCTTGGTGCCCTGCCCGCCGACCGTCATCGAGCCGAACACGGCCAGATAGCGGACCTCGGTTCCTCCGTCGAGCGTCATGAGCAGGATGTGGTGCTTCGGCCCCTTGGGCACACGCAGGTCGCAAAGCTCGTCCGTGCCGATCAGCACCGCAGGCTGATCCGACAGGTAATGTGTGCCACGCTGTCCGCCGGATTCCCAGATGAAATGGGCCCGCTTCTTCCGGTCCGCTTCCTTGAGGAGTTCCTTCACCTCATGCGGATTGATATGCATGGTCCCGGGCACGCCCGCGACGGGTGCGGGCGCTGGGGCGGGGCGATCCGCCATCGGGTTGGGCTTGGCGAGCGGCACTTCCCCTTCGCCGAGCGCCTTGCCGAAGACGATCGAGAACTTTCCGAAGCCGATCTCGTCGCCGAGTCCGATCGATCGAGCGCCCTCGATTCGTGCGTTGTCGATGAACGTCCCGTTGGACGATCCGAGGTCTTCGACTTCCCAACCGTTGTCGCCGAGGCGGATCTCCGCGTGTCGTCGGGAGACGGACGGATTGTCGATGATGACGTCTGCTGCGTCGTCTCGCCCCACGATGATCGTCGGCTGCTTGAAGTCGTACGCCTGCATCACACGGCGTCCCAGGAGCAGCGTCAGTTTCGGCATCGTCTTCCCTCGCTCACGGACGGGTCAGGTTTTGGTCGAGTGCGGGCACCCGGACGATCGAGTCGTTCGCGCCCATTATGCTGCGGGTACCGTGCCGGGGCCAGATTCGACGTCGGTCAGAGCTCCCCGGACACTTCGATGCACCGGGGGTGTTGCGGTACCAGCGCGAGGCAGTCGTCAATCAGTTCGCGCGCGTCGGCAGGTGAACCGTCCGCCCGAGCAGCGGCGGCATCCCATGCCATGCGTTCGCCCACCTTGAGTAAGAGAGCCGCCGCTTCCTGACTCTCCGGCACGAGTTCGGCGAGCCGTACTGCGTAGCTCTGCACATCGGCGCCGTCGGAGCCGAAGTATCGATTGTCCGACTGGGCTGAGACGGCCAGGTCGGTGAGCCTTCGGACCTCCCACGAAACGTCGACCGAGGCGCCGGCCTCGCGCAGGCGTTCGACAAAGGACGAGATCTCGCTCTCCTCGAGGGGAACGAGGAAGGGAGTCCGGACGTCGGCGAGGGCTGCCACCGGTAGCAACTGCACGCCACCCTCCGCGCCGGCTTCCGTGATCCACACGTCGGCGACGCTGCCGCTGCTGACCATCGAGAGGAGCCCGTCCGTGTCGAGTGTTCGGCCCCATGGCTGGGCCCAGACCGTCGCGCCGACGGCCGCTAGCAGGACCACCCCCGCGACCAGCCGACCGGCGGTGGACTTCTGCTTCCGAGGCTGGGGTGCCGAACGTGGCGTCTCCTGGGTGCTCTGCCCCTGAAGCGGAGGCTGCGCGGGTGGCGTGCCCACGGCGACCGCTGCCGCCGCGCCGGCGGGTGCGGCGAAGTCGGCGCCCTGCGAGATACTGAGGAGGGTGTCACGAAGCTCCCGCGCGGACTGGAACCGCTCTGCCGGATCCCGTCGCAGGAGCTTCATGACGACGTTGATCATCGCCGGTGGAATCGTCGGACCCTGCTGGTCCATCGGTCGGACGTTGGCCCGCTCGGTGGCCACCATCAGTTCGTAGATCTGATTCGTCGGCTCGTACGCGAGATTGCCCAGCCAAGGATCTTTGCCGGTCAGGAGGGCGTAGAGGATGACGCCGAACGCGAAGAGGTCGGTGCGTCCATCCACGGCTTCTGCACGAAGCTGTTCAGGGGCCGCGTACCCCGGTGTGCCAAGCGTTCCGACCGTCGTCAGGCGGGAGTCGGCTTCCTTCTCGGCGATCTTCGCGATGCCGAAGTCGAGGATCTTCACCGAGTCCTCCCCGGCGCGATCCTTTGTCAGCATCAGGTTCTCGAGCTTGAGATCCCTGTGCACGACGGGCTCCGGACCCTCGTGCGCGGCCATGAGGCCGTCACACGCCTGCAGCGCGAGTCGAATGGTGCGGTCGACGGGCATGGGTCCTTCGTCCGCGATCACGTCGGCGAGGCTCCGTCCTTCGACGAACTCCATGAGGAAGTAGATCATCCCGGCCTCGATGTCTTCCTCGTAGGTCGACAGGCCGACGATGTGCTTCGAGTCTTTCCCCAGGCGCTTCATGATCTGCGCCTCGCGCAGGAAGCGCGCGCGCATCTCTTCGGCCTCCGAGCCGGTCAGCCGGTCGACACCCAGGATCTTCAGGGCTTCGATCCAGCCGCCCTTCACGTCCTCGACCTTGTAGACCGTGCCGAACGATCCCGCACCGAGTCGCTTGAGCACCTTCCACTTATCGCGGACGAGCGTCCCGATGAGGCGGTCTTCCTCCTGCTGCGCCTCTTCGACCGCTGCGGCTTCCTCCTCCACGAGTCTTTTCACGTCCTCGTCGGAGAGCTTGATCGTGGCGCCGGCGTCTTCCGGCTCCAGCGGTGACAGTGGCTGCGTCGCGGCGGAGTTGGGTGTCGTCGACCCATCCGGCTGCGGGGAGTCGGCCTGCGACGCCTCCGCGAGCTCGGGTATCTCGCTCGGATCCCACGCAACGGTAGGCTGCGGTGGTGGCTTCTTGTCCCGCTCGTCCGTGTTCGACACGCGTCTCGTCCTTCGAGGGAGGTTCCCGTCTCCGAACGTATTCCTGCTTTGGAAGGGAGGTCAAATGTTCAGAAAGGCTTGCTCAGGGACGGTCCCGCCTATCCTTTCTCATCATGGCTCCGCGACCACGTATGGCGCTGCTGCCGGCACTCGTTCTCGCCGGCTGCTACACGCCACCCGATTCTCCCCCGACGATCCGTACGGGGGCGCTCGAAGAGACCGCGCTTGTCTTCCAGGCGGTCGACGCCGGAACGGGGGGACCCCTCTCTGATTCAGAGATGACGGTTCGGTACCTGGTCCGTGAGCCGATCATCTTCGACGCTTCGAATGTCGAGCGGGTTTCGTCGCGTGAACCGTACGAGATCTCTCACGCGGTCGGGGATCCGAGCCTCGTACTCGAGGTCCGCGTCGAAGCGGATTCGTATCACCGCCTCGATACCGTGCTCAGCGTGGGCCGTGGTCAGTCTGCCGGTCCGCTGACCGTGCGCCTCTCGCGTAGGCTCGACCGGGTCGCCACGACGTCCACGCCCGCCGCGACGCGTCCGGCCCCCGCGCGAGCGAGTGTCGACTACAGCGCGATGAACGCGGGTAACCGTGCCTTCCAGCAGCAGGCATGGCTCGAGGCCACGGAGGCGTATCAGGGCATGCCCGCGCCCGACGACGACATGAGCGAGTATGGACGGGCGTACCTGGAAGCGAAGATCCGGCAGGGCACCGCCCATATCAATCGCTCGGAGTTTGGTCGAGCGCTCGAGGTCTTCGAGGAGGTCGCGGAGCTCGAGGAGCCGGGTGCCGAGGCATTCCTGCGCCTCGCCGAGACCCAGTGTGCGGTCGGACGAGTCGAGGAGGGGAGGGGAACGCTCGCGTCATTGGGTCGCGCGCGGAATCGGATGACGCCCGAGGAGCAGTCCAACGTCAGCGCGATGATCGCATACCAGCGTGGCCTGTGCACGCAGAGCGAGTTCGATCGGGCACAGACCACGCGGGAGCGCGTCCGCTACGGCGCCCAGGCGACGCAGGAGCTGAACGCTTTCATCGAGGGTGCTCGGGCGATGTCTCCCGTACCACCCGAGGTCTACAACGCCGTCCAGGACGCCGAGCGCCGGGTCGCGGACATTCAGCGCAGGATCGCCGGCGGCAGGTAGCGGTCGGTCAGCCTCGTGCAGTCTCCAGACCGTCGATCAGCCGGTCGATCTCCGCCGTCGTGTTGTACACGTGAGTCGACACGCGGATGGCGTCGTGACCGTCCCGCTGGTGCTCGTCGATGTGTGTCCGTGCGAGTTCTTCGATGAGCGGAACGGATGCGAGAGCATCGAGTCCTGCCAGGGAGAAGATCGTGGAGCCCGGCGCAGAGCGTTCCTCCGGGCCGCTGAGCAGCGTGCAGCCGTCGAGCTCGGACAGACGCATCTTGAGGTAGTCCGAGAGGTATCGGCAGCGTGCCTCGACGTTCTCGAGTTCGAGCCGTTCGACGAAGGCCAGTGACGTCGAGAGTGCGGCACGGACAGGAAAATCGGCCGTGCCCGGTGGGGCGTACTCGGCACCTGTCGAGGCCGCTTCGGGCCCGAAGGCCGGCACGAACCGGTCTCGTGCATCGGAACGTACGTACAGAAAGCCCGTGCCGACCGGCCCGAACATCCACTTGTGCATGCTCGCCGAGTACGCGTCGCACCCGAGGTCGTGCAGGTCGACTGGGAACTGGCCGACCGCCTGTGCGCCGTCTACGAGGCTGACCAGCCCCCTCTCTCTCGCGAATGCGCACAGCTCGCGCACCGGATAGCGGTGTCCCCCCCGCGTCACGTGGCAGAACGCGATCGCTCGGGTGCGGTCCGTGGTCTCGGTGGCGAAGCGGGCCACGACATCCTCGGCCGACACCAGCGGGCTGGGGATGAATACCTCGCGCACCATGACGCCGTGCCGGGCGGCGCGGACCATCCAGGGCCGGTGGCCGGCCGGATGCTCCTGCGTCGTAATCAGCACCTCGTCGCCGGGGCTCAGTTCGAGGCTCAGCGTCTGGAGGTGGAGCGCCTCGGTCGCGTTCCGGGTGAGCGACATCTCGGAGAGGTCCGCGCCGAAGGTCGAAGCGAGCGCTGGCATGACCTCCTGGGCGATCCGGTCCTGTAGGGCGTGCTTGCCGTGGAGGGGCTCGGTTGAAATGGCCCGATATCCATCGGCGACGGCGTCGGCCACGACCCCGGGAGGCATACCGAGGCTCGCGTTGTTCATGTACGCGGTGCCGGGCTCCAGGATGAAGTGGGCGCGGACGTCGGCCCAGGCCTCGTCGGTGGGGTTGGTGGGGGTGGCGAGGTCGGACAGTCCGGAGCTCGCGGTGTGTGCTTGCTCCGGTGTCCCGCAACCCGTGATGCCGCCGACGAGCCACGCTCCGGCTGCAAGCCCCGATGATCGGGAGAGGAAGTCTCGTCGGTTCATGTGACTGGATCGCTGTCGAGGCATGTGAAGATCTCGGGACTGAACATGCACCCTGCGAAGGATTCATTAGACGCGAAGAGGGGCGTGACGGTCTTGCCGCCACGCCCCTCGAGCTTACAGGCCGCGTCTGCGATCAGCTACCCGGCAGCTGGAGCTGGGCCGGGATGATCCAGCTGTAGTCCCGGAATCCAGGAACCTGCGTGTTGCCCTGAGCACCATTACCGATGCTCAGCGTCAGGAAGAACCCTGTGTCTTTGCTCAGATCGATGTCGTACCGGTCCCCCTGGATAGGGTGAGACAGCTCGTATTCGATCCATCCGCCATCATCCGAAGTGTACCCGACTGCTCCGACGACCTCCTCGGTTGGGTCCTCACTACCACAGCTCGACTGGCTGCGGTTCACGCATCGGGCGGTCAGGTGCCAATCGTAGACAGCCTCGGGATCAGCTTGGTCGAGGACTCCGCCGTACTCGAAGCCGATGATGTCATCGTCAGCGGACGGCCCGGGCAAACCGTCACTGTCGAAGTCGATGCGGATGCTGTTGACCTTGTCTACGTCGGAACGCTGCACGCGCACCAGGAAATAGATGTCGGCGGCGTCCGTGTGCCACTTCAGCTCGGCAGCGGTTGATCCTCCGGACACGTTGGCATCGAAGACCTTCGTCTGGTCCAGACCGGCACAATCCCACTCACCCGCGTAGGTCTTACTGTCACCGTCGACCGTTATGATGCACGTGACGGATGCGGTGAAGTGGGCCATATCGGTCAGGCCAACGACCGATGCGGTTGCCGTGTAATCACCCTTCTCCGAGGGGAGGGTCCAGCTCCCTGCGGCCCCGCCGGTCGAGTTCGTAAGCCCATCACCGGTGATGCTGCCGCTGCCGGCGCCGGTGGACCACGCCACCACGGCGTCGGGCACTTCGTTGTCGAATTGGTCGAAGACCGTGATGCTCAAATCATCGAGTACCGTGCCCGCCCCGTATACACCACCTCCACCTGACTGGGTAAGGGACACCGGTGCTCCAGCGAGGCCCTCTGAGGTGAGCTGCGTGGCGAACTCCGTCCCGTTCACGGCGATGTCGAGCGTGTTCACGCCGACCTTCTCGTCGAGGGTCCATGTGAACCGTGCTTTGCCGTCAGCGTCGGTCGTGCTCTCGACCACGGTGGGGATCGGACCGCTCGGACCGATTTCGCTGCTCGGGCCAATTGTCGACCAGGTCACCACGTCGAGGGGGCGTGGGTTGTCGAACTCGTCGGTTATGAGGACCTCCAAGAGGGCGAGGTCGAGGCCGGCAGTACCCGTCGGTGGGGCTGTAGGCCAGGTGGGCAGCACAGCGTCCGCCGGGATGACAGAAGCACTGTAGGTGGCTTCAAGCGCCCCGACATCGGCTGTAACCGTGATTTCAGAGTCTGCCGTAAACGGTGTCCAGAGCACGGTGGCCGTTCCGTTCGGATCGGTCACCACGTCGATGCTGATCGTACCATCGTCATTTTCGTATGGCGCCGGGGGTGGTCCACCCAGGGTTTCGAAGGTGCACGCGGGGGTGCATGTCCACGTGACGGTGGCCCCTTCGACGGCGTTTCCGGTTCCATCTCCATACAGGTTGTCGTTGACCGTAACCGAGAGCGTCTGTTCACTGCCTGCGGTCAACGGCTCTTCGAACGTTTCTGGGTCCTTCGTGACGAATCCCGGTGGTCCGACGACCGTCGCCGTGAACGTGATCGACTCGGCGACGAAGTCGTACCCGGTCCCGTCAGGGTCCGGGACAGGGCTTGCAAGCAGGCCGAGTGCCGTCGCGGTCAGCGTCTTGTCGCCTGGATTCGTGTCCGTGATCGTCCATGTGACCTCGGCATAGCCGTCTTCGCCCGTCGTGACTTCGCTCGTCGGCTCACCGTCGACGGTTATGGTCCCGGCCTCAGAGGCAAAGGTGACGACCGCCCCTGCCACGGGTTGCGGAACTTCCTGATAGGTGGCGTTGGCGCCGCCCGCGTCGAGTACGAGTACGCGCGCGTCGATGGTCAGCGGGTCTCCGGCCTGGATCACGGTACCATCCCCCTGATCGGCCACCATCTGGCCGGGCAGGGCGAACCGGAACCGGCTGAACGACGAACTGAATCCGCCGAACTTGATCACTCCAGCTGAAACGGGTTCGGGCAGGAAGACGTTGGCGAGGGCGTTCACGCCCATCGCCGCGTACCGCATGAAGCCGCTGTCCGGAACATCGAGCAGGGCGGTTTCCTGTGCTGACGGGGGGCAGTCGCCCGCCGTCTCCTGAAGCGCTTCCCAATCGTTATCCTCCTCACTGTATTTGACCATACGGAGCTGGTCCGCGCGAGCCTGAATGGGGATCGGCAGGCTACCGAGGTCGAGGCAGATCGACACGACGGCCGGCCTGATCAGCTCGTTCTCATTGGCCTCCGTCACCGCTGGATACGTCGTGACTCGGAAGCAGTCACCAAACTGAGGAGCGTCGAAGGCACCTTCGGTGGGCGCGAGTGCACTGAACGCCTGGCCCGGGATGCACTCTTGCTCCTCGATGCGGAGGAAGTCGTCGGGCCGAATCCTCTCGAGCGTTACGGTGATGAACTCCTCTCCTTCAGGAAGGGAGCCAGCTCCGAAGGTCGTGCTGAGTTGGTTACCCCCGTCGAGGAAGAGACTCGCTCCATCGTTGTCCACCACTGAACCGGAGACACACTCGTCCACGTACGCGTCTAACAGAGATCGGTCGCAGAGGACGGTCTGGCTCAACCAGAATTTCACCGGGATCGTCTCACCGACCCGGTACGCGTACGCGTCGACTTCAGACTGTCCGGGTCCTTGCGGATCCTGTGGATCCAGCTCGACCCACCCGACCTGTACGCCGGCTACCAGGAATTCGGCCAGGACGTAGTCCGTGTCAGTGTTGTTGACCTTCTTCGTGACCGGTCGACCCGTGTCCCACGAGATCGAGTACTGCTCGTTCACTTCGTCGACGATTGCCGACCCCGCGGGGAAGTGAGCGATCGTGTCGCGGTCCTCTTCCAGGCAGGACTTGGCGATGTCCGCTCCGAGCTCGGCCACGTCGATGATGCACACGACCATTTCTGGTGCCAAAAACGGATTGAAGTCGCCAGTGATCGTCGGGTTCTTTTCCGCGAGCGGCGGGAGGACGAAAAAATCTCCGTTACCGCCGCCGGTGCTACCGTCGAGCACCTGCATCTGGGGCCCATAAGAACCCGAGTCGGGCGCTACGGCTGAGTCCTGACAGCCCGCCAAGCCGAGAAGAAAAAGGGCGCCGAAGGCGGCGCCCGAACGGCGAGTGGCACGCATAACCGAGTACTCTATGGGGGGGACGATACGTCAGAGCAAGAAGTGAGCCCGTTAATTAATGGCTACCTGCTTAGCCCAAGTCAGGCAACCTTGAAAGAATGTCCTCCGATGGGCACAAGGTTCCGGGCCTGCCAAATACTGTGACATGTAGCCAACTACAGCCTGACTTACCGTCGTCCTCGGAGACGCTCGAAATCCGGATCTCCGGCGATGTTCCGCCACCACCAACCTTCACCCACCTCTTCGGTGGGGTTCAGCAGGACGTATCGCTGGAGCAGATCGATCGACTCATCGACGTCGCCGATCACGGAGCGCATGCCGGCTTCGAACGCGAGCAGCTCCCGATCAGGGTCCA
>CAZBHZ010000038.1:0-20524 GCA_964492085.1 uncultured Gemmatimonadaceae bacterium | reverse complement strand
CCGATCAACCCGTTCCAGGTGATCATCGCCCAGCAGGCGGCCGAGGTGGAGCCCATATCGGGAGCCCTCTTCCGAATCGTCTTTCTGATCGCGGCCCTCACCCTGTGGATTGGGGCGACCATGCGCTACGCGGCCGCGACCCGGACCGCTCAACAAGGCACCGTGTCGGAGGACCTCGGCGAAAGTATGACGGGGATTGATACCGTCATCATCGGCATGGTGGCTGGGACCTTCGGCGTCATGGTGATCGGGCTTCGCTACTGGGGCTGGGGCTTCGATCAGATGTCCGGAGCATTCTTCCTGATGGGCTGCGCCGTGGGGCTCATCGCAAAGATGGGTATCGGTGGGACGGCCGAAGCCTACGTGAAAGGCTTCCGTGACCTCGCGTACGCCGCGCTGCTCATCGGCTTCGCACGTGCGATCTCCACCGTGCTGGCCGACGGCCGTATTATCGACACGATCGTCAACGGCATGTTCACCCCCCTTGAGAGCCTGCCGCAGCTCGCGTCCGCGCTCGGCATGGTCGTCGGCCAGGCGCTCCTGCACGTGCCCGTCCCCAGCGTGAGCGGCCAGGCGGTTCTGACTATGCCGATCCTGGTTCCGCTCGCGGACCTGCTGGGGCTCTCCCGGCAGGTGATCGTGCTCGCCTACCAGTACGGCGCTGGGCTCTGCGACCTCGTGACGCCGACCAACGGGGCACTCCTGGCAATCCTCGCATCGGCCGGCGTGCGATATGAGCAGTGGATCAAGTTCACGGCCCCGCTCTACCTGAGTCTCGTCGCACTTGGATGCGTGTCGATCGGGATCGCCGTCGCCATCGGACTACAGTGAACCCGATCAGGGTCGTCGCCGCGGTTCTGCGACGCGGCGACGCACTCCTGGTCGGCCGACGCCCCGATTCGAAACGACACGGGGGGATGTGGGAATTCCCCGGCGGAAAGATCGACCCGGGCGAGACGCCGACCGATGCGGCCCGGCGGGAGCTCGCCGAAGAGCTGGAGCTCACGGTCACACATGTGGGCGACCTCTTGCACTCGGTGCGGGACGAACACTCTCCGTTCGTCATCGAGTTCTATCCAGTCGAGTCGGAGGGAGAGCCGGTGCTCCATGAGCATTCGGAGATCGCCTGGCTCACGGCTGAGGAGCTGACTTCACATCCGCTCGCCCCCGCCGACGAGGCGTTCGTTCAGTGGCTGGCGACGTCGGATGCGCGGACGCGTCAGGCCGGCTCGATCGAACGCAGGTAGTCGGCCGCTCGGGTCTTCGGGATCTCGCTCTTGAGCCCATCGACAGTCACGGCGCCCCGACCGACCACATCCCCACGATGTCGAATCGCGATCGGGCCACGCTCTGTCTCCGTCGCCGGGATCGGCTTCTTCGCCAGGAGTGTCCGGATCTCCTCGTCGTCGACATCGACGACCCGACCGGTGAGGTTCTCACCGAACAGGCGGATCAGATCGTTCGACGGGCGAGCCCGTCCCCTCGAATCGAAGTCGATCCCCCGGATGCCCACCGAGATCGCCCGCCAGCCGCCCTCTTCCCAGATCGGAAGAGGCCAGGCATCGAGCGTGTGAAACCACGCCCGGCCGCCGCGGAACATCCATCGGAGATGGTCCAGCGCCTCACCGGCACCGTACCGGGTGCGCAACTCATCGAGCGCCGAGCCGAGCCGGACCTCAGCCTCGTCCGGGGTGAGCTCCCCGCCAGGAAACACCGTCGGAACGGACGCCCGGAACGCCCGATCCGCACCTTCTTCGAGCTTGCGCAAACGCGCCAGGAAGAGCCCCCCGGAATCGAGATGGTGTGGGTAGATCCGCGCGGCACCCTCGACCCGGGGGTCGAAGCGTGTCCCCTCGAATTCAGTCAGTCCGCGCGCGTGGGGCACCGGCAGATCGAGCCACTCGAGCTCAACGGGCAGGTCCCTCAGGGCATCACTCACGATCGCCTCGTTCTCCTCGGGCGCGAACGTGCACGTCACGTACAGGATGACGCCTCCCGGACGCGTGACCTGGACCGCCCGCTCGAGCAATCCGCGCTGGGTCCGGGTTACGTATCCCAGAAATGAGGCCGACTGGTTGGGAGCCTGCCCACCTCCTCGGCGCAGCGTACCCTCACCCGAGCAGGGTGCGTCGACGAGGACCCGATCGAAGGTCGCGCCGGTGGGGAAATCGCGACCGTCGCCGGCGGTCACCAGGATGTTCGAGTGCCCGAGGCGGTAGACGTTGCCCAGAAGTCCACGGATGCGCGGCTCGCTCAGCTCGGAGGCCACGATGCAGCCGGTGTCCTGCATGAGCTCGGCCATGTGCAGCGTCTTTCCACCTGGGGCCGAGCACAAATCGAGCACGTGCTCACCCGGCCCGGGCGCCAGCGCCGGTGCCGCGCTACCGGTTGAAGCCTGTTGCACGTAGAGAAGGCCGAGCCAGTGCTCGGCGGTGGCGGACAGGGGGCCCGGCCCCTCGGTCACCTGGTGGAAACCCGGAAGACCCTCGATCGGCTCCGTGCCGAAGCCACGCACGTGCAGGCGGTCCAGGAGCCCGGCTTCCGTGATCCGCCCCGTCCGGACGCGGAAGACTGTCGGCTCGGGGCGGCGCGCGGCGTCGAGGAACGCCCCCCAGTCAGCGATGAATGGCCGATAGCGCTCGAGATCGACGGTCCGCTCGCGCGGAGGCTTACGCCTCCTGCGTCGCGGCGTCAGAAGGCGAGTTCTTCGGGGTCCTCGTCTTCGCGGACGAGGGTCAGGATCGCGGCCTGCGGAACAACGAGGTAGTGCTCTCCTTCGAACGTGATCTCGACCGCCGCGCGGCGGAAGAAGATCGCGTAGTCTCCGATGCGCGCCTGAAGCGGCACGTAGCGTGGCTCGCCCGTCGCACCCCCGATCTTCCACGGCTCGTCATCGAGCTCGGTGGGAGCGGACACGGCGTTTCCCGGACCGGTCGCCATGACGGTGCCACCCTGCACGGCCTGATTGTCGACCGCAGTCCGGGGCAGATACAGCCCGACCCTGGTGCGGTCTTCACCCTCTTCTGGCTGGATGAGGACGCGATCACCGACAACGATGAGACGTTTCTTGGAATCTGACATGCTCGCCCTGACCGAACGCGAGAAGCTGCGGGAGAGAGACGAAAAAACTCGCGTCAGACCAGAATTCCCGCTACCGCAGCCGTCGCGAGCGACGCCATCAGCCCGGCAGCCATCGCCTTGAGGCCCAGCCTCGCCAGGTCGTGTCGACGTGACGGGGCGATCTCTCCAAGACCCGCCAGCGTCATCGCCACCGAGCCGAAGTTTGCGAACGTGGTGAGCGCGTAGATCCCGATCACGAGCGAGCGTGGGTCGAGTGACGCTCCGTCCCCCAACTCATTCGAGAGCTGCACGTAGGCGACGAATTCGTTCAGGACGAAATCCACGCCGATCATGCGACCGATGAGGCCGGCGTCCGCCCACGGGATTCCGAGCATCCACGCGACCGGCGCCAGCACCGCCCCCAGGATCCCCTCGAGTGTCATGCCGGGCACTCCGAACAATCCACCAACCCAGCCCAGCAAACCGTTGATCATTGCCACGAGGGCAATGAACGCGATGAGCATCGCGCCGACGACCAGCGCCAAGCGGAGTCCCTCTGCCGCGCCCCGAGCCGCAGCATCGATCACGTTCACGTCGGAACGCTCGACGTCCTCGGTGAGCATCCCGGTCGTGGCCGGCTCTCCCGTTTCCGGGACCAGCAACTTCGCCATGACGAGCGCGGCGGGGGCGGACATCACCGACGCCGCAATCAGGTGCCCGGCTGCGTCGGGATGATATGGGAGGAGCATTCCCGCGTACGCCGCGAGGACCGTCCCGGAGATCGTCGCCAGACCGGCCGTCATGATCGCCATCATCTCGGATTCGGTCATGCGCTCGACATACGGCTTCACGACGAGCGGCGACTCCATCATGCCGACGAAGATGTTCGTCGCGGTGCACAGGGTTTCGGCACCGGAGGTCCGCATGGTGCGCTGCATGACCCACGCGACCGCGCGTACGACCCTCTGCATGATCCCAAGGTGGTACAACACGGTCATCAGAGACGACACGAAGATGATGTTCGGCAGGATACGAAAGGCGAAGAACGCCCCGGTCTCCGCCGCCATGCCTTCCGTGGCCCTGAAGGTCCCGTCCGAACCGAGCGATCCGACCGGGACCTCGCTCCCCACGAGATTCCCGAAGACGAATCGCCCCCCCTGGGTGCCATAGCCGAGGACCGCATGAACGACATGGTTCAGCGCATCGAAGGCGGCGACACCGGCCGGCGTCTTGAGGACCAGAAGGGCGAAGCCGATCTGCAGGCCGAGACCCCAGCCCACGAGCCGCCACGAGACCTTCCGCCGATCGGTGGACAGGGCCCAGGCGATCCCGAGGAGAAGAACGAGACCGAGCGCCGCACGCATCCGCGCCTCCATCATCGTGCTCGTCCTCCGGTCGTCGATGTTCGGGTCATCGTTTCCTGGCCTCGTCTCGTTGGGGTGCTCCGCTCCTCACCGAGCAGACGGTTCGCACCGGGCACTCCGGACAGCGTCGGGGCCGCATGCAGCGAGCCCCGGTGGCGCGATGGTACCGCTCGGACGAGCAAGCGGCGAGTCCCGGGCACGAACCACGGCTCGCCGCGGCTTGATTCCGGTCCTGGGGCGTGCTCAGCAACCGGTACGGCAATACAATCAGGCAGTCATCCTGCCACCCATGCTTGAGACGTCCATGAGCCCGATTCGAACCCGTGGATCCCTGTCGACCGTCATCCTCGCCGTCGCGTTTGCCTGTCTCCCTTCCTTCGCGGCCGCCCAGTCCATCGGGCAGAGCGGTCGGTCGGACGCCGGGATGGTGAGCGCAGCGCATCCACTGGCCACCGAAGCGGGGGTGCGGATGCTCGAGATGGGCGGCAACGCGGCGGATGCGGCCGTCGCCGCAGGCTTTGCCATCGCCGTGGTCGAGCCGACCATGAACTCGATCGGGGGACGGAACCAGATTCTGGTGCGCACGCCGGACGGTGAGTTTCACGGGATCGACGGTACGACCCAGGCACCCTGGGACTACGACCACGACACCGCCCCTCGCGCGTCGTTCGGGTACGCCGTGATCGGCATTCCCGGCGCGACGGCCGGTCTACTCAAGCTTCACGAGGAGCACGGGTCACTCCCGCTGGCACGGGTGATGGCACCCGCCATCGAGTATGCCGAAAACGGCTTCCGACTCCTCGCTGGAGACGCGGCTCGTCAGGCAGCGGGCGCGGAGCAGGCGCTCCAGTTCCCGGGGACGGCAGCCTCGTACTACAAAGGCGACGGATCCCCGTACCGGGCGGGTGAGACGCTGGTCCAGCCGGACTACGCCGAGACGCTCCGCAAGATCATGGTGGGGGGACGGGACGCCTTCTATCGAGGAGAGATCGCGGAGGCGATGGCCGCCGACCTCCAGGCGAACGGGGCCGTCATCGACCTGGACGATCTGGAGCAGTACGTCGCGGAGGACAGCCGAATCGTGCGCGGTACCTATCGCGGGTACGACATCATCGGGACCGACGTCCCGGCCGCCGGGGTTCTGGCGATTCAGGCGCTTCAGGTCATGGAGACGTTCGACCCGTCGTCGATGAGCGAGGCGGAGTGGTTCGCGATCACCGGTCAGGCTCTGCGCATGGCACAGCGTGAGCTGGCGGTCCTCGGTCCGGACACGGCCGCGGTGCGCGCAACGTCGAAGGAGTACGCCCGCGCCATCGCAGCCGATATCGCAGCGCCCGGGCAGCTACCGCAGCAGCCGTGGGCGCCGGTGCCCGAGCTCGAAGAGCGCGGAGACCTCTTCGGAGGGCACACGACTCACCTGTCCACGGCCGACGCGGATGGAATGTTCGTCTCACTTACGCAGACACTCGGTCCCAACATGGGTTCGAAGGTGGTCACGCCGGGATTGGGCTTCCTCTACGCGTCCACGCTCGGTGGGTACCTCGGTACGATGACGCAGCCCGGGATGCGCGCGCGGTCGAACATCTGCCCCTTCATCGTCGCGAAGGATGGCGAGGTACTGCTCGTTCTGGGCGGCGCCGGCGGTGGGATGATTCCACCCGCCGTCGTACACGCGATCACCCGAGTGATCGATTTCGGGATGGAGCTCCCGCATGCCCTCGCCGAGCCGCGCGTCGCAGGCGGAGCCGGTGGCGGATTCAATGCCGAGACGTCTCCAGGTATCGGTTGGACATCCAACGAAATCGCGCAGATGGAGGCGCTCGGGCTCGACGTCACCCCTCAGCCACGAACCGGGGCGTTCGGCCGGATTCACGGCATCCAGTACGACCCCGCGACCGGGACCTTCATCGGTGCAGCCGACCCGGATTGGGAGGGAACGGCGCGCGGCCCGATGGGTGGCGGTCGATGAGCACACGGACGGCCTCGGGAGCGTTGATCCTTGCCGTACTCCTGACGCCCCCGACCCCGGCTACCGCTCGACAGGCTCCGCCCCCGACCCCTCCGGGCTGGACCGTGCCTCGACTCGCGGACGGGACGCCCGACTTCCAGGGCAACTGGAGCAACGCCACGATGACGCCCATCGCTCGAGGACAGGGACAGCCGCTGATCCTGAGCCCCGAGCAGATCGCCACGATGGAAGGTCGGCGTCAGGATCTGATCGAAGCGGAGGCACAGCCGAGTGATCCGGATCGCGACGCACCACCGGTCGGCGGTGACGGGTCGACCGGAGCGGCCGGTGGCGTGGGTGGCTACAACTACTTCTTTATCGATGCCGGCGACCGAGTCGCATGGTACAACGGCGAACCTCGCAGCTCGTTGATCACCGTCCCTGAGGATGGTCGACGGCCGCCGTTCACTGAGGAGGGTCAGCGCCGACTCGTGGAGCGCCGCGCGTTCTCGAGACAGTTCGGCCAGTACGACAACCCGGAGAACCGCCCGTTGGCCGAGCGGTGCATCCTTTCGTTCGGGTCGAACGGCGGACCACCGATGCTCCCGAACTACTTCTACAACAACAACTACACGATCGTGCAGACACCTGATGCGATCATGATCATGACCGAGATGGTGCATGACGTGCGCATCATCCGGATGGGCGAGCCGCAATCTCTTCCCGACCACATACGCCCCTGGCTCGGGGATTCGTGGGGCCACTGGGAAGGAGACACGCTCGTGGTCGAGACCACGAACATTCACCCCGATCAGCCCATGTTCGCCCTTTCACCCGCACAGTTCGTCCCTTCCACATCAATCCGGGTGATCGAGCGGATCACGCGTCCCTCGGACTACCAGCTGAATTACGAGTTCACGGTAGAGGATCCCGTCATGCTGACGGCTCCCGTGAGCGGCGAGATGCCGTTCAACAGACTCGACGGCATGCTCTACGAATACGCCTGCCACGAGGCCAACTACGCCCTCGAGAACGTTCTTTCCGGGGCCCGGGCCCAGGAGCGCAACGAAGGGCGGTAAGGTCGTCCCCCCGACGGCGGTTCGTGCGGCTCTCCCCACCGGCCGCTTCGTGCACAGCCGGCCCTGCGCGATGCCTCCGAAGCCGGTCTCAGCCTGAATGCACGAAGGACCGGGCACTCGGCCCGGTCCTTCTGCAGCAGGTCACCCCTAGAGCGACGGGGCCCCCGGAAGCCCTAGAGACTCTGGCCGGAACGGCGAGTGCCTATGCGGGAGAGGCGCTCCTCGAGCTCACGCATCGCCTCCTCTATACGATGCTCGATCTCCTCTCGCTCTTCGGATGAGAGCTCCTCCCACTCCGCATCACCGAAGTCACGCTCGAGGTCGCCGAACTCGGCTTCGATCTCACGCCCGAGACCCTCGAGTTCCCGCGCGAGTCCGTCCATCTCGGTCTCGAGCTCGCGTCCGAGCTGCTCCATCTCGGCCTCGAGCTTGTGCATGTCGATCGTGAAGTCTTCCATCCCCTCGAGGTCGACGACGAGCGTCTCACCGTCGAACTCGACGTCGAATTCCATCTCGTCAAAATCGAAATCGAAATCGAAGTCGAAGTCGAAATCGAAATCGAGGCCGATGCCCTCGAGGCCTTGGATCCGTACCTGGACTTCCTGCGCACGGACCGCACGCTCCCGAGCCCGGTGACGGGCCTCTTCGGCACGCTCGAGCGCCTCGCGAACCCGGGCCTCCACCCGTTCGGCCTTCACGTCAGTGACCTGGACGACCGAAACGCAGTCCCGGCTGTGCGCGACGGCGTGCGAACACTCTACCGGTTCGGCGGCGTCGGTCCCCGTGCTGGCCAGCAGGATCGTGGCGCCGCCCGCGAGAGCCGCCCCACCCACAACCATCGCGACCGCAAACGCGTCGGTGCGAAACTGATACATGTCCTCTCTCCCCCCTGAAATCCGTCCCTGTACCACCTCTGACGAGATCGAGGGGCAAAAGGTTGCGTCGCGTGGATTCGCGTCCTGCCCGGCGCCCACCGCACCTGCGCCCGAGTCCGTGGTTTCCCGCGACGAATCTGTACCTGCGAACCAGCTTGCCGCCCCCAGGTTGGGTCCGCCAATTGAACGCCATCCCGTACGACCAAGACCGCTCCCGGTAACGCAGGAGGACGGATGACCGGCTTCGCTCCCTCAGTCATACTCTCCCGTTCACGCACGCTGGCCGTACTCGCCAGTGCCCTCGTCGTCGCGCCTCTGGCCGCACAGCAGGTCGCCCCGGAACACCTGAATGCGCTCGACTACCGACACATCGGCGTGGTCGGCAATCGCATCGCCTCGGTCTCAGGCGTCGTGGGCGACCCCCTCACATACTTCGCTGGCGCCGCGTCCGGCGGGCTGTGGAAGACGGACGATGGCGGCATCACGTGGCGCCCCGTCTTCGATGATCAGGACGTGGCGTCCGTCGGCGCCCTCGCCGTATCCGTCTCGGATCCCACGATCGTCTGGGCGGGCACGGGCGAACCCCACATCCGTTCGAACGTCACCGTCGGCGACGGCGTGTACAAATCGACCGATGGCGGAGACACCTTCGAACACATGGGTCTCGACCAGATCGGTCGTGTGTCCCGAATCGTGATCCACCCCTCGGATCCTGACATCGTCTACGTCGGTGCGCTGGGCCATGCACACGGCCCCCAGCAGGAACGCGGGATCTTCCGGACCATGGACGGCGGGGACACCTGGGAGCACGTGCTGTTCGTGGATGAGAATACGGGCTCCTCGAGCGTCATCATGGATCCCAACAACCCTCGGGTTCTCTTCGCCGGCATGTGGACCGTGGTCTTCAACACGTGGGGCCGTGAAAGTGGCGGTCCAGGCTCGGGCATCTACACGTCGCGAGATGGCGGAGATACGTGGACCAAGCTGGAAGGCCGGGGTCTCCCGGTCCTGCCGGTTGGCAAAGTCGACGTCTGCATGTCGCAGGCGGATTCCCGACGAGTCTACGCACTGATCGAGACCGGGGACGGTGTGCCGTGGCATGGTCGGGACACCGAATCCGGTGAACTCTGGCGGTCCGACAACGGCGGGACCGACTGGACGCTGGTCAACTTCAGTCGAGACCTCGGTGGCCGGACCGGCTACTACAACAACTGCCGCGCATTCCCCGACGACGAAAACGAGGTCTTCTTCCTCACCGCGGGGCTCTCACGCACGTACGACGGCGGACTGACCTATATCAATCATCAGGGGCCTCAGCGGCCCGGTGGCGACTATCACGACCTGTGGATCGATCCAGACAACGCCGATCGTCTGGTCATCGGGAACGACCAGGGCGTGCACATTTCGAACAATCGCGGTGAGACGTATCACCGGGTCGAGCTGCCGATCTCACAGATGTACCATGTGACCGTCGACAACGCGGTCCCGTACAACGTGCTCGGGAACCGGCAGGACGGACCCTCCTATCGGGGGCCGAGCAACACTCTCTACGGCGCGACGATCCCGCGTGGGGACTGGCACGCGGTCGGCGGGGGTGAGAGTGGCTTCGCGACCCCGGATCCGACCGACTCCAACATCGTCTGGTCGAGTGCCTCCGGGTCCGGTGCGCGGGGAGGTATCGTGGTGCGGCACGATGAGCGTACCCGGCAATTCCGCAACGTCGAGGTCTGGCCCGAAAGCACGGGAGGCTGGCCTGCGGAGGAGCTCCGATACCGCTTCCAGTGGACGTTCCCGCTCCTCGTCTCACCTCATGACAACAACACGATCTATGTGACCAGTCAGCACGTACATCGGACGCGCAACGGTGGGCAGAGCTGGGATGTGATCAGCCCGGACCTGACTACGAACGACAAGAGCCGGCAGGGTATCAGCGGGGGGCTCACACCGGACAACATCGGCGTCGAATACTGCTGCGTGATCTACGCCTTCGACGAGTCACCTGCGCAGCAGGGCGTCTTCTACGCCGGCTCCAACGACGGAAAGGTCCACGTCAGCCGCGACGACGGGCAGACATGGGACGACGTGACCGGGAACCTCCCGGACTGGCCTGCGGACGGTGTCGTGCGAGGCATCGACGCGTCGAAATGGGACCCCGGTCGCGCGTACATGGCCGTGGAGGCCCACCAGGTCGGCGACTTCCGCCCCTACGTGTATCGGACCGACGACTATGGTCAGAGCTGGGATCTGATCACGGAAGGAATCGAGGACCATATCCTCAGCTTCACGAGGAGCATCCAGGAGGATCCGGTCCGGCCGGGGATGCTTTTCCTCGGCACCGAGAACCGGGTCTACGTCAGCTTTGACGACGGAGATGGGTGGCAGCCGCTCATCAACAACATGCCGGCCGCTCCGATGTACGGGATCGTCATTCAGGAGCACTTCAACGATCTGGTCGTTGGGACGTACGGGCGGGGCTTCTGGATCATGGACGACATCACTCCACTCCAGCAGCTCACCGATGCGGTCCGCGCGACCTCCGCGCATCTCTTCGATCCACGTGATGCCTATCGCTTCAATCCGAGGACGACCCCGGCGCAGCAGACGATCGACATGAGTGCCGGTCAGAACCCTCCGAACGCCGCATTCCTCAACTACTGGATCGGTGACGCCTTCGTGGGGATGCCGGCCACGATCGTGATCGAGGATGCACTCGGAGCCGTGGTCCGGACCCTGGATGCCCCGACCGAGGCAGGTATCAACCGGATCTTCTGGGACTTCATGGGCGAACAAAGCACCGCCATCGAGCGGCGGGTACCCCCGCTGTACGCGGACTGGGTCGACTACGGCCCGGAGCGTGTGCGGATCCAGAACGGCATGTCGCTTCGACACCCGCCCGGGATGTACCGGGTGACGCTTCTCGTCGGAGGAGAAGAACACCGCTCTGAGCTGATGGTGCTCAAGGACCCCGCCTCGGAGGGCTCCGCCGACGACATCGAGGCGCAGCTCGCGCTCCTGGCCGAGATCCGGAACGATTACGACGCGGCGGCCGACGCGATCAACCGGATCGAATGGGTGCGTCGTCAGCTGTACGACCTGGTCGACGTGCTGCAAAGCCAGGGCGGTGCCGATGATCTGATCGACGGAGCAAATACGCTGGACGAGAGCCTGATCGCGATCGAAGAGGAGCTGATTCAGCTGCGCACGACCGGTACCGGCCAGGACGGGGTGCGCTACCCGGCCAAGATCGTGGGCAAGCTGAGACACCTCGCCAACGGGGTGTCGAGTGCTGATTTCCGACCGACGGATCAGCACGGGGAGGTGCACATCCTGCTTCGCGACACTCTGATGAGTGCCCGTGAGGCGCTCGACGCACTCCTCGAGAGTGATCTCGCGGACTTCAACCAGCTTCTGCGCGACCGGGGCTTGAACCCGCTCATCAGTGACTGAGGGTTCACGTCTCGGCACGGCGGGCCACCCGCGCGTCTGACTCGTCACGTCGACTCTGTGCGGGTCGGGGGAAACCCCGGCCCGTGCGACTGGTAAGACACACGCGCCTGACCGCAGGTTGTGCGCGACGTCCAGGCTCGACACTTCAACGGAGACACCCCCGTGCGCACTGCTGCGCTCGCCGCCTTCATCACGCTGATTCCTGCCACGCTGGCCGCTCAGGTTGGAGCCGTGCCCAGCCGGCTCGCCGAAGTCGAGGTGGAGCGCTCTCGTACCTGCGTCGGCACGCTCGCTCAGATCGCCGTCCTCGACGCGGTGCTCGAACCCCTCGTCACCCGGGGTACCCGACTTCGCCGGGTCGCGGAGGCGGTGGCTCTGGAGGATCGGAGCATGGTCGAGCCATTCGACCCCGCGGACCCGGCCGAGGCCCTGGTGCAGGACTGGTTCACGACGGACGCGGCGCTCGCCCAACGGTATGTCACGACGGAAGACGACGGACTCCTGACGGAACGTCAGGCCGGCCGTGAAACCATCAAGACGGTGGTGGCCGATGCACTCGTATCGGTTCAGGCCCGCGCGGACAGCGCGCTGAACGCCAACGCCTCGTTGATTCAGTCCGCCGGCCCGTGCGACGGTGCGATCTTCGTCCGGAGTGCGGTTGAAGAGGCGTGTGCCGACGCTTCGGGGGCGATCTGTGACCAGGCCGCGCTTCCGGCAGGCCAGTCGACCGACTTCCGCTTCGTCGAATCCGCCGAGTCCGTGTGGGAGATTCAGGAAAGCCGCCCGTGGACCGTACCCGCTCCCCTCCAGCCGACAGCGGATGGTCAGCTGGGGGGTGGGCGCACGGTCGGATACGCCCGGATCGGTAACGTGGCTGTGTCCCTTTCCTTCTCCCCCCTCTTTCGGGATCGGGAGGACGCTTCGGCCGAGGAGCTCGCCGGGTATCGAGCGATCAATGACTCGCTGGGCGTGAGCATCGATCATCCGGCACTCGCCGTCGCCCCGGCACTCGGTTTGCGAGCAGCGCTACCGGAGCCGCTGGGTACCGAAACGAGATACGTCGTCCATTTCGGTGACATCGATGCCCCGGATGTCGTCTGGACCGGTCCGGCCGGCTCGGGAGCACCACTGGAGGCAGCCATTCCGCTGGCAGCCAGGCACGTCGCACGCCTTCGGGCGGGTGACCCCGTGACACTGACGGCCATTGGCGGAGCGGACGGCAATCAGCCCGAATACTCGATCATGGTCGGCAACGTGAACCAGGGACCCGCCACGGTCGTCCTGTTGAACTACATGGCGACCGAGATGGGCGAGGATCTGGATCGATACGTACAGCCTCGCGGCTGAGCCCGGCCCCCGCGCTCAGCGAACGGTCCCGGCGCCTCCGACCCGGTCGTCCACCACGAACTTATCCCGTGCCGGCATGACGACCGCCGGCAACGTTTGGGCGTCCATCACCGCATCGTCAGGCACGATCTCGTTCATCCACAGGATGTACGCGATCACCGCGTAGACCTGGTCCTCGGACAGGATACCCGGCGTCAGCTGCGGCATCGCCTTGCGGATGTAGTCGTACAGCGTCGTGGCGTACGGCCAGTAGTTGCCGACCGTGCGCGTGCTCGGGACGTCGTCCCACTGCTCGCTGTCTACGAGGCGATCGTTGGGGCCCTCGGTCCCGGTCGGGCCATGGCACGCGACGCAGTAGATGTTGTACACCTCCCGCCCCTGCGATACGGACCCGCTCCCGGCCGGGAGGCCCTCACCATCCGGTCGCACGTCGATGTCCCACATCGCGACTCGAGCGTCCGATGCTTCGCTACCGAACCCGAAGCGGCCCGGAGCATGGGAGGGAATCCCGTCCGCTGTTCCGGCCATCGCGACCTCACCCGATGCCGCGGTGGCCCGGGTCGCCGACCGATCCCCGTCTGAGCACGCGGTGAGGAGCCCGATCGTCAGACACAACCCCGTCACGAGCGACCTCATACCAGCTCCCCCAGTCCGAATGTGACTTCGCCGGTGCGGGCGATCTTCCAGGCTCGCTGATGGTTCTGGTGGTACGAAGTCCGGGTCCCGCGTGCTTGCCAGAGCTGCTCCACCGTCGGCTGCACGTACCCGGTCTCGTCGGTCGCCCGGCTGAGGATCACCGTGTCCCGACCATTCCAGTCGAAGAGGTGGCGGAAGCGTACCGTCGACTTGTCCAGGATCGGTCCCTGAAGCGCAGCATCGGCCCAGCTGCGGCCACCATCCGTGCTGACTTCGACCCGGGTGATCCGGCCCCGGCCGGACCAGGCCAGTCCGCGGATCTCCCACCAACCGGGGTCGGGCAGCACATACGGGTACGAGGGGAACGTGATGACCGACTTCGCATCCATCATCAGGCTGAACTGACGCACGGTACCGTCACCGAGTGGATCGGTGTACTTCGATGTCTCGTCCCGCGTGTGTGTCGGCTGATCGGTCACCTCGATCCGGCGAAGCCATTTGACCGACGTATTCCCTTCGTAGCCCGGGTTGAACAGCCGCAGCGGATACCCCTGCTCAGGGCGGATCCGCTCCCCGTTCTGCCCGTAGGCCAGAATGGAGTCCTCCATCACCTTGTCGAGCGGGACGCTCCGGGACATCACGGCCGAGTCTCCGCCCTCGGCCAGTATCCAGCTCGCCCCCGGACGCACCCCCACCTCACGCAGGATGGTCGACACCGCCACACCGGTCCATTCACTGGTGCTCAGGAGCCCGTCGAGGGCCTGAACCGTAACCTCGGTCGGCATCCGATCGCGGTTGTAGACCCCACCGCCGTTTCCTGAGCACTCGAGGAATCGGATGCGCGAGACCTGGGGATACCGCATGAGGTCGGACATTCGAAAGACCATAGGCCGATCGACCATGCCGTGAACGAGGAGTTCGTGATCCTCGAAGTCGATCTCCGGGATGCCCGCATGGTGCCGCTCGAAGTGCAGATCCGCAGGCGTGATGGTGCCCATCAGGTCGGCGAGAGGCGTACGGGACGACGACGACAGCGCCTGGGCCCGGACGAGCCTTTTGGGCTGCTCGGCCGGGGCGCGGGTGCCCAGCTCCGAGACCAGACGGCCCGGCACCCTCGTCGGGTCGGCAGGAACCTCCTGGGCGACCAGCTTGATCGCGTCGGTCTGGGTCTTCACGAGGCCCGCGGCGATCACGCCGGAGGTCGTCGTGATCCAGGCGCGTCGGGAGATTCTTGGACGTTCGTCGCTGGACATCGAGTCGGTCTCCTCGGTCCGGGTTCGAGCAGCGGGCTCAACCTGCGGCGCGGCGGCGCCCTCGGCCAGAGGGCGGGACATCGTCCGCCGCGCCGAAGCACGAGTAGACGAGGGGGCGGCCGCGGAACAGATTCCGTCTCCCTTCATCCACCGTGCCGGAGTCACCGCACATGCGCCGACTGATCGCCGCGTCGACCTTCGCTCTCGCTGTCGCCACCCCTTTGGTGGCCCAGGACGTCCAGTTACCTCCTGGCTTCGACGAACCCATGCCGCTTCACCACGATGGCCGTGGCCTCGGGCCCTTCCAGCGCGCCATCACCACCTCGTCGGCCGAAGCACAGCGCTACTTCGATCAGGGCATCCAGCTCATGTACGCCTTCGATCCGAATCTGGCGGCCCGGTCGTTCCGTGAGGCGTGGAAGCTCGATCCCGACTGTGCCATGTGCTACTTCGGTGAAGCGTGGGCCTGGGGACCGTACCTGAACGGGCCCATGACGGCACCGGACGCGCCGCGCGCGCACGCCGCGATCCAGAAGGCCATGGAGCGTTCCAAGGACCACGCAACCGACGTGGAGCGGGCCATGATCGAGGCGATGTCCGTGCGCTACGAGGCGGAGCATGACCCCGACAGGCGCCGCTCACTGGATGAAACATGGGCCGAGACGATCAACGGTTTGTTCGAGGAGCACCCGGGTGATCTGGACATCGGCTTTCTGGCCGGCGAGTCGCTCATGCTGCTGCAGCCGCGTCGTGGCCTCTGGGACATCAACAACCCGGAGGTTCAGGAGATCCATCGAGTGCTCGAGTTCGTTCTGGAGCAGGACATCACGCATCCCGGGACGTGCCATCTCTACATCCATGCGACCGAGCCAACGCAGGAGCCCGGCCTGGCAGAAGGGTGTGCGGACTACCTCGGCCAATCCATCCCGGGTGCCAGCCACATCCAGCACATGCCGTCGCACACGTACAACCGTATCGGTCGCTGGGGTGATGCCGTACGCGCGAACACCGATGCATGGCACTCCGACCTGAAGGCGGCGCACGGGGACGGGTTTGCGATCTACCCGTCGCACAACCTGCACATGCTGCTCTTTGCCGCGTCGAACGACGGTCAGGGAGCGGTCGCCATCCAGGCCGGTCGTGACTACGCCGACCTCATGGACGGGGCCACCTTCTACGAAGCCCTGACGATGGTTCGCTTCGGTCGCTTCGACGACATCATCGAGCTGCGCGAGGCACCCGAGGGCACCGTCTTCCGGGGTCTGTACGACTTCGGAAAGGGGTATGCCCACCTGCGTCTCGGGGACGAGGGCACGGCTCGCTGGTATCTGCACCTCGTCCAGACGGCGATCGAGGACGATCCCGACGACAACTTCCGCGGGCACACCGCAACGCAGCTGCTCGGGGTCGTCGGTGCCATCCTCGAGGGTGAGATCCTGCGGGCGAATGGAGAGCTGGATCGGGCGATTGAGGTCCTGCGAGCCGGCGGTGAGGTGGAGGACGGCCTCCGGTACGACGAGCCCGAACCCCTCCCCTTCTCTGTGTACACCTGGCTCGGTGACGCCTTGAACGAGGCGGGACGGTATGCCGAGGCGGAGGAGGCGTTCCGACACGAGCTCGTCAAGCATCCCCACAATGGATGGTCGCTCTTCGGGCTCGAGCAGGCGCTCAGAGCTCAGGGCAAGGATGGGGAGGCGAGCGAGGTCCACGCCGAATTCCGGGAGGCTTGGGCGCGATCCGACACCTATCTGCGGGGTCCGATCTTCTAGCGGGCAGCGTGGACGGAACACCGGTCAGGCACCACGCACCCGGGCACGAGAAGGGGCGGGCCGTCGCATGACGGCCCGCCCCTTCGTGCTTCAGTCGGATGACGTGGCTCAGGTCTTCTTCTTTCTCTTCTTCTTCGACGTCTTCTCGGAGCTCTTGTCCACGTCGGTGCCTGAGGTGCCCTCCGGCTCGTCCCCTGAGTCGCCCTGAACATCGTGTGTCCCAAGTCGTCTTAGGGCGCTTCCTCCACCTCGGAGACAGTCGCCTCTTCCTGTCGCGAAGGGGGCTCCGTGGCCGGCGTTTCAACCGACCTACGCGAAGCCACTGCCCCGACCTGCCCACCGATCAGTGGGCCTCGCTCGGGAGGGATCGGCACGCCTCGTTCCGCCGTCCCGGCCGAGTCACGCAGTCCGAACCCCATCGCCGCAACGATCACGGAGGCGAGGACGTACTTCACAGCCTGGAGCAGACCACCGTACAGCACTGCTGCCTGGGCCTCGGCAGGCCGCAGCTGCCGAACCTGAACGACGTCGAGCATGAACAGGCCAACCGCCGCGATCAGGCCTACGGACACGACCAGGAACAACGTCCCGATCATCCGCGCGAGCGTCAGATTCCCCGTCCAGAGGGCGGTTGCCGCGATGAGCAACAGCCCCAGCGTCGGCGTCTGAAGATATCCGGCCCCCAGCCCCAGGAACCCGTACCTCCACGTGATCTCGGTGACCCGTAGCGGCCACACCGTAGTCGAAAGATCGATGACGGCGTGAAGCACCAGGGCGAAGCCGAAGAGATAGACCCCGCGAATCAGCCAGGGTGAAACGTCGTCCGATTGCATGTGAAGCCCGAATCAGGAGTGTGAAGCCGATAGGACGGTCTGCGAAGTATCTAGGGCAGAATGAAAGCCTGCGCGAGACTTTCCTCCAGCTCGCCGATCCGCACGGGTCACTCGTCCGAAATCCCATCGAGGAAGACCGGCCAATCCCCATACTGCTCGGCGAGGTAACGCTCCACATCCAGAACCACGTCGATCTGATCGCCGATTCTTCCTTTGGCGTCGTCCGTATCGATCATCCGGTCGGTCGACGGCCCCTGGGAAATGTACGCCCGCGTGAGCAACACGGTCGCGGCTCGAAGCTGCTCATCCCGCTCTGCCTCAGGGTCCTCGAAAACTCGCAGAGAGGCCTCGATGGCCGCGCGCGATGCCTGACGGCCGGACTGCCCGCCGAACATGAGCATGACGGGACCGCCCACGATACCCACGAATGCGAACAGCATGGCGAACGGCGAAAAGAAGGATAGCGCGGGGACCGCCTCGAGGAGCTGGGGCCAACCGACGAGGACGATGACTCCGGCAACCGCACCGAGGCATCCGACCTGCCCCATGGCCGGGGGCAAAGGTTCGTCCCGAAGCTCGGACCGCGTGGACTCGACGATCGAGACGTCCCCCGGGGAGAGGCTCACCGACCGAGCCTGAGGTTACCCTTCCACCAATCGGCGTCCGCGGCCGAGCTGGGACCCATCGTTCCACGCACCGACTCGAAGAGCTCGGCGGGATCGTACACGCGACCCGCCCGCACCACGTGCACGCCGTTCCGGGTGTCGGTGATGGTCGTCAACGGGTCTCCGTCCACGATCAGGAGATCCGCGTACTTCCCGGGAGCGATCGTGCCGAGGCGCTCGTACACACCGAGCGCGCGCGCCGCATTCACGGTCCCTGCCCGAAGCGCATCTGCGTTCGGGATCCCGGCCAGCACCATCGCGTGCAATTCCCGGTGCGCTCCGAACCCACTCCAGAACTCGCCCCAGCTCGGATGATCCGTCCCCAGAGTGAGCTGACCCACGCCGCCGGCGGCCGCAAACATCCGCACCGTCTCACGCTTCACGTAGTAGATCCGCTCGAACTGCTCGAGCGGCGTGCGTGGTAGCTGCGCTTCGACCACACCGCGAGCGTACGGCGTGAGGAAGCCCATCTCGTCTGCCCAGCCGTCGAAGACCACCGGCTCGCGGTCCGCGAAGTACCCGTACGCCGTCAGGGTGGCGTCGAAGTAGGCTCCCTGATCGACGAAGAGTCGTGCCTGCGCCCGGATCCGTTCGGCGGTCTGCACATCTTCGAGATCGAGAGCTTCCAGGGACGCGTACGCCGACCGGGTCGACGGAAGCGCGTCGCCGCCCATGAAGTGCTCGATACGATCGATGCCCATGAGGATCGCGTCCCTCGGGTTCACGCTCTGGCGATACCCGGAATCCAGATGACCGGTAACGGTGAGGCCATGTTCGTGCGCGACCTCGATCACCGCCTCGAGCTGTTGGGGCCGGATACCCTTCGCCTTGAAGCCCCGGGCCCCACGGAGTGCCCAGAACGCAGCTTCCCGGCGGATCGAGTCGGGCGTCATGGCGTCGTGCGACCATCCGGGGCGCGCGGTTCCCCAGTACGGTCCGGAGCTGTAGATCCTCGGCCCGGGAATGTCGCCGGACGCGACGCGTTCCCGGCCCCGGCGAGCTTCCGCCGGATCCACCTCGCCCGCCGGAAAGGTCGACGTCACGCCATTCGCCAGAAAGAGGACGGGGTTCACGGTGTATTCGTCGACACGGCCGTCGCCGAAGAGGTCCACGGCGTAGTGCGCATGCAGATCGAAGAGGCCCGGCATCACGAAATGGCCCGAGGCAAGTCGCAGAACCTCGAGGCCCTCCACACCGAGATCGATGCTCCCCACGGTCATGATGGTGCCGTTCCGCACCAGAATGCCCGGATTCGGGCGAGAATTGTCGCCCGTGCCATCCCAGAGTCGTCCGCCGACGATCGCCAGATCTCCGGCTCGCGGGCTCACCTGGGCCTGCGCTTCGACCGGGGCCACGGCCAGGAGGACGGTCACCGTGGCAGCCGCATACGCAACGAACACGTCGTGGGCTCTGGAACGAAGGGTCATGCGGCGCTTACCATATCGGAGTTAGACGACCGAGAATGAGATCATGCCTTACTACGATTACCAGTGCTCCGCAAACGGTCGGACCATCGAGGTCCGGCACGGAATGAGCGAAAAGCTGACCACATGGGGCCAGCTGGCCGATCGCGCGGCCATCGACGTCGGTGATACGCCGGCGGATGCCCCCGTCCGGCGGCTCATGAGTGCCCCGGTCCCCGTCACCGGCTCGAGCGGAGACACGGGCTTGCAGGGGTGTGGCTCCGGCTGCGCCTGCGCCCCACCGAACTGACGACGATCGACGTCATCGTCCTCGGCAGTGGACCGGCCGGCTGCGCAGCCGCGACGCTGCTCGCTCGTCGAAGCCACCGCGTCACGCTGGTCAGCCCGACGACTCCCGTCGCCGGTGCACTCGCAGTCTCCATTCCCCCGTCCGCGCGACGGGTCCTCGAGGAACTCGGAGCCCTCGACGCGATCGAGTCGGCCGGACTGTATCCGAATCTGGGCAACTCCGTTCTGTGGGCCGGTGGGGAGGCACGCTTCGAATCGTTCGGAAGCAGCGCGGCAGGATTCCACACGGACCGCGCCGGACTGGAGTCCGCGCTCCTGGAGGTCGCAGGACAGGCCGGCGTCACGGTGCTGCGAGGCCACACGGCACGGGAAGCCGAGGAATCGGGCGAAGGATGGCGCGTACGCTGCCAAGGGCCAGACGGCGACTCGGTACTGCGCGCACCCTGGGTCATCGATGCGACGGGCCGTCACGGCCTGATCGCACGCGGGGAGGGTCGTGAGGTCGACCGCAGTACGACGACGCTCGCGGTCGTGCG
>CAZBHZ010000037.1:0-22867 GCA_964492085.1 uncultured Gemmatimonadaceae bacterium | reverse complement strand
TCACGTGAGGCTTGGTGCGCTCGAACTTCTCCTTACCCATCTCGCTGGTCCTCTTCTGAGTCGGTCGTCGAGGGTGGTCGTTTAGTCCTTCTTGCCGGAAGCCGCCATGATCTCCTCGGCGGTCGACTTCGGCACTTCTTCATACTGCGCGAACTGCATCGTGTAGACGGCACGGCCCTGGCTGAGCGACCGCAGCGTCGTCGAGTATCCGAACATCTCGCCGAGAGGCACCGAAGCGCCGATGACCCGTGCGCCGGCCCGGTCCGTCATGCCACCTACGCGGCCGCGGCGGGACGACAGGTCGCCGATGATGTCGCCCATGTACTCGGCAGGCGTCACCACTTCGACGTCCATGATCGGCTCGAGCAGGACGGCCTTGGCCTTCTTGAGGCCCTCTTTCATTGCCATCGAACCGGCGATCTTGAACGCCATTTCGCTGGAGTCGACATCGTGGTACGAACCGTCGATCAGCTCGACCTTCACGTCGATGACCGGATATCCCGCGAGGATACCGGAGTCGAGCGCGTCCTTGAGTCCAGCCTCGACCGAGCTGATGTACTCCCGCGGGATCACACCACCCACGATCCTGTCTTCGAAAACGAAGCCGGACCCCGGCTCGCTCGGCTCGATGTTGATCACGACGTGGCCGTACTGACCGCGACCACCGGTCTGGCGAACGAACTTCGCCTCGACCTTCTCGGCGCGGTTCCGGATCGTCTCACGGTACGCGACCTGCGGACGACCGATGTTCGCCTCGACTCCGAACTCGCGCTTGAGCCGGTCGACGATGATCTCGAGGTGCAGCTCGCCCATGCCGGAGATGATGACCTGATTGGTCTCCGGGTCCGTCTGGACGCGGAAGGTCGGGTCCTCATCGGCCAGCTTGATCAGCCCGTTGGTGAGCTTGTCCTGGTCGGCCTTCGTCTTCGGCTCGATCGCAACCGCGATCACCGGCTCCGGGAAGTTCATCGCTTCCAGGATGATCGGGTCGGTGTCGATGCTCAGCGTGTCGCCCGTCTTCACGTCCTTCAGGCCGATCGCCGCCGCGATGTCGCCCGCGTACACCTCGTCCAGCTCGTCACGCTTATTCGCGTGCATCTGCAGGATCCGGCCCACGCGCTCGCGTTTGCCCTTGGTCGCGTTGAGCACGTACGAGCCTGACGGGAGCGACCCCGAATAGACGCGGAAGAACGTCAGCTTACCGACGTACGGATCGGTCGCGATCTTGAACGCGAGCGCCGAGAACGGAGCATCGTCGTCTGCCGGACGCTCCTCGAACGTCTCGTCGTGCTGCGGCAAGTGCCCCTGAATTGCCGGTACGTCGACCGGCGACGGCAGGTAGTCGATGACGCCGTCGAGAAGAGCCTGAACGCCCTTGTTCTTGAAAGCGGAACCGCAGAAGACCGGGAAGATGACGCCCTTGATCGTCGCAGCACGGATCGCGTGACGGAATTCATCGTCCGTCAGCTCCTCACCCGCGAAATACTTTTCGATGAGCTCGTCATCGTGCTCCACAGCAGCCTCGAGGAGGGTGTTGCGGAGTTCCTCGATCGTGTCCGTGAGGCCGTCCGGCACCGGGCCTTCGGTGATCTTCGAGCCCATCTCATCCTCGAAGATGATCGCCTTGCGCTCGATGATGTCGACCATGCCCGTGAACAGCTCGCCCTCACCCAGCGGGTACTGAACCGGGTGCGCGTTCGCACCGAGACGATCCTTCATCATCCCGACGACGTTCATGAAGTCCGCGCCGATGCGGTCCATCTTGTTCACGAAGGCGATGCGCGGGACGCCGTAACGGTCGGCCTGACGCCAGACGGTCTCCGACTGCGGCTCTACACCACCGACGGCACAGAAGACGGCAACAGCGCCATCGAGAACACGGAGCGAGCGCTCCACCTCGGCCGTGAAGTCCACGTGGCCAGGGGTGTCGATGATGTTGATCCGGTGCTCGGTCCCGAAGCGGGTCCAGTGTGCAGTCGTCGCAGCCGACGTGATCGTGATTCCACGCTCCTGCTCCTGCTCCATCCAGTCCATGGTGGCGGCACCATCATGGACCTCACCGACGCGGTGCACGCGGCCGGTGTAGAACAGAACACGCTCAGTGGTCGTGGTCTTACCGGCATCGATGTGCGCCATGATGCCGATGTTGCGTAGCAGCGGAAGTGGCGTCGTCCTGGGCATCTATCTGTTTCTCGTCTTTTGCTTCGTTCATCCAGCCCCTGACGGGGCATGAAAAAGGGAGCGTGGTTGTGTCTGCCGCAGTCCATTCGGACGAGCGGCCATCCGCGCTCCCTGGGTCGGAGAGGGCCCATCGGCTCATCCGGGGGCCATCGCGTTTCTGTTGTCCGCGGCCCTCTTCTGATGCGAGAGCTTCGGTCTGCGCTTACGTCGTGTCGTTCAGTTCCTCGTGACTACCACCGATAGTGGGCGAATGCCTTGTTGGCCTCGGCCATCCGGTGCGTGTCGTCTTTCTTCTTGATCGTGCTGCCCTCGCCGCGGCTGGCGGCGAGGAGCTCTGCGGCGAGCCGTTCGGCCATGCTCTTCTCCGAACGGCCACGCGCGAATCCGATGAGCCAGCGTGTCGCCAGCGCCGTACGACGGTCGGGGCGCACCTCGATCGGAACCTGATACGTGGCACCACCAACGCGGCGGCTCTTCACCTCGAGCGCCGGCTTGGCGTTGTTCAGCGCCGTCTCGAACACCTGCAGTCCGGGCTGACCAGAGCGCTGCTCCATGAGGTCGACGGCATCGTAGAAGATCTTTTCTGCCTTCGACTTCTTTCCGTCGATCATCAGGTTGTTGATGAACTTCGTGACACCTCGGGATTCGAACTTCGGATCCGGTGGGGTCTCGCGCTTCACCGCGCGGCTGCGACGACTCATCTATCTGCCTTACCTGGGCCGCTTGGCCCCATACTTGGAGCGTCCCTGACGGCGGGCCTCGACGCCAGACGCGTCGAGGGTGCCGCGGACGATGTGATAGCGAACGCCGGGAAGGTCCTTAACACGACCGCCACGAATCAACACGATCGAGTGCTCCTGGAGATTGTGCCCCTCCCCGCCGATGTATGCGGTGACCTCGAAGCCGTTGGTCAGGCGCACACGAGCCACCTTCCGGAGGGCCGAATTCGGCTTCTTCGGCGTGGTCGTGTACACACGCGTGCAGACGCCCCGCTTCTGCGGGTTACGCTGGAGAGCCGGCGCCTTGTTCTTCTTGACCTGCGCCTTGCGGCCCTTCCGCACGAGCTGGCTGATGGTCGGCATTCCTACCTCACTACACCGTGACAAAAAACGGCGGCCACGAACATCGCGGACGCCGGTCCGACAGAGCATGGAAAGGTAGAAACGGGTCTCAGGGGTGTCAACGGACCGGAACCCCGTATTTCACCGGAATCCCTCGGGGTTTCCGGGGGTCGCCCTTCCCCCACCGTGAAGGGTTTCCCGAGCCGATCGTCCGGCCCGCTGGCATACGATGGATCCTGTTGTGGGGCATATCCCTACGCGATTCGTAGCAGATTTCTTGGCTTGGAGCGGCTCGCATACCTTCTACGTTGAGGCATCCGGAGTGCAGCGACCTCCAACAAGGATGGGGCGTTGCGGGCAAAGACAATTCGATTCTGCTTCCTGACGGCGGCGCTTCTGGCCGCCGCCGAGGTCCCCGTTGCGGCCCAGGTGGGCGCGATCGCAGGACGCGTAGTGGATGCGACAACGCTCGATCCGATCCCCAACGCACTCATCAGTGTCGTCGGTGGGGGGCCTCCCGAGCTCGTGACGAGCCGACGCGACGGCAGCTTTCAGCTCCGCCTGGAGGCAGGCGTATACGACCTGCTGATCGAGGCGGAGGATTTCTCACCGACGCGCTTCGATCGGATCACCGTTTCGGCGGGTCAGACGACCGCACGCAATCTGCCCCTGGAGTCACAGGGGTTCCGCCTCGCCGGATTCATCGTGACCGCGTCCCGTGGTTCAATCGACACGGAGATCACTGCGCCGAGTTCCAGCCACGCGGTCCTCTCCGAGGACATCATCGAGCGACCCGCGACGTCGCCGGTCGAGCATCTTCGGGAGTCACCGGGCGTCGACGTCGGTACACAGGGACTCCAATCATCGAACCTGGTGGTGCGCGGATTCAACAACATCTTCTCGGGCGCCCTCCACCTGCTGACGGACGATCGGCTGGCCGGCCTGCCGTCGCTGCGGGTGAATTTCATGCACTTCCTGCCACAGATCGACGACGACATCGACAGGATGGAAGTCGTGCTCGGCGCGGGATCGGCACTCTACGGCCCGAATACGGCGAACGGTGTCGTAAACGTGATCACGAAGTCGCCCCTCGACGAGCAGGGCACGACGGTGACGCTCGGTACGGGCCAGCGTTCCCTGTTCGAGGGCTCTTTCCGTACCGCCTTCCTGGCCAGCGAGAACTTCGGACTCAAGGTCTCGGGTCGGGCCATGAGGGGGGAAGAATGGGGCTACGTCGATCCTGCCGAGCAGACGGCGCGGCTGGAGGCACGGGATGATCCCCAGGCGTGCGTCGCCGACCGCGCACTGCGCGGCCTGTCGGAC
This sequence comes from uncultured Gemmatimonadaceae bacterium, assembly GCA_964492085.1. Taxonomy (GTDB): domain Bacteria; phylum Gemmatimonadota; class Gemmatimonadetes; order Longimicrobiales; family Gaopeijiaceae; genus UBA2589. Next base: position 18,302 of record CAZBHZ010000037.1, on the reverse strand, counting down.
GAGCAGGCGGCGGTCGCGTGCGCGCGGGTCGGCGACCGTGATCTCGAGGTGCGTCGCTATGGCGTCGATGCCCGCGCCGACTGGCGTTTTTCGAGCCGGGGTGAGGTCGTCGGCTCGTTCGGGGTCACGGACATGAGCGGTATCGAGCTCACCGGACTGAGTGCCGTTCAGATCAAGCACTGGCTCCACCAGTACGTGCAGGGACGCCTCCGCTACGACCGCTGGTCGGTGCAGGGATACTTCAACGCGAACGACTCGGGAGATGCGTTCTTCCTCCGAGACGGTCTGCAGCTCGTCGACCGCTCGACGGTCGGCGTATTCCAGGCTCAGAACGGCTTCGACATGGCGGGTGGCCGTCAGGACTTCACGTACGGCATCGACTACTTCTCCACCCGACCCGAGAGCCGGGGCACGATCTACGGCATCTACGAGGTCGAGAACGACATCAAGGAGTGGGGCGTTTACCTGCAATCCAAGACGGCGATCTCGCCCAAGGTGGATCTGATCGCCGTCGGGCGGATCGACGACCACTCGATTCTGCCCGACAACGTGTTCTCCCCTCGTGTCGCCATGGTCGTGAAACCCAATGAGAGGAACGCAATCCGCTTCGCATACAATCAGGCCTTCTCGACGCCGACGACGCTGAATCACTTCCTGGACATCGGCGCCGGCGCCGCCCCCGACGATCTGCTGGCCCAGCTGGGCTACACCTTCCGGGCATTCGGAACGGGGCAGAACGGGTTCGCATGGCGAAACGCCGATGGCTCCCTGAGGGGCATCCGGTCGCCGTTCAACACCGGAGGGCCGGGACAGCTCCTCCCCGCGGACGCAGCGACCCTGTGGGACCTCGCGCTCTCGCTGCAGAACCAGATGGGCGTGATGCCTCCCGACGCCCTCTCGCTCCTCGGGTCGCTCAGCCCCGAACAGGATGACGTGGGAATCGCCTTCTTCGACCCCGAAGATCCCGACGCCGGCCTGCGGCCCCTCGACGAGCTTCAACTGCGCGACATGCCCCCCGTGCGTGAGAGCAACACGGAAACGTTCGAGATGGGCTGGAGTGGTGTGTTCTCGAACTCGGTCCACATCTCGGCCGATGTCTACTACATGAAGCAGAACGACTTCGTCTCGCCGCTCACCGTGGAGACCCCCCTCCTGCATCTGGACGGTCAGGACCTCGGCAGCTGGCTCGCAGCCGAGTATGTACCGGCGCGCGTCGACGAACTCGTGGCCTCGGGTGGGCTCACGCTCGGCGAGGCCACCAGCCAGGCGACCGCCGAGGCGACCGCGCTCGCCAGCACGATCGGACAGGTCCCCCTGGCGGTTGCCGCGTCCGATGCTTCGCAGATGGCGAGTGGGAGCGCCGACCTGATCGCGAGTTATCGAAATCTCGGTGACATCGGCCTCTGGGGTGGGGACGTCACACTCCAGTGGTTCGTGGCCCCCGAATGGACCGTCTCGGCCACCTATTCCCACGTCAGTGAAAACTGGTTCACGGTGGACGGTGAGGTCCCGCTCGCCCTCAACGCCCCGTCGAACAAGGGTACCGTCGGCGTCACGTACCGCGATGCCGGGCGGGGGCTGAACGGTTCGGCTCGCGTGCGCTACACCGGGCGATTCCCATTTCTGTCGACGGTCTTCGACGGCACCGCGTGCATGCCAAACCGGCCGTCGAACGCCGAGCCGTGCATCGATGCCTACGCCCTGATCGACGTGACGCTCGGCTACAAAGTCCCGACCACCGCGGCGACCCTTCAGGTCGGCGTCAGCAACATTCTCGACGAGGCCTATCGATCCTTCGTCGGCGTGCCGTCGGTAGGTCGGATGGCGATAGTCCGCGTAAAGTACGACCTCTTCTAGGACAGTGGTCATGCGCTTCCGACTCCATGGTGCCGCAGGGTCCCGGCGACGGATCGCGCTGTGGTTCATCTGCATCCTGACCACGATCGCATCCCGTCCCGCCTCGGCTCAGGACGTGCTCCCGCCGAACCGGGGTGGCTTCACCGTCTCGATGGGCGTGCCCCCCACATGGACGTGGGCCGCCGGATTTTCGGCCGGCGTGCACGGTGGGGACGATCGGGCCACGGCGTATTTCAACACCGGCGTGTACCGCGACCTCCTGAACCCCATGACCGCCGGCCTGGGCATCCTGACGGAAGCGTATTTCGGGACTCGAGGCACATTCGCCGGAACCGGAAACTTCGACGGCGGTGGGCGCGTCGGCCTCTTCTCACCCGCGGCGCGCTTCGCGGCCGGAGTCGACTACAACGCGCGAGACCAGGAGTTCGACGCCTTCTTCTCCCTGATCCACCCGTTCCAGCGCGGTGGCATCTTCGCACCCGGCGGAGCGGTCCGCGTCGACTTCCTCCCGGGACGGGAACGGTCGGTAAGCCTCGGGTTCCGACTACCCATCGGTCAGCCGTTCATCGGACGGACACGGCCCAGGCAGGATCACGTAGAGCTCTCGGCACCCGAGCCGCCTCCGATCTTCCTCATCCCGGACTCTACGCTCGTCGATGCGCTCACCAACGCATCCCGACACGCGCACTGGCTCAACCGGATGACGATTCCCTTCACGGAACAGTGGGCATGGAGCCAGGACAACGCGCTGGAGCACTTCGCCGCCGAGATGGTGGAGTTGCGTTCGCACATGTCGGGAGACACCCCCACCGCCGGCCCGATTCGATCTCCGGTGGACGACGTCGAAGACTACCACACCGAGCTGGTGCGGGCGTTTTCGGTCGCCACCTCCGGCCGTAGCCTGTCCCGGGGTTCATCCACCGAGTTCGGGCGGCGCACGGCTGACAGGGCGAGAGAGATCATGCTCGAGCTCGTCCTCCTTCCCTACAACCGGCTCCTGGGCCAGAAGAAGAACCCGGATTCGACACGTGGGCTCGCGGCGTCCGCCTCGGCCGAATTCTACGAATGGCTCACGAGCGAAACCTCACTCGACTTCAATCAGCTTCGGGCAACGACGTGGACCTTCGCGCAGATCCTCGACGTCGTGGAGCAGGTTCGCGCGAGGAATCGGGAGCAATGGCTCGACTCCCGCATGGTATGGCTCCCCTTCCAACTGGCACTGGAACCACATCAGCACGATGAACAGCGTGAACTCAATGCGCTTGTAGAACGTGCAACCCGGGAGACGTTCACACGCGGGAATCAGCGGTGGTACATCGAGAACGATCAGTTCCAGGCGGAACTGACACGAATGATCCGGGAGACGGAGGACTATCACGTTCTCTGGATCCACGACTTTCGCGGCTACGACAGTGAAGGAGATCCGGACGAAGAAGGCTTCAAGCAGGTCGTCGACTCCTACTTCCCCGCGCTGATCGAGCGCGTCAGCGCGTACGACACCGTCGGTAAGATCCCGCAGTACCTGATCTTCATCGACCAGATGTACTTCCAGGCGAACCAGGGGAGACTGTGGCTCGACCTGCTTCAGGATCCGCTGCATCACGAGATCGAGCTCCCGGACGAGTTCAGGGCATGGGAGGACTCGATCTCCGGGCTTCAGACTGAACTGCGCTTCGCGGTCGCCAACTCCGAGCTGATGCAGTCACAATCCCTGCACTTTGGCACCGGGTGGATCGAGAACGTCGTGAAGGTCCACGTGAACGTGACGAACCCGCCCGACGCCACATTCTGGACCAACGAGATCTTCCCATTCTTCATGGGCCTGCCCGACGTCGTAATGCGGGACCATCGCAAGATCGCCTTCTACGACGTGACCGAGGGGGACCCGTACAAGGGCCAGGCGATCTATACGGGAATGGGCGTGGGTGAGCACTACGTCGGCGCGTCGTGGGAAGACCGTGCCATGATGGTCCAGGGTCCGGTCCTCCTGTCTCTGAAGGACGCGGCGCGCCAGTTGCTGTTGAATCAGGGGATCACGGACCGTGAGGTACCGTGGGAGCTGCGCCCGAAGGAACGAGGTGCCAACTACGATCAGGCGATCGCGGATACCGTGGCCTCCATGGGTGCCGAGTGGGGGGAGGACATGCAGCTCCACAACCAGATCGGCTTCCGCTTCAAGGCGGTGTCCATCTTCAAGGCCACGCTGTACACCCTGATGCCCCCGGGATCCGTGATCAAGGCTCCCGACTCCATCTGGGGATCTCACCTCTGGGCGTCCATGCTGATCGGTCACGCACTGCGAGGAGGCCGGTCCCTGATCATCGCCCCCGCCATTGCCAACGCACCGAGCGCAGGCTTTCCGCAAATGTCCCGGGCACAGGAAGCGCTGACTCGCGTCGTCGTGGCCGGAGAGGTCTTCGAGCGCGAGCTCGCCGAAGGCGGAGGCCTGCTCAAGGTCGGGCTGTACAACACGGACCTGCCCGTCGGTGACGTTGCACGTAAGCTTCTCGCCTTCAGCTCCACCGTCGAGCAGACGCCGTGGTTGCGAGAGCTCTACGGCTTCCACCCCGACGTGCTCGTCGAGCTGGAGCGCGAGGCCACGCGGCTGCTCGAGAATGGCTATTCCCGCGACTATGAGGCAGACGGCGAATTCGAGCCGCCGAAGCTGCACATGAAGGCGAACTACTTCGCCACGCGGGAGGCATGGGACGAACTACTCGCCATGCCCGAGGTAGCGCAGCCAATCCTGACCTACTTCCGGGAGCTGGCGGAGCGGAACCAGTCTCTCGCCCGAGGCGAGTACCGCAATTTCCGGATCATGGCAGAGGAGCTGCTTCCGCCCACTCGACTCATCCTCCAGAGCTACGCCACGCAGCTCACGCCGGCCGAGCGCGCCCGGATCGCCATCTTCTTCGCGATCGGTTCACACAATCAGAATACCCGGAGCCTCGTGCTCGACGGTGAAGTCGCTCTCGTCGTTGGTGGATTCTCAGCCCTCTTCGGATTGCCGGACTTCCTGATCATCGTGGGGCTCTCGGAGTGGATCGACGACCTGGACGAGCTGGAGGAGCTCTTCCCCAGATACGAGGGCATCTCCCGGCGCCTCAGTAGGCTCCTGCGCATTGTCGTCTGAGCCCGTGGAGCCGCTCGTCGGCAGCGGTGAGGTCCCCGTGGTCCTGCCCGCGGAACCGGCACCTCACCGAATCGGCAGCGAAATCTGGAGCCGGTGCGTGAGGGTGGTCTGGTCCGGTGTAGCCAGTCCACCCGCCGGTGGCGCGAGGATGTCACCACCCAGAAGCTGATCTCCTTCCGGTACGGCGGCGTTGATCCAGAGCTCGTCCCCGCCAGGCCCCGGAAAGGGGAAATGTCCTGCGGCAGAAGCCATGCCGATATACCGGAGATCGATCCCACCCAGGTCGTACGAGACGCCCCACGACGGAGTCCACTCCGTCCACTGCTGCGTGAGGCTGCGCTCGAGACCGAGGACATAGTCCTCCTGCTCCATGCGGTAGCTGTACGAGCGCATACGCACGCCGAGCTGGACCGTCCACGACTCGGCGATCTGCTGATCCAGTCCGAGCCTCGCAGACGCGTTGGCAAACTCGAAGTGGTTGTCGACCGTATGTCCACCAGCCGGGATGACGCTCCCGTCGGCGGCGGTAACGTCCACGAGTTCGTCGGCCCAGGTGTCACTCACGGCCGGCTCATACGCGACATCGAGCGCGAAGGTCGTCGGGCCTTCCTCGTACGCGAGTCCGGCTCCGATCACGAAGGCCCAGCTGTTCCCGGGATCCCTCGGGATGGGCGGACGCTCGGCGTTCTGAACCGCCACGAGATCATAGGTCGGGATCTTGGGGTGATCCTTGCGATTGATGGTGAGGGACCCACCCACCGTCCATCCAGCCGCTTCGAGCGGCTGCAGGTAGCTGACCTGTCCACCCCATGTCTTCGTGATGTTGCGGTGGTCTTCTTCATCCACCGTCGGCGTCCACAACCACATCATGCTGTCCGTCAGCTCCCACTCGACCGACGTGACTTCCTGCGTCATCTCTGCGTGGCTGCGCACCAGCGCGACTTCGACCGTCCGATCACCCGTTAGCCTTCCGACGAGCCCGATCCGATAGTCTGTCACGCTTCCGTGCTCGACGATGTCCCATGCGTTGGCATACAGCTGCTCGACGCCATCGGTGGCGTTGATCCCGACCAGCAAGGCGCTTGCTCCAATCGACCACGTGTCGGTGAGCTCGCGCCCCAGGAAGAGCTGCGCAAACCGGTTCGTCGCTGACCGCTCCGCCAGCAGGTTCGGGTTGGGAAGGCTGAATGTCCCATCGAGGGGCGGCAGCCAGTTCCAGTTGGATGCGGCCCGTCCCTGGTCAACGTCCTGCAACGCCACCATCCCACCACCGAACCAGTCTTCGGATCGAAGGTGGATTCCGACCGGCATCGTCCGGGCGCCCCCGTTTTCGTCGGACACCGAATAGAACGTCGGCACACTGAACAGTCGTGATCCGGTGAGCCGAACCCCTGCCGCCGGGTTACCGAACGGGTCCGCCAGCGGGTCCCGGAGGGCGAACGAGGTTCCGCCCATGCCGAGATTCTGCGAGGGAAAGATCAGGAATTGATCGCCCGCAGCGAGCGGCACGGTCTTCAGCCCGATCACCTGACCGGACACAGGTGCGGTGATCGACGCGATCGTGAGGAGCGCGATGCAGGCTTGGCGTACGAACGTGAAGCGGGCCATGAAACCCCCGGGTTGAAGTCACTCTACCCGGGAAACGATCGAGCGAGGGCTCGTGTGACGGAGCGGACTCCTCGGGTTCAGGCTCCTCGTCCCTCAAGCAGCCCCACGATGCGATCAGCCAGCGCTCTGATCCCCTCTGCGTTCCGTCCACCTCCGTCCAGCAGGAGGTTCGCGTGAGCTCGGGAGGGTTGCACGAAGACGTCGTGCATCGGCTGAACCCGCTCCACATGCTGATGCTCCACTGCCCCCTGATCACGCCCTCGCTCCACGGTGTCTCGAGCAATTCGACGAGCCAATCGCTGCTCCGGTGTCGTGTCGATGAATACGCGGAGATCCATCAGGTCACGTAGCCGAGCCTCGTGCAGGGTCAGCATACCCTCGACGAGGATGACGGGAGCGGGCACCACCATGATGCCCGAGGCAGCACGCGTCTGGGAGACGTAGTCGTACACCGGCATCTCCACGAGCTGTCCGGAGCGGAGCCTGCCGATGTGGTCTACCAGCAGAGACGTCTCCAGCGAGTCGGGATGGTCGACGTTGACCTCGATCCGCCGCTCCATGGGGAGGTGTGACAGATCATGGTAGTAGGCGTCGTGACTGAGCACGGTCGCACGACCCACACCGAGCAGACGGGTGACTTCGCGGACCACCGTGGACTTGCCGGAGGCACTTCCACCCGCGATCCCGACGACGATTCGACTCACTGGACCCCCTGACGAACGAGGCCCGGGCCGCTCACGCGACCCGGGCCCAATCCTGAAGCCTCGAGAGGCTTCGTCCTACTCGAGCCCGAGGATTTCGTCACCCTCGATGCCGAGTCCGGGCACCAGCTCACCCGGCTCGCCGAGAGGCAGGATCTCCTCGTCATAGTACGACTGCTCGACCATGAACTCGACGTTCGAGTACCGGTGGATACCGGTACCGGCCGGGATCAGGTGGCCGATGATGATGTTCTCCTTCAGACCCTTGAGCTCGTCCTTCGCGCCGCGGACGGCCGCATCGGTGAGCACCCGGGTCGTCTCCTGGAAGGAGGCAGCCGAGATGAACGACTCGGTGGTGAGCGACGCCTTGGTGATCCCGAGCAGGAGCGGCTCACTGCGTGCCGGCTTCTTCCCGTCCGCGATCGCCGCGGTGTTCACCGTCCGGAACTCGGTCCGGTCGACGTTTTCGCCCTCCAGAAGCTCCGTGTCTCCAGCATCGGTGACACGAACCTTCTGCAGCATCTGGCGCACGATCACGCCGATGTGCTTGTCGTTGATCTTCACGCCCTGAAGCCGGTAGACCTCCTGGATCTCGTTCAGCAGATACTCCTGAACGGCCCTCGGCCCCTTAATGGCGAGGATATCGTGCGGGTTGACCGGGCCCTCGGAGATCCGGTCTCCAGCCCGCACCACATCGCCGGTGTGGACGCGCATGTGCTTACCGACCGGCACATCGTACGTCCGCTGCTCACCCTGCTCCGGCGTGACGTGGATCTGACGCTTACCGCGCTTGATGTCACCGAAGGAGATGCTGCCGTCGATCTCGGTGATGACGGCCGGATCCTTCGGCTTGCGGGCCTCGAAGAGCTCCGCGACACGCGGCAGACCACCGGTGATGTCGCGCGTCTTGTACACCTCGCGGCTGATCTTCGCGATGGTGTCACCAAGCTCGACCTCGTCCCCGTCCTTCACGGTCAACTGGGCGCCGACCGGGACGATAAACTCACGCAGCTTCTCGGCCTTCTTCGTGTTCTTCCGGATGACGATCGTCGGGTGGAGCTTCTTGTCCCGGTCCTCGATGATCACCATCTGACGGCGACCCGTGGATTCGTCCAGCTCCTCGCGCATCGTCACATCCTCGACGATGTCCTGGAAGTGGATGACACCCTTCGAGTCCGCCACCATCGGCTCGGAGTACGGGTCCCAGCTGAAGAGCAGGTCACCCGCGGAAATCTCCTGCCCCTTCTCGATGTCGATCGTGGCACCGTACGGAACCGCGAGGCGACTCCGAACCGCGCCTTCCGGCGTCTTGAGGAGAATCTCACCCTCACGCGACGTCACGATGATCGTCTCGTCGGGCGTCGTGACGGTGGTCACGCGCTCGAGATCCACGATGCCGTCGATCTTCGACTTGCGCTGGGTCTGCGCCGCGATGCGCGACGCCGTACCACCGATGTGGAACGTCCGCAGCGTAAGCTGCGTCCCGGGCTCACCGATCGACTGTGCCGCGAGAATACCGACCGCCTCACCGACGTCGACCATCTTCATGGTCGCCAGGTTACGGCCATAGCACCTCTGGCACAGACCACGCTTCGCCTCGCAGGTGAGGACGGAGCGGATGCGAACCATCTGCAGCCCGGCATCTTCGATCTGCTCGGCCTGCTCCTCGACGATGAGGTTGCCCGCCTTGACGATGAGCTCGCCGTCGATCGGGTCGTAGATGTCATCGAGCGCGACGTTGCCGACAATGCGGTCGGACAGCGGCTCGATGATATCCTCGCCTTCCTTCAGCGCGGTCATCTCGAGGCCGAGGATCGTCCCGCAGTCCTCCGTCGTGATCGTCATGTCCTGAGCGACGTCGACGAGACGACGTGTCAGGTATCCGGCGTCCGCGGTCTTCAGCGCCGTATCGGCCAGACCCTTCCGGGCGCCGTGCGTCGAGATGAAGTACTCGACCACGGAAAGACCCTCCCGGAAGTTCGACTTGATGGGCGACTCGATGATCTCGCCGATGCCACCCGTCAGCTTCTTCTGCGGCTTGGCCATAAGGCCACGCATCCCGGCGAGCTGACGCATCTGGTCGCGGTTACCCCGCGCACCCGAGGTCATCATCATGTACACCGGGTTGAAGCCGTCGTGTGACCGCTCCAGGTGGCGCACCATCGCGTCCGCGACGTCGTTGTTCGCGTGCGTCCACGTGTCGATGACCTTGTTGTAACGCTCACCGTTCGAGATGAAGCCGCTCGCATACGCCTTCTGGAAGCGCGCGACCTGCTCGTCGGCCTCCTCGAGGATCTCCCGCTTCTCGGCCGGGACCTCAAGATCCTCGATGCCGACGGAGATTCCACCCATCGTCGCGTAGCGGAACCCGAAGTCCTTGATCGCGTCGAGGAACTCGGTGGTACGGCCCATGCCGGTCACCGTGAAGCACTCGAACGCGAGGTCTCCCAGCTCACGCTTGCCGAACGTCTTGTTGATGAAGCCCAGCTCGTCGGGGATGATCGAGTTGAAGAGCACGCGTCCGGCGGTCGTCCGCTCCCAGCGCGCATCTTTCTCCTCGACCCCGCCGAACTCAGCGGACACGAAGTACCAGACCGGCGAGTTGAACGTCACCCGCTCCTGCGCCAGCGCCATTTCCACGTCCCCATAGGAGGAGTAGCGAGGCGCATCGGCGTAGATCTCGTTGAGCTGCTCGTCGGCCTTCTCACGGCGGCTCTTGGCGACCTTGGTGTCATTGGCGACACGCTCGAGATCACCAATCTGCAGACCCGGGTTGGTCAGGTAGTACGACCCGATGACCATGTCCTGCGTCGGTGCCGCGACCGGACGGCCGTTCGACGGAAGCAGGATGTTGTTCGAGGAGAGCATGAGGACACGAGCCTCGAGCTGCGCCTCGAACGAGAGCGGCAGGTGCACCGCCATCTGGTCACCGTCGAAGTCCGCGTTGAACGCCGCACACGCGAGGGGGTGAAGGCGGATCGCCTTACCCTCGACGAGCACCGGCTCGAACGCCTGGATTCCTAGTCGGTGAAGCGTCGGCGCACGGTTCAGAAGAACCGGGTGGTCCTTGATGATGTCCTCGAGGACCTCGTAGACCTTCGGATCTTCCTTCTCGACGATCTTCTTGGCGCGCTTCACCGTCTCGGCTTCACCACGCTTCTCGAGCTCGTGGATGATGAACGGCTTGAAGAGTTCGACCGCCATCGCCTTCGGCAGACCGCACTGGTGGAGCTTGAGCTCCGGTCCGACGACGATGACCGAACGGCCGGAATAGTCCACGCGCTTTCCGAGCAGGTTCTGCCGGAAGCGGCCCTGCTTGCCCTTGAGCATGTCGGAGAGCGACTTGAGCGGCCGCTTTCCGCGTCCCCGGATCGCCTTCGAACGACGACCGTTGTCGAAGAGGGCGTCGACCGACTCCTGCAGCATGCGCTTCTCATTGCGGAGGATGACCTCCGGCGCACGCATGTCGATGAGCTTCTTGAGCCGGTTGTTCCGGTTGATGACCCGGCGGTACAGGTCGTTCAGATCGGACGTCGCGAAGCGCCCACCGTCGAGCGGAACGAGTGGACGTAGATCTGGCGGAATGACCGGAATCACGTCGAGAATCATCCATTCGGGCTTGTTGCGCGTGTCCGGCGTGTCACCGGACGTGCGCAGCGCGTCCACGACCTTGAGCCTCTTCAGCTTCTTCTTCTTCCGGTGCTGGGAGGTCTCGTTGGCGATCTCGTACCGGAGCCACTCGGCGAGACGGTCGAGTCCACGGCCGTCCGCATTGCGGTCCTTGATCTTCTTCTTATCGGGATCGTCGAGCATCTGCAGGAGCGTGCGGGCCGCTTCGGCACCGATCTCCGCCTTGAACTCGTCGTCCCCTTCCTCACGGGCTTTCACACGGAGGTCGTAATACTCGTCTTCGTCGAGCAACTGCTGGAATTCGACCTCCTGCTTGCCCGGATTCGTAACGACATAGGCCGCGTAGTAGATGACCTTCTCGAGGTCACGCAGCGTCATGCCGAGCAGATAACCCAGCTGGCTCGGAAGCGTCTTGAAGAACCAGATGTGCGCGACCGGGACGGCCAGCTCGATGTGGCCCATGCGCTCACGCCGGACCTTCGAGAGCGTGACCTCCACGCCGCAGCGATCACATACGTGACCGCGGAAACGGATGCGCTTGAACTTACCGCAGTGGCACTCCCAGTCCTTTACGGGACCGAAGATGCGCTCGCAGAAGAGTCCGTCGCGTTCCGGCTTGAAGGAACGGTAGTTGATCGTTTCCGGCTTGATGACCTCACCGAACGACCAGGAACGAATCTCCTCCGGAGAGGCGAGTCGGACCTGGATGAACTCGAAGTCGGCCGAACGCTGATCGCGGGTCCTGGGGAAATCGATCATCTCTTACTCCTCCTCTCCGAGGGTGACGGAGAGGCCGAGGGCCTGGAGTTCCTTCACGAGAACGTTGAACGACTCAGGGATGCCCGGCTTGGGCAGGTTGTCGCCCTTCACGATGGCCTCATAGACCTTCGAGCGGCCCTGGACGTCGTCTGACTTGACGGTGAGGATCTCCTGCAGCGTATGCGCGGCGCCGTACGCTTCGAGAGCCCACACCTCCATCTCACCGAAACGCTGTCCGCCGAACTGAGCCTTACCGGCCAACGGCTGCTGCGTAACGAGCGAGTACGGCCCAATCGAGCGCGCGTGGATCTTGTCGTCCACGAGGTGACTCAGCTTGAGCATGTAGATCGCGCCGACCGTGACCGGGAAGTCGAACTTCCGGCCGCTGCGGCCATCGCGGAGCCAGATCTTTCCGTTCGGGAAGATCTCGGCGTGCTCGAGGAGCTCGACCACCGCGTCGTCGAGTCCCGACTTCACGGTGGAACGACCCTTGAGCTTCTGAATCGCGGGGAAAAGATCGCTCATCTTCTCACCCTTCCGCTCCGAGATCTCATCGGCGGCGTCGAGGAGGAAGGCGACGACCTTGTCGAAGTACTTCTCCTGCTTCTTCGACAGCTTGGCCCCGAGGTATGCGTCGAGCGACTGGCCAATCCCGTGCGTGTGACCGACCGGGTCCGCACCATCGGACTCGTCGTCACCGCCCGCCATGATCACCGGCAGCACGCCCGCGATCTCGACCATCGTCGTGATGTCTTCACGCGACGTCGGCGACTCGGCGCGCAGGTTGAGCGCTTCGTCGACCCACCGGAGCCCGGCGAGCTTGAGCAGCGCACCCACCTCGTTTTCGGTCGCCCCCTGGAAGACCGGCGTCTTCGACTCGAAGCCGAGCACACGGCCCGCCCACCCGAGGTGGGTCTCCAGGATCTGCCCGACGTTCATGCGGGACGGCACACCGAGCGGGTTCAGGACGATCTCCACCGGAGTCCCGTCGGGGAGGAACGGCATCTCCTCCTCCGGCACGATCCGGGCGATGATGCCCTTGTTTCCATGGCGACCAGCCATCTTGTCACCGACGGAGATCTTCCGCTTCTCGGCGACATACACCTTCACGAGCTGGACCACACCCGGCGGCAACTCGTCGGGCTGGAAGACCTTGTCGATCTGCTCTTCGGTCCGCTCCTTCACACGCTGAATGCGGCGATCGGATTCGTCGCACACGCGGCGCAGACGCTCGCTGGCGTCCTTGTTCTGGAGCTTGAAAGTCTTGAGATCGACGCGCTTGAAGTTGATGCCGTCGATGATCTCCTTCGAGAACTTCGTGCCCTCGTCGAGGATCGGCTCAACCGTTCCCTTCTTCAGCATCAGGGCGACCGTCTGCCGCTGCAGGACCGTGCGGAGCTCCTCGTCGCGCGCATCCTGAATGCGCTGGATTTCCTCACGCTCCATGGCGCGGAGATCACCGATCTTCACGCCGTGCTCCTTCTCGAGGAGCGGATCATCGATCCGGCGGCTGAAGATCTTCACGTCGATGATTGTCCCCGACATGCCGGGCGAGACCCGAAGGGACGAGTCCTTCACGTCCTTCGCCTTCTCACCGAAAATCGCGGTGAGGAGCTTTTCTTCCGGAGAGAGCTCCGTCTCACCCTTCGGCGTGATCTTCCCGACCAGGATGTCGCCGGCCTTCACGCGGGCACCGACGCGGACGATGCCGCGCTCGTCGAGGTCCACGAGGCTCTCTTCGGCCACGTTCGGGATCTCGCGCGTGATCTCTTCCATGCCGCGCTTTGTGTCGCGGACGTGGAGCTCCAGCTCCTGGATGTGGATCGAGGTGAAGACGTCGTCCTTCACCAGCTTCTCGCTGATGACGATGGCATCCTCGAAGTTCGACCCGTACCACGGCATGAACGCGACCAGGAGGTTTCGACCGAGGGCGAGCTCACCCTGATCCGTGCTCGGACCGTCGGCGATGATGTCGCCCGGGTGAACCTCCTCGCCGATCTTCACCAGCGGACGCTGGTTGATCGCCGTGTCCTGGTTCGTCCGCCAGTACTTCCGCAGACGGTAACGATCGTACTGGGCCAGCTTGGCGAGCGGCTGCTCACCGGAGCCCGGCGCGATCGTGCCCGTGTCGACCACGATCTCGTCGGCCGTCACGTGCACCACGGTTCCACCGCGGCGTGCCGTGATCACGGCACCGGAGTCGGAGGCCACCTTCGCCTCCAGACCCGTCCCGACGAGGGGCGCGTCCGTGTAGAGGAGCGGGACGGCCTGGCGCTGCATGTTCGAGCCCATGAGCGCCCGGTTGGCGTCGTCGTGCTCGAGGAACGGAATCAGAGCCGCCGCAACCGAAACCAGCTGGTCCGGGGCCACGTCCATGTATTCGATGTTCTCCGGCTTCAGCAGCGGGAAGTCGCCCCGCTCGCGGCAGAGAACATACTCGTTCTTGAAGTTGCCCTTGGCGTCGAGCGGCGCGTTGGCCTGCGCGATCCGGGACTCTTCTTCCTCGTTCGCGGACAACCACTCGATCTCGTTCGTGACCTTGCCCTTCTTCACCTTCCGGTAGGGCGTCTCGACGAAGCCCAGGTCGTTGATACGCGAGTACGTCGTCAGCGACGTGATGAGACCGATGTTCGGACCCTCGGGGGTCTCGATCGGACACATCCGGCCGTAGTGCGAATAGTGAACGTCCCGGACCTCGAAGCCCGCGCGCTCACGCGTAAGACCACCCGGCCCCAGCGCGGACAGACGACGCTTGTGCGTCATCTCGGCCAGCGGGTTCGTCTGATCCATGAACTGCGAGAGCTGGCTGGACCCGAAGAAGGCCTGGATCACCGCCGACACGGTCCGTGCATTGACCAGATCGTCGATGTTGATCTTCTCGGGATCCGTGTTGATCGACATCCGCTCCTTGACCAGGCGCGCCATCCGGCTGAGGCCGACGCTGAACTGGTTCGCGATCAGCTCACCCACGGTGCGCACACGGCGGTTTCCGAGGTGATCGATGTCGTCCGTGTACCCGCGCCCCTCGTTGAGCTCGATCAGGTGCCCGACGATCGATACGAAGTCGTCCTTGGTGAGGACCGTCTCGCTCCGGGGCACGTCCACCTGAAGACGCTGGTTGATCTTGTATCGCCCGACACGACCTAGGTCGTAGCGCTTCGGGTTGAAGAAGACCCGCTCGAGCGCCTCACGCGCGGTCTCGATGTTCGGGGCATCACCCGGACGGAGTAGCGAGTAGATCGCGTTGAGCGCTTCTCCCTCGTCCTCCGTGGGGTCCTTCTTGATGGTGTTCTTGATCATGGGGCTCTCACCACGAGCCGTCTCACGATCACTCTTGTACAGCTTGATCTTCTTGACGCCGAGGCGCTCGAGGATCTCGATGACCTCTTCCTCGATCTCCTCGCCGTTGTCGATCAGGATCTCGCCGGTCTCCGGATCAACGAACTCCTCGGCGATGACCTTGCCCTCGATCTCCTGCTTCTTGGCGTCATCGAACTTGCCCAGCTTCACGACCTCTACGTCGTAGTAGAGGTTGAAGATGTCGGCATCGGTCGAGTACCCGAGCGCACGCAGAAGCGCGGTCGCCGGGAACTTCTTCTTCTTGTCGATGTGGACGTAGCAGATGTCGTTGATGTCGAGCGTGAACTCGACCCACGACCCGCGGAAAGGAATGATCCGCGCGCTGAACAGCTTCGTGCCGTTCGGGTGAATGCTCTCTTCGAACACGACACCCGGCGAGCGGTGCAGCTGGCTCACCACCACCCGCTCCGCACCGTTGATGATGAACGTCCCGAGTTCGGTCAGGAGCGGGAGATCACCGAGGTATACCTCTTTCTCGATGATGTCCTGCGTGACCCGCTCCTCGATCGGCGTCGAGACCTTCTTCTTCTTCCGCTTTTTGGGCTGTTCCTCGTCCTCCTCGGGCTGCTCCCAGACGATGAGGCGCAGCGTCGCCTTCAGCGGTGCCGCATACGTCATGTCTCGCTCGATGCACTCCTCGACGGAGTACTTCGGTTCACCGAGCGTGCATGAGACGTATTCGAGCATGAAGTACTCGTTCACATCCTCGATCGGGAAGATCTCCCCGAAGACGCGATCGAGCCCGAAATCCCATTGTTCCTCCGGATCCTGCTCCACGAGCTTCTCGAACGAGCGGAGCTGGACATCCAGCAGATTGGGCATCGGCATGACGGACTTGAGCTTCGCGAAGCTCAGAATCGGCCGGTTATCCTTGCGCAGTTCCAACGTGCGTCCCCCTTACGACCTCACCTGCGAGCGCAGGCGAAGTGCGTGGTCATGTTCGAATTGGGACAAGCGCGCGAGTCCCGACCGCAGGCACACCTCTTCCGAGGGGTGCCCGCAGCCGGGTCCCGTGCTGGCCCGAGTTGTCACGCGGCACAAAGCCGCGTCCGAAGCTGCGATCGTCGACCGATCCGCTCCGGGTGTTCTGCCCGGGTACGAATGCCGAGGCACTCGCTGACCTGGGCCGCCTTACTTGAGCTCGACGTTGGCGCCGACGTCCTCGAGCTTGGCCTTCATCTCCTCGGCCTCTTCCTTGGAGGCACCTTCCTTCACGGTGCCCGGAGCTCCATCCACCAGCTCCTTGGCCTCCTTGAGGCCCAGGCCGGTCAGCTCACGCACGACCTTGATGACCTGGATCTTCTTGTCGCCAACACCCGCGAGAACGACGTCGAATTCGTCCTTCTCTTCGGCTGCACCGGCGTCCGCACCGGCACCGGCACCACCGGCGACCGCGACGGGCGCCGCGACGGCCGTGACGTTGAACTTCTCCTTGAAGGCGTCAACGAACTCGGAGAGCTCGAGAACCGTCATGCCACCAATCGCTTCGAGCAACTCTTCCTGATTCGCCATTTTTCCTGTCTCCTGATGTCCACCGACGTCGTGTCGGTTTCTGGTTTGAACCTGTGAATTACCAGGAACGCGCCCGCGTCCCTCGTGCTACCTGCCCGGGATGCGGGCTCAACCTGCCTTTGCGCGCTCGTCCTTGAGCGCGTCGATCAGACCGGCCATCTCCTGAAGCTTCGCACCGAGTGCGGACGCCAGTGCGGCCATCGGGCCTTCCATGGCACCTGCAAGCTCTGCGAGCAGCTGCTCGCGCGGCGGGAGATTCGCGATCTTTTCCACCTGCTCGGGTTGGAGAACCTTGTTCTCCATGACCCCCAGCTTGAAGGCGGGTTTCTTGTCGTGATCCTTGGCGAAGTCGCTCAGTGCCTTCGCGGCCGCCGCGGCATCCTCGTAGCCGAAGACGAACCCGGTAGGCCCGACGAGGCTCTCGCTGATGTCCGGCAGCGACTCCGACTCCTCGAAGACGCGCTTCGCGAGCCGGTTCTTCACGACGACGTACTCGGCGCCCGACTTCCGCAGCGTCGCGCGGAGTTCGGTCATCGCCTTCACGTTCAGTCCTGTGAAGTCCGTGAGGTACATCACCGGAGCGCGATCCATGCGTTCCTTCAGCTCCTCCACGAACGTCTCTTTGGTGGCGCGATCCATCAGCCCCTCCACGCGTTGGTGTCGATGGCTACGCCCGGCCCCATGGTGCTGGAGACCGTAACACTCTTGAGGTAGGTGCCTTTGGCCGCAGACGGCTTCGACCTCATGATCTGATCCATGAAGGCGACGAGGTTCTCCTCGAGTTGCTCATCGGAGAACGAAGCCTTCCCGATCGGGGCGTGCACATTCCCGGTCTTGTCGACACGGAACTCGATCTTTCCCGCCTTGATCTCCTGAACCGCCCGTCCGATGTCGAACGTGACCGTTCCGGCTTTCGGCGTCGGCATCAGGCCACGGGGGCCGAGAACGCGGCCCAGCGGGCCGACCTTCCCCATCAGATCGGGGGTGACGACGCAGACATCGAAGTCGAGCCAGCCCCCCTGAATCTTCTCGACGTACTCGACCCCGACGTAGTCGGCGCCGGCCTCATTGGCTTCGGCTTCCTTCTCACCCTGGACGATCGCCAGGACCCGAACCGACTTCCCGGTTCCGTGCGGAAGGACGACGGTGCCACGGACCAGCTGATCCGCCTTCCGGGGGTCGACTCCCAGACGCGTAGCGACGTCGACGGATTCGTCGAATTTCGCGGTGGCGAGCTCGCGTACGAGCTTCACCGCGTCACCCGGAGCCATTCTCACGCCGGTAGGCACGGCCGAGCGTGCCGCCCCGTAGCGTTTCCCTTTCTTTGGCATCCTGTTCACGAGCCGCTTCGTTGACCCTCCCACCGCTGACGGCTCTCATGCGGTGGTACTCGGGCGGGACCACGTCCCGGACTAACCTTCTACGACGACTCCCATGGAACGCGCGGTGCCGGCGATCATCTCGACCGCAGCATCGATATCGTTCGCATTGAGGTCTTCCATCTTCGTTTCGGCGATCTCCGCGAGCTGAGCGCGGGTGATGGTGCCGACCTTCTCACGGTTCGGCTCACCCGACCCCTTCGGAAGGCTGATCGCCCTCTTGATCATCACCGCCGCGGGCGGCGTCTTCGTAATGAAGGTGAAGGACCGATCCGCGTAGACCGTGATCTCGACCGGGGTCGTGATCCCCTGCTTGTCGGAGGTCTTCGCGTTGAACTGCTTGCAGAACTCCATGATGTTGAC